>CALKBI010000010.1 GCA_937990185.1 uncultured Neomegalonema sp. | reverse complement strand
TCTCCAAAAATGTGTATTTTGCACATTTATTAGAAATGAAACTTGACGTCAAGGAAAAATGTGCGAAAAGCACATTTATGGAATTTTCTGCTGCCCTCAGACGTATTCTCAACCCGCTCGTGCGACTAGCAATCGCGCGGGGAATGGCGTTTCCTGAGCTTTCCGATCTGCTGAAATCGGTCTTCGTTGCAAGGGCCGAAGCGGATTTCGGGTTGGAGGGCAAACGGATGACCGACAGCCGGATTAGCCTACTGACCGGCCTGCAACGCCGCGATGTTCGCGCGTATCGAGAGCAAGAAACACTGCACCCCCCCGAAAGTGCAGGCGCTTTGCCCCGCGTTATTGCCCGCTGGACAACTGATCCGGCATGGCTCGACAAAAGCGGCGCCCCAATCACGCTGGATCGTGCGGGCAGCGGCTTAAGTTTTGAAGCGCTCGTTGCCTCGATCAGCCGCGACATGCACCCGCGTACTTTGTTGGATGAGCTGGAACGCCAAGGCGCGGTAACGCTCGACGGTGAAAAAGTCTCTCTGACTACCAACAGTTATCTGCCAGTAGGAGACGAAGAAAAACTCGGATACTTTGGCGCTAATCTTGGAGATCATGCGGAGGCGGCAACCGCCAATCTGACCGAACAATCCGCACCCTTTTTCGAGCGTGCCGTCCATTACAATCAACTATCAGAAGCCTCGATAACAAAACTCGAAGCCCTCGCGCGGCAACGCCAGCAAGAAGTGCTTCAAGAACTAAACGCCGAAGCGCTGACCTTACAAAAACAGGACGCAAAAGCCGGAGGCGGTCCTACACGTTTCCGCTGTGGCGCGTTCATCTATGTTGAGAAAAATGAGAGTACGACAACGCCATGACACGTTTGCTTTTGATCGCAACGGCTGTTGCCGTTCTCGCCGGATGCGCTGCACCACCGCCGGCTCCCGTTCCTATCGAACCCAACTGCGCCATAGCCCCTGAAAAGGGTACAACCGATGGCGGGCTTGGCGGGACGGGAAAAGCGCCGGAGGACTGTCCCCCGGCGCAGTAAGATCAGGTATAAAGTTTAGGTGCGCCGAGCTGATCATGGATCGCATTGCACGTCTGCGGATCAATCCCGAGCGACTTAGCGAGGCCGTCGAGATAACGCGCTTCTTCTGCGGAATCGAGATCAATAGCCATAACGGACATCAGGTAAGCCTGCTGTTCCATGCCTTGCGGAATGTCACGAACCAGCCCTTCAACATCAATCGGTGAAGATAGTTCTTCGCGAACGAACTGCATTTCATCCTGAGAAATATCGCCGAGATGACCGAGAATTTTTTCTTTCTCATTGTCATCAATCTGGCCGTCAGATTTTGCCGCGCTTAGCATCGCACGAAGCATGACTTTTGCAGCATCTTCCTGAGACTGGGTTGGGGCTTGCTCCGGCTCGCCGAAGTTTTCAAATGCCGAGTTAAGCGCGCCGCCGAAACCACCTTGTTGTGGTTGAGGGGGAGCACCTGCACCGCCTTGTGGCGCGCCGCCGCCAAGACTATCGAGCAAACCACCGAGGCCACCGCTTTGCTGTGCGCCGTTACCGCCGCGACCAGCAAGGATACTTCCCAAGCCGCCAGCCGCTGCGCCGCCGCCCATCAGGCCGCCGAGAACATCACCGATGCCACCGCCGCGCTGTTGACCACCGCCCATAGCGCCGCCGAGCATTCCGCCGAGGCCGCCACCGGCTCCGCCTTGGCCACCCATCATGCCGCCGAGCATTCCGCCCAAACCGCCGCCGCCAGCTCCGCCTTGGCCGCCCATCATGCCGCCAAGCATTCCGCCGAGGCCACCGCCAGCACCGCCCTGACCTCCACCCTGGACCATTCTCCCGACGCCCTTGGCGACCATGACTCCCATGCCAACCTTGGCGAGTGTTCCCATCCAGCTCATAATCTCGTCCTCTCTACATCAATCATCGACTTGATGATCGCAAAACGCCGGGACAATGCCGCTTAACAACGGATATGTCTACAAGCGTTCCTTTCAATTGCCCCTTAGGTGTAGTTGGATATTTTGTGCGCTGAACGCAAGGTGAGAACCCTAAATGCCTGTCACACAAAGCCAAATTGACACTTATCAACGCGATGGTGCGGCTTTGTTGCCAGCATTGGTTGCGGCTTGGATCAATACGATTCGCCGCGAAATTAATCAAAAGACGGATTAATCGAGGCTGTATCTTAGGTAGAACCACCGGTTCGACCGCCCCAAAGAAACTCGGTTCTTAGATTGAAGGCATCGTTACGACAGCCGCTGCGCCACGAGCGGCGCACCCAGTATAACGGTGATGATCCTGACAAGATGATGCGCGACAACAAACGCCACATCTGCTCCCGCAGCCATAGCAAGCAGCGCCATTTCAGCTTGTCCTCCCGGCGCGAAGGACAAGAATGCTTCAAGTGGTGGAACCAGGCCAATCGCAGAGACGATGCTCTCGAAAACAAAAGCGATAGCCGCAAGTAAAATACAAAACCCGAGAGACGCGACGACAGTGCTTCGCAACTCTCGCAAAGTCGCGCCCAGATATTTTACGCCCACACCTGCACCAATGAATACTTGCGCAACAATGATTGCCTCCATCGGCGGTCTTTGTTGCAACAATCCTGTGAGGCTGGCCGCTCCTGCCAAAATCAAAGGCCCAACAATCGACGCACCGAAAAGGCCAATGCGCTTACCACCCAACCAGCCCACCAAAGCGCACACCACCATGATTACCCCTTGGGAAAGCGACGTTTGGGCAATCGGGATGCCCGGCGGTGCTTGTCCCGCCACAGAGACACCGTAAACGCTCGCCATCAGAAACGGCGCGAGCGAGACGATGACGAGAACCCGGGTCGCATGAACCAACGTCAAGGCACGCACATCAGCGCCAGCTTCTTCGCCAAAGACGATCATGTCTTGCAAGCCGCCCGGCATCGCAGAGAAGTATGCGGTTGGTTTTGAAAACCCGCAGACCTTTCGAAAATACGGATAACCAATCAAACCAATGGTCACGACAAAAAGAGGCGTTAAAGCGAGACTGAACGCCATCTCATCCATACGATCAAAGAGTTCTGGCTTGATCGACCCGCCAACCGCGACACCCAGGATCGTCCGCGTCGCATCACCAGCGATCCCAAATCCACTCAATGGCGCAGACATCAATGCGGCGATCAAACACGCGAACATTGGTCCAAGCAGGAAAGGCAGTGGCAAATTAAGCGCAACAAATATTGCAGCACCAATCACGGCTACAATGCCGGTTACCATCCGCTGTTTCGAGATCATCCCCACAGTTCTTCTTTCAAGCGGCCAATCATATGGCTTCAAGTTTGCACACACATTTCGAAACAGAAAACCGAGGAATTTTCACTCAAAATTCCAGATTTAAGGGCATTAAGCACGGTTCAAGTTGCAAAACACGAACTCGGCGAGTAACCATTGGAAAAATAACAGGCAAATATCCGCGCTACGAGTATCAGCAGATTTTTCTAAATCGCCAACATCCCTCGATGTAAAAGAGGCACATTAACGCAGTCATTAGCGTGAAGCGTGATTTAGAAACATCCGAAATATTCCATGACACCAAGCGCAACGAGACGCGAAAAGAATAGTAATGCGAATGAAAGAAGCAAAACAGGCTGTCAAAGCCGTTGATGGCCCAATCGAGCCAACCTCAGACCGCATCCAACCTCAAGCGGCGGCTCTCCCATATCGCTATGAGAACGGCAAACTCAAGGTCATGATTGTGACATCCCGCCGGACAGGACGCTGGGTTTTCCCGAAAGGATCAATGGGAAAATCCAAAGAGTGGAAAGCTGCGGAACAAGAAGCCTATGAAGAAACCGGCGTATCGGGCACGGTCGACCGTAAACCGCTCGGGCGCTATCTGTCGCTCAAAGTACGCGGCGAGGATGCTTGGCAAACCGATGTGGCGCTTTATCCGCTAAAGATTTCAAAATTCCACAAGAACTTTCCTGAAAAAGCCCAACGCAAAAGAAAACTTGTCGGCATTAAGCGCGCCCGAAAGATGCTCTCGCAGCCCGAAATGGGTGATCTCGTGGACGCGCTTGCCAAGCGGCTCAAAAAGGCCGAACGCCGACTAGGATGACGTGTGCTTTCGCCGGAAATCATTCGGCGGATAAACGCCGAGGATTTTGACGTAATCCGTGAAGTAACCCAACTCTTCGAGCGCTCTGGCGACGGGAGGGTCTTCCGGGTGACCATCAATATCCGCGATGAACTGGGTCGCCGTAAACGAACCGCCAAGCATATAACTTTCCAGCCGCACCATATTCACACCATTGGTCGCGAAACCTCCCATCGCTTTATAAAGGGACGCGGGCAGGTTTCTGACACGGAAAACAATGCTGGTCAGCGCAGGCGTTCCGGGTTCCGCCTCTACTTTGACCCGCGAACAGACAAGGAAGCGCGTCGTATTATGGGCGGCATCTTCAATATCGGAGGCGAGTGTCTTCAACCCATAGACTTCTCCGGCAAGGGTCGAGGCAACAGCCGCACGCGAGGGGTCTTTCGCCTCGGCAACCAAGCGCGCGGAACCAGCAGTATCCGGCCCCGCTACAGCACGAATACTATGCTCATTGAGAAATTTACGCACCTGACCCAGAGCGACGTTCAGGCTCTCAGCCGTCTTTACGTCCGCCAGCGCTGCATCCGGCAACCCTAAAAGCTGCATTCGGATTGGCAGAAAGTATTCGCCGATCACGTAGAGACCCGACTCGGGTAAAAGATGGTGGATGTCTGCAACACGACCATAAAGCGAATTTTCAACCGGCAACATAGCAAGGCGTGCATCGCCATGTCGGACTGTTGCAATTGCTTCCTCAAAAGTCGGGCAAGGCACAGGCTCCATATCTGGAAAGACCTCTGAACACGCCTGATGCGAAAACGCGCCATTTTCACCCTGAAACGCGATGCGCTTTCCGGCATCAGCGGAATCGGAAGGTGGGTTCGACGCGGTTTCTTGACGCATGATCTCTCTCGTTAAGGAGTTTAATTGAATTCCATCGCTTATATGCTTGCAGGCGAGGGTGTGAAACCGCTAAAACGCCGCCGATTGCAGTAGATGGATGCGACATGCCCGATTTTTGGCATCGCTCGCTATAAGGATTTTCGATGGACGAGTTGGAACTCAGCAAGATCGTAGGCGTCGGATGCGCGGCTATGCTCGCTTTTGTCGGATTAACTGAAGTGTCGCATGGCATCGTTTCGATGGACCATCTCGACAAACCTGCTTACGCTATTGAGGTTGCCGAGGCCGAAGAATCCGAAGCTGAAGAGGCGGTTTCGGTCGCGACTCTCTTGGCGAACGCAGATTCGGCTGCTGGTAAGAAGACGTTTAAATCCTGCGCCGGTTGCCATAACGCTGCTGAAGGCAAAGGCTCGAAACAAGGTCCGAACCTTTGGGGCATTGTCGGTCGTGACATCGCCAGTGTAGACGGTTTCGGTTATTCCGGTGCTCTCTCCGAAAAAGAAGGCGCATGGGATTGGGACGCATTGAATGCGTTTCTCTTAAATCCTAAAGGCTTCGCTACCGGAACCAAGATGGCCTATAGCGGCCTCAAGAAAGACGCAGCCCGTGCAAACTTAATGGCTTGGCTCAACGAGCAAAGCGGTACGCCAATTCCGTTACCGGCTGAATAAACAGACCGAATTTCTTCTTGTTAGAGACATGAGCCGCCCCATTGGGCGGCTTTTTTGTTCCTGTTATTGATTCAGTAACCATCAATGCCATTCTTTTGCCGTTCCTTACCGGTGCACTATCAAGATCTTGCGATAGCGGAAGCAGACCATAATCATTGCATCTTCGCGCATGGGCAGGATATTACGACGTAAAAGAACGCAGGAGATGAGCGGATGACCCTCGACAGGCGACAGGCAACACAGCTTCTTCTGGCTGGCGGTGCAGCGACGACCGCACAAATTGGGTGGCCAAATCTTGGTTTCGCAAAAGAGGATCTACACCGATCACACGGGGCAACGCTCGTCGGTGATCTCAATTACGGCCCTGACTTCAAGCATTTCGATTACGCCAATCCAAAAGCACCCAAAGGCGGGACTGCACGAATTGCCGCTATTGGCACGTTCGACAGCTTTAACCCCTTCATCGTTAAAGGCAATTCAGCGATAGGTGTTGGCCGGATTTACGATACGCTGATGACGCCTTCACTGGATGCCAGTTCGACCGAATACGGCCTATTGGCAGAGTGGATCGAACATCCGAAAGATTTCTCCTCCGTTGCTTTCAAAATAAGAGACAACGCGACATGGCATGATGGAACACCGGTCACACCAGAAGATGTGGTTTTCACATTTAACCTGCTGATCACCAAAGCCATACCCGGATACCGGCTTTATTATGCCAATGTGGAAAACGCCGAAGATGCGGGCGACAATATCGTGCGCTTTACTTTTGACGAGAAGAACAACCGCGAATTACCGCATATCATGGGGCAACTCGTCGTCTTGCCTATGCACTACTGGAAAGATCGCGACTTTACAAAATCCTCACTGGAAAAGCCGCTCGGATCAGGTCCGTATGAAATCGGTAATTTCGAAGCAGGCCGTCATATCGAATATAACCGTGCCGCCGAGTATTGGGGCAAAGACCTGCCGGTTAATGTCGGCCTGAACAACTTCGATAAACTGCGCTACGAGTATTACAAAGATCCCAACGCCGCCTTTGAAGCCTTCAAAGCGGGCAAACTGGATCACCGCGCAGAAAACAGCTCGATCAACTGGGCAACCCGTTATGATTTTCCTGCTGTAGAAAAGGGCGATGTCCTGAAAGAGGAGATCGTCACCGACGGACCAAAACGCTCGCAGACGTTTGTTTTTAATACACGGCGGAAAAAATTTAGCGATGTGCGCGTGCGCGAAGCACTGGCGCTCATGTTCGATTTTGAATGGACGAACAAAGCGATTTTCTATGGGCAATATGCCCGCCCGACAAGTTACTTTCAAGGAACCTCTGACTTGATGTCCTCGGGACTTCCTGAAGGGCGTGAATTGGAAATTCTCGAAGAACATCGCGATGCTCTTCCCGCTAAGATATTCGAAGAACCATTTAAAATGCCGATCACAGATGGCTCTGGTCGCGGGGATCGCCGTGTACTTCGCCGGGCAAAGAAATTGCTCACAGAGGCGGGCTGGTCTGTAAAAGACGGAAAACTTGTCGATGAAGACGGACAGCCTTTTGAGATTGAGTTTCTCTATGCTTCCGCCCAGCAAGAGCGCGTTATTGCGCCATATCTGAAATCACTCGACCGGCTCGGTGTTGTTACGAAGCTCCGCTTAATCGACAGTGCGCAATATACGCAACGCTTTCAGGAACATGACTTCGATATGGTCGTGGGCGGTGTGGGCAACTCCGCTTCCCCGGGGAATGAGCAACGTAATTTCTGGGGCAGTAAAGCCGCAGATGCCGCAGGAAGCCGCAATTCATCAGGGGTAAAAGATCCTGTTATTGACGCGTTGATCGAAGGGCTGATCTTTGCCGAGAACCGCGATGATCTAGCGGCCTATTCCCGCGCGCTGGATCGTGTGTTGCTCTGGGGGCATTACGGCATCCTTGAACTCTACACCCCAACCGAGCGCGTGGCATGGTGGCATAAGAAAGTCACGAAACCTGATCCCACGCCGTCGCATAATATCGGGTTTCCAGAGGTATGGTGGTCTGCGGAGGTTGAAACATGAGAGGCGCTGGAGCGGCACTGATCGCCGCTGTTCTCGCTTTTTCGCCAGCCGCTTTTGCCGACGCCGTTCAAACCCAATATGGGTTATCGGCGTTCGGTGATCTAAAATATGATCGGGATTTCAAGCATTTCGATTATGTGAATCCTGACGCGCCCAAGGGTGGGTCAATCCGCACGATTTCGATCTTATCCGGGCAAACCTTTGACAGCCTGAACGGGTATATCCTGAAAGGTGATCCGGCGGATGGGGTAACGGACCCTTACAATCTGATTTTTGACCGTCTAATGGTCCCCGCCCATGACGAACCGGATGCGGTATATCCACTCGTGGCGACCCATGCTGAATTCATTCCCGGCGGTGAGTGGATCATATTTCAACTGCATGAAAAGGCGGCCTTTACCGATGGATCGCCGATTACAGCCGAGGACGTCGCATACTCGTTCGAACTGTTAAAAGACAAGGGCCATCCGGCCTATCGGTTATCCCTACGAGATATTGAAAAGGCTGAGGCTTTATCAGCGGATCGGGTGAAATACACCTTCCGCGAAGACGCTCCGAAGCGCGATTTGCCGATGGTGGTGGCAACATTGCCCATCTTTTCCAAGGCATATTATTCGGATAATGATTTCACTGAATCCAGCCTCGATATCCCCTTATCTTCGGGACCGTATAAAGTCGGGAAGATTGATCGCAACCTGTCGATTACTTACGAGCGGCGCGAAGATTATTGGGGCAAAGATTTGCCCGTCAATATTGGCCGCTGGAACTTTGACAAGATCACATTCGAATATTTCCGCGATCAAGAAGCTGCCTTCGAAGCGTTGACCGCCGGGAAGGTCGATTTGCGCGAAGAGTTTTCGTCAAAGTTTTGGGGTACGCGCTATGATTTTCCTGCTCTGAAAAACGGCGATGTCGTCAAAGACACGATCCCAGATGAACGCCCCGCCGGGACGCAAGGATATTGGTTCAATACACGGCGGGATAAGTTTGCCGACCCCCGTGTGCGAGAAGCGATCGGGCTGGCTTTTGATTTTGAATGGTCAAATAAAACGCTGTTTTACGATCTTTATAATCGGACCGACAGTTTCTTCGAGAATGCCCCATTCGAGGCAAAAGGCGAGCCGACCGACGGCGAAGCCAAGCTGCTCGAACCGTTCCGCGAGACTGTGAATAACCGTATTTTTGGCGGTGCTTATATTCCGCCTAAAACCGATGGCACAGGGCGCAACCGGCGAAACCTGCGCAAAGCCATGAAGCTGCTCGATGATGCGGGTTGGAAATTGGTCGAGGGCAAACGCGTCAAAGACGGCGAGCGCTTCGAGATCGAATTTCTCGACGATTCCAGCTCATTCGCGCGGATTACCGGCCCCTATATCGAAAACATCAAGAAACTCGGCATTGATGCGAGAATGCGTGAAGTGGATCGCCCGCAATATCAGCGGCGCGTGGAGGCCTTTGATTTCGATATTGTGACGGCCCGCTTTAGCCTGTCGCTAACGCCGGGACCGGAGCTGTTTAACTTTTTCAGCAGCGAGGCTGCGGATAGTGACGGCAGCTTTAATCTGGCCGGTATCAAAGACCCTATTGTCGACTCTTTGATTGAAACCGTGATTGCCGCCGATAACCGCGATGATATGGAAACGGCGCTACGCGCGCTTGATCGCGTTTTGCGGGATGGTCGTTATTGGGTTCCGCAATGGTCAAAAGCATCGCATACATTGGCATGGTGGGACCGCTTTGAGCGTCCGAAGATAAAACCGGCCTATGCGCGTGGAATTTTAGAAACTTGGTGGGCGAAGTAATGACACTTGATGCTCTGCCCCCGAAAAAGGGGCACTAGATGGGCGCTTATATTCTACGGCGCTTGTTGCTGATCATCCCGACACTCATCGGCATCATGGGCATCAGCTTTGCGGTGATCCAATTTGCGCCCGGCGGTCCCGTTGAACAACAGATTGCCGAGTTAAGCGGCCTTGGCAGCAACGCGACGGACCGGTTCACCGGCGGCGGAGCCGACACCAAAGCCACCGGCAGCAGCGGCGATTCAAAATATCGCGGCGCGCAAGGGTTGGACCCTGAATTTATCGCGGAAATGGAAGCACAGTTCGGGTTTGTCGAACTGATCTGCGAACCCGGTTACGAAGGCAAGCGCTCTCCAAGTGTTGACGAGTGCAAAGTCAAGATCGTCTGCGAGCCGGGCTATGAGGGCGAACCTGACTTGTCCGTCGCTGAGTGCAGCAAAGTATCCGTTCCTGTCTTCAAGCGCTTTATCAATATGATGGGCGATTACCTCAGCTTTGATTTTGGTGAGAGCTATTTCCGCTCGGTCAGCGTGATCGACCTTATCCTCGAAAAAATGCCGGTCTCGATCTCTCTCGGTCTTTGGACAACCCTAATCGCCTATCTGATTTCCATCCCGATGGGAGTGCGCAAAGCCGTTCGGGAAGGGTCCACATTCGATACGATCACCTCGGCGATAATTATTATCGGCTATGCAATCCCCGCGTTTTTATTCGCAGTGATGTTGCGCGTTCTCTTTGCCGGTGGATCTTATTTCCAATGGTTCCCCTTGCGCGGGCTTCATTCCGAAGAATATAGCGGCATGACTTTCTGGGAAGGTGTCGTCAGCCTTGGATGGTGGGGCGATTACCTCTGGCATCTCGTCTTGCCGGTTTCAGCAATGGTGATCGGCGCATTTGCCACCCTCACATTGCTGACGAAAAACTCCTTCCTTGATGAGATCAACAAGCAATACGTTTTGACAGCTCAAGCGAAAGGTCTGAACGAACGACAAGTGATGTTCGGACATGTGTTCCGCAATGCGATGATGATCATCATCGCTGGATTCCCAGCAGTCTTTATCAGCGTGTTCTTTGCCGGATCACTGTTGATCGAAACGATCTTCAGCCTCGATGGGCTTGGCTTGCTTGGGTATAACGCGATTATCGAACGGGATTATCCGGTTGTGTTCGGGACGTTATTTATGTTCTCGCTCTTGGGACTGGTTGTCGGGATTATCTCGGACCTCATGTATGTCTGGATTGACCCCCGCATCGATTTCGAAAAGCGGGAGGCTTAAAATGTTTAAGCTCGATCCGCTGCAACAGCGCCGCCTCGATAACTTCCGCGCAAACAAACGCGCCCGTTGGTCGTTTTGGATTTTCACAGTTCTGTTTGTGTTGTCCCTGCTCTCACCGTTGATCGCGAACGATAAGCCTTTGTTGATCAGCTATAAGGGCGAGTATTTCACACCGATCAAAGATTTCTACCCCGAGACTACCTTCGGGGGCGATTTCGAAACCGAGGCGGACTACACCGACCCGTTCATCGAAGAACTGATCCAAGAAGAAGGTGGTTGGACGATTTGGCCGCTGATCCCTTATTCCTATGACACCATCGTTTACGAGGCACAGCCCTCGCCCTCGCCGCCCGGCGCGCGAAACTGGCTAGGCACGGATGATCAGGCACGCGATGTCACCGCGCGGCTGCTGTACGGGTTTAGAGTCTCTGTCCTGTTCGGTCTGGCCCTTACGTTGGTAACAAGCATCGTCGGTATTGCCGCAGGCGCTATTCAGGGATATTTCGGCGGATGGACTGACCTTATCTTCCAGCGCGTGATTGAGATATGGACCTCAATTCCGGTCCTTTTCATCATCATCATTATCGCGGCAATTATTGAACCGAGCTTTTGGGTCTTGCTGGGGATTTTGGCGTTCTTCTCATGGCCTGCGTTGGTGGGTGTTGTGCGTGCGGAATTCCTACGTGCCCGAAACTTTGAATATGTTCAGGCCGCGCGTGCGCTTGGGGTGTCGAACGGAAAAATTATGTTTAAGCACCTGTTGCCCAACGCCATGGTCGCAACGCTGACGATGCTTCCTTTTGTGCTAACCGGCGCAATCAGCTCGCTGGCTGCACTCGATTTTCTCGGCTTTGGTCTGCCGCCCGGTTCGCCGTCATTGGGCGAACTGGCTTTGCAGGGACAAAATAATTTACAAGCGCCATGGCTGGGCTTTACTGCATTCGTCGTGCTGGCAGTTATGCTGTCGCTGCTAGTGTTTATCTTTGAGGGTGTGCGCGACGCCTTTGATCCGCGGAAGACATTTAAATGACCGAAGCGGCACAATCAGGCGTTCCAATCCTCGACATCAACAATCTAAAGGTTGGGTTCTGGAGCAAATCTGAACTGAACCCCGCCGTTAAAGGCGTGAGCATCCACGTCAATGAAGGTGAGACTGTCGCTCTGGTCGGCGAATCCGGGTCCGGCAAATCCGTCACCGCGCTATCGGTTCTGCAATTATTGGCACAATCCGCTGATATGAGCGGGTCGATAAAATATCGCGGGGATGAACTGGTAAACGCCCCGAAGAAAAAAATGCTCCACGTGCGGGGCAATGAAATCTCGATGATTTTTCAGGAGCCAATGACGGCCCTGAACCCGCTGCACACCATCGAACGTCAAATTGCTGAAAGCCTGAAGCTTCATGCTGGTGTAACCGGTAAAGCCGCACGCGAGCGGGTGCTGAAACTGATGCATCAAGTTGGCATCCGCGACCCTGAAACGCGCCTCGGCGCTTATCCGCACCAATTATCAGGTGGCCAGCGCCAGCGCGTCATGATCGCAATGGCCTTGGCAAATGGCCCCGAACTGCTGATCGCCGATGAGCCGACGACCGCGCTTGATGTGACGGTGCAGGCTCAGATTCTCGAATTGCTGGCTGATCTCAAACGCGAGATGGGCATGGGGATGTTGTTCATCACCCATGATCTTTCTATCGTTCGTAAGATTGCCGACCGCGTTTATGTCATGAAAGACGGTGAGGTCGTTGAACACGGCCCGACTTGGAAGCTGTTCGCCGCGCCTGAGCATGACTACACACGTATGCTGCTGAGCGCAGAGCCAACGGGACTACCACAACCCATTCCCGATCCAAACAGCGCACCCGTCATTGAGGGCGAAAACGTCAAGGTTTGGTTCCCGATCAAACAAGGCTTTTTCCGGCGCACCGTTGGCCATGTAAAGGCGGTTCAGGATATATCCTGCCAAGTGCGCGCGGGGGAAACGCTCGGCGTGGTTGGGGAGTCAGGCTCCGGCAAAACGACATTGGGCCTTGCCTTGGTGCGCTTGATCAGTTCGCAAGGACGGATTGCTTTTCTCGGGCGTGATATTCAAAAACTGAACCAGCGCAAATTGCGCCCTTTACGGCGTGATATGCAGGTCGTCTTTCAAGACCCTTATGGCTCTTTGTCTCCACGCATGTCAGTCGCTCAGATCATCGCCGAAGGTCTACAAGTTCATGGCATTGATGGTGAGACCGGAGATCGCCGAAAAGTCATTGGCGATACACTGATCGAGGTCGGTCTCGAGCCTGATATGATGGATCGCTATCCACATGAATTTTCAGGGGGGCAGCGCCAGCGTATTTCTATTGCTCGCGCTATGGCACTCAAACCGAAATTGGTTGTTTTAGACGAACCAACCTCAGCACTGGATATGTCGGTTCAGTCACAGATTGTCGATCTGCTGCGCGATCTGCAAGTACGTTATAAGCTCGCCTACGTCTTTATCAGCCACGATTTAAAGGTGGTCCGCGCACTGTCTCACCGGGTTATCGTGATGCGAAATGGTATGGTTGTCGAGGAAGGTATCGGCGAAGCGGTGTTTGAGAATCCCCAAACCGATTACGCGAGAGCCTTAATGGCAGCCGCCTTCCGCATTGAAGCTGCAGAAGGCGAAGATGTCGTTTCGGTTTAAAATACTCGCTTCTTTGAGCTGGCAATGATTAACCGATGAGTGCTTTAAACAAAGCGCTCTCGGGGAATACGTAAAGAGATCCGGCTGCGATAGCCACTCCGTACGGAAGCTTCGGTTCGGTGGTTGCTGCAATTCTCGCCAAGAATGGGATATTGATCGAAATACGGGGATACCATCTCAAAAGTTTGCGCGTAACGAGGAACACAATCGCCATGAGACCGCCGAAGAGTGAGATGGCGATCAGCGCGTGACCATATACAGGCCAACCCAACCAAAGTGCAGCAGCGGCTAGCAGTTTTGCATCGCCACCACCTGCGAAACCAAGATGCCAGAAAAGCATCCCAACGATCAGCATGCCAATACCCGTAACGGTATGATTCAGCAACGCTTCCCACCCCAGCCCCGACACAGCGAACGCCGCGATAAAAGCAGGGATCAATACGAGCGAAACGATATTCGGAATAATAAATTTCCAAGCATCCGAAACGGCAGCAGCCAACATGCAGAGTGGAAAAATATAAAGTGGAAGCGAAATGAGCATTCTTGCGTCTCCGCCGTTCAAGATTCTAAGACGCTTTCAGAGTAAACGGAAACTGATTACCTATTCGAAAACGCGGGAAGAAAACGATCTAAATATGCTTTCGTGGTTAACAATTTTCGAAAACATTCCGGTCGTTTCATGAAGTCCATACGCGAACGGGCCGCAGCCTAAGCTGCGGCCCGTTCGATGAAAATAGAGCGGGGTACGCAAAAACGTACCCCACTCAAAATCAAATATTAGCCGTTCGCAGTTGCGAGCTCAGTACCGATCGTCGAGTAGGTGGTCTCGAGGTTATCACGAACCGTACCGATGGTTCCGATGATTGCGACGCTGAGAAGTGCAGCGATCAGGCCGTATTCGATAGCCGTTGCACCGGACTCGTCTTTTGCGAAAGCATTGAAGAAGTTGCGCATAGTCTCTCTCCGTTTGTTTAAACTCTTAGCTGTCCCGCTAAGATGATCAGAGATTACTCGCCACTCTTTAACAAATTGATAGATTACATAATTAACAAATAGTTTTTTCGATAAATAAAATTCAATACTTAGTATATTATTACTATTGGTTTTATTTATTAAGAGTTCTTGGCGAAAACGTAATGCGGGTTATCGTTCCTTCAGATTTACGCGACAAGATTTCAAAATTACCGCCATTTGCTTCAATAAATCCTTTCGCGAGCGGCAAGCCCATACCAGCACCTCCAAATTTTTGGCTACTGCCCTTTCCTTGAGCATATGGTTGCAAGGCATTCTCGACTTCTTCTTCTGTCATTCCCTCGCCATTATCGAGTACATCAATCATCAACTCGCCCGAACTTTGGGTCGATGCCGAAACACGAACCACATCAGTCGTAAATTTTACAGCATTCCCAATAAGGTTCGTGAGTGCTTGGCGTAACGTATGGGCGTCAGCGGTCACTGTAGGAAGTAATTCGTCCAGGGAAACAGTGATAGTCACTCCCCGTGCACGGGCAGCGCTATCGAGGTCGCGGGCTATACGGCGAATAAGATTGCCGAGGTTTACCGGCGCAAGATCAAGAGAAAGCGCTCCTGCTTCAATCCGGCGCATATCCAGCATATCCTGAACAAGCCTCGCCATATATTGCCCGCTGTCATGGATGTCTTTTAAATATTCGCGATATGGTTCCGACCGGATCGCATCCGGGTCATTTATCATAATTTGCGTAAAGCCGATAATCGCATTCAATGGCGTACGCAGCTCGTGGCTTGCTCTGGCAATCGCTTCTGAGCGTGCCGCACCCTTGCTGCCGTCACCATTTTTCAACTCTGCGAAGGCAAGCGTACGTGTGGATTGCTCCATGCTTAAGCTTGGTGGATTGATTACAACACGCAAAGAGGAAATCCGGTCTTCATTTTCGAGGGACCGCTCCATCAAAAACGGCTTTGCGTTCTCTGTTGGATTGGCTAGAGCGCCGCGAAATGCTCTGACAGACGTTTCATCAAAACCTGCATCAAAGGCTTGCCCCAAGAGCATCGTCTCTTCGATACCCAACAAAACTGTAGCAGCAGAGTTCACAGATTCAACAACACCATCCTTACGGAGCGTGACGATGCCGACCCCGAGGGTATCCAGCGCACGATCCTTTTCGTCGAGCGAATGTATCAACGGCAAAGCGCGTACGGTTTCATCGGCTGCATTGGTCAATGTTGCGAGCCAAGCCGTAGCACCGCGCCAATCACCCCGGCGCACTTCCATACGAATAGTACGCTTCAGATCGTTATCTTGTTTATCAGAAATAACGAGCCGCAAATCAGCACTATCAAGTTGACCGTCCCGAATACCCGTCAAAGCATCAGCAATTTCTTTACGCTGATCTGAGAACAGAGCGCCAATCCCGCCCTGACGATGCTCGTCCGAGAGGTTTAACAAAGCTTGCGCGGTTTCATTTACGTAAAGCAATTTAAGCGCGTCGTCGAAAACGACGGCTCCAGCACCCAAAGACGATAGGAGTTTTGTTTCATCCGATACGGCTGGATTTGTGCCTGCTACCACCGACTCAGTCCGGTCGGCGATATCGGTAAAAAAAACAATCGCAGCCAACCCTCCGGTCATAGGATCGTGCATCCGCCGCATTGTTACGCGATGGCGGCGAACGCCAACGCGGGTTTGTAAATCAACCGCTTGGCTATAAGAGCCATTCACGAGCAAAGACCGCAAAGCATCGCGCGTTACAGACCTGTCATCATAGCGCTGTGTCAGGCTTTCTAATTCCGGCCCAAAACTTTGCTCGGCTGCGGCGTTTTGCATGAGCAATCCACCATCTTCCGCAAAGAGCGATATCGCGGTAGGCGTTCGCTCTATGATCTCGCGCAGGCGATCGACTTCCGCTTCGTCGCCAACAGGCGCACGCACAGCTTCGACGCGAAGGCCGGGGCGACCATCTGTAAGAGTAACGTGCTCGGCTCGGCAATCCACTCGGATCGGTTTGCCTTCAGGGGCAAGAACCATCCGTGCGCGCACCCGCCCGGATTTGCGGGTTAAAACCGCTCGAATGAGTTCCCCAAAATCGTAAACCGCCTCGTCGAACGGCGCAAAATCGCGCTCTATGAGGTCAAGCAGGCTCCGTTCACCCCAAAAGATCAGCCCCGCTTCATTCGCCCAAACAATTCGTAGACGGTCCGGGTCCCATACCCATATAGCGGCAGAGTCTGTCGTAGCCACCGATGTCTGGTCCGAAGTGTTCATACGCGCACGCCCCAAAATGGGAATTCCTCAGCAAGCCGACGCATTTCTCATTAAGATAACGTACCAAAGTGACTTTATATTCGGTATTATCTCTAGATTATACGCACGGTTAGCTGGAGCGCTGCATCATCCACGCCAACGCGAAACACTAATGTAAATCAATGGCCCTACCCACTCGCCTATGAGCGAGCAAGGTTTAGTACGAAGCAAAAACAAAAACTTTGGCGAGACAGCCAAAATAGAAGCGATGACTCCGCTTAACTTTTTCGGGATTTTTTACCCTGCTTGCGCGCCAATGCAGCCGCGTTGCGTAACTCATCAGCAATTTCTTCCGCTTCATCAGGATCAAAATCCATCGGAACTTCGAATTGATCTGTTTTCACAAAAATCCGAACACCGCCCGTGGTGGTTGGCCCGATTTGTAAGTCGGCGGACATATCGCTTTCGCTGTTGATACCCATGACGCATTTTCCATTTCTGAGCGAAGTGCGGTCATACGCTCTGCGCCACCCAAAGTGCAAGCCCAAGGCTATCTGATGCTAGATGAATTTCTTTAACGGCAATCAATCCAGCTGAATCCTTGACTTCGCAGGTGCAGCATGAGCATATCGTGATTAACAGAGCGGATTGCTCTGCGTTCGAGCATTTTGGCGGCGTAATCCGACGGAATGCACCCAAAATTGCCGGGTTTTCTCTCCCGCACTCAAACTAGCTACGCCGGTAGGCGTATTTTGTCGTGCGCGCGGTAAAGCCCAAACTTTGAAAAGAGAATATCCTTGTCCTTTGATACCCTCGGCCTTGATGCGCTGATCCTGAAGACCCTGACTGAATCCGGTTACGAGAAGCCGACCCCTATTCAAGCCAAGGCCATTCCCGCAATTCTCGCGGGTCGCGATGTTGTCGGGCTTGCACAGACAGGTACAGGAAAGACGGCGGCTTTCACGTTGCCTTTGATCCAGCGTCTCAACAAAAATCAAACGCATACTAGGCCCGGTTCGATCCGCGTGTTGATCGTTTCCCCAACCCGTGAATTGGCAGCACAAATTCATGCGTCTGTTCGTACCTATTCCAAGGGACTGAGCATTATCTCCGCCTGCGTCGTTGGTGGTGTGTCTATGCGCCAGCAAAAGAACGCCCTCAAGCGCGGCCTCGATATATTGGTGGCAACGCCGGGACGCTTGCTCGATTTGGCAGATCAGAACTGCTTACGGTTCGATGATGTCGAGACGCTGATCCTAGATGAAGCGGATCAGATGCTTGATATTGGTTTCTTGCCTGCGATCAAACGGATCATCTCGGCTTGCCCGAAAACGCGCCAGACATTGCTGTTCTCGGCAACAATGCCAAAAGAGATCAAAGCTCTGTCCGCGCAACACTTGCACAACCCGGAAGAAATCGCTGTCGCTCCGGTATCGAAGACAGCTGACAAGATCGAACAGGGGGTCATGCATGTGACCTCGGATAATAAAATCCCCGCAATTATTGCTTTGGTCAAAAAGCATAGCGACAAGCAAGTCATTGTCTTTACCCGCACCAAACGCGGGGCGGATCGCGTTGTGCGCCGCCTTGAAGGGTCCAATCTTGCCGCAGCGGCCATTCACGGCAACAAATCACAAAACCAGCGTGAACGAGCATTGGATGCCTTTCGTGCTGGCAAATGCCCTGTACTGGTCGCAACTGATATTGCCGCGCGCGGAATCGACGTGCCAGGTATCGGCCTTGTGATTAATTTCGAACTACCCAACGTGCCGGAAGTCTATGTCCACCGCATTGGCAGGACGGCGCGGGCGGAACGCGACGGGTTGGCAATCAGCTTTTGTGAGCCGGATGAACAATATTACCTGCGTGATATTCAAAGGCTCATAAAGCTCGATATCCCTGTTCTGCCGACCCCTGAAGGCGTTGCGGGATTGAAAACTCCAAACCTTGAAAATGCCCGCAAACCAAAAGTCGTGCAGCAACAGCGCCCACCGCGCCGGGATCGCCCCGCAAAAGCCGCTCAGGGCAAACCGAGGCCTGCGAAAAAACAGGCGGATGGCGGACCAGTAAAACCGGTAGGGGCAAAACCGAACCGACGTCGCCGTCCTAACCGGAATAAATCTCCGGCAAAGGCAGGTTGACGAGAAGCTAAATCGCGTTTTTTTAGAAATCTCATTACATCTGGAGGAACGGGCCAATGATTGAACGGTCGAAAACCACACAACGCATGAGTCAGATCGTCAAACATAACGGGACGGTCTATCTCGCTGGTCAAGTCGGCGAAGGAGCCACCGTCACGGATCAAACCCGTGATTGCCTTGCCTGTGTCGATGCCTTGCTTGCGGAAGCGGGAACATCGAAGGAAAACCTGCTTCAGGCAATCATCTGGCTTGATGATATGGCTGATTTTCAGGAGATGAACGACGTTTGGGATGCTTGGGTTCCTGAAGGCCATGCCCCTGCCCGCGCGTGCGGCGACGCAAAGCTCGCCGCTCCCAAGTTCAAGGTCGAGATTACGGTGATTGCCGCTTACTAAAAGCAAGCTACGGCTTGGTTTGCGCTGCCGCTTTACCCGCGTGGCGCAATCCGCTAATCCTGCGCCAAATTTCAATGCTTTTCGGAGACTCGCGCAATGTCAAACGCCCCTACCATGCTTATTCTTCCCGGTGACGGGATCGGCGCTGAGGTTATGGTCGAGGTACAGCGCGTAGTCGATTGGGTTTCCGGCGCATCCGGGACGCCATTTACGACTGAGACCGATCTGGTTGGCGGCGCGGCCATTGATGCCCATGGCAAGCCCCTACACGACGACACCATGAAAAAGGCATTCGACTTTGATTCGGTGCTGCTCGGTGCTGTTGGCGGACCGAAATGGGATAACCTCGACTTTTCGATCAAACCCGAACGCGGCTTGCTGCGTTTGCGCAAAGAAATGGAATTGTTCGCTAACTTGCGCCCCGCAATGTGTTTTGATGCCTTGGCAGAGGCGTCATCGCTCAAGCGTGAATTGGTTGCGGGTCTCGATATTATGATCGTACGCGAGCTGACCGGCGGCACGTATTTCGGTGAACCGCGCGGAATCAGCGATTTACCGAATGGTGAGCGGCGCGGTGTGAATACACAAGTCTACGACACGCACGAGATCATCCGCGTTGCGCGTGCGGCTTTTGAACTGGCCCAAAAGCGTGACGGCAGGCTCTGTTCAGTCGAAAAAGCCAATGTGATGGAATCGGGTGTCTTGTGGCGCGAAGAGGTCTCAAAGCTCGCTTCGGATTACCCAGATGTAGAACTGAGCCATATGTATGCCGATAACTGCGCGATGCAGTTAGTGCGTCAGCCAAAGCAGTTTGATGTGATCGTCACAGACAACCTGTTCGGTGATCTGTTGTCCGATTGTGCGGCCATGCTGACAGGCTCGCTGGGCATGTTGCCATCGGCTTCGCTGGGCGCAGAAGACGAAAATGGAAAGCGCAAAGCAATGTACGAGCCGGTGCACGGCTCTGCCCCCGATATTGCTGGGCAAGGCAAAGCAAACCCGATCGCTTGTATCCTCAGTTATGCGATGGCACTGCGTTATAGCTATGACATGCCCGATGCAGCGGATGCCGTTGAGAAAGCCGTCGAAGAGGTTCTCGCAGAAGGCTATCGCACCGGCGATATCATGCAGGAAGGTATGAAGCTGGTTGGCACGACAGAAATGGGCGACACAATTATTGCGAAGCTGAAAAAGGCTGCATAATGACCAAAGCCATTCGTTCTCTCCCAAAGTATTTGATCGAGCGTTACAAGGGTTGGCGCGCAAATACCTATGATGAAAACCGCGCTTGGTATCAAAAACTTGCAACCGAAGGACAAAGGCCGCGTGCCATGGTCATCGGGTGCTGTGACAGCCGTGTCGATGCAATCTCGTTGTTTGGTGCGGAACCGGGTGAGCTGTTCATGCTGCGCAACGTGGCGAATCTGGCCCCACCCTATAAGCCTTCGCACGAGCATCACGGGACATCTGCCGCGATTGAGTTCGCGATTACGGGCCTCGGCATTACCAATATGATCGTACTGGGTCACGCTCAATGCGGCGGTGTCAAAGCATTCGTCGAAATGAAAGATGACCCCAACCGCAGCGAACTTGGCGGCGAGTTTATCGGCGCATGGATGAAGTCGCTTGATCCGACCTATGACCGCGTGCCGCAAGGCGGTGATCCCGAGGCACGCCTCCGGGCTTTCGAACAGGCGGGTGTGGTTGTCTCAATGGAAAATTTGATGACATTCCCGTTTATTCAAAAGGCCGTCGAAGAAGAAAAGCTTGTTCTGCATGGCGCATGGTTCGACATCGCCTCAGGAACACTACATCATTACAATCCAGAGAGCGGCGAGTTCCAACCGATAGGATAACAACCGCTCCATCAGCATGTGGGCCTTGAATGGCCCACGTAAATTTGGAGGGGCTATGCGCATTTCTACACTGGCAGTTTTGGGGTGCTTGGTAACGCCTGCACTGGCGCAGGAAGCTGTTCAGCCCGAAAATACATTCTCAATCGCAAAGACTGAATTGGTCGAGGCCCATGACTTTATGGTCGCCGCCGCCAATCCGCTGGCGACCCAAGCCGGTTATGACATTCTAACCAAAGGCGGCACGGCGGCAGATGCGCTTGTCGCGGTGCAGATGATGTTGAACCTTGTCGAGCCGCAAAGTTCCGGCATCGGCGGAGGCGCTTTTCTTGTTTATTGGGATGCTAAGACGAAAAAGCTAACAACGCTGGATGGCCGAGAAACCGCGCCGCTATCCGCCACACCGGACTATTGGCTCGGCACAGACGGCAAGCCTATCGGTTGGTGGGATGCCGTTAAGGGAGGCCGGTCTGTTGGAGTGCCGGGGACGCTGGCGTTGCTGGGCGAGGCACATCAGCGCTGGGGCAAGCGCCAGTGGGCTGAACCCATTCAACCAACGATCAAACTGGCGCAGCAGGGCTTTAAAGTCTCACCTCGTCTTGCTGCTTCGATTGCCGGCGCGAGCGAGCGCGGATTGGCAGATTTTCCAGCGGCGCGTGACTATTTCTTTGATGAGAACCGCGCACCGCTGACCGAAG
Organism: uncultured Neomegalonema sp.; assembly: GCA_937990185.1. GTDB lineage: Bacteria > Pseudomonadota > Alphaproteobacteria > Rhodobacterales > Rhodobacteraceae > JAHDDY01. The sequence continues at coordinate 66,066 of CALKBI010000010.1, read as the reverse complement.
GGACGCTCCTGCGTAATCCTGCTTTTGCAGATACGCTCGACAAGATCGCACAATTTGGTCCGAAGACTTTCTACACCGGAGCAATAGCCGCAGACATTGTGGCGGCGGTAAGAACCAAAACGAATGCCGGTGAACTAACCCTCAATGACCTTGCTTCTTATAAAGTCATCGAGCGTGCGCCGGTCTGTGCGCCCTATCGCGAGTATGATGTTTGCGGAATGGGTCCACCCTCTTCCGGTGCATTGACTGTCGGGCAAATACTGATGCTGCTCGAGCATTTCAACATGCCGGGTCTGTCGCCCTCAACGGGCCGCGAAGCCGAAGGCAGGCATTTGTTTATTGAAGCCGCAAAGCTCGCCTACGCGGACCGCGCGCTTTACATGGCCGACAGCGATTTTGTGAGCGTCCCAACGCGCGGGTTGCTCGATCCCGCTTATATGACGGCACGGGCGCAAGGTATTAATCCGCTGGCCGTGATGGAAAAAGGCATGTCAGGCAATCCACCTTGGCGCGAGACAAGCCTGCGCGCGCCTGATACCGACCCCGAACGTCCCGGCACGTCACACATCGTGGTGCGGGACAGCTATGGCAATGCGGCCTCAATGACCACGACTATTGAAACCGGCTTTGGTAGCCGCGTGATGGTCGGTGGATTTTTGCTCAATAATGAGCTGACCGATTTTTCGCGCGCGCCCAGCGCAAATGGACGTCCGATTGCTAACCGCGTTGAGGGCGGCAAGCGGCCCCGTTCGTCAATGGCTCCTACCATCGTCATGAAAGATAATGCGCCGTACTTACTGATCGGATCACCCGGAGGGTCGCGAATTATCAATTATGTCGCCGAAAGTCTTGTCGCGATTTTGGATTGGGAAATGGACCCGGCCACGGCTTTTTCATTGCCTCACATCGCGAACCGCAATGGCCCGACGGATGTTGAAATCGGCGGCGAAAATCAGGCCAGTGCTTTGGAAGCGCTGGGTCATGAGGTGAACGTACGTGATCTCAATTCCGGCCTGCATGGCATTCTCATCAAGAACGGAAAACTGATTGGTGCGGCTGACCCAAGACGTGAAGGCAAGGCAATGGGACGATGACCGCGTGACCTGTAACCATGGGTGAGCTGGTCGTCTCGCTCGCAGGCACGCCGCGCGGTGATGCTCTTGCGCTGGCGCTCGTTATGCTCTCGGCATTGGCTCATGCGATATTCGGAGCCATCAATAAAGGCGGCGTTGATCCGTTTTTGAACCGTGGCGCAATCAATATTTGCTACGCTTTGATGATGCTGCCTTTCGCACTGTTCGTTGTTCCGTGGCCAACGCCGTGGATATGGGCATTGCTGTTCGTCAGTTACCTTATCCATATTCTGTATGAATATTTGCAGGCCTCCGCGTTCTCCAAAGGCGATTTTACCATCGTGTATCCGATTGCGCGCGGCACGGGTCCGATGGTGACAATGCTGTTTGCTTTATTCGTTTTTCAAGAGCGGTTTTCCGTCTGGCAATGGATTGGAGGACTGGGCTTGTCGGCATCAATCATAGGATTGGCCTTGGTCAATATCCGCCGTGCGCATCACCTGCCCAACCTTCGCGGCGCGCTCATTGCGGCACTGGCAACGGGATTTATGGTGGCGGTTTACACGACGCTTGATGCTTATGGCATCCGGCAAAGTGCTGACCCGTTTACATTTATTGTCTGGTTTTTCACCCTTGGCGGCGTTGGTTTTCCTCTGATCGCCGCAGCGAGATGGCGTAGCCTGGAAGTCAAACCCGCCCTGCCCGACATCGCTTTGCGCGGGTTCATCGGCGGGATCTTTGCTTTACTGAGTTTTGGCGCGGTCATGCTGGCCACCCGCCTAGGCAGTGTTGGTGAAGCGGCTGCCTTTCGTGAGACTTCCATTATCTTTGCGACAATCATTGGCGTTTTAATTTTTCGGGAAAAGATCGACGCGGCCCGCATCCTCTTGATCATTGGGATTGCTGCGGGTGCGGTTCTTGTAGAGCTTGGGTAGAGTAGCAATTCATTCGCCTGATGGACCCGGCCATTGCTCATCGTCTTTAGGAATAATCACCCAAGAGACTTTGCTTTGTGTCCAGATATGACGGTTGACGCCCGGTCTCTCATCCAGAGCGCCGCCCTTAATCGAGATGATGCCGTCGGCGCTATGCCATAAGCGCGAACCACATTCTTTGCAAAAATAGCAATCCATAGTTCCCCCGCTATCTGTCGCGCGGGACCAGATTTGCGGCGTGCCTTTTGTAACAGTCAAATCTTGCGGTGAGTGGATTACAGAAATTCCGAACGCCGAAGCGGATTGCTTTTGGCATTCGCGGCAATGACAAGCGTATATGTCTTGTGCTTCGCCAGTCACTTCAAAGCGTATGGCGTGACATTGACATCCACCCGTTTTCATCTCTTGCGCTCCTGCACATGACCTGCAAACTATCGCAGAGTATTGCAGGAGGATAAAAATGGCTCAAGGACGTCTCGCAGGAAAAACCGCTTTCCTAACCGCTACCGGACAAGGAATTGGCCATTCAACGGCGCTCGCTTTTCACCGCGAAGGCGCGAAAGTCATTGCCACAGACGTCAATGCCGATCTGATGGCAAAACTCGCAGCGGAAGCACCGGGCATTCAGACCGGTGTTCTCGATGCGCGGGATACGGATGCAGTCAGCAAAGCAGCTCAAGAGGCTGGACCCGTTGATATTTTATTTAATTGCGCCGGTTTCGTACATCACGGCAATATTCTGGAAACCGAGGAGAAAGACTGGGACTTCAGTTATGATCTTAACGTCAAATCTCTTTGGCGGACGCTTCGTGCCTTTCTCCCTAGTATGATCGAGAATGGCGGCGGGTCGATTGTAAATATGTCATCTGCCGCGCAAACGATCAAAGCCGCCCCGAACCGTGCTTGCTATTCGTCTACCAAAGCTGCCGTGGCAGCTTTGACGAAATCAGTAGCCGTAGATTTTGTAAAAGACGGTATCCGCTGTAACTGTATTTGCCCCGGCACTGTTCAGTCACCATCCTTGGAAGACCGCATTCAAGCCATGCCCGGAACTTACGATGAGAACCGTGCGGCTTTCGTAGCGCGGCAACCTATGGGGCGCATTGCAGAACCGGAAGAAATCGCGATGCTCGCCGTTTACTTGGCCTCGGATGAAAGCGGATTTACCACAGGAACCGAGAGTGTGATTGACGGCGGTTGGTCCCTTTAAGGCTTATTCCAACCCGAATAAGCGATCCAGAGCGCCCATTGTCAGAATGCGTTCGCTGACTAGATAGTAGATCAGGCCAGTGAACAACGCCGAAATGATCGTGGCTCCTATGGCTTTGATTTTGAGATTTGCATTCGAAGGCGCACCAGCCATTGCGCCCTTGGGAATGTCATCGCCTGCCTCTTCCTGACTGCGAATACCAATCGGCAGCAGGCAATAAAGCGCCACGAACCACGTCACAGAGAAGACAACAAATGCCGAAACCAAGTTCATCGCTTTTCCAATCGTAATATCGAGCCGCTCATTGAATCTGAAGCAGCGGAAACATTGCTCACGCCTGTTCCAGCTCGATCAATGTACCGTTGAAGTCTTTTGGATGTAGGAACAAAACCGGCTTACCATGCGCGCCAATCTTTGGCTCTCCAGATCCTAACACCCGCGCGCCTTCTTTGACGAGGTGATCCCGCGCAACAATGATGTCGTCGACCTCATAACAAAGGTGATGAATTCCGCCCGATGGCGATTTATCGAGGAAACCCTGAATGGGTGAGCCTTCCCCCAACGGTTCCAGAAATTCGATCTTGGTGTTCGGAAGCTCGACAAATACAACCGTCACACCGTGGTCCGGTTCTGCCTGTGGCTCTCCGACTTTGGCGCCCAAAGCATCGCGGTATTGTGCGGATGCGGCGGCAAGATCAGGAACAGCGATGGCAACATGGTTCAGGCGACCGATCATAGGGTTATATCTCTCAAGCAGTTATAGAATGTTGGAGAGGATATATGGCGGGCGCGTGTGATCGACAATAGGTCATTTCCGCCACAGGAAGCGTTGTGCTCAGGCAGGGCTACGCGGATCAATCGGCCCTAAAGGTCCACCGCAAGTTTGCTCGACAAACCGGGCGGCCTGCAACAGCGCAGCCTCTCCCCTCGGCTGACCGATCAACTGTATACCCACAGGCAACCCACGCGGACCAAGGCCAACAGGAACGGACATCGCCGGTAAGCCTGTTGTTGTCGCCAGAAATGCGAACCGGAGCCAATCCATGTAACCATCAAGGCTTTGGCCACCAATCTCACGCACCCATTCTTCGGATTGAAGATGCGGCATACACCCGACAACAGGCAAAGCCAGCACGTCATAGGTTTCGAACAAACTCAACATTTCCGCATAAAGCTTTGAACGGCCAATCTGAGCGCGCGTTATATCTTCCATTGTCATCGACTCGCCAAGACGGGCATTTTCTTCCAGCGTTTCTTTGAAATGAGGACGCACGCCATCCGGCAGGCGGCGCATTGAGGTCGCCCACATCATGCCGCGCAGGGCATGGTATGTATCTTCAAGAACGGAAACATCAGGCGATGCCTCGTCTACCGACGCGCCGTGCTTTTCAAGGTCATGCATCACCGATGCAAGATGGTCCCGCATTTCGGTATCGACCGCACCATAGCCGCCAAGATCAGGAGAAAACGCGATGCGCGGGCGGATATCGCTCGTTCTTACAGCTTGCAGGAAAGATACTTCAGGGGCGGGGAAGGAAATTGGAAAGCGCGGCTCAAATCCGGCCATCGCATCAAGGAATAACGCACAATCCATGACAGAGCGTGCCATTGGTCCTTGCACGCCTTCGGTCATGAACGCGGCATCCGGTGAGCTGCCCCCCGCTCTTCCCGGACTGGGCCGCAAGCCGACAATGCCGCAATAAGCCGCCGGGGTGCGGAGCGATCCACCATGATCTGAGCCGTGACTCAACCAGACCTCGCCGGTAGCGAGTGATGCAGCCGCTCCGCCTGATGATCCGCCTGCATTCAATGCCGTGTTCCACGGGTTGAGGGTCGGGCCGAAAACATCGTTGAATGTGTTTCCTCCGGCCCCGAACTCAGGCGTGTTTGTTTTTCCGACGACAAGCCCGCCACGTTCTTCAAGTCGTTCGACCAGTGGATCGCTACCCTCAGGAATAAAGTCCGCAAGCCCTTTTGTTCCGAAAGTCGTGCGAACACCTTTAACGGGCGTGAGATCTTTGATTCCGATAGGCAAGCCGCCCAACCAAGCGGGATGATCTGCACTGCCATGATCCAGATGGGAAGACGCAGTTTTAGCACGGTCCCAACACACTGTCGGCATCGCATTGATGTGCGGTTCTACGATTTCAACGCGCGCACGGGCCGCATCAATCAAGTCGTCAGGCGATATCTCGCGCTTTTTGAGAAGCTCGACAACTTTATGAGCTTCTAATTGGCAAAGTTCTGGGCCGCTGAAACTTTCGTCTACCATGAATATGTTATCCTGCCCTCATCATTCGACTCTTCGCCATTTTAGAAATCAATCGATACATCTGGGCGATGAAGCGTGTCGAGTAGTTGTATACTGCGTTGCCGGCATGTCGCGCCAATCCAGCCTTCGCCTGCGAGCATCTCCACAATAGCAGGACAACGCAATACAGTCCGCCGCCAATGGTGCAACGTCAAAAGGCGGAGCGTTGTCCGTTGAAGAACCGTTATCGGGTCGCCTTGCGTTTCAATCGCATTCAGCAGTGTTTCGAGACGCACGTAAGCATCGGTAATTTCAACAGTAGCAACTTTCTGAACGACCCAATCAGGGATGTCTTCAAACCTTATATCCAGATTAATAACGGCTTCATCAACATCGGGACGGGAACCAAACCCGAGAAAAGTCGAGTCCGCAATTTTGACCAAGCTGCCATCGCGGAGTTGGGTTTGGATAATCGCGAGGTCGGTTGACGGACCAGCGGTTACTAAGAGATACCAATCGTCAACGCTGTTGACTTGTGCCGCATAAATTCGGGCGCTCGCAGCATGGGTCTCTACAAGTGCTGACTCGGTAAGACGATAAAAGCTATTGCGGCCTTCTTTGCGTGCTACTATCCATCCGTCTTTTCGCAATCGATGCAAAGCAACGCGCATGGCTTGCGGGCGTATCCCGATAGATTCTGTGAGCGCGCCAAGCACCGACCCGCTCAGCTCGTCGCCCTCTTGCTGGGCCATATCTCCAAAGATCGTCGTCAACCAAGACCAGACCTTGATTGGTTCACCATCCACAAGGGAATGAATGACAGTATCGACCGAGTTTTCGCGCGCTGCGTCCATACCCGCTTTATAGATTGGGCGGTAACGACGTACCAGCCATCAATACGCATTCATCGTCAGCAAATCATATTCAGCAAGCAATTCATTATCTTGATTGCTCAGGCTGACATGCCAACGTACTTCGCCATACTCATCATTCCGTTTCGTCTTATGCTTGACCGTCAAACGCACGGCAACGGTTTCACCGGGAACAAGCGGTTTCATAAACCGGAGGTTATCAAGTCCGGTATTCGCCAAGACGGGGCCGGGGTCCGGCTCTACAAAAAGCCCCGCTGCAAAAGATAAAAGCAAATACCCATGAGCCACGCGACCGGGGAAGAACGGATTCGCGGCGGCGGCTTTTTCATCCATATGCGCGTAGAATGTATCGCCCGTGAAATGAGCGAAGGTTTCCACATCTTCCAGAGTCACTTCCCGGGATTTAGTGTGGATCGTCTCGCCAATCTCCAACGCGCTAAAGCTGCGGGTAAAGGGATGGGCGTCTAATTTTTTCTCAACCGCGCCCGGTATCCATTTACCGCCAATTGCGGTCAGGATATCAGGGCTGCCCTGAATGGCTGTGCGCTGCATATAGTGCATTACGCCCCGCACGCCGCCCAGTTCTTCACCGCCGCCCGCGCGCCCCGGACCGCCATGAACCATGTGTGGTAAAGGCGCACCGTGGCCGGCGCTTTCTTTCATGCTGTCACGGTTGTTGAAATAAAGCCGCCCATGCCATGCCGCCGCGCCGAGCGCCATCTGACGCGCGCTATCGCCATCGCGCGTAATGACAGACGCAACAAGCGATCCATTCCCCTTATTGAGCAAATCAATTGCATGGTCCAAATCACGATACCCCATCACTGTGCTGACAGGGCCAAAAGCTTCGGTGTCATGAACGCGCCCTGCCGAGTCGGGATCATCACAGCGAAGCAAGATCGGCGAAAGGAAAGCCCCGTCTTTGAGGTCAACGTCATCGACTTCAAAATTTGACGGATCACCATAGACGCATTCAGTTTCCGGCAATAGCGCTGTAACTTTCTCCAGTACATCGCGCTTTTGATGGCATGACACCACAGGCCCCATGCGCGTGGCTTCAAGCCGTGGATCGCCGATCACTGTTTTCTCAAATCGAGCGGCCAAAGCGTCGATAACAGGACCGACATAATTTTCAAGTGCGATAATTCGCCGAATGGCTGTACATTTTTGCCCTGCTTTCGCAGTCATTTCGCGATGTGCTTCTTTAATGAAAAGGTCAAACTCCGGCGTATCGGGCGCAGCATCCGGGCAAAGCACCGATGCGTTCAAACTGTCTTGCTCCGACATAAAACGGACCGAATTTTCGAGCAAATGCGATGATGATCTCAGTTTCAATGCTGTCTCTGCCGAGCCGGTAAACGCAACAACATCCTGCGCCGTTAAATGATCAAGCATCGATCCGAGGCCGCCGCTCACAAGCTGTAACGCGCCCTTTGGCAGTAATCCGCTTTCTATGATGAGGCGAACGCAAGCCTCAGTGACATAACACGTTGCGGTTGCCGGTTTTACAATGGCGGGCATTCCGGCAAGGAATGCAGGGGCCAGTTTCTCAAGCATTCCCCAAACCGGAAAGTTAAAGGCATTAATGTGAACCGCGACGCCCAAAAGGGGCGTGCAAATATGCTGGCCAAGGAATGTTCCATTGCGACTAAGCATCTCGACATCGCCATCAAGATAGATTTGGGCATCCGGCATCTCGCGACGCCCTTTTGATGCGAAGACGAGCATCGTTCCGATCCCGCCATCAATATCGATCATATTGTCAGATTGTGTCGCGCCGGTATTGAACGACAGATCATAGAGCGCTTGCCGGTTTTCTTTCAGATGCAAAGCAATGGCTTTGAGCAGCCGCGCGCGATCATGGAATGTCAGCTTACGCAGCGCCGGCCCCCCAACCGAACGCGCATAATCCAACATCGCGGCGACATCCAAAGTGTCATTGCCCGCTTCGGCTATCACCGCGCCCGTAATGGCACTTTCAATAGAGCGCGCGCCTGCACCGGGGGAAACCCATGAACCAGCAGCAAAAGACGAAACAGCTTGAATGGTCATAGGGTCAATCCTCAAATGCCTGTGCAAGAATTGACCAACAAGGTGGTTCGTGCAAACAATTTGTCATGCCATCTTGCGGAGTGAAACGATGTCCGAGACGATTCAAGTTCAGTCATACGATGCTTGGACAGAAATTACACTCAACCGCCCGGATCGTCTCAATAGCTTTACCGAAGAAATGCATGTCGCCTTCAGATCCGCGATTGAAGCCGCACGGGATAACCGGCATCGCGCGCTTCTTATAACGGGAGCAGGACGAGGGTTCTGTGCAGGACAAGATTTAGGCGACCGCGATCCGGCAAAAATGACTGGACCGCCGGACCTTGGCGCGACTTTGGAGAAATTCTATAATCCGTTAGTCCGGTTGATCCGGTCTTTGGATATGCCGGTGATTTGTGCCGTCAATGGAGTCGCCGCCGGTGCAGGAGCCAATCTTGCGCTGGCCTGTGATCTTGTCATCGCCGCTGAAAGCGCGAAGTTCATTCAATCCTTCGCGAAAGTCGGGCTTGTCCCCGATGCGGGTGGAAGCTGGTCGCTCGCCCATCTTATTGGAGAAGCCCGTGCGAAGGCGCTTGCCTTAACCGCAACGCCACTCACCGCGAAAGAAGCCGCTGACTGGGGCTTGATCTGGAAAACGGCCCCCGATGATGCGCTTATGACAGAAGTAAGAGCGCTCGCGGAATCGCTTGCGAATGGGCCGACTGTTGGCCTTGCCCGAACCAAACATCTCATCCATGCGGCACAGGGTAATTCGCTAGATGCCCATCTTGACCTTGAAGCCGAGAACCAACGCATCTGCGGGGCTTCTGCCGATTATGCGGAAGGCGTGAGCGCGTTTCTACAAAAGCGCGCACCCTCGTTCTCAGGGCGCGCCTAATGGACATGACGTCAAAAGAACGCGCAGAGAAAAGCGCTCAATCAATGTGGGCTAATGATAGCGCCTCCAAATGGTTTGGTATGGAACTGTCATCTGTAGATGAAGGACATGCGGAGGCATGTTTGACAGTTGAAACGTATCATACCAACGGACTGGGAACATGCCATGGTGGTGTGATTTTCGCGCTGGCAGATTCGGCATTTGCCTTTGCCTGTAACAGCCGGAATCAAGCGACTGTGGCTCAGCATAATTCCATCACTTACCTTGCCCCCGGTAATTTAGGGGATCGCCTGACGGCAAGCGCAAGGGAAGTTTCATTGAAAGGACGCAGCGGTGTCTATGATGTCGAGGTCCACAATCAAAACGGCGAGATGATTGCCCGCTTCACGGGATTATCAAGGTCTGTCAAAGGCCAGTTATTCGACGAATAAAACGACAAAGAGATATAATGAAAGACCTGACCCCCGCAAAATCCACCCTTGATCCGATTGAAATTGCCTCGCGTGATGAGATTGAAGCGCTTCAGCTTGAACGGATGCAATGGTCCTTGCGTCACGCTTATGAAAATGTGCCTTTGTTCAAAAAGCGGTTCGATGAACGCGGGGTACATCCGGCTGATTTGAAGGCGCTGTCTGATCTTTCAAAGTTTCCCTTCACCGAAAAAAATGACCTGCGCGACACTTATCCGTTTGGAATGTTCGCAGTTTCACGAGAGAAAATTGCGCGCATTCATGCGTCGTCCGGCACAACGGGCAAGGCAACCGTTGTCGGATACACCACGGGCGACCTCGATGTCTTTGGCGATATGGTTGCACGCAGCTTACGCGCCTCCGGTGTGCGCCCCGGACAGATGGTGCATAACGCTTACGGCTATGGTCTGTTTACCGGGGGTTTGGGCGCTCATGCAGGGATTGAGAAGCTCGGCGCGACGGTTGTTCCCGTATCCGGCGGTATGACAGCGCGGCAAGTAACCTTAATCGAAGATTTTAAGCCTGACGCGATCATGGTCACGCCGTCTTATATGCTCAACATACTGGAAGAGTTTCAACGGCAAGGGATTGATCCCCGGCAGACGTCACTACAAGTAGGAATCTTCGGCGCGGAGCCTTGGACCAACGCGATGCGCGAGGAGGTAGAACAAGCCTTCGATATGCACGCCGTCGACATATACGGTTTGTCGGAAATTCTTGGGCCGGGGGTTGCGAATGAGTGCGTTGAGACGAAAGACGGCTTGCATGTCTGGGAAGATCATTTTTATCCCGAAGTGATAAATCCCGAAACTGGAGAGCCGGTTCCCGATGGCGAAATGGGTGAATTGGTGTTCACCACATTAACTAAAGAAGCATTGCCGATGGTGCGTTATCGCACGCGAGACCTAACCCGTCTGATGCCCGGAACAGCGCGCACAATGCGGCGGATGGAGAAGATCACGGGGCGCTCGGATGACATGATTATCTTGCGCGGCGTCAATGTGTTTCCGACTCAAATCGAGGAACAGTTGCTCGCAACCGAAGGGCTTGCGCCGCACTTTCAGATCGAGTTGCATCGCGCAGGACGGATGGATGCGATGCGTGTCCATGTCGAGGCAACACCAAACGCAGCAGATGAGGCCAGCCGCGAGAACGCTGCGCAGAAGCTCGCCAAGACCATTAAAGATACCGTTGGCATCAGCACAGAAATTGCCGTCGCGGAACCAGGCGGTGTGGCGCGATCAGAAGGCAAAGCAAAGCGGGTTGTTGATAACCGGCCTAAAGAACAGTGATCTACTGATCGTAATCGACCGTAAGGGTTTTGCTGACGGCATGGCTCTGACAGGTCAGCACGTATCCGCGTTCCACCTCGTAATCTTCAAGCGCATGATTGGCCGCCATCTCGACCTCTCCTTCGAGGACTTTCGCGCGGCATGTGGAGCAAACCCCGGCTTTGCAGGCGTAAGGAACGTCGATGTTATTCGCGAGGGCAGCATCCACGAGACGTTGATCCGCAGCCATATTGAATGATCTGGTTGCGCCATCCAGCGTCATTGTGACTTCGGTTCCTTCAACCGCATTGATGGGTAGGATCGAGGTGGCTTTGCGTTTTGCACGACCGGGCTGGCCACTGGCGAAAAGCTCAAACTTGATTTGCGCGTCGGATAGACCGTGCTCGCGAAGGGCTTCCGCAATAACCAGCATCATCGGTTCAGGACCGCAAATAAAAGCAGTGTCGATAGCCGCGATATTGATCCAGTTCTTGAAGAGCAAGCCGCATTTTTCTTCATCAATACGCCCTGTGAAAAGATCAATATCCTGACTGTCTGTTTCAAGAATATGGATCACATTAAAGCGGCCCATATGCGTGTTCTTGAGGTCTTCAAGCTCCTCGCGAAACATGATCGAACTGATCGCGCGGTTGGCATAAACAAGCGTGAAATTTGATTGCGGCTCTCGGGTGAGAACCGTTTTGATGATCGACAAAAGCGGTGTGATGCCGGAGCCGCCCGCAAAGCCAAGGTAAGTCTTTTTTGCGCTCCCATCCAAAGGCGTGTGAAAATTACCCATTGGTGGCATCGCTTCTAAGGTATCACCAACCTTGAGAGTATCATTTGCCCAATTCGAGAACGCGCCGCCATCAACGCGCTTAATGCCAACCTGTAATATGCCGTCATCCAAACCGGCACAAACGGAATACGACCGACGCAATTCTTCGCCATCAAACTCGCGACGAAACGTTAGGTATTGGCCTTGGATGAAATCAAAGGCTGAATTCGACTCATCGGAAGGGGCCAGCGAAACAACGACGGCATCCCGAATGGTCTTTCGAATATCAGTGATGGTCAACGGATGGAAACGGGGCATCATCGCGCTCTTAAATACATTTGAAATAATCGAAGGGTTCAAGACACTCGAGACACCGCCAATGCGCTTTGCAGGGGGTTGATCCGAATTGGCTGACTTTTTCGAGATTGGTCGCGCGGCATTGCGGGCAACGCTGTGGACCGCCAGCAGGATTCGGTGGTGCAATGCCGTATTCTTCGAGCCGTGCCCGGCCTTTTTCACTGAGCCAGTCGGTCGTCCATGCCGGAGATAATGCGCGTTTTATCGCAATCTTTTCGACGCCATGACTGCGCAGCGCCGTCTCTATATCAAGATTGATAATGCTGGTCGCGGGGCAGCCGGAATATGTTGGCGTAACAGTCACCTCGAGCGTATCGCCTTGCCAAGCGACGCCGCGAATAATCCCGAGATCAACGATTGAGATCACTGGTATCTCCGGATCTGGCACGCCGTCCAGCCATTGCCAGATTGTTGTTATGTCTGGCTGCATCAGCGGGCTACCAACTTGCGCCCGGATATGCCCGCTGCAACCATTGCATTTGTGCAAGCATGTGGCCGAGGTCTTCTGTGTGTTGTCTGCCTGTCTTCCCGCCGCTATGAGCGAAATCATCTTCAGGAGTGGTCAACGTGGCTTCGCGCAGAGTTTTTTCGACCGTCTTTGACCATATCGGTTTGATCTGTGACAAGTCAGGCGCGATGCCCGACACCAACAGCGCATCGTCTACCGCATCGGTCAAAAACATCTCACCGCTAAAGGGCCATAACAGATCCAGCGCGGATTGCATCCGTCGGTGGCTTTCTTCGGTTCCATCACCAAGCGCTATGACGGTATCGGCGGAGCGTTCGAGATGATAGCTGGCTTCTTTTACGGATTTCTCAGCGATCTCGGCGACCCGTTGATCCGAGGAATTTTGCAAACCATCGAGCAAAGGAAGGTGAAAAGCATCGAACAAAAATTGGCGCATGATGGTGTGGCCGAAATCTCCGTTCGGGCGTTCGACCATCAGCACATTTCGGAAATCCCAAACATCGCGGAGAAACGCCAGATCATCCGCGCTGCGCCCCTTGCTTTCGACTTCGGCGGCAAGGCCGAGCCAGAGTTGGGTTTGCCCCATCAAATCAAGCGCGGTGTTCGCGAGCGCGATGTCTTCTTCCAGAATGGGGGCTTTCCCGCACCATTCAGAAATACGATGGCCCAGCACCAAAGTATTGTCGCCTAGACGCAGAAGATATTCGAAAAGCGCGTCAGGCATTACATCGCACCGATCTCATCCGGGATGTCGAAGAACGTGGGATGACGATAGACTTTTGAATTAGCCGGATCGTAAAACGGGCCTTTATCACCGGGGGATGAGGCGGCGATGCGCTCGGCTTCCACTACCCAAATCGAGACGCCTTCGTTGCGGCGTGTATAGACATCGCGCGCATTCTTAATTGCCATCTCCGCATCCGGCGCATGGAGCGAGCCTACATGACGATGGGACAGGCCGTGCTGTCCGCGAATAAAAACTTCCCAGAGGGGCCATTCTTTTGACATGTGTTTACTCCGCCGCCAGTTTTGCGGCACGTTTCTTCTCTGCGTGGGCGAGCATGGCTTCGCGAACCCATGCGCCCTCGTCCCATGCCTTGCGGCGGGCGTTCAGGCGGTCGGTATTGCAAGGGCCATTGCCTTTGATGACATCGAAGAACTCGTTCCAGTCGGGTTCGGCAAAGTCATAGCCGCCTTTTTCTTCGTTCCAGCGCAATGTCTCGTCAGGAACGGTGAGGCCAAGGTATTCAGCTTGCGGGGCGGTTTGATCGACGAATTTCTGGCGCAACTCGTCATTGGTATTCATCTTGATTTTCCACGCCATTGATTGCGCGGAATGGACCGACTCTTTGTCGGAGGGGCCGAACATCATCAGTGACGGAAACCAAAAACGATTGAGCGCATCTTGCGCCATTTTCTTTTGTGCCTCCGACCCGTTGGCCATCTTCATCATGATGTCGAAGCCTTGACGCTGATGAAAAGATTCCTCTTTGCAAATGCGGATCATCGCACGGGCATAGGGGCCATATGATGTGCGTTGGAGCGGAACTTGATTCATGATCGCCGCGCCATCAACCAACCATCCGACCGCGCCCATATCCGCCCATGTCAATGTCGGGTAATTGAAGATCGACGAGTATTTCATTTTGCCGTTGTTGAGCATCTCGAATAATTCGTCGCGGGTGACACCGAGGGTTTCAGCGGCACAATAGAGGTAAAGACCATGCCCCGCTTCGTCTTGGACTTTCGCCAGCAGAATGGCTTTGCGCTCTAGGGTTGGTGCGCGGGTGATCCAGTTGCCTTCAGGCAGTTGGCCAACGATCTCGGAATGGGCGTGTTGACCAATCTGACGGATCAGATTTTTGCGATACCCGTCCGGCATCCAGTCTTTCGGCTCGATCTTGTCACCGGCATCTATACGCTGTTGAAAAGCGCGTTCTTGCGGGTCCATCTCTTCAAGAGATTTCACGCCTTTACCGCTGGATTTGACCAGTTGAGCGTACATGCCCGCCTCCTCTAAACCCGTTCAAGAATAATTGCAGTGCCCTGCCCTACGCCGACGCACATTGTGCAAAGTGCATAACGGCCTCCGGTGCGCTTTAACTGATGCGTCGCCGTGACGACCAAGCGTGCGCCGGTCATGCCAAGAGGATGGCCCAACGCGATTGCTCCGCCGTTGGGGTTGACGTGCTCAGCATCATCACGAACGCCGAGTTCGCGCAACGTGGCAAGCCCCTGACTGGCAAAAGCCTCGTTCAGTTCGATCACATCCATCTGTTCGATACTCAGACCCGCTTTTGCAAGGGCTTTACGCACCGCAGGAACCGGTCCGATGCCCATAACACGCGGAGCAACCCCCGCCGCCACCATCGCGACAACGCGCACCATTGGCGTGAGGTCGTTGGACTTTACCGCAGTTTCACTGGCGAGAAGTAATGCCGCTGCACCGTCATTTACGCCCGAGGCATTGCCCGCCGTGACGGTCATGTCAGGACCGTTGATCCCACGCAGCTTGGCCAGACCTTCGGCGGAGACACCGGCACGCGGATGCTCGTCGCGCTCGAAAGTGATCGGATCACCTTTGCGCTGTGGAATGGTGACAGGAATAAGCTCGTCTGAAAAAACACCGTTCGCTTGTGCCTGTTGATAGCGGGCTTGCGAGCGGGCGGCGAAGGCGTCTTGGTCAGTGCGGCTGATGCCATAGTCTTCCGCCACATTATCTGCCGTTTGCGGCATGGAATCGATGCCATATTCCGATTTCATCTTC
Source organism: uncultured Neomegalonema sp. (assembly GCA_937990185.1). Classification (GTDB taxonomy): domain Bacteria; phylum Pseudomonadota; class Alphaproteobacteria; order Rhodobacterales; family Rhodobacteraceae; genus JAHDDY01. The sequence goes on along the minus strand of CALKBI010000010.1, from coordinate 50,684 downwards.
GGATTGACAAACCGCCAGCCAATCGTCGTGTCATAGATTTCGGCTTTGCGGGAAAAGGCCGCCTCCGGTTTGGGCATAACCAAGGGCGCGCGGCTCATGCTTTCGACCCCGCCCGCGATGGCAAGGTCATAATCACCGGCTTTGATTCCGCGCGAAGCCATCCCGACGCTGTCCATGCCGGAAGCGCAGAGGCGGTTGACAGTGACCCCCGGTACATCAAGCGGCAATCCCGCAAGCAGTGCCGCCATGCGAGCAACATTTCGATTGTCTTCGCCCGCTTGGTTCGCAGAGCCGAGGATCACATCATCAATCTGATCCCAAGGCATATTTGGATTGCGCTCAACCAGCGCCGCAATAGGCAGAGCCGCTAAATCATCCGCCCGCACGCTGGATAATCCGCCGCCATAGCGACCGATAGGCGTCCGAACCGCGTCACAAATGAAAGCGTCCAACCGATTTCTCCGGGATTGGAGTGAAATTCACCCTCAAAACTACCGCAATATAGGGAAAGTTACAAGATTAACGTTACAAAAATCGAATATCCACGATCCAATATGTAACACATTGACAGGATCAGCTTTGTGGTAATCTTCGCGTCAACGTTGATCGCGCACCACGAGAGGTATGTTCGTGTCTCAAATTTACTCGTATGACGGCATTGTTCCCGTGATTGACGCTTCCGCCTATGTGCATGAGGCAGCAACCGTCATCGGGGACGTAATTATCGGACCAAATTGTTACGTTGGTCCCGGAGCGGTTCTTCGTGGAGACTTTGGCCGTATTCATATCTACGAAGGGTCCAACGTACAGGAAACCTGTGTCGTCCACAGCTTTCCCGACCAAGATGTAACCCTCGAGAAAAACAGCCATATCGGGCATGGTGCGGTCCTACATGGATGCCATATCGGGGAAAATGTCCTCGTCGGGATGAATGCGGTGGTGATGGATAAAGCCGTCATCGGGCGTGATTGCATCATCGGAGCGCTGAGTTTCATCAAGGCCGGAGAGGAATTTCCCGCCGGTCAAATGATCGTAGGCTCACCCGCACGGATTTTACGGCCTTTGACAGAACAAGAGATCACGTGGAAGCGCCAAGGCACAGGGGTCTACCAAGCCTTGACCCGCTCTGCCTCGGATAAGCTCAAAAAAGCGGTTCCTCTGCAAAAAGCAGAGGAGAATCGCCGCCGGGTTGTGGCTCCAGAATATGATCCATTGATCGTAGATCGCATAAAACCCTAGTATAACCATTCGAATGAACGGCCCGCCTCTGACATACGGTTTGACTCAAAAACCGCCGGGTGTTCTAAATTTTGCAGCATTATAAAAGTTCGGGAGAAAAACATGTCTAATCGCCTCAAAATTGCTGCTGCCGCAGCGATGATGGCTGTCGGAGCGTCAAGTTTTGCTGCAGCCGCAGACGGTCCTATCAAAATTGCAATCAATGAATGGACGGGCCAGCACTTGAGCGCGAACATCGCTGGTTCTGTTTTGCAGGAAATGGGCTTCGAAGTTGAATATGTAACCGCAGGCGCCGTGCCTCAATTTGCAGCAATTGCAGAAGGCAGCCTGCACCTGAACCCCGAAATCTGGACCAACAATGTCGGCGAGATTTATCCTAAAGCCGTTGAATCCGGTGATATCGTTGTTGCGGGTGAGCTTGGTTTGTCGCCAAGTGAAGGGTGGTTCTATCCACCCTATATGGAAGAAAAATGCCCCGGTTTGCCATCATACACCGCGCTTTACGACTGCGCGCAGGCATTTGCAGCGGCGGATACGTTCCCGAATGGTCGCCTAATCACCTATCCGGCGGATTGGGGTACGCGTTCCAAAGATCTGGTTGCGACGCTCGATATGCCTTTCCAAGCGGTTGCCGGTGGATCAGAAGGTGCAATGATTGCTGAGATGAAATCCGCCGTCGCAGCGAAACAGCCAATGATCATGATGTTTTGGGAGCCGCATTGGGTTCACGCGGAAATCGACCTTAACTTGGTCAAGTGGGACAAAGCGACAGCGGATTGCGAATCCGGGCCTGAACAAAAGCGCGGCGATGCGTGTGGCTTTGCCCAAGCGAAGATCAACAAGATCGTCAGCAAGGGGTTCAAGAAAGACTTTCCGAAAGCCTATGATTTCGTCACCAACTACTCGCTTTCGAACGGCGTTCAAAATGCGCTGATCCAAAAAGTCGATCAAGATGGCCTCTCGGTTGAAGAAGCCGTGGCTGAGTGGATGGGTGCGAACGAAAGCACTTGGAAAGGCTGGGTCGGTGGAGAAATATCGCTCAACGATCAGCTCGACGCCCTGCAAGTGCGCGTGGATAAAATCAAAAAGCTTCTTGAAGCAAACTAAGATTTAGACATCCTTATTCGTAGCGAAGGCATGAGCGCTTTCGCTACGAACTTTTTCTATGCTTGATCCGGGCAGCACCTTTCGAGTGCATATGATTTTACCGGATCTCTGTGTCGTCAAAACAAACTCGGCCAGAATTTTGGAGAAGATCTTTTGCCCGAAGGCAACGTACCATCTGAACAAGTTAAACTTTCTTGCCGTAATGTTTGGAAGATTTACGGATCACAGCCGCAGCAGTTTTTCGACGGTACAAAAGGTAATGTCGGTGATGCCTCCGCCGCGCGCGACCTAGCCCAAAATATCAGAGACTCTGAGCACATCGTTGCCGCCGCCAATGTCTCCTTCGACGTGCATGTCGGCGAAATCTTCGTGATCATGGGATTGTCAGGATCGGGAAAATCTACGGTCGTGCGATGCTTGTCGCGGGTAGTGGAGCCAACCGCCGGTGAAATCCTGATGGATGGACAGGACCTGCTGAAAGTCTCCAAATCCGAATTGATTGAATACCGCCGCCATAAAATGGGAATGGTGTTTCAGAACTTTGGCCTGATGCCACATTTAAATGTTTTGGATAACATCGCCTTTCCACTGGAAATTCAGGGCATCTCCCTCAAAAAACGACGCGAAAAAGCTCGCGAGATTATTGACTTGGTTGGCCTGCAAGGACGCGAAGCCAGCTTTCCAAGTCAGCTTTCAGGCGGCCAACAACAACGGGTCGGCATTGCGCGCTCGCTTGCGGTTGAACCGGAACTTTGGTTTCTGGACGAACCCTTCAGCGCTCTTGACCCTCTGATCCGCAGGCAAATGCAAGATGAGTTTTTGCGGCTGCAACGCGAATTGAATAAGTCGATTGTATTCATCACGCACGATTTTCTGGAGGCGCTTCGCATTGCGGATCGCATGGCGATTATGCGCGACGGGGAAGTCGTTCAAATCGGTCGCCCGGTGGATTTGATCCTTAATCCGGCAAATGATTACGTGAAAGATTTCACCAACGACGTGCCCTCAGAGATGGTTTTGACGGCAGGCGATATTGCGAATGCGAGCAGACCGTTGACGCCGGAGATGGGACATATTCCCGCCGATACGTCGCTGGCGACTTTGCTGCCCTATCTCGCGGATAACGAAGCGGGGATCATGGTGCGTGATGGCGACGGCAATGATCTTGGCGCGATTACAGCGCGCGATGTTGTCAAAGCATTGGCGACCAATGCTCCAGAAGGGGCCGGAGCATGACCGACACAACCAAGATGCAGCCGATGATATGGTTTGCTCTCGCGGGTCTGTCGATTGCTTTGTTTTTAGCATCAGGAAGCCTTCCGGCGCTGAATGATTTCCCGGATGCTTGGGTTTTCTCGCCAACCGATTTCATGAACAGTTTGATGGGTGGTTTTGTCTCGGTCTTTGGCCCCGCTTTTAAAGCAATGGGTTGGTTGCTTGAATGGCCCGTACGTTGGTCGCAAGCGCTGCTAGAGTTTTTGCCGTGGAGTGTCACGACTGCGGTCTTCGTTTTCTTGGGGTTGATCGGGTCGGGTTGGAAGCTCGGTCTGTTTGCCGGGCTGTCGATGATCTATATGGCGCTGATCGGGTATTGGGATGAGAGCATGAACTCTCTGGCCATCGTACTGATCTCTGTACCGATGGCAGTGGCGACCGGATTTATCTTTGGCGTTCTGGGGTTTTACTCCAATCGCGCGCGGAAGATTATCGTGCCGATCCTCGATTTACTCCAAACGATACCGGCTTTCGCCTATCTGTTGCCAATCCTGATCCTCTTTGGTTTCGGCACGACAGTCGGGCTGGTCGCCTCCATCCTTTACGCCTTTCCGCCGATGGTGAGGAATACGATCCTTGGCCTTCGCGCCGTGCCGGAAGAAATCATCGAGGCCGGTATTATGTCGGGCGCGACACCGACGCAGCTTTTCTGGAAAGTGCGGTTGCCCGCCGCTAAAAAGCAAATGCTGCTTGGGTTGAATCAGACCACAATGGCGGCACTGTCGATGGTCATCATTGCCGCTGTTATTGGTGGGACGAACGACATCGGTTGGGAAGTGCTCAACACAATGCGAAAGGCACAGTTCGGCGAAAGCCTGCTTGCCGGGTTTGTTATTGCACTAATCGCGATGTCACTCGACCGCATCACTCATGCCTTTGCAACAAAGCCGAAAGAGATCGTACGGACGGGGCCAAATTATTGGGTGATTGCCGTCTTGGTTATTGCAGTACTGGCGGCTCTTTCGACGGTCTTTCCATTTTTACGCCAATGGCCCGAAGCCCTGCTTTGGAACCCTGCCCCAACCATGAATGCGGCGCTTGAATGGGTTGTTATTAACGGGCGTGAATGGATCGAAGGGATTAAGAACGCCGCTTTCTTTTTCGTGATGCTGCCGATCAAGATTGGCCTGAATAAAGCGGTCAGTCCCTTCACTTGGGGATTTGAGCTGACGCCGACTTTAACGCTCGGTTATGTCGGGCTTGTTGCGGCGGGAATGCTGTGGGCCGCTGTCAAAAGGCGCTTTACTCTTGCGGCGATTATTATGCTGTGGGGAGTGGTATCCTATATCGGGCTTACGGAAATGCCGTGGATCGCTCTGTTCGCGATCTTTGTCTATGCCGCCTATGTCACCGCCGGACGTAATCTGGCGATTGGCACGGCCATCGGGATGGCTTTTTTGATTATTGCAGGTGTCTGGCCTGAATCTGTCCTGTCGATTTATCTGTGCGGCGTTGCCGTGCTGATTTCATTCAGCCTTGGCACTTTGATTGGTATTTGGGCATCGGAGAACAACACTGTATCCTCGATTGTCCGGCCCATTATGGATACGTTGCAGACGATGCCTCTGTTTGTGATTTTGATCCCGTTTGTGATGGTATTCAAAATTGGAGAATTCACGGCTCTGCTCGCGATTATCGCTTACGCCATTGTTCCGGCAATCCGGTACACTGAGCATGGCCTCCGAAACCTGCCCGAACACGTCATAGAAGCGGCTGATACGATTGGCTGTACCCGCCGGCAGTTACTTTTCAAGGTGAAATTGCCCCTTGCCCTGCCCGCCATCATGCTTGGGCTGAACCAGACGATTATCTACGGTATCGGGATGCTGGTGATTACTGCGCTGGTTGGCACGAATGGTTTGGGACAGCGCATTTATATCGGCCTCGGGAATGGTGATTTCGGTGTTGGCATGACCGCAGGCATCGGCATGGCGGTGATTGCGATGGTCGCCGACCGGATGACTCAAGCGATCAGCCAGCGCAAACAAGAACAGTTCGGCCTCGTGCAGCAGCATATCTGACGTGGAGAGAGACGCACTCGATCAAAGCATCGCAGTCACTCGGGACGCGCTAAAAGCTGACTTTGAGCCGCGCGCTGTTCGCGCATTAGAGCGGTGGCCCGTTACAATTTCAGAACGGGAGATCGGCGGGGTATCCTGCCAAATCATCGAACCCGAAAACGCCGCACCTAAAGGAACTTTGCTGTATCTGTTCGGCGGCGGTTATGTCTCGGGCTGCCCTGAATTTGACCTGCCGATTACGGCGGCGCTTTGCGCGTTAGGAGAATTTAACATTGTCGCGCCGCGGTATGCGCTTGCGCCAGAATATCCTTTTCCCGCGGGCTTACATCAATGCGTTGCCGTCTATGACGCCTTGGCAATCGAGACTGGCACACAGCCCCTTTCCATCAGTGGGGAATCCGCAGGAGGCGGCATGGCGCTGGCGGTTACGCGCGCCGCTTTCTCTAAAGGACTGAAGCTACCGGCACGGCTGGCATTATTCTCGCCGTGGAGTGATCTGACCGAGCAAGGGATTGTACTGTCCGAAGGGATTGACGATCCGACGATTACAACAGCTGATCTGCGCACCTATGCAGGCGCCTATCTTGGGAAAACACCGGCGGATGATGTTTTGGCCTCGCCGGGGTTGACGCCGCATCCCGAGCCGTGGCCAGATACGATACTCACCACCGGATCACGGGATATCCTGCAACCTTCTGTTCTCGCATTGGCGGAATCGCTGCGCAGAACCGGCGCATCCGTAAATCTGATCGACCGCCCGGAGATGTGTCACGTCTTCGAGGTTTACGACGAATTGCCAGACGCTCTGGCATCCCTGCGCCAAGTTGCTGATTTTCTTACGTCAAGATAAGTTGAGTGACGGGGCTTCACAGTATGAAATCCTAGAGTACAGTTGCACGTCAACGATTGAGCACAAGGCCGAGTCATGTCCGACCCTACCAATCTACCGCTTACGGCGAACCATTGGGGAACCTATCGCGTTCGCTCTGAGGAGGGTCAAGCGGTTGAGATGCTTGGTTTCGAGCATGATCCCGATCCCTCGCCTATCGGGTCCGGTATTCTTGATGTTCAAACCGGACCGACACGCATCACAGAGCCGATGATCCGCGAAAGCTGGTTAGAATCCGGCCCCGGCTCGAACAATGAAAAACGCGGACAAGAGCCTTTCATTGCCGTGCCTTGGGAAACGGCAAACCGGCTTATTGCCGACGATATCACACGCATTAGCCGCGATTACGGAAATGCCTCGATTTATGCAGGGTGCTATGGCTGGGCCAGCGCCGGACGGTTTCATCATGCACCCTCACAGCTCAAGAGGTTTCTCAATACCGTGGGGGGCTATACGAATTCATTCGGGACGTATTCTTTCGCCGCCGCCGAAGCAATGGTCCCGCATATTCTGGGAAGTTTTCGCGACTTCATCGCCACAACGACAAGCTGGGAATCCATCGAAGGCAATTGCGATCTGTTTGTGGCTTTTGGCGGTGTGCCGGTCAAAAACGGTCAGATTGAATCCGGGGCGGTCGGCGCGCATGTCCAGAAAAAAGGGCTACGCGCGGCTCATGCTGCGGGAACGCATTTCATCAATATAGGCCCGTTGCGCTCTGACATGATGGATGAGCTGGGCGCGGAATGGCTCGCGCCCCGCCCCGGAACGGACCCGGCCATTCTGATGGCCCTCGCGCATACTCTAATAACCGAGAACCTGCACGACGAAGCATTCCTGTCGAGATACACAATCGGCTTTGAGAGGTTCGCCGCCTATGTCATGGGCGAAAGCGATGGCATTGTAAAAGATGCGGATTGGGCCGCGTCGATCGCTGAGCTGTCCGCCGATACGATCACAGACCTCGCCCGCCGGATGGCAGCGCAACGGACTATGATCTCAGTCGCGTGGTCCCTGACCCGACAGGATCATGGAGAGCAGGCTTATTGGGCGGCGATCACGCTCGCGGCGATGCTCGGCCAGATTGGAACCGCCGGAGGCGGCATCGGATTTGGGTATTCTGCGGAAAACAGCATTGGAAACCATTTCACTCCGTTAGTTGCGGGATCGCTTTTACAAGGCGACAAGCCGATTGATAACTTTATCCCCGTCGCACGCATCACTGAGATGCTGGAAAATCCGGGCGGCGCGTTTCAGTTCAACGGACAAGACCTGACATATCCAGATACACGGATGGTCTGGTGGGCGGGCGGTAATCCTTTCCACCACCACCAAGACCTCAACCGGATGCTCAGGGCATGGCAAAAGCCGGAAACGATTATTACGAATGAATGGTGCTGGACCGCTATGGCCCGTCATTCGGATATCGTGTTGCCTGCAACGACATCGCTGGAGCGTAATGACCTCGCGATGACACAACGCGACCCGTATATTATCGCAATGAGCAAAGTCTCCGAAGCCCCCGGTGATGCGCGCGATGATTATGATATCTTTAGAGGCATCGCAAAGCAGATGGGGGTCGAGGACACCTTTACTGAAGGGCGCGACGAAGCGGATTGGCTGCGGTGGATTTATGATGTGACCCGTCAACAAGCCGCTGTGGAATTGCCCACTCTTAAGCAATTGCGCAAAGACGGTTTCTTCTTTTATCCGCCGCCCGAACAACCCACCGCGATGTTGCGCGAGTTTGTGGCTGATCCTGTTGCCAATGCCTTGAAGACCCCGAGCGGGAAAATAGAAATCTTCTCCGAGACAGTGGACAGCTTCGGATATGATGATTGTCCCGGTCATGCGGTGTGGCGTGAGCCTGTTGAGTGGCTTGGTAATGCGGAGAAATATCCGCTGCATCTGATTTCCAACCAACCAAAAGACAAGCTGCACTCGCAGCTCGATCATGGCGCGGTGAGCCGTAAGGGCAAACTAAAAGGCCGCGAACCCGTTACGCTTCATCCCGAAGATGCCGCTGCGCGCGGGATCAATGAAGGGGATATTATCCGGGTGTTTAATGATCGCGGGGCGTGTCTTGGTGTGGTCATCATCAGTGACAGCATTCGTCAAGGCGTCATGCAAATGAGTACGGGGGCTTGGTATGATCCCATCGAACCGGGGGGATTGTGCAAGCACGGAAACCCGAATGTGTTGACCATCGACAAAGGCACATCGCGGCTGGGTCAAGGCCCGATTGCGCATAGTTGTTTGGTAGATGTCGAGCGCTTTGAGGGCGAGCCACCGGAGGTCACAGCCTTCGTTCCCCCTGTTATCAAACGCAGGTCATAAAGAAAGCTATCCTTGAGGAAACTCATCCTTGCACTTGCGACCTTTTCGGCCTTAGACTCAACTCACACGGATACGCTGAAAATAAGCATAAGCCTTTATGAAGACAATTCGGACAGCTCATCTGGTTCTGCGCCACGCACGTGAACGCACATATATTGTCGAACTTGTTGAGCAAAGCGAAGGCCGTTATCTTGTCAATTATCGTTACGGATTCACTGGCAGTGATCTGAAAGAGGGAACGCGGACGCCTGATGCTGTGGATCAGGAAACCGCTGAGCGCCTTTTTGAAAGTCTTATCCTAACCCGCACAACCCAAGGCTATCAGGATGCGGGAGAACCAGCACCTTGGACCGAAGCACCGAGTGGTCCGCGTGTTGTCGCAGCGGATGTCGGCGATGCGCGCGCTGCCCGAATGCTGTATCTGCTTGAGCGCGCGGGGAGTATGCCGGATGCCAGTGCCTCCAAACTGATCTGGCGGATTGGGCAAACGAAACTCGCCGCCGCTGCGCCGTTGCTCGCGTCTTTTCGCCATGAGGCCGGTCCAATTACAAGCCGGACATTGCCTTACGCGCTTTATCGGTGCGGCAAAGATACGCCGGAAAAAATCACCCCGGCCCTGAGCGCATTGGCAGATGATGATGATCCGGTTGTGCAAGCCCATGCCCAGATTGTTCTGTCGGCTCTTGGCAATCCTGCCGACGAAGCAAAGCGGATCGCTTATAACTTACCTCCCGCAGTCGTAGGGGCATTGCAAACGAACCATGAAGCCGCCGTCGCTCAGATCATCGGATATATGAGCATCGCTTCTACTCAGGCACAGATACTAAGGTTGCCGAAAGAATCCGATTATGGCGCGGAGCAGCAAAAAGCGCTTGTTGATCTGTATTTACTATCTCGACACGCTTATGAAAGCCGCTCACTTTTCATAGACGTATTGCGCCAGATACCTTTTGCGCCGTTCTTATTCCGGGGATTACGGCGGGTTTTCAAGGCCGCCGAAGCCTTCGACGATGCCGCCGTTTTCGGACTGTTCGGATATCGCTTTGATGAAACCAGCAGCAATTTTGCATCGAACAATTGGTACTTATACGACAGATACAGTGGAACTGCGGGGTCCAGAAGCGATCTTATCGGCAAGGAGGACAGCCGCCTCGCATGGTCGGATAAAACGCGAGCTTATTTCCGGCGGCGCATATGGCGCGATCTGCGTAAGCGCAGTCAGTTGAACGATCCAGCTTATGTCGATCTTGCGACGGCTTGCTTGATGGAAACGGATATCGTCTCCGATGAAATCACGACCACGAGCCGATACGAATGGGCGTCAAACAGTGTTGTGAAAAAATCCTGTCCGCCGATATGCAACAGATTTGCTCTGCATCATATTATGCACGGTGCGCATGACCGGATTATGGTTCCGAAAAATTCGTTGATATGGCGCTATGACGGCACACGCGAACCAAAGCATTCCGACCGCCGCGAAGAACCATTTCCGCATTTATGGGATGCAAGGCCCGACGCTCTTTTGCACTTGCTGACAGAAGCACCGGCTGAACAGGTTCAAGGCTTCGCCGCTCATGCGCTGATTGAGAACGCGCCATTCTGTCTTGACCTTCCTGCTGCCGCAGTCATCCGGCTGCTGCGCCGTGATACGCATTCAACCTATAATTTTGCGCTTGAGGTTGCCCGGATGCAGCTTGCTCGGCGTGGAGATACCGTTGGTCCGCTCATTCCTGCATTGTTTGCAACGGGGAAATCTGAGGCGATTGAGCTGGCACAAACCGCATTGACGCTAAAACCGTCACTTGTCACCGAAGACGAGGCCATGGCCGCCGATTTGTTCCTGTCGGTTTCAGATGTGACCTATGACTGGCTGGACGAGTTTTGGACGCAACATGCGCAGAATGCCACCCTGCCCGACCTGATTGACGCGCTCGCCTATCAAGCCGAAAATTACGATTGGATGTTTGATGATGTCGAGAAAGACAAAGCGCGTGTGCGTCTTGCGGCATCGCTGATTACAAAACATTTTGGCGAAGCGGTTCGTGCCGCGCCCGCCGCCCGATTGGTGGCGCTGTCCCGTGCGCCGGAAATTCCACCAAAATTGCTCGCGATTTTACTCGCCGCTGCGCGGCCCGATGGCATCAGTACATTTGATCCCGCTGCGCTCGCCGAAGAGGATGACCCTGACCTGCAAGCCGCTGGCGCAAAGATGTTGGCAGATGCCGATTTAGAAGAGCTTAAAGGGCGCGAAGACCTAATCCTCGCCTTTTTGCAATCGCCTGTACCAGACTCGCGAACTGCCGCAGTGACGGCAACAGCCCGTCTCAGTGCGCATCACGACCCCTCGGCCAAAGTGCTTGCCGAAGGGATTGTGCCGATCCTTTATCGCAGTGAACAGCATGAGGGTGTGCGCGAAGATGCCATTCTCGCCGCGCGCACTGGCGGCGTTATGACTGCGCTTGTAAAAGAAGGTGAGACGCTGGCATGGCCGATGCTGCGTGCCAAAGCAGAACCGGCGCGCCGTGTCGGGTCTGAAATCTTGCAGCATCTTGAGTTGAAGACATTCTCGCTGCGTAAAACAGCCCGCATCGGTACGAATGATCAGGCCATTGCACGGCGCTGGGCGGTAAAAGCCCTCGAAGCCCGCATTGATCAAGTCGCCGCCGAACCAGAGCAGGTTTTTGCCTTGCTGGATGGCGAATGGGAAGACAGCCGCGAGGCCACTTATCAGCTTATTCGCACGAAGCTCGATCCGTCTGAATGGGAGCCGGAAACAATCGTTGCTTTATGCGATTGCGTCACGCCACCCGCGCAAGCCTTTGGACGCGAGATGCTCGGACGCGCGTTTTCGGATGAACATGCGGATTTGTTCCTGCGCCGATTATCCGAGCATCCCTCGAACGGATTCAGGCTTACCGTTGCGCGGTTAATCCGCGAACATGCGGCGGGCGATCCGGCAAAGCTGCGCGATGTCGAACCGGCCTTACGCACAATCCTCAGCCGTGTGTTTTCAAGCCGTGCGGCAAAAGGTCAAGCCTATGCCTTTATCGAAGAAGAAATCGAACGCGGCGATCCTGAATCGCTGAAAATTTTCGGCGACCTGTTAGAGCGTATCTCCGCGACCTGTGCTGTGGGTGATAAGGCGCGGATTTTACCTCTGATCCTTCGGCTGAAATCCAGTTCGCCTGACCTTGTGCCGTTGGCCGAGATTGTCGAGCCTGAAATCCGGGGGGCACTCTGATGGAAGTCACCCGTCGTTATGCCGGAGCCAGCCACACAACCCGCGAAGGAGGCGAGGAACGCCTCAGCTTTGCACCTGATCTGCTGCGCGAGCCAACATTTTTTGTCGGGCAAGTCTCGAACCATGTGAGCTTTCGCGAAGCCATCTCAACGCTGCATCACGTCGTCACGTCTGACCTGCGGTTTCAGCCCAAAGACCGCACGGAATATATGGCTTGGTTGGAGAGCCAAAAAGATGTCTGGCTCGCGGAAGCCGCTTTACAGGGTGCAGGCGCCGCCGGAAAACTGAAAGGCGCCCGCGAGGAAATGGCGACGCTTAATCAGCAGAGCGAAAAGCTGCTTAAACCATTCCGCCAAGCCCGGGGCCGGTATTGGAAGTGGCTGTGGAAAGTAAACCGTGACGCGTGGTGGGTTCTGGACCCTGTGATCGCAGTTAGCCCTGATGAGATTTCTTTCGAGTGCTTTAGTACGGATGAAAGCACCTATGGGCGGCTATCCTGCGATCTGGAAATGTTTGACGAGATCGACGAGATCGCAAACGGCGTCACCAATATTGACTATTCCTACACGCTCTATGAAGCGTTCCAGCAGGTGCGCAGTTATCGCCGGACCGAGTTGCGGATTGAACCGGGCGGCTTTACCGCTTCAACGGATATGGGGCAGGAAGTTTTCGAACAGAAAATCGACTTGCCGGATTCATGGGTGCGCGGATTTTTGCAGGTCAGTTCGGCGATGGCACTGCCCGCCCATCGCGTTACGCTGCACCCGATGGACATTCACAACCTTTGCTTTGCGTTGAAGTCGAAGAAAGAGCGTCGTTCTCCGCGCTCGCTGCGGTTCAATCTCAAACCCGGTCAACCGCCGGAGATGATTTTTGAACCTTGGAATACCCGCATCTCCTGTCCCCGCGCGCTTTATCATGGCGGCGAAGAGGTTGAGATACGGATGTGGGGGCGGCGGCGGTTACTGATCCTTGAACGGCTGATCCCGATTGCCCGCTCTTTCGATTTATATCTGCTCGGCAATGGTATGCCCGCTTTTGTTGTCGTTGATCTGGGACCGATGAGCTTTACGCTGGGCCTGTCGGGATGGACGGCAAATGATTGGTCCCGCGCCGGACAGTTTGATTTGCTCGCGCCACGCAAAAAAATCAGCACGCATACGCGCGAGAAAGTTTTTACGGCGCTTGCTGCGCGCTGGATGGCCGACGAACAGGAACTCGCAACCGAGACTGGGATTGACCGTGCGGAGGTATCGTCTGCTTTGACGATCCTCGCCCAGCATGGTCGCGCGATGTATGATCTGGATAAAAAGCTGTGGCGGTATCGCGATGTCGTGCGCGAGCCGCTCGATTTTGATGCAATGCGCTTCCAATCGGATGAAGAAGCGAAAGCGGATCGGTTGATCCTCGGCGGCATGGTTGAAATCCTGAAACGCGATGCACATTCCGCAGAAGGTCGCGTCACCGATGATGGCCGTGACCAGCGGGTGCGGATCGAATTTGATTCAGATGAGCGGCTGGTGAATGCCCATTGCGGCTGTGAGCATCATAAAATGAACGCCCTACGCAAAGGGCCGTGCGAGCATATTCTTGCTCTGCGCCGTCTGACCGCTGAAGGCGATTTACCCTCTACTATCATTCGCGGGCCATGGGAGGGGGGCGCATGATCGACTTGCAGCTTAACCCTTCTCAGGTTAGCGTGACTCCAAGGAGAGACGCATGTCGGCTTTGCATCTCGGACGGTGTTTCGCCGTCCCTGCCAAGTGACCGCACATGCATCGCTGGCGCGCTCTTTATATGGGCCGTGTCGCACCACTATGCGCTTCGCGGTATGACTTCCATGAAGTCGAAGTCGCATAGTGGTACGAACGGCCCTCGAGTTGAGCGTTCCAGCACTGGGACTTGTTCGAAAGTCCGACATGCGTTTCTCCGTACTCTTGCCAACGCCCAAGTGCGGGGGGCGTGTGCATGACCACCGATAGCCGCCAGCAACTTTATGATCGCATCCGCGAGTCTTCGCTGGATGAGGTGACGCTTGAAGAGATGATCCGGTACGGGTTTTGGAAATCCGACGATCCGGTTAACTCCTTGCCTAGCGAGTTGCTGCAAAGACGCGGCGAATTACAAAAAGAAATCTCTGTACTCGCCAAAGAAGCCAACGCTTATCGTGACCCGGAACGCGCTGTTCAAGAGATTATGAAACAGCGAATGGCCGAGGCGAAAGCCCGCCGCATTGAAACCAAAGAACGCCAAGCGCAAGAGCGCCATGACCGCGCACTGGCATGGCATAATAAAAAACAAAGTGATGTTGTTCATCTGGGCGATGATGTCTCTGCCGCGTTGTCGCAGCGCGAGTCTGACCCCGCGAGACTTGCCGCACATGGCGCGCCGCATTTTGCTGACATTGCCGATATCGCAAGTGCGATGGGGATTAGCATCGGTGAATTGCGCTTCCTCGCTTATGATCGCAAGGCAAGCAAAGTCAGCCACTATCAGCGTTTTCGCATTGCCAAAAAGAGCGGCGGATACCGGACATTATCCGCGCCGATGCCGCGTCTGAAACGGGCGCAATATTGGCTGCTCGATACTGTGGTCAACAAAGTTGAGCCACATGATGCCGCGCATGGATTTCGGGAGGGCCGGTCAATTTTGACCAATGCAGCGCCGCACCAAAAACGCGCTGTTGTTCTGAACTTTGACCTGAAAGATTTCTTCCCGAGCATTGGGTATAAACGCGTTAAAGGTCTTTTTCGCTCTTTTGGGTATGCCGAGGCGCAAGCGGCAGTTTTTGCTTTGCTTGCCACCGAAGCCGACACTGCTGAGGTCCGGCTAGACGGGCAAAGCTGGCATGTGGCGAGCGGCGAGCGGGCATTACCTCAGGGTGCGCCAACATCGCCTGCAATTACGAACTTATTGTGCAGGAAACTGGACCGTCGCTTGACGGGCCTCGCGCAGAAATATGGCTTTGCCTACACGCGCTATGCCGATGATCTGACATTCTCCACCGCTGTTGAAGATGGCACAGCGCTTAAGGCCTTGATCTGGGCGGTGGGCAAGATTGTCACCGACGAGGGCTTCACACTCAATGATGAGAAAACCCGTGTGATGCGTCGCAACGGAAGGCAAGAAGTCACCGGCATTACCGTGAATGACGGGCTGAGCGTATCCCGCAAGGAGCGCCGGAAATTTCGGGCGCATCTGCACAATACGGCGCAAGGCAAAACAAACGCACCTTTCCGCAAAGGATCACCAAAGGCCAGTGCGCTTGGCTATGCGCAGTTTTTGGAGATGGTTCACGGGGATGGCGTTGCGGGTCTGACGTCTCAGGCGCGGCAACTGCACGGGCGGCAAGACTCGCGAATCGAACAACGCCCCTCTTTGCGCCGAGCCGCCGCATTGGGTCAGGCCCCCGCAGGAACTTGGTGGGAACCAAAAGAGGCGGAAGCCCCTGAGATTGAGCCTGTCGCAAAACCTAAACTGGCTGTTGCCGAATCTGAACAATCCGTGGTTCCACGAACACGCAGAGGAGAACGACAGCAAAGCGGCTTCACACGCGAGCGACCAGAGCGCGTTCAAAACGCCCCGCCAGAAACCAAGCAAGCATCCCTGCGCGGCGCGCCGATAGCATGGCCTCTTAAGCTGTTTCTAAGCGTCCTCGCCTTCTTTGCTTTGCTGCCAATTCCGCTTGGCGGTGTTATCGCCGGATTTATTCTCTACTTCTTATGGTGGAGAAAACGCGGATAGCTTTCAATCAGCCTGCGCCAAAGCTTTACCGCAGGCGACGCCACTGGCCCAGGCCCATTGGAAGTTATGGCCCCCCAAATGGCCGGTTACGTCAACAACTTCGCCGATGAAGTAAAGGCCCGGTACGGTTTTCGCTTCCATTGTTTTGGAGTTAAGACCGCTTGTATCGACACCGCCCAAAGCAACCTCGGCAGTGCGGAACCCTTCGGTTCCGGCAGGTTTCACCGACCAGTTTGATACTGCGTCAGTCAAGGCGGTGAGGGCTTTATCGCTCATGTCCGCGATGCGCTGATGCGGGACAGTCTCCGTCAGGAAGGCCGCGAGCTTTTGCGGAAGGACGCGCGCCAATGCTGAGGATGGCGATTGCTTCGGATGCTCGCGGCGGATTTCTTTAAGCGTGCCGAGCACATCATTGCCCGGTGCTAAGTCGAGAAGGATCGACTCGCCCTCGCGCCAGTAAGATGAAATTTGCAAAATCGCAGGGCCGGACAAGCCGCGATGCGTGAATAAAAGCGCTTCTTCAAACAGCGTCTTACCATGGCGCACGGCGGCATTAACGCTGACGCCCGATAACGCCTGTAACGGATCTTTTAGCGCATCGGTAAAGGTGAGCGGGACGAGACCCGCGCGCGGTTCGATCACGGTCAATCCGAACTGCTCTGCCAGACGGTAGCCGTATCCTGTCGCGCCCATTTTAGGGATCGACGGCCCTCCGCAAGCCACAACCAAGCTGCGGCTTTCGAATACGCCTGCATCTGTGGTGACGGAAAATCCACTCTCGGTTTTAACCACATCAGAGATGGATGTTTTGAGGCGCAGCTCATTCCCCGCCTTCGCACATTCATCCAGTAACATCGCGATAATTTGTTTGGCGCTGTCATCGCAGAAAAGTTGTCCCAATGTCTTTTCGTGCCACGCAATGCCGTAAGAATTGACCAGCGCAATAAAGTCTTGCGGCGTGTAACCGGCCAAAGCCGATTTACAAAAATGCTTATTGCTACTGAGAAAATTCGACGGACTCGAATGGATATTAGTGAAATTACAGCGCCCCCCGCCGGAAATACGGATTTTCTCGCCCGCCGCCTTCGCGTGATCGAGGATCAATACCCGCTGACCGCGCGCCCCGGCAGTCGCCGCGCACATCATCCCTGCGGCCCCTGCGCCGATAATACAAACATCATACATCATGCTGTCTTAGCGAAACGCGATTGGTTGCGATAGCCATTGCCGACGATGCCGATAAGGTTAAGTTATTACGGTGAAATATGGATGGAGCCGTTACATGAAACGCCTTGCTGCCTTGTTCTTTGCGATCACAACACCAGCACTGGCCAATCAATCAATCCCGGATCAATATCCGGATTCGCTGTTATATTCGGCTCCCATAGAAGTGATCCCGAATGTGTGGTCCGCCATCGGGCAAACCTCGGCGATGACTTATGAAAATGCGGGACATAACAACAATCTGAGCTTTATCGTCACCGGCGAAGGGGTCGTCGTCGTGAATGCAGGCGCGTCGTACAAACTCGCCGAAGCCCTACACGACGAGATCAAACAGATCACGGACGAGCCGGTGGTCCTCGTGATCAACGAAAACGGCCAAGGCCATGCGATGCTCGGCAATTCTTATTGGGCAAAGTTGGACGTGCCGATCCTTGCTCATGATGACGCGGATGTCGATTTTAGCAGGCACGGATATAATCATCTCGCGAAGGCAAAAAAGCGCTTAAAGGATCGCGCGGAGGGCACGGAAGTTGTCCCACCAACCGAAACTTTTGACGAGAAGAAAAACTATAAGATGGGCAAGTTCACCATACGGGTGCGGCGGGTTGGACCGGCCCATGCGCCCGGCGATATTCAAGTCTGGTTGCCAAAGCAACGCTTGGTCATTGCCGGTGATATTGCCGTCCATGAGCGTCTGCCCGAAATACTGGAAACGTCACATTCATCGCGCTGGGTCGAAACTTTTGATGAAGGCTTTGAACAGTTCAAAGCGCTCTATGTCATTCCCGGCCATGGTCACCCGACCAACATGGCACAGGTGCGGCGCTATACCCGTGAATACCTCGCTTATTTACGCGGAAAAGTCAGAGAAGTAATCAAGGCGGGCGACGGATTGGCCGAAGCCTATTATGTGGACCAGTCGCCCTACAAACGATTGGACAAGTTCAAAGACCTTGCAACGCGAAATGCAGGTCAGGTTTTTCAACACATGGAATGGGAGTGAGGATCGAAGTGTGACGTCATTTCATCGCAATGGCTTGCACTTTTACTTTTGCTCCAAAAGGAAGTTCCGCAGCTTCATAAATTGTTCTGGCCGGTCGAGGGTTGAAGAGTTCGCCATATAATTCATTCACCTCCGCAATATCCCGGTGCAGGTTTGTGAATGCAAGATCGACATAAACCAAGTCGGTGCGATCAAAGCCAGCCTCTTTTCCAATAAGGAAAACGAGTTCAAAGGCGCGTGCAGCTTCTTCTTTTGCTGTGCCGGCGCGATACCCGTCGTCATAAACCGCAAGCTGCCCTGATATATGGCATGTATTACCGGAGACGACAGCATTTGAAATTGGAGAGGGAGACGGAGGAACACCGGGCACATCGACAATGAAACGCTTTGACATGAATTTCTCCAGCGATACGGGAAAGGATTCTCACTGAATGAATTAGCTTGGTTCATCCCGACTTCTATCGGATTCGTAAAACAATTTTGAATACCCTCTTTCGGCTCCCAGTAACGTTTTACCGGTTCGGCCATTGCTGCGTCACATCGCTATTCTGCTTCTTCTTCGGGTTCAGGGTCAGTCAGTTTAGATGGCTTGCAATCTGTTCCAATTCTTTCGCTGTAGCCAAACTCGCGATAGCGAAGTGACAGGCCGAGACTGCCGGGATCGTCCGGGCCGAAGACTGTCGTGAATGAAACAAGCTGCGGTTCCGGTGCATCATCATAGCTCACATAGACATGCCAACCTGATCCACATTTGCGATATTCATGGCAAACACCGCGCGCCAGTTTCTTGTCCCGCTTGTCTTCGTAAACCGATAACAAGACCGGCGCATAGGAATAGTGATCGGGGGCGATTGTGGGTGGAGCCATTGAACCGGTGGGGCAAACGCGGTGGCCATCAATCTGAGCGACTTCTTGGGTTTCAAGCAGCAGGTTTTCTTCCGGCATCGCCACCATGCGGCGACTGCGCGCAAAACGCTGTCCGTCCTCAATCGCAGTGACCGTCGTGATCGTGCGACAGGAGCGGTTTCGAGGATCAAAATTACTACACAGCACCGTGCCTGTTTCGAACAAGGTTTTCTCGGCACTGGCGGACGGGGTGGGTAACAGTGCCACTCCCGTCAGGAGAAGGAAACTTTTGCAATGGCTTTTCAAATTCACGGATGAACTAAAATACATAATTACTCAAAACAGTTGATCACTCGAATTCGATAATAACCTCATCAACAGCGAGACTGTCACCCGGAGCGGCTTTGACCGCCGCCACGACGCCTTTGCGTTCGGCGCGCAGGACGTTTTCCATCTTCATCGCCTCAACCGTCGCAAGGGCTTGGCCCTCTTGGACTTCTTCGCCTGCTTCCACGTTGATATTCACAACAAGACCGGGCATCGGACAGAGCAGGAATTTCGAGGTATCCGGCGGGAGTTTTACCGGCATCAAGGCCGCAAGTTCGGCAGCACGGGGAGAGCGCACGGCGATCTTCAAATCGGCACCGCGCCAGCGCACCCGCCAGCCATCGGCCAGTGGTGATAATTTCATGACCGTCGGCTTGCCATCAATCGTTGCGATCATGAGCGTCTGGCCGGGGGTCCAGTCGGTTTCAACCCGCCAGCGTTCACCGCCCTCAAGCGATACTTCCGCAGCACCCTCGACCCATAAAGCCGATACCCCGTGCGAGGACTTGCCCGCAACCGGATCGTCAATCATGGCGACCCATTTGGTTGCGACTTCGCGGGTGTGATTGGATAGCGTCCCAGAGATTTGGACATTGCGGCTTTCCGAGATCACCTGAGCGACGGTCGCCAAGGCCGCCGCGCGCTCGATCTCCTCTTCACCGAGAGAAGCACCTTCAAAACCTTCGGGGTATTCTTCGGCGATAAAGGCCGTAGAGATGTCGCCAGACCGGAACAGGTCGTGGTTCATGACCGCCTGAAGGAACGGGATGTTATGGCCGATGCCTTCCAGTTCAAATCCGTCCAGCGCGTCTTGCATACCCGCAATCGCAGAAACTCGCGCAGCCTTCCCTTCGCCCGAAGCCCAAGTGCAGAGCTTGGCGATCATCGGATCGTAGAACATGGAGATCTCGCCGCCCTCTTCGACGCCGGTATCGTTACGAACCACCGCATCATTCGTGGCGCTTTCTACGGGAGGACGATAGCGGGTCAGGCGACCGATTGACGGTAGGAAGTTGCGATAGGGGTCTTCGGCGTAAAGACGGCTCTCAATAGCCCAACCGTTCAGCTTCACATCGGATTGTTGAATCGCCAGATGCTCGCCGTAAGCCACGCGGATCATCTGTTCCACAAGGTCGATGCCGGTGATCAATTCAGTGACCGGATGCTCCACCTGTAGGCGTGTGTTCATTTCGAGGAAATAGAAGTTGCGGTCAGGATCGACGATGAACTCGACCGTTCCGGCGGATGAGTAATCCACGGCCTTAGCAAGCGCGACAGATTGCTCGCCCATCGCTTTGCGGGTGGCTTCGTCCAAGAAGGGGGACGGCGCTTCTTCGATAACTTTCTGGTGGCGGCGCTGGATCGAGCATTCGCGCTCACCGAGATAGATGGTGTTGCCGTGCTTATCGCCAAGCACCTGAATTTCGATATGGCGCGGCTTTTGGACGAATTTCTCGATGAAAATACGCTCATCACCAAAGGAAGAACGCGCCTCGGAACGGGAGAGCGCGAAGCCTTCGCGGGCTTCATCGTCATTCCACGCGATCCGCATCCCCTTGCCGCCGCCGCCCGCCGATGCCTTGATCATAACGGGATAGCCGATTTGCGAAGCGATCTTTACGGCCTCTTCCGCGTCTTCGATCAGGCCCATATGACCGGGAACAGTGGAGACGCCAGCCTCGTCCGCGAGTTTTTTCGAGGTGATCTTGTCGCCCATCGCTTCGATGGCGCGCTTGCCCGGACCTATAAAGGCAATACCTGCAGCCTCAAGCGCTTCGGCAAAGGCCGCGTTCTCGGATAAAAAGCCATAACCGGGGTGCACAGCCTGCGCGCCGGTTTGCTTTATCGCGTCCAGAATTTTGTCCATAACGAGATAACTGTCCGCTGCGGCAGGTGGACCGATATGAACAGCCTCATCGGCCATGCGAACATGCGGCGCACCCGCATCAGCGTCAGAATAGACCGCAACCGTAGCAATCCCCATTTTGCGTGCAGTTTTCATCACGCGGCAGGCAATTTCGCCCCGGTTTGCAATCAGAATTTTATCGAACATTCCGGCCCTGTCCCTTTATATCGCAAGTGCGAAATGGACTACCGCGTGCGGCCAGAGAGTCCAAGAAAGAAAATGGGCCGGTACGCCAAAAATACGCACCAGCCCTTGTATATTTTGTATGTCAAAGCTCCGGTAGCCGGTGCTTATTTCAGGTTGAACGAGTAATTCTCGATTTTGACCTCTTGCTGTGTCGCGAAAACACTTGGTGGCTCAGCCTGCAAAGGTGTGATCAACGAGCGATCATTCTTGCTCAGATCGAAAGTGACATCGTTCAAACGTATTGACGCAGGAACCGCTGGTGCTTTTTCAGCAGTTGCATGATTTGATGCCGTATTCGAATGCTTTGCGCCTGAGCCGGCAATTGCTGGTGCAGTCATGGCGATTGAAGCCGCTGCAACGCTAAGAAGAACTCTTTTCATGATCAGATCCCCGCTGATTAAGTTAACACTAGGTTAACATAACACGAATTGCGGATTTTTTGCATAATCAAACACACTGACAAGAATGCGAGCGCAGTGAAACATTCACCGCAGGGTTGATTGGCGCTCACAAAGAAGTTCCGCCAATCTGTATGACTTTGCAGTACTGTCCGTGTTCTCTGATGTTTTTGACTTAAATTACCGCCCGAGGAGGCCCTGTGGCTCACATCGATTATTACTTTACCGTTCTGTCCCCGTTCACCTATCTGGCCGGAGATCGACTTGAAAAGATTGCCAAAGCGCGCGGAGCAACGATCAATTATAAGCCCGTGGATATCATGACGCTTTTCTCCGAAATGGGGGGAACCCCTCCGGCACAACGTCACGATTCGCGAAAAGAATACCGCCTGCAAGACCTGAAACATCTGCAAAAGGCGAGCGGCCTGCCTCTCAACCTGCAACCGGCACATTGGCCGACAGATCAAAAGCCAGCCTCGGCAATGATCGTTGCCGCTGCAAAAGCAGGCCAAGATGCTGGCGCGCTCACATTTGCAGTTTTGCGGGCTGTTTGGGCCGAAGACAAAAATATCGCTGACGAAGACACATTGGCTGAAATCGCGCAAACAGCGGGGATCGACCTCGCAGCCGTTAAACCACACCTTGCTGATGCAATCGCTGCATTCGAACCAATGACTGCCGAAGCGATGGCCGCCGGGGTTTTTGGCTCGCCATTTTACGTCGTTGATGGCGAACGGTTCTGGGGGCAGGATCGATTGGACCACTTAGACACGCACCTCAGCGAGCTTTGATTTTCGTGTGTTGCCCGCCCCGGCCTTGAGCCAGGGTCCCGCGAACTGGAGTACGGTCTTGACGGCTCGGGGTTCCGGGTCTTCGCCCGGAACGGTGCGTTGCCCGCCCCGGCCTTGAGCCGGGGTCAGACTAATTGGAGTGCGGTTTTGATGGCTCGGGGTCCTGCATCTTCGTGCGGGACGGAGTGTTACTCCACCCCGGTCTTGAGCCGGGGTCCCGCGAACTGGAGTACGGTCTTGACGGCTCGGGGTTCCGGGTCTTCGCCCGGAACGGTGCGTTTGTCTTCGTTTTCCTCTGCTCTCAATGGTTTCGCTATGCTCAACCATTTGCCGCTGTGAGGTTTGCGCTTTTGGAGGGGAAGGACGCATTTGCCTTGCAAATGCTTTTTGTTCATGATATGTACTTTTTCTTCTCAAATAGAAAGAACACATGATCTGGAGCCTCGACCGCATGACTGAAAACTACCGCCTCGCACTGTTGCGCGTTGTGGCGGGGTTGTTTGTTTCTGCGGGGATGACTTCGGATGAGACGACCATTGAAAAGCTGCCTCGCCGCGTTCGCAATGCGATACTACTGATTTTGCGGCCTGCTGAATCTGCGACGCGGCGGATTGTTGCGATAGTGGCGCGGGACGTCGCCGTACCTGACTATGTGGCTCCTCCCAAGCGGGGTCGGTCTGCAGATAAAGGGACCGGCAAAAAGCAAGGGTCGCGTGCGCCGCAATTTTGTTTGATTGACCCGCGCAAGTATTTCCCTGAACTGCATCCAAACCGCCAGAAACCGCGTCAAAAGCCGAAGGCAAGCGGCTCGACGGAACCTCAGATTCAAGTGCGGATTGCGGGATTTGATGGCGCACCTGATTTTATCCTCTGGTCTGAAGCCAAGGCGGTTGTGACGCCTGAGGATGAGGTCACGGCTATTGCATTGTGTCGCCGCCTCTTGGCGCTCAAATTAGCCTTGGAAGACATGCCGAAACAGGCCAGACGTTATGTCCGCGAAGTCTCAAAACGTAAGGCCGCTGCGCCGGGACCAAAGAGCGTCCCACCGCTTCGAATGGGTCTGCCTCCGGGGTATAGAAAAAAGCATATCCATGCGGTCGATGAAATCTTGTGGGATTGTCATTGCCTCGTCCGGCAAGAACCACGTCCGCCGGATAATTCTTAAAATGTTTAAAAATCAACATCAAAAAATCCATCCAACCCTGAACGGTTTGGATGCGCTTTATCGCGCGTTAGGGCTTTATCTTACCGTTTAAACATCGAGCCTCGCATACAATCATCGCACATCTCGCGCTCAACGAAGACAACCTAAGTACTATAAACGATAATTAGAAAACCCTTCGACATTGAAACAGAGGCTGGAATCGGCTATATATGCGATGCGAAGCACTTTCTATCTTGACCTACGCCTGTCCAAACGGCCGCAGCTCTCTCGATACGGAACGACGGCGCCAAGCCGCTGCATTATGCGGGCGGTGTTTTGACAGGAGAACTCACATGGCTACTGGCACTGTGAAATGGTTTAACCCAACCAAAGGTTTTGGTTTCATTCAGCCTGACGGCGGCGGCAATGATGTGTTTGTACACATCTCTGCAGTTGAACGTGCAGGTCTTTCGACACTGAACGAAAACCAAAAAGTAGAATTCGAACTTGAAACCGACCGTAGCGGTCGTTCTTCGGCAGGCGCTCTCGCCGTCGTCGACTAAGCTTTTAGTTTTGAACTGATACGATTGAAGCCGCCGGATTGCCTCCGGCGGCTTTTTTGTGTCCGGCCCTTCGATGACGGGCGCAAGCACATTGCGTTATGCCAAGCCATCAATAGCGTTTTGTAAGAAATCACGCGGCAGGACGATGACGACGCCGCGCTCCGAAAACTGCGCAGTGATTTTTGCGGCGCTTGTTTCATTCGAAACACCGATTTGTTTGCCACCCTCCAAAACCAACCCGTCCAGCGGCCAGCGCAAGCCTGAAGAGTTTACGCCAGTGACCCGGCTCACAGGATAAAATGAAATCCTGGTTTGCAGTGGAAGGCTTATCTGCCAGTCATTCGGTGCGGCAAAAACCACATCTTCTGATCCAACTAAAATCATCCGCCGGTGCGGAGCAGCGACAAGAGCATGAATTGCCGCAAGCGTATGATCCAATCGACCATCCAGGAAACCAATCCCGAGATGGAGGGGGGCATCGACAAGCCTCAATGCTTTTTCGAGGTCCGTCGAGTCTTGTTCGCTGATGGTGAGAATCTTTGTTTCTTGAGCGACCTCAGCCCGGATCGAATCCATATCGCCAAGCACGGCGTCCGGCGTTACGCCCCAAGCATCAAGCGCATTAAAGCCACCATCAACGGCAATCGTTGCTTTGGTAAAATCGCGGGTAAAATCGAAATCATCGCGCGTGGCAGGGCCAGCGCCAACGAACAAAACCGGCGCGGCATATGAGAGAGATGTCACCTGCGATTCAGAACAGCGCACGCACCTTCCGGGAAACAGCCGATACTTGCAGGGCCTTCGGTGCTGCCCGTCCAACCCGCCGTATCCCGCAAGCGCCCTCTCACAGGATCAAGCACCGGTTCAGGTGCAACCCTGCGCTGCGGCGCTGTAACAATCGCTGGGCCAGATGTCAGCGTATAGGCAGGCTCGACGGCTGGAATTTTCACAATCGCGGAAGGGGCCGTGAAAACTTGTAATACTGTTTCACCCGGTGCGAGATCAATCTGAGGGGTGATCACTGCACTGTCCCAAGTTGTACCATCGCCGACCGGCTGACTTAGGAGCGGCTGAGCAAAAGAGCTGCGCGTGCTAGCGCGCGATTGCGTGAGAGGGACAACACTCGGTTCAAGGACCGTCTCAGACGGTACAGCATCATAAATAATCACGCCGACAGGCAGATTATTGGACGACAGAGTCTCATCGGCCTGCGCAGCAGAGCCAATCACAGCAAAAGACACTAAAAAACAAAGACTTCGGATCATTGAATCGCTCGGCTCTAGGATCGTCAGTGTAAGAATAGCATTCTATGCCAGCGCAGGCAAAATATCTTGCAGGATCAAAGTCCTCATAAACATTACAATCAGCAGCAATACGAGCGGCGAAAAGTCCAATCCGCCTGCGGTGGGGAGAATGCGCCGTATCGGAGCCAGCATCGGGTCAACTAAGCTATTGATGCCATAGTATATTTGGCGAACAATATCATTGTTAAGATTGATTACGTTAAACCCAACCAAAAAGCTCAGTATCACATAGATCAACACCAGCCAGTAGACGGCGGTCACTACAAAATCGACAAGGAAAAAGATCGCGTTCATGAGGGCCTCTGGCTAACAACGTTGAGCGCTGCATAAAGAATCAAACGGTGACCGGCAAGGCCGCCGATAATGCATAGCAATGACAGCTTGCTTTCAAGCACCAAACAGATAGACCGGCAATATGGGACTTCGGACGAGAAAATTCGTTGGCACTTTGGCTATCTTCCTGTGGATGGTCGTGTTCAGCTTAACCGTGATGGCCGTTTTAGGCAGTTTTGAGCGCCCTCATGTCTTGATAGAAATACTACTCTACGCTGTTTTAGGGTTTGGCTGGATTTTGCCGTTAAAGCCGATATTCGTGTGGATGGGCAAAGCACCAAGACCTGATGAAACAATCCAATAGTCTCGGCCTTGTTGCTTTTGTCGTCACGGCGATGGCAATCATCGCGTTGCAAGAGGCAGCGGTTAAACTGCTAACGGATCATGTTTCGATCTGGCAGCTTCATATTATACGATCCGTTTTGGTTATTGGGTTCGTGTGTATGACCGCCCGCATGGTGCCCAATCTCGAGCTTCGTAAGCTGGAGACAATCCGATGGCCGTTCCTGCGGTCGTTGCTGTTTAGCGCCGCGTTCTTCTTGCTTTATTCCGGTCTTCCGTTCCTTTCGTTGGCGCAGTCGGGCGCGGTGTTCTTCACCGGGCCTTTGTTCATCACACTGTTCGCGACATTGTTTTTGGGCGAGCGTATTGGCCCGCGCCGCATCGTCGCGCTTGTGCTGGGGTTCTCGGGTGTGCTGGTCACAGCCCAACCATGGAACGAAGAGATCAACTTGGCGGTGCTGTTCCCCCTATGCGCAGCGGTCGCGTATGCTTTCGGCGTCATGGTGACACGCGGAAAGTGCTCGGGCGAGAGCGCGCTGAGCTTGCAAATCATTCATCACGGATTATTTGGAATGCTATCGCTGTTCGGATTGCTCGCAGTGACGGTGCTGCCCATCAGTGCCGAACTTCGCGAAGAGTTGCCGTTCTTGCTTAGCGGCTGGACAAGTTTTGGGATTGTCGTCGCACTGCTTATTCTCTGGAATGCGGTTGGGAACTTTGTCGGCGCGTTGATGCTGACACTCGCCTATCAAAAGAATGACGCCAGTGGTGTCGCGCCTTTAGAATATAGCTATCTTGCAGTTGCGCCTTTGTTGGATTTCGTTTTGTGGCGCACCTCTCCCACATGGTCGACGATCATTGGTATCGTGCTAGTGGCGAGTGCAGGCGTTTTCATCGCCATCAGGAAAGACTCTGCAGTCGAGGCAACGCGCGGTACGGGATAAAGCCGCAACCCTCGCGATGTTAGCCTTGACGTTCATTCCTCAGCTTTGCCCAGTATTCCAGACGCTTTTTAATCTCACGCTCAAACCCGCGCGGGACCGGAGTATAAAATGTGGCATGACCCATGCCATCCGGGAAATAATGCTGACCTGAGAACGCTCCTGGCGCGTCGTGGTCATAGGCATAATCATCACCGTAGCCGAGGTCTTTCATCATCTTGGTCGGCGCGTTCAAAATGTGCATCGGCGGATCGAGCGAGCCGGTTTCTTTGGCCGAACGCATCGCTGCTTTATAGGCGGTATATGCCGCATTCGATTTCGGCGCGGTCGCGACATAAATCACCGCTTGCGCGATGGCCAACTCGCCTTCGGGTGAGCCGAGAAAATCATAGGCATCTTTCGCCGCCAGCGTCTGACGCAAAGCTTCCGGGTCCGCAAGGCCGATATCTTCAATCGCCATCCGAACAACCCGCCGCGCAATATAGAGTGGGTCTTCTCCCCCCGCGAACATCCGCGCGAGCCAATAGAGCGCAGCATCCGGGTCAGAACCGCGCACAGATTTATGCAGGGCTGAAATGAGATTGTAGTGGCCTTCGCGGCCCTTGTCATAAATGGGAGCGCGTTTTTGCAGTGCCTCGGTCAACGCCGACGGGTCAAGCGGCTCCGCATCTCGCCGTGCGAATAAATCTTCCGCAAGGTTGAGCAAATAACGTCCGTCACCATCGGCCATTGCGATCAGCGTCTCGCGCGCTTCGGGTGTTAGGCGCAACGGATGTTCGACGGCTTCGGCCCGCGCCAGCAACGCTTCCAGTCCTTCGCTATCAAGTCTTTTTAAGACCAAGACTTGCGCCCGGGACAGAACAGCAGCGTTCAGCTCGAAGGATGGATTCTCCGTCGTTGCTCCGATCAGGACAATCGAACCGTCTTCCATATGGGGAAGGAAGCTATCCTGCTGTGCCCGATTAAAGCGGTGGATTTCGTCAACGAATAACAGCGTGCCCTGCCCCACAGCACGCCGACCTTTTGCCGCCTCAAACACTTTCCGCAAGTCTGCAACACCGGAGAAAATCGCGCTGATCTGAACAAAATGCAGTTCCGTCTCATCCGCAAGCAAACGCGCAATCGTGGTTTTGCCGACCCCCGGTGGTCCCCACAAAATCGCAGAGGTCAATCGCTGTGCCGCAATCATCCGACCGAGGGGCGCATCCTCATTGAGCAAATGATCTTGCCCAATCACCTCACCAAGAGATTTCGGGCGCAGACGATCCGCCAAGGGCCTGCGGGCCTCGTCGTCAAGGCCCGCCGATGAGAAGAGATCGCTCACCCGTCGACCGCAAGACGTAACGTGCGGCCTCCGCGATCTATTGCGATCCGCCAAGATCGCCCTGCAGCATCAAGCGCCGTGGCAATGTCATCGACACGCTCTATCCGATATTCATTGATCGACAAAATCCGGTCTCCCGGTCTCACGCCATAGCGCCTGCCGGGGCCGCGCTTTACTTGCACGACGACGACGCCATCAAGCGACGGGTCTAGACCCTCTTCCTGTGCCAGCGCCGGATTGATATTAGCAATCACCACGCCTCTGAGGGGATTTGATCCCTCGATTTCAGAGACGTTACGCGGGGGATCATCTGGAGCCGCGATTAATGCAACATTTGCTTCAAGCCGAACGCCATCGCGAAGATACCCAAGTGTAATCCGCTCACCCAGTTGGCCAACGCCCAACCGATAGCCAAGTGTCACCATATCGCGCACCGGCCTGCCAGCAACATCGAGAACAATATCGCCCGCTCCCAACCCTGCTTCAGCTAAAGGGCTAAGCGGGTGCAGGTCTGAAAGAATGACGCCATCAGGCAAGATGCCAAGGCTCTCAGCAATTTCTTGTGTCACCGGCTGTCCGTCCGCACCGATCCAAGGTTGCGCAATCGTCAGCGCGCCTGCCGCCGCTGAGTCGACCGCACGCCGCGCGAGGTTTGCCGGAATAGCGAAGCCGATCCCGTTCGATCCACCCGACCGCGACAAAATCTGAGTGTTGATCCCAACCAACTGGCCAGCCATATCCACCAGCGCGCCGCCTGAATTACCCGGATTGATCGCGGCATCTGTCTGGATGAAAACCTGCCCATCATCATTGGTGCGTGTCTGAGCAGAAACAATGCCGCTCGTCACTGTCTGGCCCACGCCGAACGGGTTACCGATGGCCAGTACCAAATCGCCAACTTCCATCGTGTCGGAGTCCCGAAAATTCAAAACCGGCAAATCAAGTGCATCCACCTTTAGAATCGCAAGGTCATTCCGCTCATCCATAAGCAACAGCTCAGCTTGAAATTCCCGCCGGTCATTGAGGGCCACGGTGATTTCGTCGGCCCCTTCCACAACGTGCGAATTGGTCACGACGATTCCATCCTCGCGGACAATCACACCGGAGCCGAGCGAGGTTTCTTCTCGTGAGCGTGGTCCGAACCTGCGTCCGAACAACATCTCGAACACAGGATCATTGAACTGTCTGACCACCCGCGTCCGCGTATAGATATTCACCACCGCCGGAGCCGCGCGCTTTACCACTGGAGAAAATGATAATGAAATTTCAGCTTGAGATACCGGGACTTGCTGCGCCCAAGATGGCAGTGCAGCAAACACACTTAGACAAACGGAAAGAAACAGACGTTTCATCGAGACAATCCTCCTTTCAATCACCTTAGCATGAAATAGGAAATGCCAAGCGAAAGGGAAGCCCTATCAGATAGACTTAAGCAACAGCGCCACTCCGCCAAGGCCGGAAATGATAAGCATCGCTATGCGAGCCGTCTGTTGCGTCACGCGCATCGCAATGAAACGCCCGATGAGAAAGCCAAAGACAATCCCCGGCATCAGCATGATGCCCATCCAAACTTCGTTCCAACCGAATCGGCCAGCGATCCATAGGCCAATCAATGCCATGATGCAGCCAACGACAAACAGCGTAGCAAAGGTCGCCCGAATTTTTGCGGCTTCCTCACGTTGGTAGAGCATCACCAGCGGCGGAGCGTGCATCGCGGCGACGATGCCAGTGACCCCGCCAGCCGTTGCCCCAAGTAAGATATTCCGACGGGTCAACGGGAGCACCGGCGAAAAGACACTCAGTAACACTGCAAGGATAATGATGACCCCGAACACCAGTCCAAGGCGCTCGGCGGCAATTTGCGTGAGAACCAATGCACCAAGGATAGTTCCGATCAGCAACCCCATCAACAGCGGCGGCATTTCGCGGCGATCCAGTGATGGTCCTTCGCGCCACAAGATTGCGCTCGACAAAAACAAATTCGCAAACAGCATCGGTCCCGGAAGATACGCAATATTGATCAGGGCCAATAGCGGATTGGCAACCATCGCAAAGCCCAAGCCCGCCGACGCTTGCACAACTCCAGCCAGCGCAATCGCCAAGTTGAGCACGATCAATTCGGTTGTCACGCCGCCTCCGAAAATAAAAAACCCCTCCCCGCGAACGGAAAGGGGTTTTAAAAATAAACGTCCGAGGAGTGGTTACTCCACTTCATCCATCGCAGCTTCTTCCGCAGCAACGCGCTCGCGGTCACCAAGACCTTTCGCATCGACGTCGCGGTCAACAAGCTCAATGATCGCCATCGGCGCAGCGTCGCCATAGCGGAAGCCTGCTTTTAGGATACGGCAATAGCCGCCCTGACGATCAGCGTAGCGAGATGCAATCGCATCAAACAGCTTTTTAACCGCATCATCAGAATTCAGTTTCGACCGCGCGAGACGACGCGCATGAAGGTCGCCACGCTTACCAAGCGTAATCAGGCGCTCAACAACAGGGCGCAGCTCTTTCGCTTTTGGCAATGTGGTTTTGATTTGCTCATGCTCGATCAGCGAAGCGGCCATATTGGCAAGCATCGCCTGACGGTGAGAGTGAGTTCGGTTTAGTTTACGACGGCCTTTACCGTGACGCATGGGATGTCCTTTCGATATTTTTCTTTGTCAGGCCGCCGGGCTGATCTTTTTAATTATAGGCGACCGCTTTGGAGCACGGCCCGTTGGGGCCGCACCCTTGTTAGTCGTAGCTTAGAACTGATCTTCGAATTTTTTCGACAACTCGTCGATGTTCTCAGGTGGCCAGTTCGTGATTTCCATACCGAGATGCATTCCCATGCCCGTAAGCACTTCTTTGATCTCGTTAAGCGACTTCCGACCAAAGTTTGGCGTCCGCAGCATTTCTGCTTCCGTCTTTTGAATCAGGTCGCCGATATAGACGATGTTGTCGTTCTTCAGGCAGTTTGCCGAACGAACAGACAATTCCAGCTCGTCCACTTTCTTGAGCAACAGCGGATTGAACTCCAACTCCGGCTCTTCGCTTGGACGCGGAACAACTTCTTGCGGCTCGTCAAAGTTAACGAAGGTCCGCAATTGATCCTGAAGGATGCGCGAGGCAAAAGCCAAAGCATCTTCAGGTGAAACCGATCCATCGGTTTCAATGGTCATCGTCAGTTTATCGAAGTCGAGAATTTGACCTTCACGGGTCGGTTCGACTTTATAGCTGACACGCTTGACCGGGCTGTAGAGCGCATCGACCGGCACAAGACCGATAGGAGCGTCTTCAGGACGATTGCGCTCGGCAGGAACATATCCTTTGCCGGTATCAATCGTCAGTTCCATGTGAATCTCAGCGCCATCATCAAGTTGGCAAATCACATGATCAGGGTTCAGAACTTCTATCCCTGCAGTGACAGAGATATCCGATGCTTTCACCGCGCCGGGGCCTTTTTTGCGCAGCGTAACGCGCTTTGGTCCCTCGACATCCATCTTAATCGCGATGGCTTTAACGTTCAGCACGATATCAGTGACGTCCTCACGGACCCCTGCCACCGATGAAAATTCGTGCAGCACACCATCAATCTGTACCGAGGTCACTGCCGCGCCCTGAATGGACGACAACAATACACGGCGCAGAGCATTCCCGAGTGTTAGGCCAAAACCACGTTCCAGCGGTTCAGCAATAACGGATGCTTTACGTTTCGGGTCTAAGCCCGGTTCGAATTCAAGCTGTTGCGGCTTGATTAGATCGGTCCAGTTATTCTGGATCATGTGGAGCCTCCATTCTCGCGGCAAGGGGTGAACCGCCCCAGCCGTCTCCCGAGAGTCCTATCCAAGGTTCAGTTGATCAATCCAACGTAAGTCGAAGTGACCAGTCGTGGTAACGCCCACTCCTGCAAAAACAGAAGTGGGCGCGTTGTTCCCGTCCGTTGGGACGTGAATTATACGCGGCGACGCTTTGGTGGGCGACAGCCATTATGCGGGATCGGCGTAACATCGCGAATCGATGTGACCGTAAATCCAATTGCTTGCAGAGCACGAAGCGCTGATTCGCGGCCCGATCCCGGTCCTTGAACCAGAACTTCGAGTGTCCGCATTCCGTGCTCTTGTGCTTTCTTACCGGCATCTTCAGCAGCCATCTGCGCCGCGTAAGGCGTCGATTTCCGCGAGCCTTTAAAGCCCATGTTGCCAGCCGATGACCACGCAATCGCATTGCCTTGGGCATCCGCGATTGTGATCATTGTGTTGTTGAAGCTCGAATTCACATGCGCAACGCCAGTCGCAATATTTTTGCGTTCTTTGCGCTTGATACGTGCCTTTTCTCTCGCCATTGCAGTCGATCCTTATTTCTTCTTGCCGGCGATGGCCTTCGCGGGGCCTTTGCGCGTGCGAGCATTCGTATGAGTACGCTGGCCGCGCACAGGCAGGCCGCGACGATGGCGCAGACCGCGATAGCAGCCCAGATCCATCAGGCGCTTTACGTTCATTGACGTTTGACGGCGCAGATCGCCTTCAACCGTGTAATCTGCGTCAATCGCTTCGCGGACCTTCAGGACTTCAGCGTCCGTAAGATCGTTAACGCGGCGTGTCAGGTCGAGGCCGACCTTTTCACAAATCTCACCAGCCGCTTGCGGGCCAATGCCATGAATATAGGTCAGCGCGATAACAACACGCTTGTTCGTCGGTATATTGACACCTGCAATACGGGCCACTGTTCATTTCTCCGTCTCGGGAGCGGCGGGAATATCCCAAACCGCTGTCATATTCAAGTCACGCGGTGATTACCGCATTAATCTGTTTCGTCACTTCATCTATGTCCGCAGTACCATCTACAGGACTTAAGGATCGTTTCGCGTGATAATACCCAATCAGCGGAGCCGTATCCTTATAGTAATTTAGCAAACGCGTCCGGAATGCTTCGACATTATCGTCATCACGCTGCTGCATTTCTGACTTGCCGCATTTGTCGCAAACGCCCTCTTTCTCGGGTTTTTTGAAGCTGCGGTGATACCCTTCACCGCAATTTCCACAGGAGTAGCGACCCGCAATACGTTCGATGATTATTTCATCATCACAGCGCAATTCCACGACTGCCGTCAGCTCCATCCCTTTTTCGACCAACATCTCGTCAAGCGCATCAGCTTGTCCAAGAGTCCTAGGGAAACCATCGAAAATAATGCCACCTTTGACATCAGGCTCATCCAAGCGATCAGAAACGATTCCAACGACAAGATCGTCGGTAACCAAGTCGCCACGGTCGATGGTTTCTTTTGCCTTCAATCCGATTTCGGTTCCAGCCGCTGCAGCAGAGCGCAGCATGTCACCCGTCGATAGTTGTAAAAGCCCAAACCGTTCGACTAAGAAACGCGCTTGCGTGCCTTTACCAGCACCTGGTGGTCCGAGCAGGATTAAATTCACCGCTTCTTACCCCTCAGTTTCGAGCGCTGAATCAGACCCTCGTATTGGTGAGCAAGTAGATGACTCTGGATTTGGGATACCGTGTCCATCGTTACACTGACAACAATAAGCAAGGATGTACCGCCGAAGTAGAAAGGTACGCGCAGGTTCGCCGTCAAAATCTCAGGCAACAAACAGACCAGTGCCAGATACGCTGCACCAACGACGGTCAGCCGTGTAAGAACGTAATCCAGATACTCAGCCGTCCGCTTACCGGGGCGAATGCCCGGAATAAACCCGCCGTGACGCTTAAGGTTCTCAGAGACTTCTTCAGGGTTAAACACGACCGCTGTGTAGAAGAATGCGAAGAACACAATACCTGCGACATAGAGCGCCAAATATGCTGGCTGTCCTCTGCCGAGATAGGCGGTAACAGTCGATAGCCACTCAGGACCGCCAGCAGACGAGAAACTCGCAGCAGTCAAAGGCAACAGCAACAACGACGATGCAAAAATTGGTGGGATCACACCTGCAGTATTAACTTTCAGCGGCAAATGCGAGCTTTCACCGCCAACCATCTGTTGCGGACCAACTTGGCGTTTGGGGTATTGGATCAGGATACGGCGCTGCGCCCGTTCCATGAAGACCACAAACGCGATTGTTGCGAAGGCAAGGATGATAATTCCAAGGATGATCGCTGTCGAAATCTGGCCTTGCGAACTCAGTTGAAGTGTTTGAGCAATCGCGCCCGGCAGCTCTGCCACAATACCGGCGAAAATAATCAAAGAGATACCGTTGCCGATACCGCGCGCAGTAATCTGCTCGCCGAGCCACATTAGCAAGACAGTACCACCAACCAGTGAAATCACCGTCGTTACGATAAAGAAGGCACTCGGCTCGGAAGCCACGCTCGTATTCAGACCGGCGGCAATGCCCCAGCCTTGAAGCGTTGCCAATATCACCGTTCCGTAACGGGTCCATTGGTTGATCTTTTTACGGCCCTGTTCGCCTTCTTTTTTCAACTTTTCCAGCGATGGAACCATCGAAGTCATCAACTGCATGATAATCGACGCAGAGATGTACGGCATGATGCCAAGCGCAAATATTGACATCCGGCTGATCGCGCCGCCGCCAAACGTATTGAAGATGTCCAAAATCCCGCCCTGAAACTGCTCGAGTAGAGCGGCAACACGGATCGGATCAATTCCGGGCAACGGAAGATACGTCCCGAAGCGATAAACAATGAGAATCGATAGCGTAAATAGAATACGGCCTTGAAGGTCTTTGGCTTTACCAAAGGCCGACCAGCTCATATTCGCAGCGAGTTGTTCAGCAGCCGAGGCCATGGCTTAACTCCGCTCGGGATAAACGATCAATTAGTATGCTTTAGAGGGTTTAGGCTCTGGAGCAACAACTTTAGGCGAAATCGTTAACGATCCTCCAGCAGCTTCCACTGCTTTGACCGCCGCTTCAGAAGCCCCTGAAGCCGTGATCTTAAGGCCCGATTTCAGCTCACCCTTTGCAAGAACGCGCACACCATGCGTTTTCGCACGGCGCACAACGCCGCTGGCAATCAACACAGCTTCATCAATTGCTGCTGACGCATCAAGCGAACCGCGATCCACGGCAGCTTGAAGCTGACCAAGATTCACGATTGAATATTGCTTGCGGAAGATGTTGTTGAATCCACGCTTCGGAAGGCGACGGTGGATCGGCATTTGACCGCCTTCAAAACCCTTGATCGCGACACCAGAACGCGAAGTCTGGCCCTTGATGCCACGTCCAGCGGTCTTTCCCAACCCCGAGCCGGGGCCACGGGCGACACGCTTTTTACGCTTCGTCGCACCAGCTACGTCGCGGATATCATTCAGTTTCATGACGCTCTCCTATGCCGGATATCCAAGTGCGCGTCATGCAGCACGAGAACCCACAGCTTCAAACTTAATTCAGCAAAAGACTTAGCTTGTGCTGACGATCTCCACCAGATGCGGGATCTTACGAATCATGCCGCGTACTTCTGGAGTATCTTCCAATTCGCGCGTGCGATGCATTTTGTTGAGGCCCAAGCCAATCAGCGTATCACGCTGGATCTTTGGACGACGAATCGGGCTACCGATTTGTTTTACTGTAATTTTAGGCATCAGCAGTTTCCTCAGCCTCTGGAGCAGCCGCCTCAGCAGACTGCGTGGAGCTATCTTGGCGGCGGCCAAGAATATCAGCGACTTTCAAGCCACGACGCGCCGCGACTTGACGCGGGCTGCTTTCGCTTTGCAGACCTTCGATGGTTGCGCGCACCATGTTGTAGGGGTTCTGCGAGCCAGTCGATTTCGCAACAACATCACGGATGCCAAGCATCTCGAAGACGGCACGCATTGGACCACCAGCAATAATACCCGTTCCCTCAGGAGCAGAGCGCATAACGACTTTACCAGCACCCCAACGACCTTTGGTGTCGTGGTGCAGTGTGCGGCCCTCGCGCAGTGGCACACGAATCATTTTGGTTTTGGCTTGCTCAGTCGCCTTGCGAATGGCTTCAGGCACTTCGCGAGCTTTACCTTTACCGTATCCAACGCGACCTTTTTGATCTCCAACCACGACAAGCGCGGCGAAACCAAAGCGACGTCCACCCTTCACGACTTTCGCCACACGGTTAATGTGGACAAGGCGATCTTGAAATTCGGACTGTTCTTCGTCTCTGTCTCTACGTGCCATCTGGCCGTCTCCTTAGAATTTCAGACCGGCTTCGCGCGCGGCTTCGGCAAGGGCTTTTACCCGGCCATGAAACAGGTATCCGCTACGATCGAAGATGACTTCTTCGACACCAGCGGCCTTCGCACGTTCAGCGACCAGAGCGCCCACTTTCGCTGCGGAATCGACCGTTGCCACTCCTTTGAGAGACAACGACTTATCCAATGTGGACGCGGCAGCGAGTGTACGACTTTGTTTGTCGTCGATAACCTGTGCGTAGATATTACGGCCCGAGCGGAAAACGCTAAGACGGGGGCGGCCAGTTGCCACCTTTTTGAGCCGGTTGCGCACCCGTAAACGACGGCGCGCAAGGGCTGCTTGGTTAGAATTCGCCATGGTTTTCGGCCCTTACTTCTTCTTGCCTTCCTTACGGAAGATATATTCGTCAGCATAACGGATGCCTTTGCCCTTGTAAGGCTCTGGCTTGCGCCACTCACGAATGTTCGCTGCAACTTGACCAACCAATTGCTGGTCGATGCCGGATACTTCGATCTCGGTCGGCTTTGGTGTTTTCACTTCAATTCCATCAGGGATTTTGAAGTCGACATCATGCGAATAGCCGAGTGAAAGTTTTAGAACTTTACCCTGAACTGCAGCACGATAACCAACGCCGGTAATCTCTAGTTTCTTCATGAAGCCGTCGCTGACGCCTTTCATGCAGTTCGCGACTTGTGTGCGGGACATACCCCACATTTGACGCGCGCGTTTGCTGTCATCTGCCGGCTTGACGATAATAGCACCGTCGTCAAGCGAAACACTGACTTCGTTCGGAACTGTAAAAGTACGCAGGCCTTTCGGGCCTTTTGCTTCGACAGTTTGACCGTTCAATTTGATCTCTACGCCTTTTGGCGCTTCAACCGGTTGTTTTCCAATTCGGGACATATCAAGTTCTCACTTTCATGGAGGCGTGTGCGGGGTCTTTGATTAGAAGACCGTGCAGAGCACCTCTCCCCCGATATTCGCTTCACGCGCATTGGCATCCGACATGACACCCTTCGGCGTCGAAAGGATCGTGACACCAAGCCCGTTACGAACGCGCGGCATGTCTTTCACGTTGGTATAAACGCGGCGACCTGGGGTCGACACACGTTTCAATTCGCGAATAACCGGCTCGCCGTCGTAATATTTGAGCGAGATTTCAAACTCAGCGTGCTTTCCTTCGGTTACGTTCTCATATCCGCGAATAAAGCCTTCAGACTTCAACACGTCGAGAACCCAGCCGCGAAGCTTGGACGCTGGCGTACGAACGGTAGATTTGCCGCGCATTTGCGAGTTGCGAATGCGGGTAAGCATATCACCGATAGGATCATTGATAAATGGCATCTCTCGGCTCCCTTACCAGCTCGACTTCGTCATGCCGGGGATAAGACCCTGGCTGGCGAGTTCGCGCAGGGCGATACGGGACATTTTCAGCTTGCGATAATATCCGCGTGGACGGCCAGAGACCTCACAGCGGTTACGCAAACGGTTCGGAGCCGAATTACGCGGCAATTTAGCAAGCTTCATGCGAGCACCAAAACGCTCTTCAGCGGATACAGACTCATCATTTGCGATTGCCTTCAGCGCAGCACGTTTCTCGGCGTATTTCGCTACGAGACGTTCGCGTTTCTTCTGCGTCTGGATGGTTCCGTCTTTAGCCATGTCAGCTCTCTCCCCCGTCACGTTTCGGGAACGGCATATTAAACTCGCGAAGCAAAGCACGCGCTTGCTCGTCTTCAGATGCCGTCGTGCAGATGATGATATCCATACCCCGGATCTTATCGACTTTATCGTATTCGATCTCCGGGAAAATGATGTGCTCTTTGATCCCCATGGCATAGTTACCACGGCCATCAAAGCTGGTGTCTTTCACGCCGCGAAAATCTCGGATGCGCGGCATCGCGATTGTAATAAGGCGATCAAGAAAGTCGTACATGCGCGCACCGCGCAATGTAACTTTAACGCCTAGAGGCATTCCCTCACGGACTTTAAAGCCAGCAATCGAGTTCTTAGCACGGGTAACGACGGGCTTTTGACCTGCGATCAGCTCCATCTCCGCCGTAGCTGCCTTAACGCGCTTCGTGTCCTGAACCGCATCACCAACACCCATATTCAGCACGATTTTCTCGAGCTTGGGAATTTGCATGTCGTTTTTAAAGCCAAATTCGCTTTTCAGTTTTGCACGAATTTCGCTGTCATACATCGCGCGAAGGCGCGGGATATAAGTCGATCCATCAGCCATCGATCACTTCTCCCGATTTCTTGGCAAAACGGACTTTCTTACCGTCTTCCATTTTGAAACCAACCCGTGTTGGACCACCATCTTTTGGGTCAACAAGCGCGATATTCGAAAGTTGAATGGGTGTCGCTTTTGAAATACGGCCACCTTGGGACGTTTGACTTTGTTTCGTATGACGCACGCGTGTATTCACGCCGGTCACAACAGCACGACCCTCAGCAGGTAAAA
Organism: uncultured Neomegalonema sp.; assembly: GCA_937990185.1. Taxonomy (GTDB): domain Bacteria; phylum Pseudomonadota; class Alphaproteobacteria; order Rhodobacterales; family Rhodobacteraceae; genus JAHDDY01. The sequence continues at coordinate 11,681 of CALKBI010000010.1, read as the reverse complement.
CCTGCTCAATCTCACCTTCCTGGCCCTTATCACGGCCAGTCAGCACGACAACCTTGTCGCCCTTTTTAAGCTTTGCAGCCATCAGAGCACCTCCGGCGCGAGCGAAATAATTTTCATGTAGTTCTTTGCGCGCAGTTCACGTGGAACTGGGCCAAAGATACGTGTTCCCATTGGTTCGTTCTGATTGTTCAGGAGAACCGCAGCATTCGTATCAAAGCGAATAACCGTGCCATCAGGACGGCGGATCGCTTTTGACGTGCGAACAACGACAGCCTTACGGACTTCGCCTTTTTTCACACGACCACGAGGAATGGCTTCTTTTACTGAGACGACAATAACGTCGCCGACATGGGCGTAGCGACGTTTTGCTCCGCCAAGAACCTTAATGCACTGTACGCGCCGGGCACCGCTGTTATCGGCAACCGTAAGGTTCGACTGCATCTGGATCATAGTTGGCCTCCAGACCTGGCCCCATCACCTTAAGGATCGGGACCGGTTTCATAGAGCCGGTAGGTTGTGGCTTACTCTGCAGAGTCGGTCACAAGCTCCCAGCGTTTCAATTTCGATATAGGTGCACATTCGCGAATACGCACGATTTCACCCTCTTTTGCGACATTCGCAGCATCGTGGGCGTGGTACTTTTTCGAACTCCGGATCGTTTTCTTTAGAACCGGATGACGGAAGCGACGCTCAACGCTAACAACGACAGTCTTGTCGTTCTTTTCGCTGACAACCGTTCCCTGCAGAATTCTCTTCGGCATCTCAGATCCTCTCCCGCCCTATGCGGCGCCCGCAGCATCGCGGGCCTTTTCATTCAATACCGTCATTACAGTAGCAATCTCACGGCGCACAGTGCGCACACGAGCCGTATTTTCCAACTGGCCAGTCGCACCCTGAAAACGCAGGTTAAACTGCTCTTTTTTCAAGGTTACAAGCTCCTCACGAAGCTGTTCCAGCGTCTTATCACGCAGTTCCGCAGCGCTCATCGCGGCGTCCTTCCAACGACAATAACGAGACAGCACCCAGTAATAGGGCGCTCTCGTCTACCAATCCGTCCGTGCAACAAAGCGACACTTCACAGGCAGCTTCATAGCTGCGAGTCGAAGAGCTTCTTGTGCAACAGGTTCTGTTACCCCGTCAATCTCAAACATGATCCGACCGGGTTTAACTTTCGCTGCCCAAAATTCGACAGAGCCTTTACCTTTACCCATACGGACTTCGGTAGGCTTTTTCGAAACGGGCACATCAGGGAAAATGCGTATCCACACACGGCCCTGACGTTTCATATAACGGGTCATCGCACGACGAGCAGCCTCGATTTGACGTGCCGTTACCCGCTCAGGCTCAAGAGCCTTTAGGCCGAATGAACCGAAGTTCAGGTCGACGCCGCCTTTGGCTTCGCCTTTAATCCGGCCTTTGTGGGCCTTGCGATATTTAGTGCGCTTTGGTTGCAGCATCTAATCTACTCCTAGTCGCGATCGCGGCGCGGGCCACGACCACCGCCGGGACGTCCACCACCACCGGGGCGACCACCCTCTTGCATTTCAGCCGCACGCTTATCACGGGCCATCGGATCGTGTTCAAGAATTTCGCCCTTGAAAATCCAAACTTTAACACCGCAAACGCCGTAAGCCGTATGGCCTTCAGCCGTTGCATAATCAACATCAGCACGCAGCGTATGAAGCGGGACACGTCCCTCACGATACCATTCGGTCCGTGCAATCTCTGCACCGCCAAGACGGCCCCCAACATTCACACGAATGCCGAGTGCGCCCATACGCATTGAATTCTGAACAGCGCGCTTCATCGCACGGCGGAACGAAACCCGGCGCTCAAGCTGTTGAGCAATATTTTCAGCAACGAGCTGCGCATCAATTTCAGGCTTACGCACTTCAACGATGTTCAGGTGCAATTCGCTGTCTGTAAACTTCGCCAGCTTTTGGCGGAGCTTTTCAATATCAGCGCCTTTTTTCCCGATGATAACACCAGGACGGCCAGCGTGGATCGTTACGCGGCACTTTTTGTGCGGACGCTCAATGATGACACGGCTGATCGAAGCTTGCTTGCACTCTTTGAAAATGAATTCGCGGATTGCAATATCTTCGTGCAGCAGTTCACCGTAATCACGGGTGTTCGCATACCAGCGCGAGTCCCAGGTACGGTTGATGCCGAGGCGAATACCGATGGGATTAATCTTCTGTCCCATTATGCAGACTCCTCTTCACGTACTTTGATCGTCAACTGTGCGAACGGCTTCAAAATTTTACCGAAGCGACCGCGAGCGCGAGGACGCCCGCGTTTCAGTGTAATGTTTTTGCCGACCCAAGCTTCTGCGACAACAAGGCTGTCAACATCAAGACCGTGATTGTTCTCGGCGTTCGCTACAGCAGACTGCAGCGTCTTTTTCACATCAACAGCGATCCGCTTTTTCGAGAATGTCAGCTCAGCAAGCGCTGTACCGACAGATTTTCCACGAATTTGCTGTGCAACGAGGTTCAGCTTTTGAGGGCTGACGCGAAGCATGCGATTAACCGCCATTGCTTCATTATCCGCTACGCGGCGAGGATTGGTTTGCTTGCCCATCTCTTACTTCCGCTTCGCTTTTTTATCAGCCGCATGACCGTAATAGGTACGGGTCGGCGAGAACTCACCGAGCTTGTGGCCAATCATGTCCTCAGAGATGAGGACGGGGATGTGTTTCTTGCCATTGTGGACGCCAAAAGTAAGGCCCACAAATTGTGGCAGCACGGTCGAACGGCGTGACCATGTTTTGATGACTTCTTTACGACCGCTTTCGCGCACAGCTTCTGCTTTTTTAAGCAGATAACCATCCACAAATGGGCCTTTCCAGACGGAACGAGGCATGTCTGGCGCTCCTTATTTCTTTTTGCGCGCGTGGCGGCTGCGGATGATGAGTTTATCGGTCGTTTTGTTGTTGCGAGTACGCGGACCCTTGGTCGGCTTACCCCAAGGTGTAACAGGGTTACGACCACCGGATGTCCGACCCTCACCACCACCGTGCGGGTGATCAATCGGGTTCATCGCAACACCACGAACCGAAGGACGCTTGCCTTTCCAACGGGTCCGGCCAGCTTTACCGAAGTTCTGGTTCGAGTGATCAGAGTTCGAAACAGCACCAACGGTTGCCATGCACTCTTGGCGAACAAGACGAAGCTCGCCCGAACCCAAACGAATTTGAGCATATCCACCATCACGACCAACGAACTGAGCATAAGAGCCAGCAGAACGTGCGATCTGACCACCCTTGAGCGGTTTCATCTCAACATTGTGGATGATCGTCCCAATCGGCATACCCGACAGCGGCATCGCGTTACCGGGGCGGATATCAACCTTCGCACCGGCGATGATTGTGTCACCAACAGCGAGGCGCTGGGGAGCAATCACATAGTTCAACTCGCCATCTTCGTATTTGACGAGTGCAATGAATGCCGTGCGGTTCGGATCGTATTCAATCCGCTCGACAGTCGCAGGCATATCCCACTTCCGCCGTTTAAAATCCACGATCCGGTATAGCTTCTTCGAGCCGCCACCAATCCGACGTGCCGTAATACGGCCCGTGTTATTCCGACCACCCTTTTTAGTAAGACCCTGCGTCAGCGTCTTTTCGGGGCGACCTTTATAAAGATCAGCGCGATCGATCAGCACCAGCCCTCGCTGGCCCGGCGTCGTTGGCTTGTACTTCTTTAACGCCATGCTTTCTGTCTCCGCGTCCGGTCAATCTGAGATCGACCAATTCTTGCCTTCCGACCCGCCGATTGGCGAGTACTCAGACCGTTCCGGGGCCTTAAAGACCCGTTGTTACATCAATCATTGCGCCGTCTTGCAGCGTAACAATTGCTTTTTTAATGTCTTTCCGTTGACCACGACGTCCGCGAAAAATCTTACGTTTACCCTTTTGGATCAACGTGTTGACTTTTGTGACTTTGACGTTGAACAGAGCCTCAACCGCATCGCGGATCGCCCCTTTATCAGCGTCTATCGCAACTTCGAAAACCACAGCATTTGCTTCAGAAGCAAGTGTCGATTTTTCAGTCACAATTGGACGGCGGATGACATCATAGTGCTTAGGTTCCGCGCTCATGCCGAAGCCCCTTCTTTCGCACCAAGACGTGCATTCAACACATCAAGGCCAGCCTTGGTCACAACGAGTGTGTCCTTCAGCATAATATCGTAGACATTCGCACCTGCACCCGGCAGCACATCAACGCCGTTAAGATTGCTTACAGCACGAGCGAACCCGCTATCAATCTCAGATCCGTCGATGACCAGAGCCTTCTTCACACCAAGCTTTTCGAGATGTGCTTTGAGCGATTTGGTTTTGCCATCCTCGAGCGTCGCAGCATCGAGAACGATCAGCTTTTGTGCGGCAGCTTTGTCAGACAACGCCATCTTCAACCCAAGAGCACGGACCTTTTTGGGAAGGTCATGCGCATGGCTGCGTGATTTCGGGCCTTTATAGACACCGCCGCCACGAAAGATCGGCGCACCGCGCGAACCGTGACGCGCACCGCCCGTACCTTTTTGGCGATAGATCTTCTTGGTCGAATACTTGACCTCTGAACGACCTTTCGTCGAGTGCGTACCGGCTTGTGCACCGGCACGTTGCCAGCGAACGACGCGGTGAAGGATGTCTGCACGAGGCTCAATGGCGAAGATGGAATCGTCGAGATCCACATCCCCTGCGCCGCTCGCATCCAATTTGAATACGTCGATCTTCATTCCTTCGGCTCCTCTGCCGGAGTATCACCATCAGTCGCTGGTGCTTCTGCTTCAGCAGCTTTCAATGCAGCCTCTTCCGCAGCCGCAGCTTCCGCTGCAGCAGCCGCTTCTTCAGCCGCAGCAGCAGCCGCAGCTTCTTCAGCCGCTTTAGCAGCTTCGGCGGCAGCAGATCTCAGAGCCGCAGGCAACGGAACATTTTCAGGAAGCGCTTTCTTCGACGCATCCTTAATCATTACCCAACCGCCTTTTGCACCGGGTACGGCGCCGCGTATCATCACGAGACCACGCTCGGAGTCGGTACGCTCGATACGAAGATTTTGCGTTGTCACGCGAGCATCGCCCATGTGACCCGCCATCTTCTTACCTTTGAAGACTTTGCCCGGATCTTGACATTGGCCGGTCGAGCCGTGCGAACGGTGCGAAATCGAAACACCGTGCGTTGCGCGCAAACCGCCAAAGTTATGCCGCTTCATCGCACCGGCAAAACCTTTACCAATGGATGTTCCGACAACATCAACCAGCTGACCTTCAAAGTAGTGGTCAGCGATAATTTCTTCACCCACTTCGATAAGATTTTCAGGAGAAACCCGAAACTCTGCAACACGACGCTTTGGCTCTACCTTCGCAACCGCGAAGTGGCCGCGCATCGGTGCCGAAACACGTTTTGCTTTTGCTGCGCCCGCACCGAGTTGAACGGCGGTATAACCATCACGTTCAATCGTGCGCTGTGCAACGACTTGTACATTATCCATGCTGAGTACGGTAACCGGAACCTGACGGCCATCTTCCATAAAAAGACGTGTCATTCCGAGCTTCCGTGCGAGTACGCCGGTCCGCATAAGAAGCCCTCCCCTTAAAGTTTGATCTCGACGTCCACACCAGCCGCAAGGTCGAGCTTCATCAGCGCGTCAACGGTTTGTGGAGTCGGGTCTACGATGTCGAGAAGCCGCTTGTGCGTGCGAATCTCAAACTGCTCGCGGCTTTTCTTATCAATGTGAGGCGAACGAAGCACGGTATACTTCTCGATCCGCGTGGGCAGCGGAATAGGACCGCGAACCTGCGCGCCCGTGCGCTTAGCCGTGTTAACGATCTCGAGCGTCGATGTATCGAGCGTTCGGTGATCGAAGGCCTTAAGCCGGATGCGGATATTTTGTCCCGTCATGGGAGCGCCTCTCGAAAAACCTGTTCAATAGTAAGGGGCCGAAGTATTCACTCCGGCCCCTGCTCTAAGTTGTCTTTTATTCGATGATCTTCGACACAACACCAGCGCCGACCGTACGGCCACCTTCGCGAATAGCAAAGCGTAGCTTCTCTTCCATCGCGATTGGTGCAATCAGCTCAACGAGCATTTTCACGTTATCGCCTGGCATCACCATTTCGGTGCCTTCAGGAAGCTCAACCATGCCCGTCACGTCAGTTGTACGGAAATAGAATTGCGGACGATACTTTGTGAAGAATGGCGTATGGCGACCACCTTCGTCTTTGTTGAGGATATATGCCTCAGCTTCGAACTTGGTGTGCGGTGTAACCGAACCCGGTTTACACAGAACCTGACCACGCTCAATTGCTTCACGGTCGATACCACGAAGAAGCGCACCGATGTTGTCGCCAGCTTCACCGCGATCAAGCAGCTTGCGGAACATTTCAACGCCCGTACAGGTCGTTTTTTGCGTGTCTTTGATGCCGACGATTTCAATCTCTTCGCCAACAGTGACAACACCGCGCTCAACACGACCCGTTGCAACCGTACCACGACCTGAAATCGAGAACACGTCCTCAACAGGCATCAGGAATGGCTGGTCGATTGGGCGATCAGGTGTTGGGATGTATTCGTCAACAGCCTTCATCAGCTCAGCGATTTTCTCGGAACCGATATTGTCGTCACGGCCTTCGAGAGCAGCAAGAGCCGACCCTGCGATGATAGGAATGTCATCACCTGGGAAGTCATACGAGGATAGCAGCTCGCGAATTTCCATTTCGACAAGCTCAAGAAGCTCTTCGTCGTCAACTTGGTCGACTTTGTTCATGAAGACTACGAGAGCAGGCACACCAACCTGACGCGCAAGCAAGATGTGCTCACGTGTTTGTGGCATTGGGCCATCAGCCGCGTTAACAACAAGAATGCCGCCATCCATTTGCGCAGCACCAGTGATCATGTTTTTCACATAATCAGCGTGACCCGGGCAATCGACGTGTGCGTAGTGACGGTTTTCCGTCTCGTACTCAACGTGAGCCGTGGAGATGGTGATGCCGCGTGCTTTTTCTTCAGGCGCGCCGTCAATCTCGTCATAGGCTTTAAAATCACCGAACTGCTTCGTAATCGCAGCAGTCAGCGTTGTTTTACCGTGGTCAACGTGGCCAATGGTGCCGACGTTCACGTGCGGTTTATTACGTTCAAACTTTTCCTTGGCCATCTCTGGTCTCCGTACTTTTCAATGGCGTCGCGGCGGACCGCGCGTCTTGGGTTGGTCCGTCGGTTAGGTGTATTTCGCCTGAATTTCTTCAGCGACGGCTTGAGGCACTTGCTCATAGTGATCGAACTGCATGGTAAACTGCGCACGGCCCTGAGACATCGAGCGCAGCGTATTAACATAACCGAACATGTTCGCAAGCGGAACAAAGGCCTTAATCGAGGTAGCAACTCCACGTGCTTCCGTACCCTGAATTTGGCCACGGCGGGAGTTTAGATCGCCGATGATGTCACCCATGTAGTCTTCTGGTGTAACAACTTCGACATTCATCATCGGCTCGAGCAGCTTTGGCTTACCCGTGCGGATTGCTTCGCGTGTTCCCTGACGAGCAGCAAGCTCAAAGGCGAGAACAGACGAGTCAACGTCGTGGTATGCACCATCCAGCAACACAGCCTTGAAGTCGATTACGGGGAAGCCAGCGAGCGGACCGGAGTCCATGACTGACTGAATACCCTTCTCAACACCAGGGATGTATTCTTTAGGCACGTTACCGCCAACGATCTTACTTTCGAAGCTGTACCCTTCACCTGGCTCAACCGGCTCAAGTTGTAGCTTGATGCGAGCAAATTGACCCGTACCACCCGATTGCTTTTTGTGGGTGTAGTCAATCTCGGTCGGCGCCGTGATCGTTTCACGATAAGCAACTTGCGGCGCACCAATATTCGCTTCGACTTTAAATTCACGTTTCAGACGATCCACGAGAATATCGAGGTGTAGCTCGCCCATACCCTTCATGATCGTTTGACCGGACTCAAGGTCGGTCTCAACGCGGAACGAAGGATCTTCAGCAGCCAAACGTGCCAGACCTTGAGACATTTTCTCTTGGTCGGCCTTTGTCTTAGGCTCAACGGCGATCTCGATAACCGGATCAGGGAAGTTCATCGTTTCCAAGATGACCTGACTTTGCGTATCCGAAAGCGTATCACCTGTCGTCGTATCTTTCAGGCCAGCAAGCGCAATAATGTCACCAGAGAATGCCTCGGTAATCTCGTCTTGCTTATTGGAGTGCATCATGACCATCCGGCCAACGCGCTCTTTTTTGCCTTTGGTCGTGTTCTGGAGCGAGTCGCCCTTGTTCAGAACGCCAGAGTAAATGCGGGTAAAGGTCAGCGTGCCCATGTAAGGGTCGTTCATAATCTTAAACGCAAGACCGGAGAATGGAGCCGTATCATCCGCGCTACGCGCGATGTTACGTGTTTCCGTATCATCACCCGGTGCGAAGCCCATGTAAGCTGGTACGTCGAGTGGACCCGGCAAGTAGTCGATGACCGCGTTCAACATCGGCTGAACGCCTTTGTTCTTAAACGCTGAACCACAAATAACAGGAACGAACGAAAGCGACAGCGTGCCTTTACGCAGCAAAGCACGGAGCGTATCCACGTCAGGCTCTTCGCCTTCGAGGAACTTCTCCATTGCATCGTCGTCCATTTCGACGGCGGCTTCAATCATGTGAGCGCGCCACTCGTCCGCAAGATCTTTCAATTCGTCGCGGATAGGACGCAAGTCCCATGTCGCGCCGAGATCTTCTGAATTCCAGACCCATTCCTGCATAAGAACAAGGTCAACCATGCCTTCGAGTTCGTTTTCCGCGCCGATTGGAATTTGAACAGGCACTGGCAGAGCACCCGTGCGCTCCTTGATCATGGTTACGCAGTTGAAGAAGTCTGCGCCGATCTTATCCATCTTATTGACGAACACGATGCGCGGAACCTTGTAGCGATCAGCCTGACGCCAAACCGTTTCAGTTTGAGGCTCCACACCAGCATTTGCATCAAGAACACAAACAGCGCCATCAAGCACAGCCAGCGAACGCTCAACTTCAATCGTGAAATCAACGTGGCCGGGAGTATCAATGATATTGAAACGATACTTGTCGGACTGAGGATTTTGACCGTCTTCGGTACGCTCCCAGAACGTTGTCGTCGCAGCGGACGTAATCGTAATGCCGCGCTCTTGTTCTTGCTCCATCCAGTCCATTGTCGCAGCGCCGTCGTGGACTTCGCCGATCTTGTGGGACTTTCCGGTGTAATAAAGCACACGCTCGGTAGTCGTGGTTTTACCAGCGTCGATATGCGCCATGATGCCGAAGTTACGATATCGGTCGAGGGTATATTCGCGGGCCATCTCAGATTACCTTGCTCGAAGAATTGCTTACTGCGCGGATCGCAGCATTACCAACGGTAGTGGGAGAACGCTTTGTTTGCGTCCGCCATTTTATGTGTGTCTTCGCGCTTCTTAACTGCAGAACCACGATTATTGACAGCATCAAGAAGTTCACCGGACAGGCGATCAACCATCGTATTTTCGGAGCGGGAGCGCGCCGCCTTAATCAACCAACGGATCGCGAGCGCTTCGCGACGCTCAGGACGCACATCAACTGGAACCTGATACGTAGCACCACCCACACGGCGTGAACGCACTTCAACAGCTGGCTTGATGTTGTCGAGGGCTTCATGGAACAGCTCAACAGGATCGCGCTTGGCTTTGTCTTCTGCCTTCTCCAAAGCACCGTAAACAATCCCTTCAGCGGCGGATTTCTTGCCGTCGAACATCAGATTATTCATGAACTTAGTGAGAATCTTATCGCCGTACTTCGCATCTGGAAGCACTTCGCGTTTCTCTGCGCGGTGACGTCTTGACATCGAATGCTCTCCTTACTTCGGACGCTTAGCGCCGTATTTCGAACGACGCTGCTTACGGTCTTTAACGCCCTGTGTATCGAGCACACCACGGAGAACGTGATAACGAACCCCCGGCAAATCTTTCACACGACCACCACGGATAAGCACAACAGAGTGCTCCTGAAGATTGTGCTTTTCACCTGGGATATAAGCAGTAACTTCAAATCCACTAGATAAACGTACACGTGCGATTTTACGCAGTGCAGAATTAGGCTTTTTAGGTGTTTGTGTCTTTACGACTGTACATACACCACGACGTTGTGGACTACCTTTTAAGGCAGGTGTCTTATTCTTTTTCTTCAGGGTCTTGCGACCTTTTCTGAGCAGTTGATTTACCGTTGGCAGTGTGACCACTCCTTCTTATAAAATTAGTGTCCTTAAACTTTCCGAAGTTCCTCACCTTTAAAACTTGAAGTGCGTAATTCATAACCTACTTAGTTCACAACTATAATGCGTAAGCGATTAACTACACTCTCCAGCTCTTTGGCGGACACAGCGCAACTTCGGACTACTTTGTGATTGTCTTGGGTGGTTTACAAAATAACTATAAATAATTTATTCATAAGTACACAAAACATCCCCCGACACCCATCGTTGCGGGGCAGGGGCTCTTCAAACGTCCTTAATCATAGGTTGAGAATGCCCATGGGTCAAGGACTAAATGGGAAATTAATAGATAAATATACTATCAAATTTACCTAAAGCACCAAAATAGCTGAATAAAGCTATGCAAATCATGAATATTTCGCTCAAAAGCGCTATTTAATAGGCTTGTTAGTGATAGCCAATAATTCGGAAAGAGTAGTCATTTTTCAGGCAATTGCTTAAAATTAAGCTTTACTTAAGATGAATTTCAAATAGAACTTCCTAATAGTTTTGTAATCTTTGCCTTCACCAAGTTTAGTTTCCTAGGCTACTTACTACAATATTTTCGACATCAAAAATTACTTACATCAAAAATTACCTGAGACTTCTGCTTCGAACCTACTATTTATCAACCTTTTCTGTATCATTTATGAACCAGTGTATTTCTTTTCTAACAACCTAGTTATTCACCATGTAACAAGGAAGGTATTCAATCAAGAATTGTTATAGAAATATCCTGCTGGATACACTATTTAGCTGAGCTTAATAAGTGACCATAACATCCTTGACAACTGCCCTAGTTTAGTTTTAAAATCCTTCTTGCGCTTGAGGCAAACTTAAGTGCAACAGCGTTAGAATTTATGACACTGTAGGGGTATCGTCTAAGGGTAGGACAACGGTTTTTGGTACCGTCGGTTGGGGTTCGAATCCCTATACCCCTGCCAAACAAAGAAGGCTCGAGCACAAGCTCGAGCCTTCTTTTATTACCCACTCAAATTTACACTCCCCTACCTAAATCAATAAAGCTTCAGTCTAAAAACGTTAAACTGAAAAAAATGGTAGCTACTCTTGATAATCGTCAAAAAATAATCTTTACGTTAAAACTTGCTGCACCCTATCTTGCAGTTGTCCTTGGTCTTTATGTCTTTCACAATGCTTGGCTAAGCATTTTCTTGTATCACGGACAAATTATATTTTGGTGGCTTATCGGAAGAACTCAAAAAACTTCAAGCTCACCAAAAATAGACCCTACCGAAACAAGAGTAAACTTAAACACAAAAACCTATCTCAATTTACCTAAGCAAATAGAAAATATTCTAAATATCTCTTCAAAAGTCATGCTACCGATTTCTGCATTAGCTGGTATTGCTTGTTATTTCTTACTACCCTTCATCGTCCAAAATGCCAGTAGTCTTAGTAGTAG
>CALKBI010000009.1 GCA_937990185.1 uncultured Neomegalonema sp. | reverse complement strand
ACCAGAGTCGGTCCTGTGGTGAGCGATACAGACGCACCCGTGCCATCGGCACCGAGGTTCATCGTATCAACCGGCTCTACATTGGCCAGTGCCACATTGCCTGTGTTCTCAACATCAAACGTGAAGGTCAGAACATCGCCCACAGCTACCGGCGTCGAGAGACCCGACGCATCGAGACCCTTCGTCAACTCAATGCCTGGCGTTCGAGCCAAAGGCGTGCTCGTTGGGTCATTATCGCCAGCACCCGTACCGCTCTCATCAGAAGCATCTGTCACAGGGTTGCCTGCAGGGTCATCACCTGATGCTACAGCTTGGTTATCCACCAGACCTGCATCGATATCCGCCTGCGTCAGCGTGTAGACCGCTTCGAAAGTAATCGTTCCAGAACCAGTCGTAAGATCGGCTGCATCGTCGTCACCATCAAGATCACTACCACCCGAGACATAGGCCGGGACCGGCGGCGTGCCTGTGCCCGTAAAATCTGATGCACTTTCTGTGACCGCAACATCGTCGAGCGTCACGTTACCGGTGTTCGAGACGACATAGGTGTAGGTAATCGTATCACCTGGATCTACAGACCCGTTACCGCCATCATCAATCGCCGATGTCTTCACAAGAGCAAGCACCGGATTGCTTGGAGGAGGCGTGATCACCGTCGGCACACCCGTATCTTCTCCGCCTACATTCGCTGTGCCATCTGCCGTACCATCAGGAGCCGTATCCGTGTCAGACGCATCTGTCACCGTCGCACCGGCCGGATCATCACCGCCAGCCATCGCTGTGTTATCCAGTGTTGCAGGAGGATTCTCGGCGTTGGGGTCCACATTGACCGTAAAGGTCACCTCATAGGCATCGCCGGGTGCAAGCACACCGTCGTTGCCGACAATCAGACCGTTTGTACCATCATAGTTCGTGCCGTTTGTCGTCGGTGCGGTTGAGTTTCCTGACGTGTTTATCAGCGTCACAGCCGGAGGCGTCACAACACCGTTGAACGTGCTGCCAAGCTGGTCCGCAGCCGTAAGGTCATCAACCAAAGTGAGGACATCCAACATCACGCCGCCGCTGTTTTCCACCGCGACGGTGTAAGTCACGTCAAATGTGCCATCCGCCTGTAGTGGCGACACGGCAGCACTTTTACCAGTGTTCAACTCAGCATCGAGGCAGAGTGGCACTGCGACACTGAAACGCGCATTGTTCACGCCGGTATCTATGCCTGCACCGTTTTGGACAACCAATTCGGAGACTTGACCGTTCGTAGAGATATCAAACTCAGCGAAATCCCTTGGTGATGTGTCAGCAGGCGCGGTAATCGTCAAGGTACGACCACCATTCGAGATAATCGCCCCTGTAGAAGCTGCTTCGAGGCCATCAACAACCCAGGTGAATCCGGGTGTCGCCTGAACCGCGTCGAAAACCAGGCGATCATGGTTCTGATCCATCGCCGAAACCCGACCACCGAATGCAGGGCCCGTGAAAAGACGCAGGTTTACGGCATGGTCGAAGATCCAATGGGTTGCGCTAACGGTGAAAGCCTCAGATGGAGCTGGTTTTTGGAATTGAAACGCTTGACCGCGAAAACCTTCCGGCTGAATGATCGTATCTGCAGCACCGGGGGCAACTGCTGAAAGAACGCCAACAGTAACCGGGACAATATCTTGGCCAGCCGTATTCGTGTCAAATACATCACCCGAATTACTCAGTCCGGTCCAGCTAATCGGCGCAGACGTAACAGCACCCGGTAGAGCAGGAGCGCTACAAACTTGTGGTCCGGTTGTTGGCGGAACGGGAGTCAGTCTTGGAAGACGCTCATAATCAAGAGTCACGGTTGCTTCGTTTGAGACAGTACCGTTTTCGTCCGCCACCGTGTAAGAAATTGGCGTCGGATCGCCGAGGAATCCGAATTCTGGGGTAAACGTGATCTCGCCATTGGCAGCCACCGTCCAAACGCCTTCACCCGGCACTGTAAGTGTCTTACCATCAGGGCTGAGCACCGAACCAGCGGGCGCACCAGTTTCTGTAAGGACAACAGATGCTGGATCGAGTGCACCATCTGTAGAACTGTCATTAGCAAGCGGGTCAATCGTCTGCACGGTCCCCGCAACAAAACCGGACGCGGTGTTGTCTTCTGCCACTGGAGGAGTTGCAGCTACAACCACCGTCGCTATCGCCGTGGCGCAGTTTGTTGGAATCGCCGTTTCGCAGATTTGATACTCAACTTGATATGTCCCCGGCGTTGAACCGGCCGGAACATTGATCGTCCCATCGGGGTTAATCGTGACGCCGGTTAGACCACCATCATCAGCAATCGTTGGGATAACATCGCCCGTGTTAATCCCGCCAGCGTTCAGCACATCGTCGGTAAGGAAAACACTTGGTGTTGTTCCACCCGTTGATGATGAAATCGGCGAGCCGGAAAAATCATCGTCATTCGCTTCAATCGTGACCGAGCCAAACCGGCCAAAGCCAGCAAATCCAGTCGCACCGATACCAAGGTTTTGAGCGGGAAACTCTCGGTCAACCAAAACGATCCGAAGGTCGTTCGCGCCTGTGACAAGCAATGAAGGGTCGAGGATAGATCGAATTTCCGCCCTAGGATCGGAGAACGGTGAAACAGCCGTCGTGTTCCCACCGGTTACATCCAGTGCGAGTTGACCGTTAATGAAGATTTGGAATTCTGCCGCATCTGTGTATTCGCGGTGGTCCAGAAATAATGTTGCATATCTGGTATGATCATCGACGATAAAAGTCGTGTCGATGACAATGCGCTGCTCGTCAGCTTCACCAAGATCAAGCGCTGCGCCAGCGATGTTACCCTGATAGAAAATACCATTGTCGGGGTCTTGAACCGGCCCGCCGATGTTTCCTCCGAACACATCTGAACTCAGAAAGAAGGCCTGATTTCCCTCATAGTCAGGGAATGAATCGTCGATCGTGAATTGTGAGGTATTCGAGTTGATGCCGAAAAAGATCGCGAGCGCTTCTGCTAAATGAAGCTGGTCTGGATACACATCGATTGCGGTCGGGGTCGTTGTCGGCCCCAATGATCCACCAATCAAGTGACTGTCCGACGGAACAAAATTAAAGTTACCGGCGTTCGCCGTTGAATAGGAATTCACATTCGGATTTGCTGTCGTCCCACTCGGGCCAAAGTATACTTCTGATTGAGCCATCGCCGAAGCCGGCGTCATCATTCCAAATAAGAATGCAAAAAACACTGTCCGCTTGCCGGCCCAAACGGGAGGTTTGACGAGAGCGCGTCCTCTATCGAAAGCGGCTTGCGACACGGCTGGCGATTTCGAATGATCGCGGTGAAACGCAGAAAGCCCGCGCATCGGAAGATAGCGCGGCCTTGTCTGAGCGACTGGCTTCGTGCTGCCGGGGATCGAGGCCCCGGCTCGATATGCCTTCTCGGGTTTCTCCTCGCCGGGACAAATCGTTGTCCTGTTCTCAAGGTTTCTTTTGGCGGAGAAAAAGCCCCGGCCAAGCGCAGAAAACTGAGAAAACTTAGATTTTAGGAGAGAAGTACTGAAAGCTAACATCGTCAAAACCTTTATAGTTGGACGACGTAGGTTTAGTTTTTACACCTTAACAAAATCTCGCCAAAAAGTGTAACGCTTACTGTATTATTATTACATAATTAATATATTTAACTGAAAAATTTACTATAATAATATTAAAATTTTAATTGAATGCAACCAGACATTCAAATTGATAAGCTTTTACTTGATATCCACTTAAAAACTTCGACGCGCATTGCGATTATTGCAGCTTTAGCAACCCCTTTGGAGGCGGCCACAGCCGGTTGCAAAAGATCGAAGTCTGGTAAACTAAAGCGTTTTGCGATTTTGTTGCATTAGGTTTCGCGCCAAGAGCCGAATGAAACCTGATCCTGACCATTCAAGGTTATTTCAAAACGCTGTAAGTCGCCGGATGGCCCAATTCGCCCGCAGAAAATTTCGGACACCGCCTCTCCGTCTCCCGTTCCAGCGGCGCGATAAAGACCCAACCGTTAAATCAGAACTTCAGCCCCATCAACCCAACTCAAATCGCAAACTTCACGTATCGCCAGTTGCAGGCACACTGCCCGATAACCTGATAAACTTTAGAAAAACGCAATAAATACTACAAACATTTAACTAAAAATATCGGCATTGAGTTATCCAATCGGCTGGATGAGATCAGTTAATAAAATATTGCTTTGCCCTAGGCTCAGGAAGGTTTACCCGTAAAGCCATTGCCTCGTTCCGCAAGGTAATCATCGGTGGTCCGAACTCTCGGTTTCTCTCCACCCTGAAACGGATTATCGGAAATCTTGAAAGCGGCTCCGACACGGCAATCATCGCACATCTGAATGAGACGAGCGCGGTCCGGGTTATCGAACATCCAATGTTTGCCGCCTAGTTTTTCCAGAATGCGCTTCACTGTACTGCCAGAGCCGAACGGACGCCCACATTCAACACAGGGAAACGGCTCTTCTTCATGCAGCACCGTAACGCGACGTGCGGCTTCATCAGGATTATAGCGCGGCTCGAGTTTCAGTGCATTTTCAGGACAGGTGTTTACGCAAATCCCACATTGCAGACAGGCGTCTTCGCGAAAACCAACTTGGGGTTTGTTCGGGTTATCCTGCAAAGCACCGACGGGACATTGCGATATACAGGCGAGGCATAAAGTGCAGCTTTCGGTATTCAAAACAACCTGACCGTAGGGTGCTCCAGCAGGAAGATCGAAGGGTTCTGCATTGGATGTCAATGCGCTGACCGACAATCTCGTTGCCGCGCGTTTGTCCCCGACAGGAGAAACCGGCTCAATCGAAAGCGCCTCTTGCGATGGCATATAAAGGGCTTCGCAAAGCTGATCAGGATCATCGGTCTCGATCAGTTGAACACGGTTCGCTTCGCGCCCCATTCCCTCCAGCATCGCGCCGACAAGCGTTGCCTGAAAATCAAGCGGTTCCGCTTCGCCTTCGCGGCGTACCCGCTCGGGAAGATGGATAAACACGCGCTGCGCGCCCATCGCCAAAGCACCAAGCAACAAATCATGACCGACTTGCGTGACTTCATTAACGGCCAAGGGAATGACCGATGCAGGCAGTCCACGGCCAAACCGTGCCGCCATCGCGATTAAGGCGCGGCCATCGCGTTCGTCATGAATCAGAACTTCGGGATTCTCTCCCCCTGCCTCCGCGAAGGCATCCAGCATTGCGCCGAGGCGCATTCTCGAATCCGACGGACGCGGTAGTGCATATTCTGCCGCCCCTGATGGGCAAACCGCTGAACATCCGCCGCAACCGGCACACACCATCGGGTCGATTTTCACTGTCTCTCCATCAGGAGAAATCGCGCCGGTCGGACAGACATCCAAACACCGGGTGCATCCGGCTTGACCGGACCGAGAATGCGCGCAAAGCTCTGCATGGAAATCAATATAAAGCGGTTTCTCGTAGACCCCGATCATCCCGCTTGCGAGACGCAGGACTTTTTCTATTGCCGCTGGATCGCTTGGATCTGCTCGGAAATACCCGTCCCGTTTGCCATGAGCAGGAACGAGAGGCGGATTGCCCGAAAGATCGACAATGATATCACAGCGCGAGCGTCCGCCGTCGCGCGGGGTATCAAAGCTTAATCCCCCGCGACCGCCGGAGATGGCTTCGGCAACGCCATCTGCTACGATTTCGAAGGCGCCCAAATGACCGCTCACCTGCCGAATTTTACCGGTGACAATCGGGAAAGGATTATCCCAGCGGGGCAGCGCATCGCCCTCTTCGCTTAACATCACCGTAACAGTTAAATTCTCGGCTAAGGCATCAGCAGCCGCCATTGCGACCTCTCCCGCCCCATAAACAAGACACACGCCTTCGCTCTCGAGGTCAATCGAGCCGGTGGCTTGCCCCGTCCAACTATGCTCAGCAAGCAAAGCAGCAACTTTAGGACCCGCGCTGCCTCCCTCTTCTGACCACAGAGCACGATCACGGATATCGAGGGTGGACAAAGTACCCGCGCCGTCAATTTCTTCGGCAATTTCCTCAAAGCGCGCCGTTTCCTGCGCGCAAGCGACCATCACATCACCGCGCGCCAAAGCCTCAGCGACAATACCCATTTCGGAATTGCAAAGCGACGTATGAAACGACGGAGAGTCCATTGACGAACACGCACGGCAGATCGCCTCTTTGTCGGTATCAACCGACGCTTCGCAATCGCACAAAAGCAATTTTGGTTTCGTCTGCGTCATGCGCGCATTCCCCCGTCGACAATTTTATTACTTGGGTTTTCCCCAGCTTTGGGCAACCTTAGACATAATACCGATGAGAAGACGATATGAAAGTTTGACCTAAAGCATGACAAAAGTGCTGGAACGTATGATCTCAATGCCCGTTGGTGTGGTTTTGCGCCGAACGAAAGGCGTGACAAAATGGGCCGCGTGGCACTGGAAGCCAACAGGGGTGCTGCCCGGTGCGGCTCCGGCAGATTGGCGGGTTTTACGGGAAGAAGACGGTGTGACGGAGTTTCACGCCGCGACTTTGACATTAGAGCTTCACCGAAAAGAAACAGAGGCTTATCTAACAACGCTCACAATGAATCCACCAAGCGTCTATGTGATTTTACGCCCTGCGGAAGATGCGGATCACCCCCACGAAGTGGAACCGTATGCTGTGACAGCTTCTGCTTTTGAAGCGCAGGATTATCTCGATTCCGGTGAGGAAATTGTCGAGCCGGTGATTGCGCCTCCGGGCCTCGTGGCATGGATTCGTGAATTCACCGATGCTCATCACGTTGAGGAAGAATTCAAAAAACGCAAACGGCGGGACTGGTCTGAAGAAGCCGAAGACGGGCGCGGAGATGCGCGAGTCAGGCAAGACGCCGATGTTTATCGCGCTCCCGGCGCGCTCAAGCCGAAATCAATCCACTGATGCCAAAACAACCTCCAGAAGATTTTCTCTCCCGCTGGTCGCGCCTCAAGAGCGAGCCGGACGATGCCTCTGCCGTTGTAGAAAGCGTTGAGGCGCAGGACGAGAACGAAGAAAAACAGGGTGTGGCTGAGATTTCCGACGATGATTTGTCGGATACAGAATTGCTGGAGAAATACGCCCTGCCCGACCCTGACACGATGAAATCGGGCGATAATTTCAGTGTTTTCATGAAAGAAGCCGTACCGGACCGCCTGCGCCGCCGCGCTTTGCGGGTTTTGTGGGGAAGCAATCCAATCTTGGCCAATCTTGATGAGTTGGTCGATTACGGCGAAGATTTCACCGATGCGGCGACCGTCGTTGCGAATATGCAAACGATTTATAAGGTCGGCAAAGGCTCCGCGTGGAAGTTCAAAGAAGAGCAAGCTCGCATTGCTGAAGCAAAGGCCGCAAAAGAGGCCGAAGACGAGAAACGCCGCGCCCATAACGGGGAACCGGAAGAGGAAATCGCTTTAACAAGCGAGGATGCGGAAGAAGAACACGCCGAATTGACTGATCCCGAAGACACCGAGCCTGATATTGAGGTTGCAGAACTGTCTGAAGAAGATACCGAGCCGCCCCTGCCACCACCCTATCGCCCGAGCCACATGCGCTTTGAGTTCGATTAGAGCGCGTCGCATTAACCTGATGCAGCTATCCCAAGATTATCGCAAAACGCGGTAATCAAGGTGAATTGATTGGCGAGCATGATACAGTGCGTTTAATCAAAACACATGCGCCATGCTCTAATCTTCACATTGTTTGCCTTTCCCGCCGCTGCCGCCGCTGACGAACGCCAAGCGTTATACGGGGTATGGGGCACTGCAGACCAATGCGCGCAAACGCCAATCCAACCCGGCGGGACAGTTTTGGCGAACCCGTTCGAGATCAGCACGCGTTGGCTGAAACACGGCTCTCATTGGTGCAGTCTGAAATGGGGTCCACTCGAAACCCGCGAGAATGGTCTTTTCACCGGAGCGCACGCGCAATGCGGTGAAGACTCCGTGCGGGGTTATTTCATAGGCATGTCACTATCCGGAGAAGACCTGACCTTGCGCTGGGATTTCCCGCTTTCAAACGGTCCCTTGTCGCGCTGTCCGGCCTCTTAAAGTCTTAGCACATTGCGTTAAAGCCGCCCTCCCCAGCGGGCCATTTCTATAAGCGGTCAGTGATAAAGTCACCGAAATAGACCCCCCATTCGGATAATATGCAGCCATGCAGCATTCTCAGATGGCATCGCGAACAATTAATGAATCGGGGAGTCAGTCATTAACATGATGAAATCACTCATTTTCAAAGCCATGTTCGCGCTGTCGATAGGTGTGTTCACTTCGGCCTTAGCGCAAACCGCGATCCCGGGCATTAATATGACCTCCGCGCGTATGACCGAGGCCGAGCTAACCAGAGAGGATGTGATCTCACGTCTTGAAGCGGCCACCCTGTCGAAGCCTGCGGATTTCAGTAGAATGCGGCTGAACGGTCTTGATCTGTCTCGCCTTGATTTCTCAAAGGCGATTTTCCGGGCAAGCGCCATGAACAATGTCAATCTGAGCGGCGCGAACCTCGACGGGGCGGTCTTGGATCAAGCTTGGGTGACAAATGCGGATTTATCGGATGCAAGCCTGCGCGGAGCTTCTCTCTTTATGACGCAATTCGGTGGGGCAAATCTTGATGCCGCCGATCTCTCTCAGTCTCGCGCGGCGGCAGATTTCACAAGAGCATCACTCAAAGGTGCAAACTTCACCGATGCCGATCTATCGGCAGATATGAAAAACCAATCTATGGGGTTAATGCGCGGTGTGCTGAAAAAGGCTATCGCCGATGGCGCGGACTTCTCAGGCGCTTCGCTCTCACGGGCAGATTTTGAATTTGCAAAACTCCGTGGAGCCAACTTCACAAATGCGGATCTTTCCATGACAACGCTCGGCGGTGCGGATCTGACCGGGGCTTTGGTTTCCGGGGCAAAGTTTCGCAACGCGGATGTCACATCGACACGGCTCAAAGACCTCAAAGGAAAAACCGGCGACCAATTCGATAAGACTAAGAACCTGAACAGAGCCTTTCAGAAATAACGACCCCCCGAGCGCGCCAATGGTAATCTACGGGTAGCGCTACAGGCACGCTCAATGTAGGCACATTCAGAAAAAACCCTCGATAACAACATCATGGTTAGCAAAACATAACCAACGGCATCGCCTTGGATTGCCTATCTTAAACCAACTCTAACACCTTTCTGTTTCTATCTCCTGTGTCGCTTCTGGACAAAGCGACGAAACAGGGGAAGTCACATGCGTGTTGTCAGCGTCTTTGGTACGCGACCTGAGGCCATTAAGATGGCTCCGGTGGTTAAGGCTCTCGAGGCCGCAGAGGGTATTGAGTCCCTTGTATGCCTCACCGGTCAACACCGTGAAATGCTTGAACAGGTCGTGCGCTTATTTGACCTTAAACCCGACCACAACCTCGATGTCATGCAAGCTGCACAAGGTTTGACGCATGTTACCGGCGCAGTTTTGAGCGGCCTTGGTCCTGTCTTTGAAGACATGAAACCGGATGTCGTGTTGGTTCATGGCGACACAACCACGACAATGGCGGCTGCGATGGCCGCATTTTATCAACAAATTCCTGTTGGTCATGTCGAGGCAGGGTTGCGCACGGGTAATATCTATTCCCCGTGGCCTGAAGAAATGAACCGCAAGTTAACGGGCGGTCTTTCAACCTATCACTTCGCTCCAACAGAGACGGCACAAGCTAACCTGCTTCGGGAGGGCATCGCGCCTTCGCAGATCGAAGTGACCGGCAATACCGTGATCGACGCGCTCTATTGGGTTCGCGATAACCGGCTCGCAGCATCCGACGCGGAAATGCAAGCAGCCTTTCCGTTTCTCAACAGCGAAAAACGTCTAATCCTGGTGACAGGCCATCGCCGCGAGAACCATGATGGCGGGATCGAAGGTATTTGCCGCGCTATGGCGACTCTGGCGAAGCGCGGAGACGTACAAGTCGTCTATCCCGTTCACTTGAATCCCAAAGTACAAGATGCTGCACAAGCCGTTTTAGACGGCGTGGAAGACGTTCATCTCATCCCACCGCAAGATTACTTGCCCTTCGTATGGTTGATGAATCGTTCATATCTGATCGTCACGGATTCAGGTGGCATTCAAGAAGAAGCGCCAAGCCTCGGAAAACCCGTCTTGGTTGCTCGCGACACTACCGAGCGCCCTGAAGCAGTCGACGCTGGCACGGTTCGCCTTATCGGGGCCGACGCTTCCGCCATTGAGCGCGAGGCCCAAATCTTGCTGGACGACACGAAAACATACGAGCGGATGGCTCTCTCTCATAATCCATACGGTGACGGATTGGCTTCTGGCCGCATCGTCTCGCGCTTACTCAAGGAACGTACCGATGCTTGATACGCCAAAAATGCACCTGCATGACGCTGCCAAGGTTGTTAAGTTTACCGACCCTGCGTTCCAAAAGCTCGCGGTTGTC
Organism: uncultured Neomegalonema sp.; assembly: GCA_937990185.1. Taxonomy (GTDB): domain Bacteria; phylum Pseudomonadota; class Alphaproteobacteria; order Rhodobacterales; family Rhodobacteraceae; genus JAHDDY01. The sequence continues at coordinate 11,477 of CALKBI010000009.1, read as the reverse complement.
GGATTGGGCTATATCGGTTTGCCAACGGCTGCCGTTTTCGCTGATGCAGGGCTTAATGTGCTTGGCGTCGACGTTAATCCTGCCGCTGTTGACTCAATCAATGCAGGTCAGCCGCATATCGTTGAACCGAATCTTGATCGGTTGTTGCAAACGGTTGTCGAGAGTAAAAACCTGCGCGCCTCGCTGAAAGCCGAAGAAGCAGACGCTTTCATCGTTGCTGTGCCAACACCGTTTAAGGGCGATCACGTCCCTGACCTCAAATATATCGAGGCGGCTGCACGGGATATCGCGTCTTCTTTGCGCCCCGGCAATCTTGTTATTCTCGAATCCACCATTCCCGTCGGGGCAACGGAAAAGATGGCCGCATGGCTGGCTGAAGAACGTCCCGACCTTACCTTCCCGCAGCAAGTCGGCGAGACATCAGACATTCGCATTGCGCATTGTCCTGAACGGGTTTTACCGGGCCGCATCCTGATCGAAGTGATCGAGAATGATCGCGTTGTCGGTGGCATGACGCGCCGCTGTGCAGAGCGTGCGGCTGACCTTTACAAAATGGTCATTCGCGGAAATTGCCACATAACCGAAGCGCGCACCGCCGAAATGGCAAAGCTGACCGAAAACGCTTTTCGGGATGTGAACATCGCTTTCGCCAACGAGCTATCGTTGATCTGTGACCGGATGGAGATTGACGTCTGGGATTTGATCAAGATGGCAAACTTGCACCCTCGGGTGAATATCCTGCAACCCGGTCCCGGCGTCGGCGGTCACTGCATCGCAGTTGATCCTTGGTTTATCGTCGATAGCGCGCCAGATCTCGCCAAGATGATTCACACTGCCCGGACTGTGAATGACGGTAAGCCGGAATGGGTCATTAGCAAAGTTCTGGATGCTGTCACTGAATGTGGCGGGAAGCCAACAATTGCCTGTCTCGGGCTTGCATTCAAACCAAACGTCGATGATCTACGCGAAAGCCCAGCGCTTGCGATCACCGAAAAACTCGGCAAGTTGGGCGTGGGAAATATCCTCGCGGTAGAGCCTCATATCCATGAACTGCCAACCGAGCTGAAAGACGCAAATGTCTCTCTCGCTGATTTTGATGAAGCCATCGCGACGGCTGACATCGTTCTTCTGCTGGTCGATCATGCTCAGTTCCTCAAGGTCGAACGCAGCGACCTTGACGGTAAAATCATCATCGACACGCGCGGGGCTTGGTAAAGCTGGCGCGTTAAATTCTAAAGCCTGTCCCGCAAACTGTGCCAAGCCATACCGAGCACTAACGCGGGCCAGCGCAGCAATGCACCACCGGGGAAGCGTGCATTCGGAATATCGGCCATTGTGTCAAATCGCTCTGCTTGCCCTGCAATGGCTTCGGCGGCGAGCTTGCCCGCTAATGTAGCGAGCGATACTCCGTGGCCCGAATATCCCGACGCACTCAAGACATTCGGAGCAACACGCATAAAATGCGGTAAGCGACTGCGCGTGATCGCAAGCGTCCCGCCCCAACCGTAATCCACCCGAACATCTTTTAGCTGTGGATAGACCGTAAGCATCGGCTTTCGGACATAGCTTTTGATGTCATCCGCAAAGCGATATCCGTAGCTTTCTCGCCCGCCGAACAGCAGGCGCTTATCATCCGAGAGACGCCAGTAATTGACGACGAATTTCGAGTCGGCAACGGCGACGTCATCGCGGATAAGCTCTCTGGCCACATCATCGGATAGTGGCTCGGTGGCAATGATGAAATTATTCACCGGCATGACCCGCGCGGCGACCTGCTTCTCTAAATCTCCAAGATATCCGTTACACGCCAGCAAGACATGATCCGCTGTGACGCTGCCCTCCGCCGTCTCGATCCGTACTTTTGCGCCGTGGGCAATCTTCGTTACCCGGCTGCGCTCATGAATCGTCACTCCGGCTTCATCCGCCGCTTTTGCCAGCCCCAACGCATAGCGCAGCGGATGCAGATGCGCCGCGCGCTCATCAAGAATGGCCGAGTGATAAACATCGGTTCCGATCATCTCGCGAACGCCTGCACCGTCCACGAATTTCATGCCATCGTATTTGTATTTCGTGTTGAGGTGCTCAACAGCGGCGCGGGAGTCTTTGGCCTCGCTTTTCTTATGATCGACCAGCAGGATTCCCGGCTTGAGATGGCAATCAATCGTATGGCGCGCGATAAGGTCTTTGACCGTCGCAATGCTCTCTAAGCCCAAATCGAACAGACGAAGGGCATGTTCATCGCCAAGCATCTTTTCGAGTGTTAGCTGGTCTGAGCGTTGGTCCGCACCCGCTTGCCCACCATTGCGGCCCGATGCGCCCCATCCAACCCGCTGTGCATCAAGCAACGTAACCCGAAAGCCTCGTTCAACGCAGTGCAGCGCCGCCGATAACCCCGTAAAGCCACCACCAACGATGCAAACGTCGGTGGTTACATCGCCTTCAAGCGAAGCAAACGCCGGCAAATGCGGTGCACTCGCAGCATAATACGATTCCGGGTAATCACCATCCCGATCATTTACAGTGAGAAAATCCACGATCAGGCCGGAACCATCATACCTTCGGCTTTCAACTTTGCATGGGTGAGGTCAAGTGCCTTCACTGCAAGCCCGATAAAGGTATCAATCTCCGCCTTCGTCATAACCAGTGGTGGTGAGATAATCATGCTGTCACGGACCGCGCGCATAACCAAACCGTTCTCGAAACAAAATTCGCGGCACATATATCCAACGGTTCCCTCATCCGCTTTGAACCGTGCGCGGGAGGATTTTTCCGGCGACAATTCAAGCGCGCCGAACATACCGACAATCCGTGCTTCGCCCACAAGCGGATGATCGCCAAGCTCCAGCCATTTCTCGCGCAAGTAAGGGGCGATGGTGTCTTTGACGTTTTCAACGACCTTCTCTTCTTTGAGAATCCGCAGGTTTTCGAGCGCCGCCGCGCAGGATGCCGGATGGCCAGAATAGGTATAGCCGTGAATGAACTCACCGCCTTTTTCTTCCAGAACGTTGGCCACGCGGTCACCAACGATGCTGCCGCCAATCGGTAAGTACCCGGACGACAGTCCCTTCGCGATGGTCATGATGTCGGGCTTGATGCCGTAATATGTAGAGCCGAACCACTCGCCTGTGCGCCCGAAACCGCAAATGACTTCATCCGCAATAAGCAAAATGCCATGCTCATCGCAGATACGCTGAATTTCCGGCCAATAGCTGTCCGGCGGGATAATAACACCGCCCGCACCCTGAATCGGTTCCGCGATAAACGCGGCCACGCGGTCTGCACCAATCCGCTCGATGGCAGTTTCAAGCTGACGCGCGCGCTCCAGGCCGAACTCGTTGGGGTCAGTATCGCCGCCCTCGCCGTACCAATAGGGTTGATCAATATGCTCGATATCAGGAACAGGCACACCGCCTTGTGCGCGCATTGCCGTCATACCGCCAAGGCTTACCGCGCCCACTGTTGAGCCGTGATAACTGTTATTGCGTCCAATGATGACGGTCTTTTCAGGCTTACCAAGGCTCGCCCAATAATGCCGCGCCATCCGAAGATTGGTATCATTTGCGTCTGAACCGGAGACCCCAAAGAAAACCCGGTTCATGCCTTCGGGTGCAAGCTCTGCAACTGTGTTGGACAGTGCAATGACCGGCGGATGTGTCGTCTGAAAGAACGTGTTGTAATACGGCAGGCGCTCCATCTGACGCGCCACCGCATCGGCAATCGACTTACGGCCATAGCCGACATTTACGCACCAAAGCCCAGCCATCGCATCGAGGATTTTATTGCCGTCGGAATCCCACAGATAAATGCCATCGGCGCTGCTGATAACCCGTGCGCCTTTTTGGTTCAGCTCGCCCGTATCCGTAAACGGGTGAATATGATGTGCCGCGTCGAGCGCTTGCAGTTCTTCGGTTGGTAAGTTCGTATCAGCGAGCAGCATGATCGTGGCTCCGGAATTTTGGTTACGTAGGGCTAAGCAAGAAAGCGTTGTCAGACATTGAGCAACAAATGCTCGCGTTCCCACGGACTGATGACATGGAGAAAATCTTCGATTTCCTGTTTCTTGATTGCTTTGTAGACATGGCAAAACTGCTTGCCGAGAACCGTGCGGATTTCTTCATTGGCATCGAGTTCATCAAGCGCCGTCCACAGGTCACGCGGCAAAGCATGGGGAAGCTCGTAGGCGACTCCTTTGATTGGCTCACGCGGTTTCAAGCTGTTTTTCATCCCCAGATACCCTGCGGCAAGGCTGGCGGCGATTCCAAGATAGCTGTTGCAATCCATACCCGCGACACGGTTCTCAACACGGCGGGCTTCAGGGTCAGACAAGGGAATTCGTAACCCGACGGTGCGGTTATCGCTTGCCCATTCCAAATTCACCGGCGCGGCATCATCGGCGACAAAGCGCCGATACGAATTAACATAGGGCGCGAGCATACAAATGACGGAGGCTAGATGCTGTTGTTGCCCGCCCAGAAATCCATCGAACAAGGCGCTTTGGCTTCCAGTCTCGTCACTGAAAATATTCGCGCCCGTCTTCGCATCCACAACACTTTGATGGATATGCATCGCGCTGCCCGGCTGGTCTTCCATCGGTTTGGCCATAAAAGTCGCGAAGCAATCATGGCGGAGAGCCGCTTCTCTGATTGAGCGTTTGAAGAAGAAAATTTGATCCGCAAGCGCCAACGGATCGCCATGATCGAAGTTAATCTCAATCTGACCCGCGCCGCCCTCTTGAATGATCGTATCAATCTCAAAACCCTGCGCTTCGGCAAAGTCATAGATGTCTTCGACAATCGAGCCGTATTCATCAACGGCGCTCATCGAATACGCCTGCCGCTGAATGCCTTTGCGCCCTGTTCGGCCAATCGGCGGCTCAATCGGGTTATCGGGATCGACATTCGGTTTCGTCAGGTAAAATTCAAGCTCCGGCGCAACAACAGGACGCCAGCCTTCAGCTTCATAGAGGCCAATCACACGCTTGAGGACATTGCGCGGGGCAAAGGAAATGGGTTCTCCGCTGCGCGTCGTCACATCGTGGATTACTTGCAACGTCACATCGGAGGCCCAAGGCGCAGCGGTTCCGGTCGACAAGTCCGGCGTTAGAACCATGTCCGCTTCGGTCCATTGGTCCATCTCCATACCTTCGACATCGGCCCATTCGCCCGTAATCGTTTGATAGAAAATGGAGGCAGGCAGAAAAGTCATGCCGCCTTTGATAAATTTTTTCCACGGCATCGCTTTGCCGCGTGCAATCCCTGCGAGGTCCGATACGACGCACTCAACCTCTTCGATTGGCCTGTCGCCAAGCCAATCCCGAAATGCCTGCGGCAGCTCATCTATAAGTACGGGCATGAATTCCTGCTTTCACGAGCATCAAGACGCAACACCAAATTTGATCAAATTTCAAGCTCTAGCATGGGGTATGCCGCTTCTTTCTGCATCAAATCAAACCCTTGTATAAGATCGTCGTTGATCGCTGTTTTGAGTGCAGCGGCATCATTATCCCTCAAAGCTGTGATTGCAGCCTTGTGATGATCAATCATATTGGTTGTTCCCATGCGACCACACACAACACGCAAAAAAGGCCCCACCTGCAACCACAGGCTTTCGACCATAGGCAAATAGACGTCTGATTTCACCGCGTCATAGATAGCAAAGTGAAATTGATAATTCAGCCGCAAATACTGCGCTACCTCGCCATTTCCAATTGCAATATCGAGTTGAGCGTCAATCTTTTCCAGATGATCGGCCAACACCATTCTATCAGCAAAAACAGCGCGCGCCGCCAGTTCCGGCTCCAAAAGCCCCCGCACATCGTAAAGCTCTTTCAATCGCGCAGCGCTCATACGGGGAACCGAAATGCGCCGGTTTCCATGCAATTGCAAAGCCCGTTCTGCTATCAATCGCCTTACCGCTTCGCGCACCGGCGTAATGCTGACACCGAGTTCCTCTGCCAGCCCAAGAAGCGTGACATCCCGTCCCGGTGGCAACTCTCCAAACAGCAGCATCGCACGCAACGCCTCGTATATGCGTTGATGCGCCGGAGTAGCCGGAAGCGTTTCCGAAGCGAGAGCCAATGTCTTCTCCATCACAGTATCTTATGCGCTGACGCGCTTTTTCTCCATACATGACCCTAACGGGACTTCGGAATATTCTTAAGAATAATTTGATCAAATTATAAACTTCACCTCCCTCATCATGCTGATAATCTCTTCCGAAAGATTGATTCGGGAGAATATGATGAAATTGATCGGTGCAATTACCGCGTTCGCACTGGCCGCTGGTGCAGTCTCTTTTGCCAACGCTGACGATGATAAGGTCGTCAATGTTTATAACTGGTCCGACTATATCGATGAGGCAGTCCTGGCCGATTTCGAAAAAGAAACCGGTATTAAAGTTCGTTACGATGTTTTCGATTCTAATGAGTTGCTGGAAACGAAAATGCTCGCGGGCAAGTCAGGATATGACGTTGTTGTCCCGACCGGCACTTTCCTTAGCCGTCAAATCGAAGCTGGTGTGTTCCAAAAGCTGGATTTCTCGAAGCTGCCTCACGCCGGAAATATGTGGGATGATGTTAAGAACGTCACCGCGATTTATGACCCGGACAATGCCTATTCCGTCAACTATATGTGGGGAACGACCGGCATTGGCTATAACGAAGAGAAAATCAAAGAAGCGCTGGGCGACGATGCGCCAACCGACTCGCTTGCTCTGTTCTTCGATCCAAAGAATATCGAAAAACTGTCTTCATGCGGTGTTCATATGCTGGATGCCCCGACCGAGATTATTCCTGCTGCACTGAAATATCTGGGCGAAGACCCGAATACCAAAGACCCCGAAGTCATCAAGAAAGCGGAAGATGTGCTTTTGGCCATTCGCCCGCATGTTCTGAAATTCCATTCGTCGGAATATATCAACGCTCTTGCCAATGGCGATATCTGCGCGGCCTTCGGTTGGTCCGGCGATGTCCTGCAAGCGCGTGACCGTGCGGCAGAAGCGGATGCCGGTAACACAATCGTCTACAAAATTCCGAAAGAAGGCGCGTTGATGTGGTTCGACCAGATGGCCATCCCTGCGGATGCGCCAAACCCTGAACTCGGACATAAGTTTATTGACTATATCATGCGGGCTTATGTTGCGGCGGCAGCGTCGAACTATGTGAACTACGCCAATGGAAATAAGGCTGCACAAGGTTTGCTCGATGATGGTGTGATCAATGATCCTGCGATCTATCCTTCAACCGAGACAATGAAGAACCTTTACTCTGTCACCGCATATCCGCCGAAAGTGAATCGGGTTGTGACGCGGATGTGGACCAAAGTAAAAACAGGTCAGTAATCTGATGCAAACCGCCCTTTCCCTTCCGGGGAAAGGGCATTCATGCGCCTATCGCGGCGCGCCTCCCTATCAAGGTGCTCGGTAGTTATGGTCAATGATCCCAATTTTAGGCCGTGGGACGATCCAAACACCAAGCCCCTTATCGACATCCAAAATGTCACAAAGAAGTTTGGCGATTTCACCGCCATCGACGATTTATCGCTCAAGATATATCCAAAAGAATTTTTCGCGATCCTTGGTCCGAGCGGCTGTGGGAAAACAACGCTCATGCGTATGTTGGGCGGCTTCGACGCCCCCACGAAAGGCTCAATTCTCCTCGAAGGACAAGACCTAACCGGCACATCACCCGCGCAAAGGCCGGTGAATATGATGTTCCAATCATACGCCCTCTTCCCGCACCTGAGCGTCGGCGAGAACATCGCTTTCGGGCTAAAGCGCGAGAAAATGCCGAAAGCGGATATTAAAATTCGCGTGCAGGAAATGTTGGAACTCGTGCAGCTTTCCGAGCTGGAAAAACGCAAACCGCATCAATTATCCGGCGGGCAAAGACAACGCGTTGCTCTGGCCCGCGCCTTGGCAAAACGACCAAAGTTACTGTTGTTGGATGAACCCCTCGGCGCGCTTGATAAAAAGCTCCGCGAAGCCACCCAGTTCGAATTAATGGGCATTCAGGAACAGCTCGGCTGTACGTTCGTGATTGTGACACATGACCAAGAAGAGGCCATGACTGTCTCATCCCGGATCGCCGTAATGGACCAAGGCGAGATTGCACAAGTTGCTCCGCCTGAGACAATCTATGAAGCGCCCGCGTCGCGGTATGTCGCCGATTTTATTGGTGATGTGAACATCATCGAAGGGCGTGTCAGCACGACAAAAGAAAACGCTGTTTTTCTTGATTGGCATGAAAACGAAGTTTCATTAAGCGCCCTCAGCGACCAAAGCTTCACCATCGGATCAACGGCATGGTTGAGCGTCAGACCGGAAAAAATCCAAATCTATAAAGAACCACCGCAAACCAATAATGCAATTGCGGGCAAAGTTCTGGATATTGCCTATCTCGGAAATGTCTCGACCTATCATGTTGAATTGAGCAACGGTCAAGTCATCAAAGCGCAGGAGACCAACGCCGGACGCTCCGCCAATCGCGGGATTGATTGGGAGCAATCTGTTTGGGTTGGCTGGTCAACCGATGCTGGCATTGTGCTGAGCCAATGAGCATGAAGCCATCACGCCTCATTATCGCAATTCCTTATTTGTGGCTTGCGCTGCTGTTTCTCGCGCCATTCTTTATCGTCATAAAGATGTCGCTGTCAGACTTGGCGGTATCCATCCCTCCTTACACGCCGCAGCTAGATTTATCGGGCGGTTGGGAAGCGATAACAGCGTATTGGGCCGCGCTCGATTTAGAGAATTATACGTGGCTGGCGGATGATCCGCTTTATATCAATTCGTTCAAATCTTCGCTGATTATTGCCAGTGTCTCGACTTTGATAACGCTCGCGGTGGCGTATCCGATCGCTTATGCTCTGGCTTGTTCGCCGCAAAGGTGGCGTGCGCTGCTCGTTATGTTGGTGATCCTGCCGTTTTGGACCAGCTTTCTGATCCGGGTTTATGCATGGATCGGCATTCTTAAAACCGAGGGGTTGTTGAACCAGCTCTTGCTAAGTGTCGGCATGATCTCTGATCCTTTGACAATTTTGAACACCAACACTGCGGTTTATATTGGCATCGTCTACAGTTATCTGCCCTTCATGGTGCTGCCCATCTATGCAACGCTGGAAAAGATGGATTGGTCGCTGATCGAAGCCGCCGAAGACCTTGGGTCATCGCGCCTGTCTGCGTTTTGGCTGGTGACGTTTCCACTGTCACTGCCGGGCGTCATTGCCGGATGTTTCCTCGTGTTCATTCCGGCAATGGGCGAGTTTGTTATTCCTGATCTGCTTGGCGGTTCCGACACGCTGATGATCGGCAAGACGCTATGGGTTGAGTTTTTCTCGAACCGGGATTGGCCTGTGGCTTCGGCGGTGGCCGTGGTTCTGCTTGTCCTTTTGATCGTGCCGATTGTCTTGTTCCAGAGGCAACAGCAAAAACTTTCGGAGGCGGGGTAGATGAACACGCGTTTCTCTTGGTTTAACGCAACATCAGTCGCACTGGGGTTTGCGTTTCTTTATATCCCGATCCTGCTGTTGGTCATCTTCAGTTTCAACGAGTCCAAACTGGTCACGGTATGGGGCGGGTTTTCGACGAAATGGTATAGCGCCCTGCTCCAGAATGAGGCGTTCCTGGATGCGGCTTGGGTGACATTGCGGGTCGCTTTGATCACCGCAACGGTGGCAACGGTACTCGGAACAATGGCTGCGCTGGTGCTGGTCCGATCAGGCCGATTTAAAGGGCGGACGCTGTTTACCGGAATGGTCTATGCGCCGCTGGTTATGCCCGAAGTCATTACAGGGCTTTCGTTGCTGTTGTTGTTTATCGCCATCGGGATGGATCGCGGCATTGTCACGATTACCTTGGCGCATATTACATTTGCGATGTGCTTTGCGACCGTGGTGATTTCTTCGCGGTTGGTGACATTTGACCGGTCGCTGGAGGAAGCCGCCGAAGACCTCGGCGCATCGCCGCTCGATGCTTTTTTCTCTGTCACACTGCCGATCATTGCGCCCGCGATTGTCGCCGCGTGGTTGCTGACATTCACACTATCGCTGGACGATTTAGTGATTGCGTCTTTCACCTCGGGACCGGGGGCAACAACGCTGCCAATGAAAATATACAGCTCGGTACGCCTTGGCGTAACACCCGAGATTAATGCATTATCGACCATTCTGATTTCCGTTGTTGCGCTGGGTGTGATCATTGCATCGCTGCTTGGCAAACGGGCAGACATAAACCGCGAGATTTAATTGACCGATCAAGAAACAATAGACGCCTTTATCAGCGCGCATCCGAAACTCGACCGGATTGAGCTGTTATTCCCCGATATGAACGGTGTGATGCGCGGCAAGTGGTTGCCGGGGGATTCCGCGCGAAAGCTGTTGAGCGGCGGCATTCGTTTGCCCATGTCGACTTACGCCTTGGATATTTTCGGCGAGGATGTGGAGGCAACGCAGCTCGCCGCACCGATTGGTGACCCGGACGGCATCGCGACGCCGGTTCTCAACACGCTCAAACCGATACCCTGGTCGGAAGATGCCGCGCAAATTATTATGACCTTGCGGGAACCGAATGGCGCCGATTGCATCTATGATCCGCGCTCACGCCTTGCCTCTCAGGTTGCGCGGCTGAAAGCACTGGGGATTACGCCCGTGGTCGCCTCGGAATTGGAGTTTTACATCTTTCAGGCAGAGGGACGTGCGGGCGATGCACCTCTTCCGCCAGCCGGTTTAGAGGGCGCTCAGGTCTATGATCTTGCGGCGACCACGACACTGGAGCCGATGCTGGACGATATTCTGGAATTCTGCGATGTGCAGGATATTCCGGCTGATACGCTGATCGCCGAATTCGGGCCGGGACAATTTGAGATTAACTTCAACCATATCCCCGATGCGATGGCCGCCGCCGATCATGCAATGCTGTTCAAGCGGTTGGTCAAAGCAGCAGCGCGCAAACATAAGCTCGCGGCAACCTTCATGGCCAAGCCTTATGGCGACCCTCCCGGTAGCGGGATGCATGTGCATGTCAGTTTGCTTGATAGTGACGGGCGTAATATTTTCAGTGCAGATGAAGGCATAGCCATCCCATTGAAGCACGCTATCGGCGGTTTGCTCGGGTCGATGCGCGAGTTGCAAGCGGTGTTTGCACCGCACGCCAATTCTTACCGCCGCTTTCAGCCCGGCTGCTATGCGCCGATGGCGCTGACATGGGGCATGGATCATCGCGGCGTTGCGCTTCGGGTTCCGGCAACAAGCGGGGCTGCGGCGCGGTTAGAGCACAGGATTTGCGGGGCCGATGTGAACCCCTATCTGGCGCTGGCGGCAATCCTTGGCGGCATTGCGCACGGGCTGGAAACAAAGGCCGAGGCTGGTCCGATGTTGACTGCTGGAGATGGCTCGGAAGGTGAGCGACTCCATCATGATTGGACCAATGCACTGGATGAGTTCGAAGCCTCGCCGCGCGCATCAGATATCTTTGGCACAGAA
>CALKBI010000008.1 GCA_937990185.1 uncultured Neomegalonema sp. | reverse complement strand
GGTTATCATCGCCGATAATTCTGAGAATAGATATTCCTACCGCGAATACTTTGACTACGTCGAGAATAACGGTTTCTCGACGATGACGCTCCCGTTCGACGGCGGGCTTGAGTTTACTGTGAAGCTATAAAGCAAACCCCTCCGACAACCTTTCAAATAGGGAAGCGAATGAACGGTGCGGGACCAAAGGCTCGGCGTGTCAACGCCCTACAATGATCCATAACACTCTGCGAAAAGAATATTACTATCATAGACGCCAGTCTGCGAACGTTACGTTCGATAATCAGGATCATTTGAGATCCGAATTGGCGACTTTTCGCTGTCTAACCTCGAAAATTCCAGCTTTCGGGAACGATGCGCGTCTGACACAGTTTTTATCCTCGTCGCACAAATGACAAATAGGCACAGCCATACCTCGAACACTATTTCGCACACAAGTCCCATCGTCGTTCTTTGAAATGAGTTCTGCGCTTGCGGTCTCCAGAGCCGCGCGCCTCGCCTTGAAGATTTCAGGTTTCAATGCTTCGCCGCCTAAATTCTAAATTTTCACACAGACCCAAAACGAACATCGCGCTTTTCAAAATCTTATTTGACATATTCATACTGTTCATATTATGTTCCATTTTCTCTTAATCACTAAACGGACCGAAATGAACGAAGAGGCCATCATTGATTATCACCTGAAAGGGTTGATGCGTTTGATTGCTTCGATTTTTTCGTTGGTCGGGTTAGTTGCCGGTGGTCCGATAATCTCGTCCATGTCTGACGATGTTCGGCGACAGGTTTTGCGGATATTGCAACCTGCGGAATCCTCACTGCGTCGTTTGATCTATATGCGCGCGCGGGAGTTAATTGTGTCACCCGGTGCAAAGAGAAAACTACCCTGCCATCCAATTCCCCTACGGAATGGGGCAAGCGATCATATCCCGGCTTTCGCGTTATTTGATCGGCGAAAATGGTTCAAAGAACTCGCTAAACAGCATCGTCCTTTGCGTGGCCCCGGGCCGCGTATTAGCAGCTTCGATGAGAGGCGTCCGGCTGCCCAGCCACCTGCTCCGAAATCTGCGGCTACGGCAAATTTGTCCAAGCGGTTGCTCGCATTGCACAATGCGCTGGATGATATTCCGGCACAGGCGAAACGCCTTGCCCGTCTGCAAGCCAGAAGGCGGGCCGCCGGTGAAATTTTGCGGCGAATAATGCCTTTGCGCCCCGGTTTTCCGCCAGGTTATCGCAGGCGTATTACGCATATCGTTGATGAGATACTCTACGAGCTGGATATATTGGCGCGACGCGAACCGCGCCCACCGGGTTAGAATGTCTTCAGTTTTTGAAAAGCCCCACCCTGCTGTAAAGCGGGGCTTTTTGCATGACCGGATTCAACCGTGCAGCACTTTACTGTCCTCGGGGGCTTCATCCCGCTCGGTCAGGGTGTAATCGCGCATCACACTGGCGATGCGAAGATGATAATCTCTGAACATCCCGTCGCGCCCCATCTTTTGCATCGCGCGGTGTTCTTCGAGCTTGCGCCAGTTATCTAAAGATGCCTCGTCTTTCCAAAAAGAAACCGAAAGCAATTTGCCCGGCTCGGTCAAACTCTCGAAGCGTTCAACTGAAATAAATCCATCGAAATCAGATAGATGTTTTTTCATATTCGCAGCCAAGGCGAGGTATTGATCTTTGCGACCTTCTGCGGGCCAAACTTCAAAAATAACGGCGAGCATCAGAAAATCCTCGAAAATATGCAATCTTGTGGTCAACTATAGGGGAAATGCAAAACAAGGAGGATCTAGAATGCGCCTCGTCATCGGTTTATGTGCATTATTTACCGCATCGCCTGTAGCGGCTTCGGATTGTTTTCAGTTCGTGGAAAGACCGCAGGAATACAAAGTCATCCCTGCAGCATTTTCCTTGGAAGCGCGCGAAGTCGGTATCCGCTATGTCGCGCATTCTACTTATCTGATCGAAACCGATGAAGGCTTGCAGATCCTCACAGATTGGTCCGGACATTTTTCGCATCTGATCGACGAGTTGCCCGATGTCATCACGATGAACCACGCCCATGAAACCCATTGGACAGCTTTTCCTGATCCCGGCATCAAACACGCTCTTAAGGGCTGGGGAACGGGCGGCAAACCGGCTGAGCATTATCTGGAACTCGGCGCGAGCCTGATCCGCAATGTTCCTACTGATATCCGCAGTTACGGCGGCGAGCCTTTCGGGAACTCGATCTTTATCTTCGAACATGGCGGGTTATGCATCGGTCATCTGGGCCACTTGCACCATGAGCCAACCGAAGAACAATATGCCGCAATCTGACGGTTGGATGTTGTCATGGCCGCCGTTGATGGCGGAACAACATTGGATATTGAAACGATGTTGCGGGTACTAAAGCGCTTGCGTGCGCGGGTCGTGCTGCCGATGCACGCTTTTGGCAGATTTACTCTCGCTAAATTTTTGGATGGGATGAGAGACGACTACGAAATCGATTATAACGACGACAATGACATCGTAGTATCGGCAAAATCTTTGCCCGACACGCCAACCGTGATTGTCCCTAGAGGGTTGTAAGTCTTGAATGTTCTAATCGCGGCATTTGACGCTTATTCGTCGAATCAGTCCAAATTCGAGGCACAAGCTATAATATGTTGAGTTTTAACGCGGATATTTGGAGTTTCCGTCTCAATACTACACCATATTTGGCCCAGATTTGAACCAATCAAACAAAGGACTCGTCACCTTCGGATTCTTGGTTAAAGTTTCGTTCGTGTGCAGTGCTTTGCTGCGTAGCGCTTGATCGAAATATAACCGGCTGGAGAATTTTGCTCCATCAGCCGGACCGTCCGAAGGGGAGGACATTGTGGAAGAACAACTTGCCGAACTTGCCGCCAAGGTAGCGGCACTGGAAGCCGCCGGAGGGGGCACGCCTAATTACGTCATTGCTGAGGTTTACTATTATATCAGTATCCCGCTCATGGTGATCATTCACGCTGGCTTTTTAGCGTATGAGATGGGCGCAAGCCGACTGAAGAACGTTTTGGCTTCGGGGATCAAAAATATCCTCGCCTTCGCGTTTATGATGCCGACCTTTTATTTCTTTGGCTGGTTCGTGTATTGGGCGTGGACACCGGGCCTGATGCCAACCGAAGAGAGTTGGAAAGTCGGAGTTGAATATGCGAACCCTGTGGGAGCGGTCATGGGCCCGAATTTGGGTGATACGATCACAGGCGTTTTTTGGGGCGCGTTCGCTATGTTTGCGGCCACGACCGCTTCGATCTTTTCCGGTTCGGTGATCGAGCGTATCCGCGTCAGTTCGTTTATTCTGCTTGCCGTCGTCCTTGGCTCGTTCGCTTGGGTTGTCGGAGCAGCGTGGGGATGGGGTGCCAGCGGTTGGCTGGTGACAGAATACGGCTATCACGACTTTGGCGCTGCCGGTGTGGTTCATATGGTCGCTGGTTTCTTTGCACTTGGCGTACTGATCAACCTCGGCCCACGCCTTGGTAAATTCAATCAAGATGGCACGGCAAATGATCTGACCGGTCACAACATGCCTCTGACCGTCATTGGATTGATGCTGATTATCGTTGGTTTTTTCGGGTTCCTAATG
>CALKBI010000007.1 GCA_937990185.1 uncultured Neomegalonema sp. | reverse complement strand
TTCAGCATCAGTGAGAGCTGCTATCGGTATGAACGTAAGCTCAGCGACGAGAATGCCGAGATCGCGGATTGGCTGGTTCGCTTGACGAGCACGTATCGTAGCTGGGGCTTTGGCCTATGCTATCTGTACCTGCGGAACGTGAAAGGGTTTGGCTGGAATATTACCCGGCAATGCATGTTTACATGCATGAGAGGGCACAAGCGGGTACGGCGCATCTACCGCGAATTGGAGCTGAACCTCAGGATCAAACCGAAGAAGCGATTGGTGCGGAAAAAGCCAGAGCCACTCGCGGTGCCAGATGCCGCAAACACGACCTGGTCTATGGACTTCATGAGCGACCAACTCGCAGACGGTCGCACGTTCCGGACTCTCAATGTAATAGACGACTTCAACCGCGAAGGTTTGGCAATCGAGGTCGATCTGTCGCTGCCAGCCTTGCGCGTCATTCGCACGCTGGAGCGGATCATCGAATGGCGAGGAGCGCCGCTCAATCTGAGAGTTGACAATGGCCCCGAATACGTCAGTGGCGCGCTGCAAACATGGGCGCAAAACCGAGGAATTGGTATCCGTTACATCCAACCCGGAAAGCCCCAGCAGAACGCTTACGTCGAGCGCTACAACAGAACAGTCCGTACCGAATGGCTCGGACAATACATCTTCAACTCAATTGAGGAGGCTCAGCATCAAGCCACAAGGTGGTTATGGATTTACAACAACGAACGGCCCAACATGGCCCTCGGCGGGATCACACCCGCAATGAAACTGAAACACGCCGCGTGAAGTCCAATTACCGATCCCACGGAAAATGGGATGATTACCGCCCGAAACCAGTTCGCCCACGCCAAATCTCATCGTTGATAGAGGCGCTCACCTACGGCCTGGGCAGCGTTTAGGTTCGCGAGAGTCGCTGAAAATTGGTTCACGGTTCAGAAGTCAGGAAGCTCGGGGTCACCTGAATATGCAAGCCTGTGGCATCAGATCAGGCCGTATTCGATGCGTCAATGAAATCTCAGCTTGCACAATTTTCTGATTGCCAAGCCCAATTTCACAAATGCCCTCGTTAGAATTGTGGGAATGCGAAATCTGCTTTAGTTCAAGCGAAACCTCTCCGATTTTTTTTGCAATTGAGATTATCTGATCGGTGTCGACGGCTCTGTAGCCTAATCCATCTATCGAAATTTTTGATCGGATGTCGTCTAACTGATGGATCGCTCTGAAGTAGGCTCCACCGCTCGCTATCATACTCTCCAAAAAATCATTGCGCTCATCCTCATATAAACACTTACCAAGACCTACTTCTAGCAGGACGCTTAGGGCGGCGATATCTGAATATATTCTCTCAATTTCGGGGCCAAGCGACAAAATTGAATTTGAAATAAAGCTTTTCACAGATGGAGCTGCTTTGAGATCATAAATTTCTTTAACCAGCACTGATTTTGCCAGTAAAATTGCTAAAGATCTAAGTTCTTCGACTTGATCGGCAACTTCATGAAAGCGGGGAGTTGGACGAGGTGGATTGCTCATATGTACTGTATCAAACCATATATAATATTTTTCATATTTTTTAATATCAATTGGAGATTTTCTTATATTGCTAGCAATTTTAAAAATTTCTTGTCTATCTTGATACGCATGCCTTCCATAGTTGCGTCCAACAATGTAAGGGGAGAGTGTCGCGTGTCTATTTGAAGTATCAAAAGTTCTTATTTCTGATTTAATCATAGTATCGATATCTGCGCGACTCATACTGCTGATTTTTTTATTAAAATATAAAACAGGGTCACGTAATAATTCTTCAATTGATCTAATGTTAGAAATAAGATGGGTCGTGTAGTCTAGCCGCTTTAAATTATTGAACAAGTTCGGGTAAATTTTTTGATTTTTTGGATTGTATTTTGGTTTGCTTTTAAAGGCTAAATCTGCGAGCCGGGGATTGTGCTTCGCAATAGAAGTTTGTATTTGCTTATGAAGGCGCGCCTGATTTTCTGATGTAGACAAGAATTTTTTGTAGCGGTCTTCATAGTGGACTTCTAAAATATTAGACATTGTCTCGGTGAGAGTTGCATTAATTTTGTCTAGGCGATCTGTTAGTGAAGTCAAGGCAATTGGGATAGTCGTGATTGCGCCATTTGTCGTGCTAGAAATTTCCTGATTAATAGAGCAAATCTCTCTCATACGAATGTCTTTACTCGGCATTATTGGGAGTTTCCTTGCCATTTCAATATAATTTAAAGAAAAATCTCCAACAAACTCTGGATTTGGCATTTTAAAGTATTCGTTTGATACGAAGCGCGGTATCGCATAATTTAGAGATCCAGCTTTCTTGATCGCAGGTCTCTTTAGAAACTCCTTTAATTTTTGATCGTTTATTATTTTATCTACTTGCCAAGCAGGATTAATGCTGGGATTTTCATATGCCGTATATTTGAAAGCTGTTCTAATTGCAGATTGAACCTCCTTGATATCTTCCCAAATTTGAGGAGAATTTCCGTGGAAATTACGATCAATAAAATTATTCAGCCTGTCAATTTCTGCTCTTCCATCTAGTTCGAAATTTTCATAAACTTGTTCTACTTCACCAATTAGTTGAATCAGTTTAGCTGTTTCCTTTGCTGAATTTGAGTCTTCTATCAAGGCGGATTGACGAAAGAGCCCTTCCTGTATTGTAGAAATTTGTTTCTGTATTTTGACTATTTTTTCGCGTGTAATTTTTTGCTCATCGAGAATAATTGTTTGTAAATCGGAAATCTGGGTAGAAATATAATCCAGCTTTTTTTGAGTTATTTCGAGGTGCCTGATTATAATTTTCTGGTTTTCAAGAATTTGCGCAATCTGTAACGATATTGTACTTGGCCCACCACTATTGGCGAGCAACCCCTGCAGCCCTGCAGCCATTTGGCCTGCACTGCTAAAGCTGACATCGCCTAAGTACATCCGTCCAACTGCACTAGCGATACCGACGACGGCGCTCGCCTTTTGTTGGAAGTTAGCCGCTAATTCCGGGTCGATCAGCCCGACGATATGTGATAACCCAATAAGCTCCGAATTTAATTCGCTTATCGAGTTGCTAAACTTGGCGAGTCGATACTCTGTGTCGAAGCGGTCCCGTTTTTGATTTAGTTCTGTGATTTCGTTTTTTAGTTTGGCCCTTTGACCATCAGTCAGGTCAGCGTCTAGCGCATTCATTCTTTGACCGATTATCTCGTCGAACTCCAATAAGTCTCTACTATGTCTTTCGTCATCTGTGACAAACATCGCAAGGAATGCCTCTTGCTTTCTTCCTTCATCGGCCTCCGCGACGGCTTTTGAAATTTCAGCGCCGAGCACATCTACGATACGAGCCTCGAAAGTCTCCTGCGAGAAGCCGAGCATATCCAATCTAACCTCTGGGGAAGTCGTATGCTCAAAAAAGCGGTTCTTTTGATCGATTTGCAGTTTCTCTACACCAGCCAAAATCTCGCTACCGAGTTTGTAACGGTTCGCGTCGCCAGCCTCGGCAAACTCATGAACCTGCTGTTCAATGTTGGTGTAGAAAACTGGGATGTCTCCTACTATCCCGTGGAGTCTTTCCCGGAACGCGAGCTCTTGAGCATTTTCAGAACTATACGGTGCTTCAAACCCTTGGTTCCGCGACTGAGCATTGATGATGTCATAAAACCCCAGCATTTGAGCGCTAAGCTGTACATCTTCGATGTTGGTTTTTACTAGAAAACGGGCACTATTATCTTCGAGATCGATTTTTTCCGCATAGGTCCCCAGAGCAAACCTTCCGGTATCAAACTTCATAGCGAGTGAAGGTCCAACAGACCCCTTCAACTTGATTGCGCTGCCCCCTGAGATGTTGACCGAAGCGCCAAGGGATGCACTAATTGTAGGAAATAGGGAAATAAGGTTTTTTGTCGTTCTTCTCCCAGCTAGCGTGTCGAGAATGGCGTCGGCTTTTGCATTTTGACCTTTTGCAGTTGCTGTAAGCGCCAGGTGCGCCAGTGGGTTACGCTCAGCAAATCGTAAATACTGAGTTTCAAACATTTTATAATGTGCGTAATTTTTTTCGAAATATGGTGCGGTTAGCCTTCTAAGCTGACTGGGTGTTGGATTCGGTTCATTCGCGATCGACTTCTTTTGGCCGATTGGCGGCAGTTCTTGGGCTTCGACTGATGTACCAATTAGTGATGTCACGCCAAGTGCAATGGAAAAAATTCGCACTTTTTTACTGAAAAGAAGCCTTTTTGATTGCTTAATCGGCATGAACAATCCCTCTCGAGGTCGCACTAAGATTTTCTCCGCACTTTCAGTCAAATTTCATTCTAATTTTTTGGCAAGGAATTTCTTCGAAATTCTATATCGCGATTTGGTCTGGTTGGGCTTTTCTTTACTTGGTTGAAGCGTCGCTTTTTAAATTGTCTGAAAATTTCACGAGTTATCAGCTGAATGTTCATTTGGGAAAAATGAACTCACGATTTCTCGCGGGGCCTTTTTGCTGAAGTGTCTGCATCAGTCCTGCGGGTTCCAGATAACGGTGAAGATGCTATCGTCTTCGGCTCCGGCGGCTCGGCCCAGGTTGGCATGGAGGCGGCGGGGGGCGAGTTCGGGCTGGGCGAAGCTGAGCGAGACGTAGTCGTTGCCGGAGCTTTTCGCGCGGCGGGTCCATCCTGCGCCGATCTCGGAGCCTTTTGAGAGCACCCGAATGGCGGTCTGGCAAATAAGATAAGCCGTGGCGGATTCAGCGCCATGTTCCTGCTACAGTGTATGAACGCGCTAGATACAGTTGGAACCAGTCGAAAGCTGATAACTGTGAGATTTGTCATTGAGCGGTTGGGAATCGCTTTTTAAGTAGTTGAAAAAATTACCCCGTTTTCTTTCCGGTTGGGAGAAAAGTAGTGCAAAATCAAATATCGCGAAGCGACTTCTAATCATCAGGCCGAGGGTTCGAATCCTTCCGGGGTCGCCAATTATTTAATTAAATCAATATTTTAGACTGTGGATATTTTTACTTTGTTTTGCTCGCTCTTTCTGTCTTCCACCTGTCTTCCACATTGAAGGATTTCGCGGTCGTTTGAAGCGTTGCTTACACATCACGATCCGTATTGGTCTAATTGCCGAAATCAAAAGACAATTGATCGCCGTAAAAGCGTTCAAGGTGTTCCTTGAATTCTGTTTTGTTTGCTGAGATTCGCAGCAAAGTCATAATCGTGATCACTTGGCTTCTAAAGTGATCTAAGCCTTGCTTTGGCGTTAGAAACTGGTGGTGCTTGTGCTTGCGCCTGTAGTTTTTGTCCGTTGGGTTTTTCTCGTCCAGCGCGGGCAATACAGGCTTCGGCATTTTGTCGTAAATCAATTCTCGAATTAGCTTGCCAGCATAACGTGGTCCTCGGTTTTGAGGCTTCCGCTCCCAACCATAAACACGATAAATTTCATCAGTAAATTCCTGCGGCACCACCTGAATCCATGGTCGATGCTCAGGCAAAAGGTAAGCTGTGAGAACTTTTTGAAGCTCGTCGGTATCTCGTTGATATTGGTATCCCGTGGCTTCGTCGATTAGTGCCTTAAGGCCGAGCCGTGTGAGGCTAGAACAGACGACACGGCACTGATGCGCGATTGCAGATTGTTGCTTTTGCAGCGCGCCAGCATTGTCAGCTTGGATGACGGCTTCCGCCAAATCGATGAGTACATCGGATTCGAAGCCATGAGCTGTGGAATTGCCAATTCTGAACTTAATTGGGTCAGCGATTCGCGCGAGTAACTCATTGGAAACATAAGGTTTCAAACGATTTTGAGCGGCAAAGAGCTCCAAACGATTCATACCCTTTACCATCGCGCCGCCGCGCGCCATGTGAAGGGTGTCCAGTACTCCATTCGTCGCGATGACCCGCCTGTCATCTTCCAGGACGTAGCAAGGCACTTCAATTTCAGCGATTTTGATTGGCTTGTCCGGTGAACCAGCCTTTGCCTTGATATTTGCTTCGCCCCAGCGCTTTTTTGCTGCTTCTCTTGCAATCTTTGATCGTTCTTGCGCCGAAAGGGCGCGCGACCTTGCAGCTCCACCTTTTTGTTGCGGTGTTTTATCCGCCATTCGCCTGCTCCATATGCTTGCTGAAATGATAGCTATACTGCTTGCTAAATTGTTGCAAGCAGTAATTTATCTAAAGTGAATTTGTGCTTGCTGTCGAGCTAGACTCCGAACCGCCCTCAACACCCGAGTGGCCCGTTGACGGGGGTCGTTCTTAAGCGAGAGGTTGACTTCTACTTGAGCCGCAGTGCTACGGCACGTCGATGAACACCCCCGAACCCGATTCAATCTCCGACATCGCCCGCGAGCAGAAGATGTTTATCGGCTTGTCTTGCTGGCGATGCGGTCGCTTTCCAAAGTGGCATGGCGAAAAACTTGAGCGCCGGCTGTACCGTGCGGCCCGAGGTCGGTATAGAAGACCGTGCCGGATTTTCCGGCCACTCTTGCCGCGTTGGTGCAGCCCAGACCGCAGCCGCACATGGTGCAAGCGTGGTCGCGCTTCAGCGTATGAGACGCTGGACAATTGACCGGACGCCCGCCGCGTACATTCGCCGCCAGTCAGTTAAAGACAGCGCCGCTGCCTTGATCGCCAACAATATGGCGATTAAGATTCAGCTCGCCGAAGGTCTCTTATGATGGGGACGCACGGCTTGTGAGGGGGAGAAATCATGAAAAGAATATTCTTAGCTCTTAGTCTAACGTGGTTGTTCACAGCTCATACAGCTCACGCTCACGACCCAAGTAGCGGATACGTTCTCAGGGATGCAGAAGGAGTTTCCATTGGCGAGGTTTACTCTGTGCAAGCGGGGAACTCGGTAAAAGCGGTAACGCTACTTCTGACACTATCAGCGTCTGATGGAACGACCCACACTGCTATGCTACAAACTAACTCTCTGACGTGGTTTGACGCCCCTGTTTACTTCAACGAAGCCGACTGTATGGGAACCCCCTATGTTAGGAGCCACGTTGGCTTTTTCCCGGCTTTATCGGCTGCTGCGATAGCCGGTCCGGAAGCGCCCAAACTCTATCTAGGGACCAAGCAAGAAACTCAAACTGTCAAAGCCTTGTCTCAGATTGGACGTGATCCGTCATCGCCGTGTAGAAATTTTGGCGAACCTCTGAAACGAGATGATTTCGTAGAAGTTGAAGTCGTCATTGACGATTTAGATGCGAAATTTCCACGCCCGTTTTCTTTGGGGCGATACTAATCGTTCGCCATATCCAGCATTGCTGAAGCGCGCTAGAGCCAAAAGCGAGCGCGCCCAATGCCAACACCCGCACCTGATCTAATCGGAGACATTGCCAACGAAGGCACGATGTACGTTGCCGTCAGTTGTTGGCGGTGCAGCAGGTTCGAACGATGGGAAGGCTCAGCCCTGCAACGACGGTTTGCGAAGTATCCGGACCTCACATTGCCTCAGTAAAGCAGCGGAGCCGTTGCCGTGACTGTGGAGAGCCGGGACAGATCACTTGCGCATGGCTGGGGAGGATAACCGTCCTATAGCGACTCGCAAAAAGCGGCATTAGCCGCTTCATAAATGTAAGGTTTTGTAAGGTTCAGGCGGTTTTAAATCTGAGGTTTTATCAGGTTCTCGCACCCGCCTATATGGACCCTAAAAAAGCGGTAATCTGCGATTTTGAGCGCTTTAGAGTTGGGTTTTGCTGGGTTTAAACCTTACCGCCACCTAACCCTAAACTTTGACGCTACCTTGACGTAAAACCTTGGGGTAACCTCAGGGTGAACAATTAAGAAACCCCGCACAGATCACCCCTTTTATAGCATCAAAGATCTGAAAGGTTCAGGCGCTCTAGTGACTAAAAGCCCATGACACGCGGGGGCGCGTATCTGTCTCAAATGCCTAATTAATTGACCGGACGCGACAGCCCGTCTCTGTACGTTTGCCAGCGCTTCCGTTGAGCCGCCACAATCCTCGTCCGGCCCTCGTTTAGCGTTGGAAACAAGCCGCTTATCGAGACTACGATCGCGTACATCTCAATGTCGCTCGATAACTTCCTTGGCCGTGGCTGTCATTGCCGATGGTGATCAGACAAAGTTGGTTGTCGGTCTGGGCCTCGCCATCCTGCTCATGGCATTTGCGGCAACGCTGATCATGAAGTTACTCGCATCTTATCCGTGGATATCGTGGCTTGGTCTCATCGCCCTTCTCTATGTTGCATTTGAAATGCTGTATCGAGGCGTGCTGCTTCCGGCGGATGCTCCGAACCGACTTGATGGCAAAGTCTTAGAGTTAATTTATTTTGGCGATCACATCCGCTGCCGCATGGCAGTCGCCGGACATGACGCATTCATCGTGAACGCACCTAATTCCTTGGATCATCCCGCTTTGAACGTGGGTGAAAGCTACCCGGTTGGGTGGATGACCGAAGATTGCCGCGCATTTGATGCGGCATGAAACGCAGTGTGTTCCGAGCGGAAGCGGAGGGGGCCATTGAGCAGATTGGAATTAACCTTAGCCTGCATTCATGTATCAGCAGTCTTGTATAAGAATAAACCGCTGTGATGCCGATAGAGTTGGAATAAGGCAGAGACATAGTTTGCTGCGCTGAATTAGGTGCAGCTGCTTGGAGCCAATAGTAGGTGTCATTCGCCTCCCAACATTGCAGGCCAATTAAGGTAGCACGTAAGTATTGATGACAACAAAAGGAGAAAAATTGAAAGACGCTAGGACTGCTCCACACAGTACCTAGCACTCGAATCCAAGGCACCCTGATGAAAAGGAATCCTCATGTCTGAGTGTAAGCAGACTGGCACGTCTAGTAAAGTAACTGTTGGAACTGACAAATACGGAAACCCGACGGTGACCGTCGCCGGATGGCGGGCCATCGCAACGATTTCGATTTCGGTTTTGGCGGGATTCATTGCGTACGTTTATCTAACAGCGTAAGCCGAGAAACGGCCCGTCTTTTAGGATGGGCCGTTTTGTCCATCACCCTCCCTTGTGGCTGAGGAAGACGCCGCGTTAAACCCGCACCGGATTCGCCACGACATTAGGAAGCCTAATCGAAGGATAAGCGCGAAATAACCGCCCTCACAATCAAATCAGATTCACACGATCAAGGACAACAACACCGTTATTTACGTTCGAGAATGTGCATTGATCGCCATAGTCGAACCATTCATCAGGCAAATATCCGTAAACCCGGCGATGCTCTACCGCTGCGCGTTCAAGGAAATCTGGCAACGCCTCATCCTCCAAACGATCCAACGCCGCACCCTTTCGCAAAGAACTTGCATTCACTGCTATATGGCCGAGACGATCATTGCCTATTGTACCGTCCTGCATTCTCTCACCATAGCGGGCAAAGATAGCCGTGAACGCTTGCCGCTCGCCCTGCACTGCATTTTTCTCCAAAGCATCAAGACGCCGATGTAATCCGCTCATTTATTCCGTTCCTTCTAATGTTGCGATGCGCGCTTCAAATTCGGTAAGCTCCAGCGTCTTCCGAAACGTCTCTATCAAACCCATAACGCTCGCACCCTCTACCGGAGTAATCTCGCCACTAGCGACCGCCGCGAGGACGGCTTGCGCGCCATTGGCCGCATCTTGCGCCGTCTTCATTTCGGGAAGATCAAACTGTATCGGAGCGTCTTTTCGAGCCGGTGCAATGCGTTCAAGACAGAGCCGCAAGGCTACCGTGTCGCCTTCCAGAGCCTTCGCAATCGCCGCGTTTGTCAACGCCTCGCCCTGCCCTTCAAGCAATTCCTCGACAGCGCGCGTGACTTTGTGGCGCGTTCCTTTTGGCTTGCCGGGGTTTCCCTTTTTGAACGGCCTTCCCCGCGTACTCTTCGCGCTTTTACGCGGCACTACCATTGCTTACACCGCCGTTCCGTTGAAGCAATCGTATCTGTCGGATTGCAAATGACACAACCAACAGATTGCGTTGGTGTTCAAGTTGATCATCGATTCTTCCATCGTTGTTTGGTTCTGGTGACCCGCCCAGCGAACAACCGTAACACCTCCTAGAGGTGTGTTACGTTCGTTACGCTTAGAGGGGCCTGAACACGTTACGCACTGTTCACAGGCGTTACGTTCGTTACGCTTAGTCATCATCTTGAACCCTCCAAACGTGGTCGCCCCATTCGCGCACCTCGTCTAGGTCCATCAGCTTGTCCTTCGCCCGCTTGAAGGCCATCCGTGCAGCGGCCTCAGTTGTACCTTCGGTTATCCCATGGTCGCCACATGCCTTCCGCCAGTGGTCGATGTGAACAACCTTCCGATTGGATGGATAAAAATTACCGCTCTTTTTATCTCCGTGATCACGTAGAGCATCGTCAAGCGCTTGCATGGCAATTTCATTCTTGCCACTGAGGGGCTTGCGTTTTTGTTTGGGCGGTTCGGACTCGTCCACGACCGCGCTTGTTACCACTTCGCCGAATTCGTTCCTACCCAATTCAACAGGGCGCAACTTGAAGTGAAGGGGTGCGCCCCTCTCTTGGTCCCTTTGCTTGTGGCAGATGATCTCCCCCTTAGAAGTCGCTTGTATCTCTCCGTCAACAGCCGCTTTGAAAGCCGAAGAACCGCGCCCGCCTCGGTCCTCATCTTTGCCGGTATGATGGATAATCATTACGTGCGCTTCTGTCGCTTCGCGGATTAGATCGCAGTTCTTGATGAACATCGACGCATCTTTGGCCGTGTTCTCGTCACCGCCGCCCATTGAGCGGGCAAGCGTATCAATGACGACCAGTGCCGGGTCCACGTCCGGCATAATCTCGCAAACTGCTAGAGCATCACCGTGACCGTGTAGGTCCACGCCAACCGGCAAGAGCGTAAAGAGTGCATTTGCCATATCTGGCTTATCCAGCTTGAAAGCTGCGAGACGGTTCTGGACACCGATCCCGCCTTCCGCTGCGATGTAGAGAACTGCCCCGCCGTCAACCCTGCAACCACGCCACGGCTTACCCGCTGCAATGTGCATCGCAATGTCGAGTGCAACGAATGTCTTGCCCGCATTTGACGGCCCATAGATTATCGAAAGACAGTTCTTATCTAGCCAACCCTTAACGAGCGCATTGCTCGTCAGTATAGGTTTGATATCGTCGAGGCGGATTAACTTCGCCGCTAATTCGTCCGCGCGTGACGTGTTAATATTGAGAGGTACAATCTCCATACTCACCACCTCCGTGCAATGTCGGAAAGGTTCGCGCCGTACTGCCGTGCCATCGCTGGAACAGTCGCCCAAGTTATGCCGGTACGCTTGAAACCATCCCACTTGGATGTGACTTCGCCCTTGCGATATTTCGAACCAGAAGCGCTCCACCGGTCGGCAACTGCCAAGCCCTCACCAGAGCCGCCGTAACGGTCGTGGAGCGCCATTAGTACCTCAACCCAATCGCCATACTGAACGTCCGCCGGGATATACGCCAGAAGCTCTTCGACCTCGCCAGTCGGCGTTTGACGGTCATACGATCGCGACACTGGCGCGGGCGGCTTGTGAAGTAACATCGCCCGGAATCCCAATGGGACTGATGGCAGTTTAACGGGGCAATGCCCATGATATTTTCCGCCTGTCGTAAGCGAGCCGGGAGCAATCACATAACCGCCTTCGCCCCGTGTATCGACTTTAAGCCCGATCTTCGATTGTGAGTTTCGCGCGCCACTGAAGTGCTTCAGATAGATGTGTTTTCCGCCCGAGGGCGTCTTAACCGTCGCATGGTCCAAAAGGCTTGCATAGCGAGGCATGGCGAGCAGGGATGCTTCACCGATCGCTTCGCCTGTGTCGTCGTCGGTATCCAAATCAACGACAAACAAACCGTTGGCGGCACCTGTAGGAATACCCCACGCGAGCGCGCCGTTTGCTTTCCATTGCGCCACGGTATGAGGGTCACTGGAAGCCTTGGCCTGCCAGCCCCGAATTAATGGAGCTTTGTCATCGCCAGCCGGAAAAATGCTGAAGGGAATGTCAGTATTCATGACGATACCCCCGCAAGACTAAGGCAAGCGTTAGGAAAAGACCGTAGAGCCAAACGGGCCGCGCGGTTTGCGTCGCCTGCAGAATGATAATGACCAACGCAATATCCGCAATCACGATGGCGAGACCATTGGTAAACCGACCACAGCTCTGATCCTATACGTGCAACCTCGATTTCAGGATGATTGGTTTTAATTCTAGTATCCATTTTCGTTACCTCGTTGTTTAGGCAACGGCTTGAAATTCTCGGATTTTTGGCGTAAAATTCCCATGTCCTGCAAAGACGAACTTTACCACCTGATCTTCGAGAAGCTCGCACACCGTCGCGGGCTTTCTCTTTTTCAAGCAGCTTCTTGCGCAGTATTTTCGATGCGCTTGGACGCCAACCATTCTTCGATATCAGCACGGCGATAACGCACCATTCGTGCGCTGATCTTTGTCATGATTGGACCGCCACCCTTAACCGCAGCGAGTTCAAGCCACCGAGCGGTGATGCCGTACTCGGCTTCAATCTCTTTGCGGTTCAGATGATAATCGGGTGAACGTGTATCCATAATCTGCTCCTGTCGCTTTGCCTCATCGCTAAGTTGCGTGTGGCTTCGTTCAGGAACATGGACCTTGCAATTTGGACATCGTGAGTGAATGTCCGAACTTTTTTCATTATCTTTTAGATCGTGCGAAACTCCTAGATATCGCACCCTTTGTAAGACCAAGATTCAAGCGCCGATTAGTGATTTGGTCGGCTTCTGATTTGTTCTTTCCCTCACTTAGAAGTTTGGCGTAGAGCGAATGTCGTTTTTCCATTCGTGGCGCATTTGATTCCGCTTTTGCTTTTGCACCTTTCTTTCCGCCTTTTTGAGTTCCACGTCCGGCCTTTGCCGATTTTTTATTATGAAAGATCAACTCAAACTCTCTACATGCAGCACCGAGCTTCAGGAGTGCATCAACTTCTATATGCCTCCAATTTTCAAAGCGGCTCGCATAGTTTGCCCGGATAAAGTTGAAGTAGACAGAAATTGACGCACCAAAAATTTCCCCATTCTTGAGTGAATCAGAATATCGACCAGTCCAAATACATGCTTCCTGATACAGCTCATCATCAACCTCAACAAACGTTAGGGGGAGAGTGTTTGCTAATTTACGCGCACCGGGCGCACCCAAGAAGATTGCTAAATTTAGTGCATCTTCGATTGTGGAGTAGATTTGATCATTATAACCACACAAAAGAAGGCCGGCTGGAATTGGTTTATTTGCGTCAATGGAGCAGTGCCTCATCCAGCTTTCTGCAAATACATCTTCGGAAAGAGCCAGTCTTCTCTCTGTCGTTATTATCGGCGCTTTTTCTGTATGCGAACGGTTCAATGAAGTCTGTATCGATAAGTACTGGCGATGTTGTTCACGTCTATCTATCCGCTCTTGTTCACGCTTCTTATCAAGGTACTTCGTAAGCTCCGCCTCATCATAATCCGCAGGGATGATTCCCATCTCTAACTTCGCTTCGGATTCAAGGCCTGCCACTTTTTTCAAAACCTTATCTGGTAAATTTTCTTCGCGGATCATTATTGCTTCCTCATTGAAACCACGTCCGCACCTTCACCCGTCATTGCCGCCGCAATCTTATCGCTGATAGCGCCCGCCGCCGCCTGCAACGGGTCATCGCTTAAATGGGCGTAGCGCTGAGTTGTCGCCGCCTGCGTATGCCCGAGCAGAGCGCCGATCACTGGCAACGACATACCCGATGCAGCGCCCACACTGGCGAAGCTGTGGCGAAGGTCGTGAATGCGAACATCATCAAGGCCAGCGGCAGAGCGGATGAGTTTCCACGGGTCTTTTAGATTGACGAGCGCCGCGCCTTTGCGACCGCCGACAATCACATGCGGATTGCCTTCGATGCGGGGCAGGGTGGAGAGCAATTGCAGCGCGGCTGGACCAAGCGTGATTGTCTTTTCGCCTGTCTTTGAATCGGGGAGGTTCGCGCGGCCAGCTTCGAAATCAATCCAATCCCATTGCAGGCCGAGTATCTCTCCTTTCCGCGCGCCGGTCAGAACTAGCAGGCGGATCGCTGCAATGGCCGAGGGCATAACCGCCCCAAGCTCACCTTGTTCGGCGCGTCGCAGTGCATCCCCAAGCGCCGAGAGTTCAGCAGTCGATAGGAACCGCTTGCGCTTCGTCTCAGCGTACTTTTTGACGTGTCGGCAAGGGTTCGAGCCGTCCGGTCGATATCCCCAAAGTTCCGCCAAACCGAACATCTTAGAGAGCAGGGCAAGAGCGCGGTTCGCCTGATAGGGTTTGTCCGCAAGATTTTTGTGGAGCGCTGCGACGTCGTTGCGCGTAACGTCCGCGATTTTCTTCTTTCCAAGGGCAGGGCGGAGATAGTTACGGATGTTTGTTTCATCCTGTCGAATGCTCGACGATTTTTTATGAGGTTTCGCGTGCTCGCCCAGGTACCGCGCAAATAGATCGCTCATACGAGATGCCGCGCGCGCGTCCTTCCTGTCTGCTGCAGGATCACCGCCCTTGCGAACCTCAGTCAGCCATTCGAGGGCAATCGACCGTGCCGCGTCCACCGTGATCGAACCATGATCGCCGATCTTTGGTTCGCGGATCGTTGCATCACGCCCACCGCCGACGCGGTATCTGAGATGGAAGGATTTCCGCCCTGTCGGGTGAACATAGAGTTTGAAACCGTTCAACTCGGCATCAATCAGGGCGTACCGCTTCTCGACTGGGTGAGCAGCATCGACGGAACGCTTGGTGAGCTTTGTTTTCTTGCTGGCGGTCATTCTGTCTTCCACCTGTCTTCCACGCGACGCGCAATTATGCGAAGCTATGGAAAGGTAGATAACGAAAAAAGTGCCTGATTTAAAGGGTTTTAAGCGGTTATTGGAAAACTCGCGAAACTAAGAGAAGTTATGTACCTCGAGACTTCTAATCATCAGGTCGAGGGTTCGAATCCTTCCGGGGTCGCCAAAATCCATTTTCATCATTTTTTATCTAAAAAAACAGAGAATTAGTGCTTCGTGTCCCGGTTATTTGTTCTCCGACTGTCCGTAAGGTTCTTGTGCCTACCAAAAAGACTCACACATCCGGAGCCTTCCGTCTCGTTCAATCCTCTGGCTATAGTTTGCCCGTCTCAGATTGTAATGACATCGTATCACTACGGTCCGAGGCTATATACATTAGACCGCAAGTGATTTTTTAAAACATAACGAAAGCGTTTCGGGGTAGACTCGGAACGCTCTCAACGCTCAAGGTGATCAGGCCACCGCACTCTCGATGGTCTGACAAATGTCTGACACGACAGACTTCACCGCATCAGGGTCTTCGCCCTCGCCCATCACGCGGATAACAGGCTCGGTTCCACTTTCGCGTATCAGCAAGCGGCCATGACCGTTCAACCGATCTTCGCCATCGGCAATCGCCGCTTTCACAGCATCCGTAGATAGTGGCGTTTGGCCCCGTTGGAACCGTACATTCTGTAAAAGTTGCGGCAATGGATCAAACTGATGGCACAGCTCCGCCGCCGGTTTTCCTGATTGAATAATCTCGGACAAAACTTGTAGCGCCGTAATTGTCCCGTCACCGGTGGTCACAAAATCCGACAGAACAACATGACCGGATTGCTCACCGCCAACGTTATAGTCACCGTCACGCATCGATTGAACAACATAGCGGTCGCCAACTTGTGTGCGGATCGTCTCTAATCCTTCAGATGCAAGAAGACGTTCCAGCCCGAGGTTTGACATGACTGTTGTCACCAAACCGCCACCACGCAATTTTCCTTGCCGCGCCCAGCTTCGTGCAATGAGCGCCATTATCTGATCGCCATCAATCAGCTTACCGGTATTGTCGATAATGTGGACACGATCCGCATCCCCATCAAGGCA
Source organism: uncultured Neomegalonema sp. (assembly GCA_937990185.1). Taxonomy (GTDB): domain Bacteria; phylum Pseudomonadota; class Alphaproteobacteria; order Rhodobacterales; family Rhodobacteraceae; genus JAHDDY01. The sequence continues at coordinate 58,480 of CALKBI010000007.1, read as the reverse complement.
AATTCCCAAATCGGCATTCTCAGCCACCACAGTCTCTTGTGCCAGCGCTGTATTGGTCGAACCGCAGCCATCGTTGATGTTCAAGCCATTCGGAGAAACCCCAATCGGCACGATCTCAGCGCCCAGTTCCCACAGCATATTCGGCGCAGTGCGGTAGGCAGCGCCATTCGCACAATCAACCACAATCTTAAGCCCTTCAAAATTCATAGCGCGGGGGATCGTGGACTTTGCAAATTCGATATAGCGCGCACGCCCTGTTTCCAACCGTCTATGATTGCCCATCGCAATCGGGTCAGCAAGGAACTCCGAGATGTCCGCTTTCATATATGCTTCGATGACATCCTCGACGCCATCCGACAGTTTGAAACCATCCGGCCCGAACAGCTTAATGCCATTGTCATGGTGTAGGTTATGCGAAGCAGAAATCATCACGCCAAGATCAGCGCGCAGGCTTTTTACCAGCATTCCAACAGCGGGAGTGGGGATCGGTCCCATCGTCGTGACCGCGAAGCCCATTGAAGTAAACCCGGCAGTCAAAGCGCTTTCCAGCATGTAAGACGAACGCCGTGTATCCTTCCCGATGACCACTTTATGCTTATGCGCGCCGCGCGTAAAATATCGACCGGCGGCCATGCCGACTTTCAAAGCGATTTCAGCTGTAATCGGATAGGTGTTGGCGCGACCTCGAATGCCGTCAGTGCCAAACAATCTGCGTTCACCGCTCATGGTGTGCCTCTTTTTCTATACGCTCAGCGTTGTTCGCCGATGTCATATTATTCCCAACACATCAGATATTAACCGCTTGCACTTGCCGGTTTACTCCACCGTAACCGATTTAGCCAGATTTCGCGGCTGATCAACGTCTGTACCTTTGGCTACAGCGGTATGATAAGCAATAAATTGCGTCGGCGCTGCATAGATGATCGGCGCAATAAAAGGATCACAAGTCGGCATTTCTAGCGTTCGCCAGCACCCTTCGCCTGCTTCTTCAATACCAGCTGCATCCGAAACCAGCAGCACTTTGCCGCCACGCGCCATCACTTCTTGCATGTTGGAAACGGTCTTTTCAAAAACCGCATCGCGCGGAGCAAGAACGACAACCGGCATTTCCTCATCAATTAGAGCAATCGGGCCGTGTTTTAACTCGCCAGATGCATAACCTTCGGCGTGGATATAGCTGATCTCTTTCAGCTTCAGCGCGCCTTCCATGGCAAGCGGGAATATCGGTCCGCGACCAAGGTAGAGAACATCAGATGCTTTCGACAATTCTTGCGAAAGCGGGATTGTTTTGTCTTCAAGCGCAATGGCTTCGGACAGCAAACGGGGTGTTTCGGAAAGCACGCGAACAAGACGCGCTTCTTCTGCTGCGTCAATCTTGCCACGTTGCTTTGCCGCCGCCAACGTCAATGCCGCCAGCACCGTCAATTGACAGGTAAAGGCTTTGGTAGAGGCGACACCAACCTCAGGTCCGGCATGGGTTGGCAACACAACATCAGAGGCCCGCGCAATCGTCGATTCAGGAACGTTCACTACGGAGACGATCTTTTGGCCTTGAGATTTCGCATATTGGAGAGCGGCTAACGTATCAGCCGTTTCACCCGACTGAGACACAAACAGCGCAATACCACCCTCTGGCATTGGCGGCGTCCGGTAACGGAACTCCGAAGCGATATCGACCTCTACCGGTAACCGCGCAATCTGCTCAAACCAGTATTTAGCGACCTCGCCAGCATAAGATGCCGTCCCACAAGCAACGATTGTTAAACGCGACGCATTGGCGAAATCCAAATCCGCCGCAACGTCAGCAACAGCATTTCGATCTGCAGTCAAATACGCACCAAGCGTATAGCCAACAACGCTGGGCTGTTCGTGAATTTCTTTTGCCATGAAATGGCGGTACTCGCCTTTTTCGGCCAGCACAGGCGAGACACTGACAACACGCACTTCGCGATTTACTAACGTGCCTTCCGCATCATAAATCGTTGCGCCAGCGCGCGTCAAAACCGCCCAATCACCTTCTTCGATAAAGCAAACGCGGTTTGTCATCGGGGCCAACGCCACAGCATCAGAGCCAACGAACATTTCGCCATCGCCATACCCAATGGCCAACGGACAGCCCTTACGGGCACAGACCATCAGGTCTTCTTCGCCATCGAATAAAATCGCGAGTGCAAAGGCACCTTCGAGCTTTGCAATCGTGGCTCCGGCAGCATCCTGCGGCGACAGACCTTGGCTCATAAAGTGATCGCAAAGCTGCGCAACCGTTTCTGTATCTGTCTGGGATACGAAAGTCCTGCCCGTCTTTGTCAGCATTTCACGCAACTCGCGGAAATTCTCGATGATGCCGTTATGAACGACAGCAACTTTACCAACGGCATGAGGATGTGCATTCGTTTCTGTAACAGCGCCATGCGTCGCCCAGCGCGTGTGACCGATGCCAATGGACCCCTCAATCGGGTTATCAACCAGCAGTTCGGCCAGCGCGTTCAGTTTTCCTACAGCACGGCGTCGATCAAGGTTGCCTTCATGCAAAGTGGCAACTCCGGCAGAATCGTACCCACGATATTCCAGCAAACGCAAAGCATTCACAATAATCGGAGCAGCAGGTTTACTGCCTAGGACGCCAACAATTCCACACATCTCAATCTCCAAGCTTTTTCAGCCATTGGGCTGTTTAGTGACGCACATCACATTTCGTTCTTCAGCATGTGACCTAGGTCACATTTTTTCGACAAAAGAAGAACGTTGTTTGTGAAAACTTACTCCAAAACCGTTCGAAGAAAATTATCCTCAAGCCATGACGTGTCTTAGTTCAAGAATCCTTAACTTTCGCCTTTGCTTCTGCGAGCGCTTCACGTAGCCGCGCAGCCAAGCCCGGCTTGTTAGTTTGACGCCCGCGCGCTACCGCAAGAGCATCATCTGCAACATTCTCAACAATAACCGACCCTGCGGCGACCGTTGTACGTGAACCGATAGAGACAGGCGCAACTAATGCGGTGTTTGAACCAATAAAGGCCTCCGCACCGATTTCAGTTCGGTGCTTCAAATATCCGTCGTAATTACAGGTAATCGTTCCCGCGCCAATATTGGCTTTCTCGCCAACCGTAGCATCACCAACATAAGTAAGGTGATTCGCTTTTGCACCCGCCGAGAATGTCGCGTTCTTTACTTCTACAAAATTTCCAATCCGCGCGCCTTCTCCGATATCCGCTCCGGGGCGCAAACGTGCATATGGGCCTATGATCGCGCCCGCAGCAACTTGGCAACCTTCAAGATGCGAAAAAGCTCGGATCGTCGCGCCGCTCTTTACAGTGACGCCAGGGCCAAAAACCACATTTGGCTCCACGATCACATCCTGCCCAAGCATAGTATCATGCGAAAACGAGACACTAGAAGGGTCCGTCAGCGTCACGCCGCCGACCATAGCGGCCATCCTCGCACGTTCCTGAAAGGCAGCCTCTCCTGCGGCCAGATCAACTCGGCTGTTCACACCGAGTGTCTCCTCTTCATCGCATCGCACCACAGCGCATGGCAGTCCATCGGCACGGGCGAGGCCGACAATATCTGTCAAATAGTATTCACCATTCGCATTATCGTTAGTCACCCGGTCGAGCAGTTGGAACAAAGTTCGACTATCGACGCACATCACGCCTGAATTACATAGCGTTACAGCCAATTCTTCTTCGGTGGCGTCTTTCGCTTCGACAATCTTATCGAGGCCGCCATTTCCTTCAATTAAGCGGCCATAACCTCCGGGATTTGCTGCCTCAAAGCCCAAAACCACAACCGCCGCACCCTTACTGCGGGCTTCGGCCATCGCAACCAGCGTTTCAGGTCGAATCAAAGGCGTATCGGCGAAGAGGATAAAAACATCCCCATCAAAGTCCTCAAGCGCCTCTTTCGCTTGTAAAACTGCATGTCCGGTCCCGTGTTGCGGTTCTTGAACCACGCAAACTGCTTCCGGCGATAGTTCTTTAGCGGTCTTTTCAACTCTTTCAGCCTGATGTCCCGTGACGATGACGGCACGTGAAGGCGCACAGCTTTTCGCACTGTTCAAAGCATGGCCCAGCATCGGCAAATCGGCAATTTTGTGCAGAACCTTGGGAAGGTCAGACCGCATTCGTGTGCCTTTTCCGGCAGCCAAAAGGCACACGGCAGTAGGAGTCGTCATGGGGAGGCCTTCCAAAGAGAATAAATCGTGCATCGTAGTACAAACGCAGTGACGGGATGTCACTACGCCGTACGCTCTACGCTATCCGAATTGAAAATGATTAATATCTTGCAATATTCTCGCAAGAACCTTCTGAAACGGAGCGCATATATGCCTAATCAGATATTATTCTCGAGCCGAAGACCTGATGTCATACAATCAGATAGGGAACTTCTTTTCCGAACAAACCTATAATCAGTCAACAAAAGCGCGCTCTACGACAAATTCAGCAGGACGGTTGTTTGCGCCCTCGGTCATACCGGCTTTTTCAAACAACGCTTTTACATCTTTCAGCATCTCCATCGAACCACAAATCATCCCGCGATCCGTCTCCGGGTTAAGCGGAGGGACGCCGAGATGATCGAAAAGAGAGCCATCTTCAATTTGGGTTGTTATTCTGCCCATACGGTCGGACGACTCACGCGTTGTCGAGGCAACATGGATAAGCTGTTTTGTCGCCTCTTCTCCAACAAGCGGATCGTTCTTCGCCGCAGCGACGATATCATGGCCATAGGTCAATTCCGCTACTTCACGGCAAGTATGGCTCAGGACGACCTTTTCAAACTTTTCATAAGTCTCAGGTTCGCGGATGAGCGATGCAAAGGGCGCAATTCCAGTCCCTGTTGAGATCATATACAGAGTTTTACCAGGGATAAGCGCGTCATTTACCAGTGTTCCTACAGGTTTTTTGCGCATCAAAATCGTGTCGCCGGGTTGCACCTTTTGCAGATGCTCCGTCAGCGGCCCATCTTCAACTTTGATCGAGAAAAACTCGATTTGCTCATCCCATGATGGGCTAGCAATAGAATATGCCCGGAAAACCGGCTTTTCTGCATTGGGCAACCCGATCATGACGAACTCACCGGAGCGGAACCGCAACGCCGCTGGCCGTGTAATCCGGAACTGAAAAAGCCTGTCGGTGTAATGCTTTACCGAAACAACTTTTTCCGCATAAACGCCCGCCGGAATTGGAAATTCTGTCTCTTGCATGCTCTCAGCGGTCACATTTTGATCGGTCATGGATCGTCCCTTAATACGGATTCCGGCGCTTCATACGAGGCAGATATCGGCAGTATGTTCTTCAACTTCAACAGATGCGGTACGCGCGCTTCGCATTAAAAGAACACGATCATCTTTCAACAAGCAAAGCTGGAATAGCATTCGCTGCTTCAGCTTTTGACCATAAGCCCGTTCGCTTACAAAAATGCATCCGAAGTCGTTATTTTCACGCCGTTCTCTTCAAAATCGCGCATTGCATCTCCCAACGACCCATCCATGTCAATTGCACGGCAAGCATCACTGACCACAGAAACATCAAAACCAAGCTTTGCTGCATCGACAGCCGAAAATCTGACGCAAAAATCTGTTGCAAGGCCAGTCATTACAAGAGACGTCATCCCCTGCTCTCGCAAATATCCTGTCAGCCCCGTCGGCGTTGTACGGTCATTTTCAAAGAACGCTGAGTAGCTGTCGATTTCTTTTCGAAACCCCTTTCGCACGATCAACGCCACATTATCCGTCTCTAATTCATCATGAAAGTCAGCACCGCGCGATCCTTGTACACAATGCGTTGGCCACAAAACTTGCGGACCGTATGGCATGTCGATCATCGAAAATGGCTGGGCATCAGCATGGTTATCAGCGAATGACGTATGCTCGGCCGGATGCCAGTCTTGTGTCATCACTTTCAATGGGAACTTTGATTGAAGGCGATTAATCAACGGGACAATCGCACTTCCGTCTTCAACAGCAAGTGCTCCCCCCGGACAGAAGTCATTTTGCACGTCAATAATAAGAAGGGCTGTATCGATCATCGCGTTTCCTTTCACATTTGGACGTTTCGAGCACTTATGTGATCAAGTTTTAGTATCCTATGCACCCCTCTAAGCCATTAAAGAACCAATATAAAAACTGTGGAAGTAAAAGCATCGCTCTGAGTTCTGATTAAAATTTATAAAATGTATAAATTTATTTGAACCATTTGGCGTTGAACGGAGTTTGTATATCAAGTCCAGATAATTGACTGAAGCGTGCAGCCTCACCCCCTCGCTCCTAGCACGCGCAATCAATATAAGATCTGAGCTTGCGCGCGATCAGACATCACGGCATAGACGTGACGTCTGATCGCGAGCCAAAAAATTTAGAGATTCTGAATGCCAGCAAGAATTTACCAGCCAGCACGCAGCTCCATGACCTCTGGTCAAGGCAAAACCAAGGGCTGGATTGTAGAGTTTCCATCTGAGTCGGCACGCCCTGTAGACCCGCTGATGGGATGGACCGGCCAAACCGACATGCACTCTCAAGTCAAATTACAGTTTGATACGAAAGAAGCTGCCATTGGATATGTACAGCGCCACGGTGTTGCGTACTTGATTGAAGAGCCCCAACCTCGCCGCCATCGTCCGCGCGGTTATGGCGATAATTTCTCTTCATCACGCCGAGTGCCTTGGTCGCATTGAGCGCTCTAAGCTGAGCAGACATCAAGCTGATTGCACAGTATACTCGCATAAGCTATCAAAGCCCCAACGCACCCATAGCTCAGCTGGATAGAGCGCTGCCCTCCGAAGGCAGAGGTCTCAGGTTCGAATCCTGATGGGTGCGCCAGAAAATCACGCAAAAACTACATCCCAAAACGACAATAATTTTTCCCGATGAAGTTTATTGCAGCAAAATGTAGGTTTGAAGTGAGAACTTTCCAAACATTCCCATACAAACCCCGTACAAGCTGCTAGCTTCCAAACGCCAGTTCTTGGCTATGCAATCCAGCAGCAAGAGAAGAGAAGGCAACCACCCGAGGACGACGCTCGTCTCGAAAATTCTCAACTCGAGGCAAAAAAAATCGTTGGAGGCCGCCAACCACTACATCTTAATCGAACCGAACAACAACAAGATCGACTTCTTCTGCCAGCGCATAGACTGGTTCCCAATCGGCAAGTTCACCAACTTTCGCAACACTGGTTGGGGTCATGCCGCGCCGCACTCCTTCACTATATTAGTGTTAGCTCCAAGGGCGTTTCGCAGATCGCGAAAATCGCACCGTATTAGAGCGTTAATCGCGATTAAACGATCTGCACTCACCTATATTTCTTCAGCCCTCATCAAAACATCAAAAAGCTCAGCATTCAAAATCGTAGCGGTGATGTCGCCGATTTTGCGGCAACCCCTCTTTAAATTATTACAATCTGGTCAATCACAATTCTCTAATTGCAATGCTCGCCATTCTATCCTCGCACCGGAGGCATTCTGACAGAATTATCTCTACATTCGCGTTGTACTTCTTTGCTGCATTGACGAAAGTTCAAATCTTTATCGAAGCAAACACGGACTTCACGAAGACGCTTCTTGCTGCATGAAATAGAAATCATCGTATCATTGAGCGTCGGATTGACCTCCATAAAGGCTTCTTCGATCACTCGAGGCTTAACGTTGATCGTTTTGGAGAGTCCATCGAAAGCCGTTGGAATTTTGACCTTCTGAAAAGCATCTTTGACCGTATCAAAATAAGCATCCGGCTGGAGACCTGAGCACGTTCCGTGCTTTTTCCATTGGTGAAAGATCAAACCTTTAGCAGGCATGATGGGCAACATTTCACTAACAGTCCGATCCGGCACACGGGCGTTGACATTACAGTTCTCAGGCCAGCCCTTTTCGTATTGTGGCCAAAGACCGTGTGCGACAAACCCGTATGAACGACGACCACTACATTGATCGGAGTTTCTGGTATCGTCTTCACAAAAAGTGGGCGACCATGACATTGCCAAGACATAAAAGTCGAAATTACCTTGCTCGTGCTGACTACCCCCGGACGCACGGGTCTGTTGGCGCTGTCCGGAAGGCGCATTATTGGTAAATGCCCCTGATTGCCCGCCGAATTGCTGTCCTATGAATTGATCGAGAGTCCCGTTCTGCCACGCCAAAAAAGCGCCAACAGCGAGCGCAGCAAAGCCGCCCAATGTCTTATTGCGGTTCATATCTCTCTCCTCATCGCGAACAGGGGCTTGGCAAAAGCGTCCATTCGGCCTTATATCACTGTAGTTCCCGGAAATTGCAGGTCCCGGTGGACGCGCTCTGAAAGGGCGCGCCCGTGCCCACCTGTCCTAACGAAGAGTGATCCAATGTCGCAACCCCTGATGCCTAAAGCTGTTGCCGTTTGGCTTGTGGATAACACCTCGCTGACTTTCGACCAGATTGCAGCTTTCGTAGAAATGCACCCTCTGGAGGTATCCGGCATCGCTGATGGCGAAGTCGCGGTTGGTATGAAAGGCCGCGATCCTGTCGCTGCTGGCGAGTTGACCCGTGGAAGTATTGACGAATGCGAGAAAGACCCGAAAAAGCGCCTGCGGTTAGTTGAGCGTAAGGCGTTACCTCCGCCCAAACGTAAAGCACCGCGTTATACGCCGTTGTCAAAGCGTCAGGAGCGTCCTGCTGCGATTGCTTGGCTGGTGCGAAACCACCCTGAGCTGAGTGATGGCCAAATCAGTAAGCTTGTGGGCACGACGAAACCTACAATCCAGTCAATCCGTGAAAAAACTCACTGGAACATCTCTCAGATCCAACCAATCGACCCGGTAGCGCTGGGTATGTGCCGCCAGTTGGAACTGGACGAAGCCGTTAAGAAAGCTGCGAAAAAAGCAGGAATCACCGAAACCGTGATACCTGTTGAAGGCGCTTTGCTCAGCACGGAAGAGTCGCTTGCGTTTGAAGCGCCGAAAGACGATGCACCGAAAGAGATGACAGCTGATGACCTCTTCAACTTGCCTAAAGGCGATGTCGAAGACGACGAACAGCCAGCTTAAGACCCAAATGAAGTTTTGATCCTTAGTTTATGAAAATATACCGAGGATCAAACCCATGGCGGCAAAGGCGGCGATGGTATGTCCGCCGTCTATCCACCAGAGGCTCTTGGGTCTACCTGCAAACGCATAGTGGAGGATGACCCACGGCGCGACAATAAATGCACCGATTCCCGCGCCATAACCGAGGCAACGCATCACGCCCGTAATGCCGCTTGCCGCAAACATATGTTGCATAACCATCGCCGCCATAAGCGCCCCAAGCGCAGCAATAACAAAGGGCAAAGGGTTACGATCAGCTTTGATCTCTTCTTCGGTGCGCCCCACCGCAGCCATCCATGGCTTTGCGAGTGTCATGTACCAGATTGCACCCACGGCAAAGCCGCCCACTGCCGCAAGAATTATCGCAACAAAAGTCATGACTTACCTCCTGAATTACGATTTAGCCGTATCTACTGCACATCTCACAATCGGCACGACGGGAAACTTTCAAAGTGCGGGTTTCCGCTGATAAAGCGTCATAAATCCAAAGACGCCCTGCGAGGCTATCCCCTGCCCCCGTTATGTGTTTGATCGCCTCCATTGCCATCATCGAACCAACGATACCGGGGAGTGCGCCGACAACACCAGCTTCTGCGCAGGTCGCTGCCACATCCGCTTCCGGGCGTTCAGGGAAAACACAAGCATAACAGGGGGCATTTAGATGCGGCGCATAGACGGAAAGCTGGCCATCCCATTGGCCGATAGCCCCTGCGATAAGAGGAATACCGAGTTCGGCACAGGTCTGGTTTACAAGATAGCGGGTGTCGAAATTATCTGAACCATCGCACACCAGATCATAGTCACCACAAATACTCAGTGCGTTTTCCGGCACGATACGTTCGTTGAATACCTGTATCGCCACACCGTCATTCAGGCCGGAAAGCGTCTGCTTGGCCGTTTCGGTTTTAAGCTTTCCTACGCTTTGGCTGGTGAATAAGACCTGGCGCTGCAAATTCGACAAAGAAACAATGTCATCATCAACGATGCCAAGCGTCCCTACGCCTGCAGCAGCAAGATAAAGCAACAACGGCGACCCAAGGCCACCCACACCAATACTAAGAACGCGGGCGTTACGCAGTTTTGCTTGCCCCTGCCCACCAATCTCCCTCAGGATAAGATGCCGCGCATAACGCTCTAGCTCATCATCGGTCATGCCTAGATCACGCTAATCCTTCAAAAAGGGCTGTGGAGAGATAACGTTCTGCAAAGCTTGGAATAATGACGACGATGGTTTTACCTTCCATGCCGTCTTCAGCACCAACTTCAAGTGCCGCGCCAATTGCCGCACCCGATGAAATGCCGACAGGAATACCTTCCAGACGGGCGACCTCGCGTGCGACCTCCAACGATGTGGCGTTGCTAATGGTCACAGTCCGAGACAGCAGAGATGTGTCGAGGTTACCGGGGATAAAGCCCGCGCCGATGCCTTGGATCATATGCGGACCGGGGTCGCCGCCGGAAATAACCGGGCTGTCTTCCGGTTCAACTGCGATAATTTTCGCACTATGGCCTTTTTCTTTAAAGACCTGTGCGCAGCCGGTTATCGTGCCTCCTGTACCCACACCGGCAATTAGAGCATCGAAATTGCCCCCCGTGTCCTCGAGAATTTCTAATGCAGTGGAGCGCGTGTGGACCGCAGGATTTGCAGGATTTTGGAATTGCTGCGGAATAATTGCGCCGGGTGTCGCGGCGAGGAGTTCTTCTGCTCGGGCGATAGCGCCCTTCATGCCTTTTTCTTTCGGCGTTAATTCCAGTTTCGCACCAAGTAAAGCCAGCATCTTCCGGCGCTCGATAGACATGCTTTCGGGCATACAGAGCGTGAGCGGATAGCCCCGCGCAGCACAGACAAAAGCCAAAGCAACGCCGGTATTTCCGGATGTTGGTTCAATAACCGTGCCGCCGGGTTTCAAATCGCCAGACGCTTCCAAAGCATCAATCATCGAAACACCAATGCGATCTTTCACGCTCCCAAGCGGATTATAAAATTCCAGCTTCGCAAGGATTTCCGCTTCAACACCATGCGCTTTCGCAATTTTCGAAAGACGGACAAGAGGCGTACCGCCCGTCATTTCAGTGATGTTGTCGTAAATGCGTCCACGCGCGACAAGTGTGGCGGTCATGATCAGTCCTTCGAAATTGAATCGCTACTGAAATATAATGGTTAGTAATTTGGCGCGGTGGATGCCGGAAGTCCATCGCCGTTTATATCATAGACAAACGGGAGGTTCGTTATTGAGAAATTCAGGGTGCAAAAATAAAAAGCCGTAGTCGATTTTCAAATCAACTACGGCTTTTTATTAAGGCTAGTTCTTTGAACTAAAACGATATTATTGCAGTTACATCTCACATTCGCCGCGTATTAGTGCCCTAAAATTTGGCTAAGGAACAATTGTGTCCGCTCATTCTGAGGATTCGAGAAGAATGCTTCCGGCTCGTTTTGCTCAACAATTTGACCTTCATCCATAAAGATCACACGGTTCGCAACTTGGCGCGCAAAGCCCATCTCGTGCGTGACGCAAAGCATGGTCATGCCTTCTTCTGCGAGGCCGATCATGGTATCGAGCACCTCTTTAATCATCTCAGGGTCAAGAGCTGAAGTCGGCTCATCGAACAGCATGATTTTCGGACTCATGCAGAGCGAGCGAGCAATGGCAACACGTTGTTGCTGACCGCCCGAAAGCTGTCCGGGATATTTGTGGGCTTGCTCAGGGATTTTAACACGCTCAAGAAAATGCATTGCCGTTTCTTCGGCTTGCTTTTTCGGCATCTTACGAACCCAGATTGGCGCAAGCGTGCAATTTTCCATAATTGTCAAATGTGGAAACAGGTTGAAGTGCTGAAAGCACATGCCAACCTCACGGCGGATCTCGTCGATCTTTTTCAGATCGCCAGTAAGCTCGATCCCATCCACAACAATGCGGCCCTGCTGGTGTTCTTCAAGCCGGTTGATACAGCGGATCAGCGTCGATTTACCGGACCCTGAAGGACCACAAATAACAATTCGCTCACCGTCATTAACCGTAAGATTGATATCGCGAAGGACGTGGAACGTGCCGTACCACTTATTCATCTTTTCGATATGGATGGCCACATCGTCAGACACTTGCATTTTTGAGCGATCAATCTCGCGATCAACCATTTCAACATTGGTCATGTGTCAGTTCCTTATCAAACGTGGCCGTTTCTAGAGAAAATAGTAGTCATCGTGCATGACCCCGGCGGAGTCTTCGCTCCATAAACATCGAATAGCGAGACATGCCGAAGCAGAAGATGAAAAACAAACCTGCACAGGTTAGATAGGCCGTTGAGTTCGTAACCGGGGACGACCAACTCGCATCACTAAAGCTGGTTTGAATCATCCCAAGCAGGTCAAAGAGGCCAATAATCAAAACCAGCACGGTGTCTTTGAACAGGCCAATAAAGGTGTTCACGATGCCGGGGATTACGAGCGTCAAGGCTTGCGGCATCACGATCAACCGCATTTTCTGAGTAAACCCGAGACCGAGCGAGTCCGCGCCTTCGTACTGACCTTTTGGAATGGCTTGCAAACCGCCACGCACGACCTCAGCCATGTACGCGGAGGCAAACAACGCAACACCGATCAAGGCGCGCAACAGCTTGTTGAACTCAACGCCATCCGGCAAGAATAACGGCAGCATTACAGAAGACATGAACAGGACTGTAATCAGCGGAATACCGCGCCAAAATTCAATAAAGACCGTTGACAGGATGCGCACCGCCGGCAGTTGTGAGCGACGGCCCAGCGCAAGCAAAATGCCAATTGGCATCGACGCAATAATACCCACAAACGAAACGACCAGCGTAACAAGCAGACCGCCCCATACATTGGTTTCGACCTCCGGCAGAATCCAAAGGTGACGCTCAACTTCCATTGGTTCAGCAGTCAGACCAAGCAAACCGTGTTCATCATGCGCTGCAAGGTGTCCTGCAGAAAGAAACTTATCGGCTTCTCCTCCAGCGGCCAATTCAATGAGATCGACAAACCAATGACCACCAACGAAGGCAACAACACCAACAGCAAGCGCAGTTAGAAAGATCGTTCGGCCTATTCCACGGCCAAAATTACCAATCGCCGTATGCCATTCACTTCGATTCAAACCAATAAACGCCATCAGCCCAAAGCCGATCACTCCAATTGCGAGCAATGCAAAGATTACCCAGCCTACTGGCAACGAAATCGACTCGGTTCCGGCGGAATATGCATTGGCCATCATAATCAAAACGGGCACTGCCAATATCAGCCGAATAGTTATGCCGATGATATGCCCTGATAAAACCAAAAACAGCAGGCCAAGCGCGCCGATCCCGGCCAATAGCTTACCCGAAAATTCGATAGGTATTGGCAGGCGAATGACAGAGCCTTCACCCGTCCGCCCGAAACCATCATCAGTAAAACCAAAGCCGGTCGTTGGCTCAAATACGCCCCAAAGGAAATACAGAGCCGCAGCGAGCACAAGCAACGACAGCAGCAAAGCACTGAATGCATTATCCCCGAAGATTTTACCAATCAGCCATAGCAACAAACCGAACGCAGCAATGACAGCAAGAGTGATCCAAAAACCAACGCCGCCTTCGGCGTCACCGCCAGTCAATAGGATATAGGAAACGACCGGGAAGACAGTCAGCATGATTAATGCTACCGCCTTACGCCCGAAAGGTCGAACCAACAGCACATACAGTGCCCCAACTGCCATCAATATAAACGCACCAATAGGTACGCGGTCGAAGACTTGCCCCAACGGCGATGCGTTAGCAGGGTCATAAGCATCGTTTAAAAGAGAAACGCCGTCATTCTCTACAGGAAGCTGTGACCACCAGAAAAGCACTGCACCCGCGGCGATCATGATGACGCCCCAGAGCCAGCGTCGGGATACAGCGTCAGAGACCAGCCAAGCAGTCCCTATCGCACCAAGCAGGAAAACAAGATCGGGACGCCAAAGTTCGGACCCTGGATAGCGCCCGTACATGAACGCCTTCCACTTAGCATCCACGAACGGCCAACAAGCCCCGGACCATCCAGACGGATGCGGTCCCGGTGGGTTCTGATCTTCGGTTAAGCAAACTTCTCGTTTAAGGCCGTCAGGATCGCTCCAAACAGCATCAATCAAAGTAAAGCGGACAAGTTCCCAAAGGATCGTCAATCCAAAATACAGAACTCCGACGGTTACGATCAGCATTATGATTGACGAGAGTGCCGCACCGACACTCGAAAAATCTGTGATTGAGTTTAAGACGTTTTGTCTCAACCAACCTTGCCAACCAACCTGACTGGCAGGGGGAGGAAGAAGCGGGGCTTCTTTTGTACGGACGTAGCCAATATCTGTCATATCCGTTTCCTATCGCTCGACCAGCATCATGCGGGCATTGAACCAATTCATGAATGCCGCCGTGCCGAGTGAAATGATCAGGTAAACCATCATCATCATAAAGATCATCTCAATTTCTTGCCCCACTTGGTTCAAGGCCGTACCGGCAAAGATCGAAACCAAATCAGGATACGCAATCGCAATGGCGAGTGAGGAGTTTTTCGTCAAATTCAAGAACTGCGATGTGAGCGGAGGAATGATCACACGCATCGCTTGAGGAATAACCACCTTTCGCAAAGTGACCGAAGGGCTGATACCAAGTGCTTTTGCTGCTTCGGTTTGCCCCCCCGGAACCGCAAGAATACCAGCCCGCACAATCTCAGCAATAAAGCTCGCAGTATAAAGTGATAATGCCAGCCACAGAGCGATGAACTCAGGCTTGATGACGCCGCCTTCGCCGGGCACATACCCTGCTTTAATCTTCGAGGCAGTACGGCCCGTTGGTTCACCGTTCGCATCAAGGATCGGGTCGCCAACATTTAGGAATCGGGCCGATTCCATCTCGAGGGGTCCACCCAACTGATAAAAAACAAATAATGGAATCGCGACGATAATGAGCAGGCCGACCCAAAAAGAAGGGAATTGACGCCCGGTAGCTTCTTGGCGCTTTTTGGCCAGCCACGAGACAACCCACGCCAACACACACGCAACGAGAAAGGCCCAAACGACTGAGCTGAACCCTTCCAGAAAAATCGGGTAAGATGTGTATAACCCCGTCACGTTCATCGGGAATTCGCCGAGAAATCCCATCGACATACCTGACGAGCGCTTATCCGGTAACGCTCTTAGGACAACAAAGTACCAAAAGAAAATTTGGAGGAGCAGCGGGATGTTCCGCAAAATCTCCACATAAAAAGTAGCAAAACCGCGTAGAACGACATTACTCGACAGGCGGAAAATACCCATCAAAAAGCCCATCAAGGTCGCCGCTATAATTCCGATGAACGAGATAATGAGCGTGTTGATCACCCCAATCCAGAATACATCAAGATAGGTGGCCACCCCTGCGCGCGCTTCCATTACAAAAGTGCCGAGTGTCGTCAGAATCTGAAAGCCGCTTGTTTCACCCAGAAATCCAAAACCGGACTTTTTACCCTGAGCGGCTAGGTTCGTGATCGTATTATCTAGGATCCACGCGAAGAACGAGACCACTGCAGTCAAAAGCAAAACCTGAAAAAGCAGGCCACGGGCTTTCGGATCATAAAGAAGGGACGTTAGCCCAGTATCTTCTGCTTCCGAAGCGGTCAAAGAAGCCATGGATAGGATACCTCGATACCAAAAAAACAGGGGACGAGGCCGTGGCTTCGCCCCCAAATAGAAAACGCCGCTCCTGATAAAAGGAACGGCGTCATTTCATTAGCGAACTGGTGCTGCGTAGATCAGACCACCGTTGGTCCACAACGCATTTACCGAACCAGCGCGGTTCAGTTTCAGCGGTGTGTTAGCGCCGACGTTTGCTTCATAGCTTTCGCCGTAGTTACCAACTTGAGTGATCGCTTGCATTGCCCAGTCATTTGACAGACCAAGTGCTTCACCAAAGTTACCTTCAGTACCGAGAAGGCGCTTGATACCTGGGTTATCTGAATTAGCCATTTCCGCAGCGTTTGCCGAGGTAACGCCCAGTTCTTCAGCGTTGATCATTGCGTTGAGTGTCCAACGAACAATGTTGAACCACACATCATCGCCCTGACGAACCACAGGACCAAGTGGCTCTTTCGAGATCACTTCAGGAAGAACATTGTGAGCGGCTGGATCAGCAAGCTTCAGGCGCTGAGCTGCAAGGCCCGAACGGTCAGTGGTGTAAACGTCACAACGACCGGAATCGTATGCTGCAACAACTTCGTCGGCTTTTTCAAACGCTACAAGCTCGAAGCCCATGTTGTTCGAACGGAAGAAATCCGTGATGTTCAGCTCGGTCGTTGTACCCGTGTTCGTGCAGATCGAAGCACCGTCAAGCTCAAGAGCAGATGTCACGCCGAGGCTTGCAGGAACCATCATGCCTTGACCGTCATAATAGTTGACGCCGGCAAAGTTCAGACCAAGCTGCGTGTCGCGGGTCATTGTCCAAGTCGTGTTACGCGACAGAATGTCAACTTCGCCAGAAGACAGCGCTGTAAAACGCTCTTTCGCGGAAAGTGGCGTAAATTTAACTGCGTTCGCATCACCGAAGACAGCTGCCGCAACAGCCTTACAAACGTCAACGTCGATTCCGGTCCAGTTTCCAGCATCGTCTTGGTTAGAGAAGCCTGGAAGGCCTTGCGAAACGCCACATTGAACAGACCCTTTTGCTTTTACATCAGCAAGAGTATCAGCAGAAGCTGTGCTTGCACCAAAGGCCATGCCAAGTGCCGAAATTGCGCAAAGCGCATTTTTGAATGTCATTTTTAATTCTCCCTAAGTGTACCCGTGGCGGCCGTACTGAATCAGTCGGATCACGGTCGCTGCGACTTTGCATCACTATCGGAAATACTTTCAACAGTCGAATCCGCTCAAACTCACCTTTTTGGTGAATTTACGGCTTCTAGCGACCATATCGCCTCGATATGAGGAAACTATACCTCAAGGCACTCTGCTATAAGGCGAAATCAAAATATGCCTCTTCGTCAGAGGTGACCTAACCTCCACAGCATGATAGCCTGATATAACGCGCGCGTTGGTAACCGTAATTCTATTACATGGTAAAGTTCGTATCTCTTTGCAGCTTTCGATATTCATAGTCCCGCAGAATCACCTGAACGAAAAACCGGGAATGGAAAATGAAAGACGGAACGAAAGCGACTCACGCCGGTAGACGTCCAATGGATTATGACGGTGTGGTCAACCCGCCGGTAATGCACGCATCGACCATTCTCTATCCAACATATAAGGATTTACAGCAAAGCCGCGTTGCTCGGGCCGGTGATGGAGTAACCTACGGCGTTCATGGCACCGAAACCACGTTCGCTCTTGAGACTGCGATACAGGCATTGGAAGGAGGTTACCGTACCAGATTACAGCCTTCCGGCCTTGTAGCATGCACATTACCTCTGCTCGCCTACGCGTCTTCAGGGGATCATGTACTCATTACCGACAGCGCATACGGCCCAACCCGTGCCTTTTGTAACGGTATGCTGACTCGGATGGGTATCGACGTCGAATATTACGACCCACTGATTGGTGGCGGTATCAAAGATTTGATGCGCTCTAATACCAGTGTTGTCTGGGTCGAAAGCCCCGGCTCATGGACCTTCGAAGTCCAGGACATCCCGACGATTGCGGAAAAAGCTCATAAAGCAGGTGCGACTGTTATCATGGATAACACTTGGGCTTCGCCGCTCTATTATAAGCCTTTCGAACATGGGGTCGATGTATCAGCCCAGGCAGTAACGAAGTACATCTCCGGCCACTCAGATCTTGTCATGGGCAGTGTGACCTGCACCGAAGCCTCATATGATAAATTTCAACAGGCACAGACACAGACAGGAATATGCCCATCGCCCGATGACGTTTACCTTGCAATGCGCGGTATTCGGACAATTCATGTTCGTTTACCGCATCATATGCAGGCAGGGCTTCAGGTCGCGGAATGGCTTTCCAATCGAGAAGAAGTTGCGGAAGTCATTCACCCAGCTTTGCCGGGCGATCCCGGTCACGAAATTTGGAAGCGCGACTTTTTGGGCGCGTCCAGCCTTTTCGCCTTTATTCTAAAGCCGGAATATTCGAACCCGGTCGCTCAAGCAGCAATGCTGGATGAGATGAAACTATTTGGAATGGGCTTTTCTTGGGGTGGTTTTGAAAGTTTATTGATCCCAATCGATCCTCCTAAATTGCGGACAGCAACTAAATGGCCGAACAATGGACGTGCGGAGGGCGGAGTAATGCGTATTCATATCGGCCTCGAAGATGTCGCCGATTTGTTGGATGATCTCGATGAAGGCTTCGCGAGGATGCGCAAGATTGGCTGAGTTTAGAGCTTTGTTTTCCGGCTTGGGAACAATGCTCTTTCTAACTTTTGTGAGCGCCCCCACCGTACACGCTGAGACGTTAAAGGTTTTCGCGGCAGCATCGCTGACCGATACTTTGGATGAAGTGTTGGCAATTTGCTCATCCAAAACGGACTTAAACGCAACTGGCATCTATGCAGGAAGCGGCACACTGGCACGTCAAATCGAACAAGGCGCGCCAGCCGCGATCTATATCTCGGCAAACCCGGAATGGATGGATTGGCTGCAAAAGCGCGGCAGGATTATTGAAGGACAGAGGGTTGATTTAATCGGTAACTCTCTGGTTCTTGTGCAATCCAAGTCCATGGAATTGAATACAAAATCCGAAGGTACTCTTCCCGATCTTCCTGCGATATTAAAAGGAAGGCGGATTGCCATAGCTGATCCCGACTCCGTCCCGGCAGGGCGATATGCGAAACAGGCTTTTGAAACGCATGACTGGTGGAACAAACCGGAGGTGCAAAATGCCTTAGTTCCGGGAGTGAATGTGCGCGAGGTCTTATCGTGGGTCGCCAAGAGTGAAATCGCTTTTGGCATCATCTATCATACTGATCTTTTGAGAGATTCTCGTGCCGATTTGCTATGGACATTCGCGGCGGATGCACACGATCCGATACGTTATCCCGCCGCTGTTATAGCGGATAACGATAGCCCAAATGCAAGACGCCTCTTAACTTGTTTGAAAAGCAAAGAAGCGTCTGATGTATTTATTAAATTCGGCTTTAGCGTTCTTGTACCGTAGTATCCGTATATTACTTTAACTCGCTCAAACGCTTACGCAGGTTTGCAGGCTTTTTAAGAGCCTTTTTAGAGACGTTGAGTGCTTTCTTTTCAGCCCGTTTTTTAGCGCGACAATTCCTGAAGCCCTCTGCTCTGCATTGAGCAAGACGCGCGGCGCGGCGATGCTCTTTATCGTTATTACTTGAAACTACTTTTTTAGGTGCAGGCTCTTTTTCTGCTTTACGTTCAGCTCGATTCTTAGCGCGACAGCTAGCAAAACCATCATTGCGGCATTCCGCTTCACGAGCGGCTCTGCGTTTAGCTCTACGATCCGCCTTACGTTCAGCTTTCTTTGATCGCTTCTCTGACTTTACGCGTTCCTTGCGCTTTTCATGATGAAGATGTGCTGAGTGTTTTTGTCCACGATGATGGTGATGCTTCAAGTCATGCAGATGTCGCGAATACAAGGACCCATGAAGCGAATACGGAGCCCGATAAAATGGAACTTCGTGCACATATATTTCATCATAATGAACAACGTTTCGCGGAGATTCGTAATATACTGGTGCTGGATCAGAGTAGACGATTCCGCCATTCACAGGCTGTTGCGCAACGCAGCCGCTAACAACAGCTCCAACAAAAATCACCGCCAGCCATTTGAAATACCGTTGAATCTGCACAATGGGTCCTTCCGAAAAACTACTGCGCATTCACGCAGGAAATAGGCCATCTCGATTTAAGCCATCTATGATTCAACGCACAAAATCTGGTTTTCCGTCGGCAATCTGCTAATTTCAGCATAAATTATTGTTTTCTTGAGGTTTTGCAAATGCTTCTGAGTTCTAAAATCGCTGCAATCGTAACCGGCGGAGCATCCGGGCTTGGTGAAGCGACCGCGCGGATGTTGGCTGCGCAAGGGTGCTCCGTATCGATTTTCGACATGGATTCAGAGCGCGGAGAGAAAATCGCACATGAAATCAAAGGATTATTTGTTAGCACAGATGTCTCTGACCCTAATGCGGTCGCCACGTCACTCAAAACCGCGAGAGCCGAACAGGGTCAGGAACGTATTTGCGTATGCTGCGCAGGCATAGCGCCCGGTGCTAAAACTGTTGGCAAAGAGGGCGCGCATGATGCCGCTTTGTTCTCAAAGACGATAGAAATCAATCTATTAGGCGTCTTCAACATGGCGTCTCAATCAGCCGCAGGGATGGTCAAAACCGACCCGCTCCCCAGCGATGAGCGTGGTGTCATCATCAATACGGCTTCGATTGCGGCCTATGAAGGACAGATCGGACAACTGGCATATGCGGCCTCAAAAGGGGGGGTCGCTTCGATGACGCTCCCGATGGCGAGGGACCTTTCTCGTAATAATATCAGAGTGATGGCGATAGCTCCCGGTCTCTTCTTAACTCCGATGTTGCAGGGTTTGCCGCAAGACGTTCAAGATTCCTTAGGTAAAACAATCCCTTACCCCGACCGCCTTGGCGATCCGGCGGAATTTGCCGCACTTGTGAAAGCCATTGTCGAAAATCCGATGCTGAACGGAGAGGTGATCCGCCTTGATGGAGCGCTCAGAATGGCCCCGAAATAACTGGCAAAACTGTTGGTTTCCGTTGCAAAACCCTCGGACCCCACAGGGAAAATCCTGAAATTTCCGGGTAAAACCATGGCAAGAGACTGGTGCAGGTGGCAAATCTCTTGAAAGCGAGCTGCTTGCCGTCCTCAAAAATTGTGTAAAACACAAAAGACGAGTGGAGTCCGCAGAAGTGGAGTTGAATGACGGTCGCGATGCCGTTCATGGCGACCGGAAATCTCGGTCGGTCCTGACTTCTGCAACGCGCCCGAAACGGCCATACCGTTCAGCTGTGAATTTCGTCAATTACCACGAGCGTTCAGAAACAAACGCCTAAGACAGGGGGGCAAATGTCCCGAGACATCTCATTGCTTCGCAGAAAGACGAGGCCGCATTTCCCGGCCCGTGGGGTCCAACTCAAGAACTGACTCATGCAGACTGTCGATCACTTCGGATGTGGGCTCGTAATCGTCGTCCGTTTTGACGAGCGTCCAACCGATGTCACCCACAAGCTCCTCTTCGACATTGGAGAGGCTCGGATCGTTTAACTGATAACAAATTCCAAAAATCATTTCAGCTTGCGTTGCTCGAACAAGGTCTACTATCGAAGAGCGCTCCACCCCCAACGCGATCATTTTTTCCAACGCACGACCCTGACCGGAATAGGGTGCGTCAGGATTGCGATCCCAAGCTTCGATGGCCTCTTCGATCCAGCTATCATCTTCTTCACCGATGACAAGGCTCCAAGCTTTCTTAAGGAAAAGGTATCGATGAAGCTGAGGAATACCCTCGTTGATTTGAGAGTTCGCCCAATCGGCGGGATCTTCTGCACCCAATGCCTGAAAAATTCTTTCTAAATCAGTCACATTACTTTTCACTGCGTTTCCCCACCTATGAACAGCACCTTGACACGAGCCTTCAGCATAAGCGCTGCGAATTGTCTAACACTACCGAAATTGTGTGCATAATCGTCCGCAATTGGTCATACTCAGCCTCTTCCGCAGTCCCGTGGCGGCGGTCGCGAAGGGTGAGAAAACAGTCCAACCCTCTTCTGAGTTTTGGAAACTGTTACACTGCTCTTTAGACGGTTAAACTCGTCTTCTGAGGTTTCGCAGCCTGAAATAGCGCCCTTTTCGGGGAATCCATTCCACTCGTCTTCCGTGTTTGACAAAATGCACCCCAGCCCAATCACCGCCCGATCTCAGATCGCACCCACTTCAAGAACGCTTTCAACGGCGGACGGTGCGGGCCGGGTCTTGAGATCATCCAATAGGCAAGATCGGCAGTTTTATCGTCGTCAAACAGACTGACGACCCTCCCTTCGGCAACATCCTTTTCAAACCATATCCGTCCGGTATTGCCGACCCCTTCACCGCGCCTGATGGCATCAACGACGAGGTTGCCGGGCATGTGCAATACATTTTGCGGAGCGCAGTCTTCGACACCATGCGCCTCCAGCCAAACTCTGCGCTCATTCATACCGAGTTCCTGCACCCAGGGCAGCGCCGCAACATCGGCGGGCGTCTCAACTTTGCGTCCTTTGAGCAAAGACTTCGCGGCGAAAACAGCGTGCCCACCGTCCAAGATTTGCTCGGCCTTAAAGCCCGGCCACTTTCCGGCACCAAACCGGAAACCGACGTCATATCCTTCGGCAATCAAGTCGATGGGCTGGGCCGTTGGATTAATCATCATCCCGATATCAGGATGCGCTGTGCGAAAGCCCCCGAGCTTCGGCATCAGCCAATTCGTCGCAAAAGTCGGTGTCAGCGTAATCTTCAAGGGCCGCGCGGCATCATCTTCGGCGAGCGCTTCGACAGCGTTTTGCATCGCCGCAAAGCCCTCGCCCAACCCGAGCGCAAGCCGTGCGCCCTGCTCTGTCGTTTCTACGCCTCTGCCAGCCCGCTGCATCAAAGGCAGATTGAACCATTCTTCGAGCTTTTTGACCTGCTGGGCGATGGCCGCATGGGTAACGTTCAGCTCACGCGCGGCTGCACTGAGGTTCCGGTGTCGCGCGGCGGCTTCAAACGCCCGCAGGGCCGTAAGAGGTGGTAGCTTCATATGTTAGCCAATCTAACAAATAAGAAATATCCCTGACTCGTAACTGTGACGCTAAACGGCTAATTATCAAGCATAGAAACATAACAGAGGACCAAACCGATGTTTGATATTCTCGCCTCAACTTACATGACAGCCAGTCGCATGGATCATTTTCTGGAACAGGATTTCATGCACAAAAATCCTCATATCGCCCAGCGCCTGCGGTACATTCACGGCCTCGATACGCCGAACCCCAGCCTGATGCGGCGCTTGCGTGGTCGGAGTGGCATGGATGGCGCGATAGAACTGCCCACCCGTCCTTCGCGGATAGCGGCCTTCGCAAGAACCGTGATTGTAAAAATCGGAACGGTTCTGCGTCGAACTGGGGAATGGTTGGAACAGGCCGCAAGCACCTGTTGCCCGCCTCCGGCTTTAAAATGCAGTTAGCCCCTGACGGAGCAAGGCAACACGCCACCCTTGCTCCTCTCCGATGTGCCGGATAGCACTACCCTATGGAACACGAAAAACTGCGCACCGCGATTACTGAAATAGCTGCCGACATGGCGGCTGAGACAGATCGCGGGCGTGTCGCAACCTATATCCCCGAGCTTGCCGATGTTGACCCCGGCCAGTTCGGTATCGCCGCTGTCACAGCTGACGGTACACTCCTCAGCGCGGGCGATGCGAATACATGCTTTTCTATCCAAAGCGTCTCCAAAGTCTTCACCCTGACATTGGCATTAGAAGCTTTGGACGATGCGCTGTGGGATCGAGTAGGCCGCGAGCCGTCGGGCGATCCGTTCAATTCGATCATCCAACTCGAAGCCGAAAAAGGCCGCCCCCGGAATCCCTTCATCAATGCGGGCGCGATTGCTGTGACCGACGCGATCCTCGACGATGACAACGCCGAGGAAGCCCTCGATAAAATCCTCGACTTCTTACGCAATGTCAGCGGTGATAACAGCATTGCCATAGACGACTCCGTCGCCCGTTCCGAGGCTGCGACAGGCTTTCGCAATTATGCGCTCGCGAATTTCATGCGCTCATGGAGTGTCATTGAGAATGCACCTGACCGCGCGCTCGATGTCTATTTCAATCATTGCGCCATCGCCATGAGCTGTCGTCAGCTTGCCAATGCCGGACGCTATTTAGCATGGGATGGAAAACTCGGCCCCAATGCAGAACGCCTGATCCCAGAACAGCGCGCGCGGCGGATCAACGCGCTTATGCTGACCTGCGGCCATTACGACGGCTCAGGAGAGTTCGCGTTTCGCGTCGGCCTTCCGGGTAAAAGCGGCGTCGGCGGCGGCATCCTAGCTATTGTCCCCGGCCAAGCCTCTATCGCCGTGTGGTCTCCTGGCTTGAATGCGGTCGGAAACTCAAAGCTCGGCTCTCTCGCTTTGGAACGCCTTGCAGAGCGCATGGGTTGGTCAGTCTTTGCCCGGGGCGAGGCTTAGAACACATTGAGGCATTAACCCGCCGGATGACTGTCACAATGCGCCGTGTCGACCGTTCGCGGAGCCGGCGTTGTGGCGAGAACAGCGCAATCTATCGCACGGCTGGCGGTATCTACCTGCTGCTTGGCCCATCCCGTACACCCTGAAACACTGCCCGCAACCGCACAAAGCGCAACAACCCGCGCGAGGGATGAGATCGACCGTTCGAGGGATGAAATCGACCGTTGCATGGCTTTCTCCATAAATGAACATCGTTCATAAATAGATCGCACAATTTTGAACAATGTTCAATTTCTTTTTGAAAAATTTCCTCCTGCTCGCCTTCCCGAGGGCGAACTATCCTACCAACAGAGCAACAAACTTTAACCAGAACGGTACGACTCAAAGAGCCGAGAGCTGGCGTTTCAACAAAATTCCATTGCCTTCGGTCTCTGCACGCTTTCCGCTACGATAACTTTGATCCTGAAGTTCACATGCTTTACGCAACCGCCGAAACTTCTTCGCAATCCGTTTACGCGCCGCAGACTTGAATATCTGGTTGATCGGAATCAGAGCGCTATCCCCAATGCCATCAATGAAAAGCATACGCAGCTGACCATCATCCAAATGCTGCACAAGCACGTTATGGGGAAAAGGGTCGCGCACCAAAAGAGCGCATTCTAAATGCTTCCTTTCCAGCGCATCCAAAGCCTGTCGTGCTTGTTCTGCAAAACCGTTTTGCATGATGAATTCTTTGAGCGATTGGCTTACATTCCCATCCGCATCACGTATCAACTCCATACACAATGCTTGACCTAAGGTCGTCTCGACCAATCCATCAATCTCAGGCAAAGGCGGGGACGCAATTCCTTCAACCTGCTTCCACAACTTCTTAAATGCGATCAAATCCGATAGGTTTTGATCATAATGAGAAAGGGGCCGCAGGCGTTTGTAAAAAGGATCGACTGCCCGAAATTTTTCCAAACTCTTATGTGGTTGCAGCACTTTCAAACAACGATCCGCGCGCGTTGGGTGGAAATGGCAATCGCGAGCTCCACCGCGTCCAAAAATCGTTTCAGCACTAATTTCCAGCATAGCTATTCCCTCGATCCGGTAAGTTCAGGCAAGTGATGGATGAGGCTGACGCGAAGCGTTCTCAGCGTGAATTTCGTTCATGCACACGGTTGTTGCCCCTTGCGCGTTCAATAAAGTTTAGATTGTGCGATGCCATTATTAACAGCGTTTAAGTTGAATCAAAAGACCATATAAAAATTTGATACGGGCGTATCGCGAGGATCGCCTTCCAATACAGTGCAGATCAGATTAGCCGTGCAGCACTCAGGATTAATGGGAGGATTCTTGTGAGATTATCTATGATCGTCGCGCTCGGGCGTAATCGTGTCATTGGCATCGACAATGTGATGCCGTGGCATATCCCGGCTGATCTGAAATACTTCAAGGCAACCACCATGGGTAAGCCTGTCGTCATGGGGCGAAAAACGCTCCAGTCGATTGGCAGGCCGCTTCCGGGACGCCCGAATATTGTCGTGACCCGCGATCAGGAATTTTCTGTCGAGGGCGCAACGATTGCCGCCGATCTCGATAATGCTCTTGCCATCGCTGAGACAAAAGCGGCGGAGATCGACGCAGAAGAAATCATGATCATCGGCGGTGGACAGATCTATGAACAACTGATCTCGCGAGTAACACGGCTTTATCTAACCGAGATCGACATGGAGCCGGAAGGCCATGCTTATTTCCCGGATTTTCACGCGGTTGCCGAATGGGATGAAGTCTGGCGCGAGCACCATCCCAAAGAAGGCGATCAACCGGCCTTTGACTTTGTAACGCTCGAGCGGCGCTAACCGCCCGCTTATCAATGCGCTGCCGATTAGCCCGAGGTTGAGGCCGCAGCATCAGGGCCAAGCGCTTTGAGCGCCCAGCGCACTTGTCCGCCTTCATCCTTCAAAAGACCATGAATCACGATTTGCTTCGTGGGTCGTGGTGCAGTGGGACGCGGAATGTATATGCTGTCTTCGATTGCCAAACGCCCGCCCGAGACAATCATGTGCCAACGCTCTCCATTCGGCAAAGTAAGCACAGCAGACTTTTCCGACAGGTCTGCCGCAACATCCGGGTGCAGGTGAAACCGCACAGCAAAAGCAGGACCGTCCGGCGTTTTCCTTTTCGCCCGCGCCCGCTCAAGCGTTTTTGCACCGCCTTTGACGAGGCTCAGCGTATCTTCGCCCCGTAAATCTAAACCATCCGGCGACAGGAACAGCCGCCGATAATGCACGAGACCGAATTTTGCGGCATAACCGTCATGCGCCACAAGCGCCCATACACCGTCTTCATCTTCTTCGCGTTCACGCTCAAAAACCTGCGCCGTATTCGTCACACTGCGAAGCGGCGTCGCCGATGATCCTGAAAACTCGGCAGGCGATTGATCGGCAAGCGTCAGGGCTGAATGAGCAGCAGAAACACGGCATCCACTTTCCCATTCCGCATCCAGATGCGCTGCCGAACCACAATTTGTAATGATCCTGTGCGGACCAATTGAAACTTCCAGCGCCAAAGGCGCAGCATGAACCGTGCGCGCATAACGCCCTGTCGGGGTGCTACCGGCATCAAGCAGCACATTCATGCGGCCCGCCGCCATCCGAACGAAACCCGTCTCATTCGCATCCGGCAACGCAGGCGCAGACTCGCCGCTATCGACAAGAACGCGATTGACCGCTTCTGCACTCTCTTCATATCCGCCATGGAAAAGGCCCAAGCCGCCATCGCTGTGCCGCAACATCCTTAGGGCGGGAACAGCGCCGGCAATCATCGGGGTGAGACGGTCTGCAATTTCCTGATTTCCCGACGTAATAAGATCAGCTCTGACTTGATTAAGCCGCGCGATCCGCTCGAGCAGATGGCACGGGTTATGGCTGGCGGGACCACCATCGGGCAGTGATGCAGCCGCCGCAGCTTTGATAAAGGTTTTCAAGCCGCCACTCAGCAGCTTTCGCTCACCCGGCAAGCAAAGGCCGGTATAAACCACGCCCATCGCGGCGCGCATACGGTCCATCGGGTCCGCTTCTGAAGAGGCTGTCTTCGCCAGATAACGCCCTTGCATTCCAAGAGATTTAAGAAATGCGCTGCGATATGTCGGCTCGGCATTTTCCATCAGCAGGGAAGCGCTCATACACCATGACGTGACGCGCTCACCCGCAATAGCAGGACGCCAAGCAAATCCGGCACTAGAGCCATGTTTATGCAGCCAACCATCCACAAATCGGCGGGCGGCACTGCGCGAAGCCGGACCATCGCCAGCGCGAAAATGCTTGAGCCATTCAAAACCGTGCAGCCCGGTGGCCCATTGAGCATTCGGAGCCTTAACGCGCCATGGATCACCCCGTTCGACTTTTGCCGTGGCTCCATGGAACGAAAAATGCCCCCGCAGCATCGCTTCGGCTTCTTCCGAAGACCCAACATCCAGCGAATGAGGCCGGAAGACCAGGCTATCCGCAACCTCACCCGACATGGCTAGCCTGCGCGTGATTTGCCCATGCCATACATCGCGCGCACTCGCACCGATACGGGCGGGGATTGGAAGGGCAAAACGGGGGTCGTTATCTGGCATCTGCTCGGCCTCATTTCTTAAGGCTTTGTTATACGAGCGGAGAACTACGGAATTAGGGCGATTTTGTCACGCGCCTTTGCATGAAACGTGAAAATCGTACCTTCCCCCGGCGAAAGACAAGCGTTATTCGTGCCGCATGAGTTTTTTCAAAAAAATGAAGGAGCGGTTTTTAAAGGCCAGCTCCAAGATTACCGGCGGCGTCGAAGCGATTGCCGACCGTAAAGTTCTCGATGATGCAGCACTGGAAGAGTTGGAAGACCTGCTCATTCAGGCTGATCTTGGCGTTAACGTCGCCATGCGCGCATCTGCAGCGGTCGCCGAAGGGCGCTTTGGCAAAAAGATCGCGGCAGACGAGATCACGCGGCTTTTGTCAGAAGAGGTCGCGCGGATTGTTGAACCCGTGGCAAAGCCTTTGCCGATCTATCCCGACAAGAAACCGCAGGTTATTCTCGTGGTTGGCGTTAATGGCGCAGGGAAAACCACGACTATCGGCAAGCTGTCCGCACAGTTAAAAGCCGCTGGCAAGTCTGTCGTTGTCGCGGCAGGGGATACGTTCCGCGCCGCAGCCATTGAACAGCTACAAATCTGGGGCGAACGCGCGGGCGTGCCGGTGATCGCGAAAGAAGTCGGCTCGGACGCCGCCGGAGTCGCATTCGAGGCCATGGAAAAAGCCACCGCGATGGGCGCTGATATTCTGATGATCGATACGGCAGGTCGGTTGCAGAACCGGGCGGACTTGATGAGCGAGTTGGAAAAGATCGTTCGCGTCATCCGCAAAGGCGACGAAACCGCGCCGCATAATACCTTGTTGGTGCTGGACGCTACCGTGGGCCAGAATGCGATTTCTCAAGCGGAGATATTCAGCCAAGTCGCGGATGTCTCCGGCCTCATCATGACAAAAATGGATGGCACAGCCAAAGGCGGGGTGCTGGTGGCGCTGGCCGATAAATTCGGTTTGCCAATCCATGCGATTGGCGTCGGAGAGCAAGTCGACGACCTGCAACCCTTTGATCCGGAAGAATTTGCCGATGCCCTGACGGGGCGGGCCGAGTAGAAATACGCAATCGGAGTCGACTTCACCGAGAACTTGTGACGATGGGATTGCTCAATTTACGTGACGCTCGTCATATTTACTGTGTAAACGCGCTCTTTAACCCGAGCGAAACTGCGCTATGTGAGGGTGCGATATTCACCACGGAGAGATCATGACCGCTGAGACAACTGCGCCCGATGGCGACCCTGATCACGAAATTACAGAAAATCCGTGGCTTAAGCTGGCTCTGGAAGTGGGGCCGCTGCTGATTTTCTTCGGTGCATACAGCTATGGTGCAGACCTTGCGGCGTGGGCCGGGTATCCGAATTTTGGCCTAAAACCCGATGAAATCGCTTTGGTCGCGGCGGGTGGAGACGGCGCGCAGGCCGCTTTGTCCAAAACCAAGATCATGGCGGCGACGGCTGTCTTTATGCCGACGATGGTATTGGCGGTTGCTATTTCGTGGTTTGTCGCCAAGAAAATTCCTGTCATGCCGATGTTCAGCCTCGTTCTGGTCTTGATTTTCGGCGGCCTGACAATCTGGCTTCAAAACGAAACTTTCTTCAAAATGAAGCCGACAATCCTGAATATCTTTTTCGGGATGGCCCTGCTAGGCGGGTTGGCACTGGGCAAGATGTTCCTGAAGGTGATTTTCGCCGAAGGCTGGTCAATTACCGATGAAGGCTGGCGCGTTCTGACAATCCGCTGGGCACTGTTCTTTTTCTTTATGGCGCTGCTCAACGAAATCGTGTGGCGTAACTTCTCCAGCGATACTTGGGTTCAGTTCAAGGTCTGGGGAAATTTCCCGATCACGATGGTTTTTGCGGTTTTCCAAATGCGGATCGTATCGCAATACGCATTGCCTGAAAGCAACGAAGACACCGCCTGACACCTCAAACGAAAGAGGATGCAGCGGTAAACACTGCATCCTACTTGGCAACTCTTAGAAGTTTTTGAAGTCTTCAATCGTTGCGTCTCTTGGCTCCGTTCGAGGCGGATCGTTCGCTATCGGAGCCGCACTCGCATCATTCAAAAGACCGGTAACGCCGCCATCGAGACTAACACCGACTTCCTCACCCAGTTTCTTGAGAGCGGGC
This sequence comes from uncultured Neomegalonema sp., assembly GCA_937990185.1. Classification (GTDB taxonomy): domain Bacteria; phylum Pseudomonadota; class Alphaproteobacteria; order Rhodobacterales; family Rhodobacteraceae; genus JAHDDY01. The sequence continues at coordinate 28,538 of CALKBI010000007.1, read as the reverse complement.
AACTGCACAGCCATCGCACCAATCGCATCAACAGCCTGAGTAATCGGGCTACCGCTTGCTTGCGCGGAGGCTACGTCACCGCCATTGCTGTTTGCACCATTAAGACCAGTGACGTGGTGGATTTTGATCGAGTCGATCTTTTCAGCAGGCTTCACCATCTGAGCAACAATGTCAGGCAGCGCAGCGAGACGGGCGAGCTGCACTTTCATCGCCGCAATCTCTGTTGAGATTTCATTCTCGGCGGCGACCAGCGCGCGAGTACCTTCGGCCTCGGCCAGCTTGTCGGTTTTCTTCGCTTCAGCCCGAATTGTCAGAGCATTCGCCTCGGCAGTCGCTTCTTCACGAAGGGCTTCCGCACGGTCGGCAGCAGCGGCTTTTTCTGCAGCGGCAGAAAGTTTGACGCCGGTTGCTTCACGCTCAGCTTCACGTTCCGCTTCGATAACTGCGATGCGTTTTACACGCTCTGCTTCGGCAACCTGACGGGCAGTCGTCACAGCTTCAGCGGCTTTCGCAGCTTCGGCGCGCGCAGTATCAGCAGAGGCACGGGCGCGGCTTTCCTCTTCGGATTTCGTAGCAATAATGATCTGACGTTCTTGATCGGCAACTTCAATCTGACGTTCTTTTGCGATCTCTGCCGCGCGGATGGCTTCTTCGCGTTCGATTTCAGAAGCACGGATCATGCGCTCTTTTTGAATACGCGCTTGCTCAGCTTCACGTTCGGCATCTTGCCTGCGAGCCGCGATTTCCGCTTCCTGAGCCGCACGCTTTGTTTCAATTTCCTGAATCTGCGCAATACCGGCTTCTTGTTCTTCGCGATCAATCTCCAACTTACGTTTCGCCGCTTCCATCGCGGCCTGACGCACAGCAGTATCGGCTTCAGCGTCGATCAAAGCGCGCTTTTTCTTGGAATTGGCGATCACTTCAGCCAGTTGACGCATACCCACAGCGTTAAAGGCATTGTTCTCATCAAGATGCTCGAACGGCGTTTGGTCAAGCGCGGTAAGCGATACCGATTCCAACTCAAGACCGTTCTTGAGCAAATCTTCGGAAACGGCATTTTGCACTTCTTGCACAAAATCAGAGCGGTTTTCATGCAGGCCGTCCATCGTCATGCGTGCAGCCACCGAGCGCAGGCCATCAACCAGCTTACCTTCGATCATCTCACGCAATTCATTCACGTCAAAAGTTCGATCACCGAGCGTTTGCGCGGCACGGGCAATGCCCTCTTCCGTAGCGTTCACGGAGACATAGAATTCGACACCAACATCAACACGCATTCTGTCCTTGGTAATCAACGACGCATCGCCGCTACGATTCACTTCGAGGCGCAGGGTCTTCATATTGACGAGGCTAATTTCGTGCAGCATCGGAATCACAACCGCACCGCCATCCATCACGACTTTTCGGCCACCCATACCGGTTTTAACAAGGCTCACTTCACGGGTCGCACGTTGATAAAGACGCGCGCCGACAAAGCCGACGAAAATAAAGAGTGCAAGAATAGCAAGTACGGGAATGGCGAGGGATTGTAGAATATCCATCAATGTCTCCTTGTTTGAAATTCAGGTCGGTTAGTCGTCGTCAATGCGTATGGCGCGGAGCGATCCATCACTCAGGCGGATCGTTGCGATTTCGGTTCCTTGCGGAAAGGCGTCTTCGTCTTTCATCGGCTCGATCATCGCGTAGTGCATATTGCCGTAACCGTCAGTCAGGCGCGCTTGAGCAGGGTTGCCGCGCCGCGCTGTACCAACAGTGATCACGCCCCGCCGTCCGCCGTAAGAACGGCTGGAAATTGCTATCGTTTCCAACTTTGGCATGATCCGACCAATAAACCGCGCAAAGCGGGCGCTGATCGCAAGGGCAACGGGCAAGGCAATAACCGAAGCAATAAGCGCTGGCAGCGGCGCACCGATAATCACGTTCAGCACTGCTTGCAGAGTGTAGCCAGCCAAGCCGAAGGCCGTTAAAAATCCGGCCAACCAAATTGCGAAGGGGGCTTCGCCGAGGCCAAGCCAACCCGCAATGCCGCCTGCTCCAGCGCCGCCGGAAACCGCTTCTGCCCCTTCGAGATCGGCTTCAAAGCCTGCTTCCGCGTCAAAACCCGCATCGACATCAAGACCCGGTTCACCGTCAAGCGAGACGTCAGAATCGCCGCCAAGAATACTGGCGCCCATCAGCATCATCACCAGTTCCAGCACGACCATTCCAATGACCACGCCCAAAGAAACAGCGAAAGGTTGCATCTGCGGGCTGAAAAATAGGTCGAGCGTCATCGGCATCCTCTGTCACGCGATGATTTCATTGGGCTTTCGCCGCCATCGCTTATTGGTCTTGTACAACCTATATGGGTACACAACCTTGTGATTGTAAGATGCGTATATGTAACTTTTTATAGTAAACAGCCGGTTACGGCCCCCGCAGAATGATTAATTCGGCGTCTCGCACGGTGTCACGACAGGCAAGCGTTCAAAGAAACGCCCTGCCGACTACTTTAAAATTTCAATGATCTCATCGTAGCCGCGTGTTTGGGCGTGCTCTAAAGGCGTTATCCCATTGCGGTCGGTAATGGATTTATCCGCGCCCGCTTCAACGAGTATCTGTACGGTTTTGATATGATCCGAACCACCATCGCCCAGCACAACTGCTTCCATCAAAGCTGTCCACACAAGGTTATTAACGTGATCAAGCGGCGCACCGCCCTTAACGAGGCGCGCGACAACATCATGATGTCCGAGATGGGCAGCAGCGATCAGAGCCGTGCCGTCATAAATGCTGGTGACCAAATCAGGCTTGTTGCCGAGTTCCATCGCAAGCGACACCATCTCAGGGTCATTCGCGACGGCAGCAATCGTTAGAACGTCATAGACGCGGTTTTCGAAAGCGTTCATGTCCGCGCCGCCCTTCGCAAGCGCCCTGAGCGCATCGTCATGGGATGCAAAGGCCGCAACATGCGCAGGGGTCCGCCCCGACCCATCGCGCGCTTCAAGCTCTGCGCCCGAGGCAATCAGGCGCATGATCTCATCCACATCTCCTTCATGCGCCGCAAGATGCAGCCCTGAATAAGAGGCAATTTCGGATGGGGAGGGGGCGGTTTGCGCAAGTGCCGGACCAGCAAACATCAAAGAAGCCACAAAAATGAAAGCACGAACCATTGGATCACCCCAGAAATCTAAAGACCTGCCTTTGTGAAAAGACCGTTATGTATGATCATTGCATGACTCCTGGCGAGAGTGTCCAGCATCATCATTCCTTCCCTATGCGAAGCCTACTTTTTCAAAGGGCCGAGATGAGCTAAGGCTGTCTCCATGACAGAACAGATTTCAAAACACCCCCTCGCCGGATTGCGGGTGCTGGATATGGCGCGGGTTCTCGCAGGGCCATGGATCGGACAGACCCTTTCGGATTTGGGCGCTGACGTGATCAAGGTCGAAAGCGCGGGCGGTGATGATACGCGCAGTTGGGGGCCGCCTTGGGTCGAGGGCGAAGAAGACGAACGCCTTGACGCGGCGTATTTCCATGCGGCCAATCGCGGCAAGCGTTCTATCGTCGTAGATTTTCGCACAGAAGATGGACAAGAGATTATTAAGCGCCTCGCGGCCAAAGCCGATGTCTTGGTCGAAAACTTTAAACTCGGCGGCTTGGCCAAATACGGACTCGACCATGACGGATTAAGCACGGTGAACCCGAGGCTGATTACATGTTCCGTGACAGGCTTCGGACAGGACGGGCCGTATGCGCCGCGCGCGGGCTATGACTACATCATTCAGGGCATGAGCGGCATTATGGACCTGACGGGCGAGCCGGATGGTGATCCACAACGGATCGGCGTTGCCTTTGCCGATATCTTCACCGGCCTTTACGGAGTGATCGCGATTGAGGCGGCGTTGCTGCATCGCGAGAAAACCGGCAAGGGTCAGCATATAGATATGGCTTTGCTGGATACGATGACAGCAGTGCTGGCCAATCAAGCGCAAAGCTATCTCAGCACGGGGCGTTCACCAAAACGCACAGGCAATTACCATCCCGCGATTGCGCCTTATCAATCGTTTCAATGCGCTGATTTCCCGATCATTGTGACTTGCGGAAATGATAGCCAATTTCGCAGGTTTGTAGAGGCACTCGGCGCGCCAGAAATGGCGGATGATGAACGGTTCCTGACCAACGCAACCCGCGTTGCAAACCGTGATGCCTTAACCGAAGCTTTAGCCGCGCTCTGCGGCGCGATTGAGCGCGATGTTTTGCTCGCAACTTTGGAAAATGCCGGGGTTCCGGCGGGTCCAATAAACTCGGTCGCGCAAGCGTTTGAAGATCCGCACATCCAACATCGTGGCTTGGTCGTGGATTTACCGCATACGGGGGTAAAAGGCGGTACAAAGCCGTACGTCCGCTCGCCGCTGCGGTTTTCGGATGCAGAATTAGCACTCGACAAAGGCGCACCGCGCCTCGGCGAACATACCGACGAAATCCTGCGCGAAATCGGATGGAAAGGCGAAAGCTGATCATTGACAAAGCGCGGTTTTGATTGATCCATCATATCTCTAGATTGAGGAGAGTAATGATGCCGTCTATTGCACAACCGCTTGAGTTCCCACGTCCGCAACCGACAGGCTATCCTCGTCTTGAGAATGAGCCGGTCTTTGATGCCGCCAAGCATTTGGCGCTGGAAATGCCGACCCAAATAACGCGGCTGGATGCGCTCGGATATTCCGAAGAAACTATTGCAGCCTGTCCCACTGATCTCGGGATTACCTCGACATTCCGCATCTTAAGTGATGAAGGCGCCGCGTGTTTGCTGGAAGTCGCGCGGGGGCTATCGCCTTATATCCGTGCATCCGGCGAGCGAGTTTCCCGCTCGGTTCGGGGCGGCGTGTACCAATCGCAATTCCTGCGCGATTTCTGCATGGCTCCGGAATTGACCGAAGCTATATCAGCAATGTGCGGTGCGCCAATGCATCCACACACGATGCCGCATCAACTGGGTCACCTGAACTACAATCCGCTGAAAGTCGGAGAGAATGTCGATAAATGGCATGTCGATACCCTGCGCGTCGATTTCGTATTGTTCGTAACCGATCCCAACAAGATTGAAGGGGGCGAGTTCGAGTATTTCAACGGCACGGCAGATGAAGTGCGCGCCCTGAAAGACGCAGGGCAGGACTTGCCAGAAGATAAGATCATGCAAGCCGACATTCCCGGCGCAGGCTATGGCGTTTTGCAACAAGGCAATATGGTTGTGCACCGCGCCAAAGGTCTGCGCGAAGAAGGCGAGCGGATCACCCTCGTCAACGGCTATGTCCCCGCCGACATGAGCTATCCCGATTACACGCGCTTCGATCAGCTTTCGTTGGTTGACCCCGAGACCATCGCGGCCAGTGAATACGCCCGCCACATCGCGTGGATGGGACGCGAGAGCTTAAGCACACAATTGCAGGATTTTGATTTTAGCGATGATCGGGATGGCTTCGCCGGACAGCTCGACCGCGTGGCCGCACTGTTGTCCGGAGCGGCTGCTCAGTTAAGAGCAACCGAAAAAATTAAGATGGATCATTTTGGGGATTGATCAGGTTAGCGCCTATTACGTTTAGGCATAACTTCTAAACATCGAAATCAGGTTTCTTACCATTCTTGGCGAGAAACCTGACACTCGATAATCCGCATTAATCAGCTTTTGCCGACATTGGTGTTGACCATCACAGGCGGAATAAACTGACCGTCAAAGCCAACGGCTTGACCGAATTGATTGACAGCACGTGTTGGCTGTGTCCGCACCAACCATCCGATAACACGTTGATCTGTATCAACGATAGGCTGGAAAGGACGATCCGGGGAAACTGTAAAAGTCGACCCAAGAGGTGCGAAAAACGCAGATGGTAAGGAGTTGATATCACTTTTTGCTTTGACAACCGTACCCGTCAGACCCGTTGCACAAGTCGAGAAACTCGACGAGCCGCCTTCACCGATTAGCATTTTCGTTTTGTCGCCTTGAACCTGAATATTCGCAATCACAGGGTTCTTAACGCTGCTTTTGCGCAAGCAAGCCTGAACTGCCGGATAGAAGCGCGCCAGATTGAACGCCCAAGCATCGGTATCCTGCAATTCACCCCCTGCAGACGGAGCCGTCGAGTCTGGAACTGACCGTATTGCGGTCTTCGCAGGTTGAGGAATGGTATGGGGCTGCGGTTGCGGCGCAGCGGCAAAATTTGGTTGCTGATAAGTCTGCCCCGGCGTTTGCACATATGTCTGTGTAGGCGCTGGCGCACCAGTTTGCGCCGTAGGCTTGTAAGGTGACGCATAACTTGGCGTCGTATTCGAGTAAGTTGTCGTCACACTTTGCGGAGCCGAAATCGTGGGCTGTTGCTGCGTGCTATACGTGATTGATGGCGCGGTGTAGATCGTTTGACCCACAGTTTGCTGTGTCGTTACGGGCGCTTGGTACGTGTTAACTTGGGCAGGAGCTTGATACGTATTCGCCGTGATAGGCGCTTGATACGTGCTCGTTGCGGCTGGCGCGATCGTACCGGTCTGATATCCATTCGGAAGCTGTTGATAATAGGTGATATTGCTCTGTGCAGCCACTGCGCTGGTCAGCGCAAGTGTCACCGCCGTGGCTAATGCACCACTGACTCTAAAGGACATGAGGTTCTCCTGGCTCAATCAATACGTCACTTATTTGGACGCTGTCCGAATCGTAAACGATTTATTGCCAAGACTCAAATTTTTGTCGGAGTCAATTACGATTAGAGCGCATTGCGTTTAATATAGATCATCGAGTGTCAGGTTTCGCGCGACACTTGGCGCAAACACCTGGCTCATTGAGTATGCAACAGAGTCTAATCAACCTGGATTGCTTTTTAATCCTGCGCGCAGAGCAAATCAGCGAATTAATCAGGTATCCGGTGAATCGCATTCACGACGCGAACCACCGGATATTTCTAAGCGAAGCGCAGAAGTGATAATTAAATCACTGGCGCGGCAGCCATGACATCCGCATCCACATCGGCTTCATATTTGGCGAAGTTGTCGATGAACATCTGCACCAACTTCTTAGCCTGGGCATCATACGCCGCAGCATCCGACCATGTTTGGCGCGGATCGAGAATGACGGTCGAAACATCCGGAACAGCCTTAGGCACGTCAAAGCCGAAGAAGTCATCCTTACGGAATTCAGCGTTATTAAGCGATCCATTGAGAGCCGCCGTCAACAATGTCCGTGTCACAAGAATAGGCATCCGCGACCCGACACCATGTGCGCCGCCGGTCCAGCCGGTATTCACCAACCAGCACGTCGCGCCGGTTTCAGCAATCTTCTTCTTGAGCAAATCGCCATATTCACTGGGACGACGCGGCATAAAGGGAGCGCCGAAACACGTTGAGAATGTCGGCTCAGGGTCTGTGACCCCTTTCTCAGTTCCGGCAACTTTAGCCGTAAAGCCCGATAGAAAGTGATATTGCGCCTGCGCCGGGGTCAGACGGGCAATCGGAGGCAACACACCAAAAGCATCACAGGTGAGCATCACGATATTTTTTGGAACCCCGCCCACAGATGTCTCGGATGCGTTCGGGATCATGTCAAGTGGGTAGCAAACACGCGTATTTTGCGTCAGCGAGCCATCGTCAAAATCCAGCTCCCGCGTCACCGGGTCCATCACCACATTCTCAAGCACAGACCCGAATTTCGAGCAGGTATCGTAGATCTCAGGCTCAGCCTCGCGGCGCAGGTTGATTGTCTTCGCGTAACAACCGCCCTCGAAATTAAAAATTCCACTGTCCGACCAGCCATGCTCATCATCGCCAAGCAGCGTCCGGTTTGGGTCCGCCGATAGTGTCGTTTTACCGGTTCCAGAAAGACCAAAGAAAACCGCCGCATCATCGGGGTTTCCGGTGGCGTGGTTCGCTGAACAGTGCATTGGCATAATGCCCTTTTCAGGCAGCACATAGTTCATCACACCAAAGATCGACTTCTTATTCTCACCACCATAGGAGGTGCAGCCAATCAAAACGGTCTTTTTCGTAAAGGACACCGCGATGACAGTTTCCGAACGGCATCCGTGGCGAGCGGGGTCCGCCTTAAAGGATGGCAGATTAAGCACTGTCCATTCATTCTGAAACGCAGCCAATTCTTGTTGTTCAGGACGGCGCATCATGTTCCGAATAAACAGCATGTGCCACGCAAGCTCGTTGATAAACCGCACCTTGATCTGATGCGTTGGATCGGCTCCACAAGCCAAATCCTGAACGTAGAGTCTCGATCCCTTTGCATGGGCGATCATATCAGCGTGGAGCGTATCGAAATGCTCCGCTGTCATCGAAGCGTTATTGTCCCAATCGACCGTCGTCTCTGTGGTTGCATCGCGGACGGTAAATTTATCTTTTGGCGAGCGGCCCGTATGCTGTCCTGTAAGCGCAAGAAAAGCACCACCCGGAGCAAGCTGCCCTTCTCCGTTTTGAAGAGCCTGTTCTACAAGTGATGGGGGCAAATCGTTGTAATGAACGGCGTCTGCCTCAATTCCGAGCGAAAGCGACTCGTTTCTGATCCCAATCTCTTGCACGCTTTAGTCCTCCGCGACGGTATACCCTGAACAGAATCTCTGTCCGAATTTTTCTGTTCGTGCCTAACAACCACTGCAGTGTTGCGAAAGTCATAATGTTAGGTTGTCTTCGATTGAGATTCATGAATTTGCGTAAAGGTCGCACGAATGAAAACAAATTGGGAACAAATTGTCGATTGGACGGCTGCCTACGACAATCGGGCAGCAGTACCCAAATACGAAGAGATTTTTTACGCATGGGGCCGCGACGCCGCCGCGTTCAGGGCCAATCATGCCCCCGAAGATATCGCTTATGGAGAGGCTGAGCGGGAAAGGGTCGACCTCTACCGGCCATCCGGCACAGCGAAAGGTCTTTGTGTCTTCATTCATGGTGGGTGGTGGAGCTATTTCGGGCGGGAATATTTCAGCCATCTCGCCGCTGGTCCACTGGCAAACGGCTGGGCCGTGGCCCTGCCGAGCTATACCCTCTGCCCTGATCTCAATATCGGTGGCATTGTCCGGCAAATGGTCGATGCCGTGGGGACAGCAAGTACTGCAGTACCGGACGGACCCTTAGTGGTTTGCGGCCATTCAGCAGGCGGACATCTTGCGACGATGATGGGGGCAAGCGGTGTCGGGATAACAGACGCAGCCGCAAGCCGCCTTGAACGGATCGTCTCAATCAGCGGCGTTGCAGATTTACGGCCCTTAATGCGTGTCGAGATGAATTCAGTTCTCAAGATCGACGAGCAAGAAGCCCGCGTCTCCAGCCCCCTCTTTCTGACCCCAAAGGGCGGGTTTGATTATATCGCCCTCGCAGGAGCCGAAGAATTATCCGAGTTCCGCCGACAAAACGCTATGCTCGCCGATTGCTGGGGCGCGCATGTCTCCGCACAGCGGATCGAGGCCGAAGGATGCAATCATTTCGACGTCATCGACGGTTTGATTGATCCCGAAAGCGCACTGACAGGATTAGTGACACTCAGCTAGACATTCTCCCCCGAACACCGCGTCAGGACACTTCATGAGCCTCATCACCCGCATTTCCATTCACAGCTATACGTACGAGCTGGAGAATTTCGGCGCGAACATCATGACCTTCGAAAAAGGTGGACGATTGCCGACCACCAAATTCATCGTTGTCATTGAGACTGATGATGGCCTGCGCGGAGAATGCGCACCGCATTACATGGCGAACAAAATGACCTGTGCCCAAGTCGTCGAGATGGCACCACTTTTGATTGGCCGCGACGCGGAACACCGCACAAAGATTTTCGACGATCTCAAAATTGCTTTCCGTCATTTTGATCGGGCCGGAGCTGCCGCTCTTGATGGCGCGTTATGGGATCTGGCGGGCAAGAAATATGGCTGTTCTGTCGCACAGCTCCTTGGCGGTTTTCGGGACCGCATTCCGGCCTATGCCAGCACATATCCCGGCCAAAAGACTCCCGGCGGCCTCGATACTGTTCAAGCCTACGCCGACTTTGCCCAGCACTGCCTAGAACTTGGCTATCCGGCCTTCAAAATTCACAGCTTTTGGGATGGCTCTGCCAAAAGTGAAATAGACGTCATGACTACCGTTCGGGATCAGGTTGGTGACAAAATGCGTCTGATGACGGACCCTGCATCATCTCTTGCAGGGTTTATGGAAGCGGTCGAAGTGGGCCGCGCTTGCGATGACCTTGGATTTTTCTGGTACGAAGACCCCTACCGCGATGCCTCTGCCAGCGCGTTCGGACAAAAAAAATTACGCGACTTTATCAAAACACCACTGCTCGTATCAGAACATATTCGCGGCCTTGAACAAAAAGCCGATTTCCTAATCGCTGGCGGTACGGATATTATCCATATCGACCCCGAACTAGATGGCGGCATCACGGCAACGATGAAGCTCGCCAGCTTTGCCGAAGCCCTCGGCATTGACGTTCAAATTCATACCGCAGGTCCGATCCACCGAGCTTGCCTCGCCGCAATTTCCAACACCTATTACTACGAAATGGGTATTGTTGGCCCCGGTATGATCAACTCACTCCAGCCGCCAATTTATACCTGCGGGTATAGCGATCAGTTAGAAGCCGTCGACGCCGATGGATGCGTTCCAATCCCGACCGGCCCCGGCCTCGGCGTAACGCTGGACTGGGATTTCATCAAAGCCCACGAAACCGCCTGCATCGCGGTGGATTGATTTTCAACCTTGAGATTGTGCCTTGGCCTGCGCCGCCTCAAACGATGCCTTAGCGTTCCGCCATGCAATACCATCAGGATACGCACGCAATGTCGGGAGCAGTTGTGCGGCGAAATCTTCTGATGCTTCGCGTGGCAACAGGGATGGCAGGTTATCAATCGCCGTCACCCATTTCCCCTCGGCAACCTCAACAAAAGGCGCAGTCCATGGGGTTGGCGCATCATAGATCGGCAGTGGATTAAAATCAGAAAACGGATCGCAGGCAACATCGGCAATCATCGACAACCGTGCGCCGGGCAAGTCTTCAGGCTGCACCAATAATAAACCCGGTCCGGTCATCAATACACAGCTAACCAACAGATCATGAGCTAGCAATCCCTCACGGTCCAGTTCGGCTGTCTCTGCCTTGTCCCAACAGGTCGGTGCGATCCCGACAGAAGCGAGCATATCATAAGCGCCCTTCCCTGATCGGCCCAAAGCACCAACAATAACGGTTTTAGGCAACGGGTCTGTTGCCAACGCGGCAATCCGGGCCAGAAAACCATCGCGACTATCTGCAGACTGCACGCCTGCAAAAGGACCATCGACACCTTTGCGTTTCGCGAGCCATCCCCACAGCCCAATCGCCGCTCCAAGCCACCCCGCCCAATATCCGAACGCAGCAACACGCTCGCCGGTATCTCGGGTCAGGTATTCGAGATCATAGAGCGACCCACCACCATGAGAGAACCGCGACAGCTCATCCCGCCATCCTTGCTGCTCTTTATAAATATGCGCGAAATGAGCAAACTGGCCGCTTAAAATCGCGGGCGAAGCGGGCAGCTCTTTCACGCCAAGGATCAGCGCGTCTGCGGGAGCTTCCGGCCATGCACCGGGTGCAACCAATTCGCAGCCGACCTCTTTATAATCGGCATCAGCAAACACACGCTTCTGACTTCGCTCAACCGTGATGGATGCCCCGCCCGCGATCAATTCTGCTGCGCCTTTGGGTGTCAACGGTGTGCGTCGTTCCGTATCCCGCGCTTCATCCCGCAACCAGATTTTCATGAGGCAACTCCGGGATGGCAAACACTATAAGGCACGACGCCCTCGGCCAACATCACACGTTCATCGACGACGGGTGCAGCACCGCTTGCAACCAGTTTCAAGGCAATCGGATAAAGCTCATGCTCGGCTTTCAGTACCCGTGCCGCTAAAGCATCCGGCGTATCTTGCGCCACTACGGGAACCACAGCTTGTGCGATGATAGGTCCCTCATCCACTGGCGCACGAACGTAATGCACCGTGCAGCCATGCCAACGCACACCCTTTTCGAGCGCCCGCACATGGGTATCCAATCCCGGAAAGGATGGCAGCAAAGACGGATGAATATTAATCAGCTTATCGTGCCATTTATCCACAAACCACGGCGTCAGCACGCGCATATATCCAGCATTACAGACAAGCTCGACACCCGCCTCGACCAACGCGGCATCCATAAGGCGCTCATGCGCTTCACGCTCCATCCCTTTATGAGAAATCGCGGCGGTCTTGATCCCGCGTTCAGCAGCCCATTCCAAACCCGCTGCACTCGGATCATTCGAAATCACCAGCGCGACATCAGCCGGAAAATCGGCTGTCGCACATGCCGCGACGAGTGCTTGCATGTTAGAGCCGCGTCCAGAAATCTGGATGCCAACCCTCATGAATAAACCACCGCGTCACCATCTCGCGCAATGACCTCGCCGATACGAGAAACCGTCTCGCCCTCGCCTTCCAGCGCCGAGCGCACTAGCGCCTCAGCATCAGGGGAGACGACAACGACCATACCGATGCCACAGTTGAATGCTCGCCGCATTTCAGCTTCTTCGACGCCGCCTTGTTCGGCAATCCAGTCAAAAACCGCAGGCCGCTGCCATGATGTCATATCAATGCGCGCGGCAAGATCATCGGAAAGAACACGCGGGATATTTTCGGTCAACCCACCCCCGGTAATATGGGCAAAGCTCCGCACTCCATCACTGGCACGCATCGCCGCGAGGCAGGATTTTACGTAAATTCTTGTTGGTGTGATCAGGCTTTCCGCGACAGTCCCTTCACCAAACGGCGAAGGCGCATCCCATGCCAAGCCCGATTGAGCGACGATCTTACGGATCAGCGAATACCCGTTTGAATGTGGCCCTGAAGACGCCAACCCGAGCAGCACATCGCCAACCGCTGCTGCACGGGGCAACACAGCATCCCGCTCAACCGCACCAACGGAAAAACCAGCAAGGTCATAATCGCCGGAGGCATACATTCCTGGCATTTCGGCGGTCTCACCGCCGATCAAACCGCAACCGGCCTGACGACACCCCTCAGCGATCCCTTCAACAACCGCAGCACCATGCTCGACACTTAGTTTTCCAGTTGCAAAATAATCCAAGAAAAACAGAGGCTCTGCCCCTTGCGCGAGCAAGTCATTCACACACATTGCGACCAGATCAATGCCAACCGTGTTGTGAATACCGCTCTCTATCGCCACTTTCAGCTTGGTTCCGACACCATCGGTCGCTGCGACCATAATCGGGTCTTTAAAACCAGCCGCTTTGAGGTCAAAAAGCCCGCCAAACCCGCCAATACCGCCCATCATACCGGGCCGTGAAGTCGATTTCACCGCAGGCTTGATTGTCTCAACAAACGCATTACCGGCATCCACATCGACACCGGCATCACGATAAGTAAGCCCTGATTTGCTGTTCTCGGCCATATCCATTCCCCGTTGACAGCGTAGCAAGACGCCATTGGAATACTGAGGGAGTGGCTATAGCACAGAGGCGGGTTTTGGAAGCCCGGTTTAGGCTTCCAATTTGAAGCTCCGCCCCCGGATTGATTACCGGGAGCGTGTATTGTCATTTACTCATCAAGATCGGTGGGGTTTCCAACGACGACGATGAACAAATCGTCAGGTTTCAAGATGCGCTTTGCCACCCGGTCAACATCTTCTTTGGTCACCGCGTTGACCAGATCATTCCGGGTATCAATGTAATCAATACTTAGATCAGCCGCCTGTAATCCCGCAAGATAACGGGCGATCTTGGCATTCGAGTCAAAGCGCAGCGCAAAAGCACCCGTCAGGAACTTTTTCGCCTTTTCTAGCTCTTCTTCTGTCACACCTTCATTGGCCAGCCGTGCCCATTCCGCACGGATAAGGTCAATAGATTGCTTAACGCGCTCATTCGCGGTCGCCACGCCGCCCATGTAAAGACCTGCACGATCATAAGGGCTGAGATACGAATAGACTGAATACGCCAATCCATTTTTCTCGCGAACTTCCTCGTACAAACGAGAGTTAAACGATCCGCCGCCGAAGATATGATTCATCACATAAGCAATGATAAAATCGTCGTCCCCGCGAAGAATACCTTCATGGCCCAGCATCACTGTGCTTTGTGGAATATCTGCCTGAATAAGATGAGTTCCACTTACATTGCTCAGTTCAATCGGCGACCTATCCAGCGCTTCACCCTCCGGCAAATCACCAAACGTCTTATCCAACAGCGGACCGAGAGTGGCCGCGTCAATGTCACCAACAACACCGATTTTCATCCGAGATTTGGCCACCATACGGCCATAGGTCTCGACCAGATTATCGCGGGTAAGCGCCTTAACGCTCTCAGGCGTTCCCTTTGTTGGCCGGCCATAAGTCGACCCGGGAAACATCTGTTTAAACCATTCTGTCGCGCCTTGAGTGTCAGGGTTGACCAGATCGGATTTCATCCCTGAAAGAACCTGATCTCGCACGCGATCAATTTGGCGCTGTTCAAAAGTCGGCTCTGTCAGCGCAATATGAAGCAGCTCAAAGCTGTCATCTAAATTAGCGGTCAAAGCCCGCATTCCAACAGTGAAATCATCCCGCCCACTGTTAAAACCAATGCGCGCAGATAAATCTTCTTTTCGCAGCGCAAAGCCCTGCGAATCCATATCACCCGCACCTTCCTCGATCAGACCAGCGGTAAGATAAGCAGCGCCCTCTTGTCCCTCGGCATCGACATGCGCGCCGCCCGCAAACATGATCTCAACTGCGACCATTGGAATGGCTTGTTCTTCCACCAGCCACGCCTCAATCCCGCCGGGACTGATAACGCGCTGAATACGATTCTCTTCGGCATGAGAAAGCGGTGCAAAAAGCACGGCGGCAACAAAAGCAATCAGCGTTCTCATTCTGCAGCCTCCTTCTTCTCGGCATCCGGTCCTTTTAGTATCCCCGTCACTGAACGTTTACGGTCGAGAACCTTGCGGGCAGCATTCATGACATCCTCGGCAGTGGTGGCTTCAACACGGCCACGCCAACCTTGAATATCCTCAATGCTCATTCCGATTGTCAGCGCAGCGCCATATTCACGCGCCAACGCACGTTGGCTATCTTGCGAATAGATCTCATCCGCAATCAAAGATTTCTTGGATCGCGCCAGTTCTTCATCGGTGACACCATTCTCGAGCAAGTCTTCCAGCATCCAATCGACAGCACCTTCAATAGCGGCCAGTGATGTATCGCCTTTGGGTCCGGCATATACGACGAACTCACCATGATCGCGTGCGAGGCCGGAATAGTATGCCCCGGCATAAATCGCCATATCAGCATCCCGGGTGAGAACACGCTGCATCCGGCGCGTAGACCCACCGCCAAGAATATCAGCGAGCAGGACCAAACCTTCCGCCTCACCGGGTTTTGCCGTTATATAGCTTGGGGCAAGATATCCGCGCATAAACTGCGGTTGTGCAACACGGGGGTCCGTCATCGAAATGCGGCGCTCTGCAAGATGGGGTGGCTCTACACCGCGCACATGCTCCGGCAAATCAACCGATTCAATCTTACCGTAATACTTTTTCGCCAAAGCCTCGACTTCGACCGGATCAACATCACCCGCGACTACGAGGATCGCATTCTTCGGGGCATAGAACCGGGCATAGAATTCGAGAGCATCTTCTTTCGTCAGTGCTTCAACTTCTGCCTTCCAACCGATTACCGGCGTGCCGTAAGGGTGGCCCAAATATAATGCAGCGGAGAATTGCTCGCGAAACTTCGCAGACGGCACATTATCCGTTCGCGTCCGACGTTCTTCGCCCACCACATCGCGTTCGGCCTGCCAGTCATCATCACCAATAACAAGATTGCGCATCCGATCCGCTTCCATCTCCATCATCAGATCGAGACGGTCGGCAGCAATGTTCTGGAAATAGCCGGTATAATCACGGGATGTGAAAGCATTCTCACGACCGCCATTCTCGGCGACAATCTCAGAAAAGCGTCCATTTGGAAATTTCTCTGTTCCCTTGAACAGCAAATGCTCAAGATAGTGAGCAATACCTGTCTTTCCGGGCGTTTCGTCTGCTGACCCGACTTTATACCAGACCATGTGTGTAACGACAGGCGCACGATGATCTTCGATCACGACACCACGCATTCCATTATCGAGTTCAAAACTTGTAACTACAGGTTCAGCAAGCGCGGCTTGCGGAACCAGAGCAACTGCTAACGCAGCAAAAAGTCGTCGCATCTAACCTCCGAAGATTGAATGTCGGATTATCCTCGACACATCAAATATAGCTATAGCGTACAGAGGCCAATAATGCCTCCTGCGCAGCACATCACGATAGGGTCAGAGAGACGTTAACATCACGTCAACCATGTTCCGCAAACGCCAGAGCTAGCAACGCTTGTGGTTGACTGTCGGAGAAACCAACCTGATCACTCAGGGATGAAGATAAGTTCCTCACCGGTCGATGGATCAATCGTCGGCGCAGATACTGCTGGTGGCGTAACGATCGGCGAAACCGGCTGTGCTGCCGCAGGTCCAGTACTAGATTGAATCGTCGCGATGCCAGAGCTGTTGCGCCCTGCTTCGTTTTCCAATGTACTGAGCCGAACGCGCTCCTCTTCCGCCTGAAGTAAATCTTTCTGATCAGCACCCCGTAGCGTCCGCAATGTAGGAAAGACCCTATCAAGCAGATACTGCTGCTCTGCGTCGTCGCTTGCAGCTTGCTCGGCATCCAGTACGGTGCGGATATCGCTGGAGGCGGCTGTCGATCCAGATGCCGACAGCAGGGCAGCTTCTGATGTAGATACGCGAGCATTCGCCGCTTTAGGCGCGCTATCACCCAGCAACGCTTCGCGGGCATCACTAACCGGATCAGAAACCAATCTACTCCGCTCACCCGGATTAGGGGGAGGCAATGCCGTAAAATCCTTTGGAAGTTCGAGTGGAGCTGTCGGGATCACCGCAAATTCATCTGGCGGGTTTTTCTTAAGCCCTACGATATTCGCAAGATTCACTCCGGCATCTTCCGCTTGGTCGTCGCCGCCACATGCTGCCACTCCCAACGCAGCTATCAGAATGAGCGATCGTCGAAAAAGCTGAATCATAACAAATTTCCCGTCTATTCCTGAGCTGCGCGTGCTTCATCGCCTCTGGTTTGATACAGCAACAAGGCTACGCCTGCAAAGATAGTAACATCCGCGATATTGAATGCATACGGATTGTTAAATCCACAACACGTCACATTAAGAAAATCCGTTACTGCCCCAAGCGTAAACCGATCAAAAGCATTACCAATTGCGCCACCGACAACAAGCCCAATCGCGACGCTGAATGTCTTGTCATCCCAGCGCCTGACAGCCCAAATAAGCAAAGCCAAGCTAACGACGACCGACAAACCAATCAGAATATATTGTGGCCTTGGATCACCCGGCGGCATTTGAAACCACCCAAAGTTGATTCCGTAATTTTTTGCATGAGTAAAGGTCACAAAACCATCTATGATTGAACGAGCATCATGCAATGCAATCTTGAGCACGTCCGTTACATAGAATTTTGAAAATTGATCTATGGCAAAGGAAACAGCACCCGTGATCAACGCAATTGAAAGGTTAGATTGGAAAAGCGCCACGCTGCGTCCGTTCTCTAATCGCGGCGTTCAATCACTGTGATGCAGGCCGCTCTATATTACGCAGACCGTCGGATACATTCTTTCTAACGACGACGCAACGATTGTAGTTCTCTTCAGCCAAGAGCAATTCATAGCTCAATAAAGGACAGTCTGCGATATTCTCAGGCTGCGGCGCATTGCCCCGATACCGCGTTGAATCTATGCGGGCCAGCATCATATCAATATCTTTGCATTCCATACTATTGATTGCTGGCAGCACAAGTTTTTCACCTGCGACCGTCGTAAATTCCAACGCAACAGATTGCGTCAAAGATGACGGTGGACATGATTGTGCAACAGCGTTCGACCCAAAAGCCGACGCAAGAACAATCGCAACAATAGAGTGTCTCGCAAACATCATCATCGACGACGAAATCCCCTAATTAATAACGGACAGGAATATGCTGACCATCACTTACCTTGACAGTCAAGCGGACTGGCAGGGCGAAATTACGGCGCAACCATGCCAATTGTTGCATCATCTTTTTATTTTTAGCAAAATTCTGCCGCTGACCACAGCCGTAAGATGATTTAAAGACGCTGTTCTTATTCGATTCAGTTCAAAAGCCAAGCCATCATGCCCATGACTAAAGACATACAGACACCCCGTGCTTGGCAACGAATGTTGAGCGGGCGCAGGCTTGATTTACTGGACCCCTCGCCACTTGATGTAGAAATTGAAGATATCGCGCATGGGTTATCGCGTGTAGCACGGTGGAATGGCCAGACCCACGGCGCCTATCCTTTCAGCGTCGCAGATCATTCTTTACTCGTAGAACGTCTTTTACGGCTATCAACGCCAAAAATTTCACCACGTTGGCAACTGGCTGCTCTTCTGCACGACGCGCCAGAATATGTGATCGGCGATCTCATCAGCCCATTTAAAGCAATGGTTGGCGGAGATTATAAAGAATTAGAACATCGCTTATTGGCTGCCATACATCTGAGATTCGGTCTTCCGGTAGACGTTCCCCAGACGGCAGCCAAGGCGATTAAACGAGCGGATCAGACCGCCGCTTGGTTCGAAGCAACGCAATTAGCCGGCTTTACGCTACAAGAAGCGCAACAGTTCTTTTCGCAACCACGCTTAATAATCCATGAGAGTATCGACCTAACGCCGTTGCCGCCCGACGAAGCCAAAAGAAAGTTCCTCGACCGTTTCGCGGAACTTGAGCAACACGTGAATAATCAAGTGCAATAATCGACGCATAGCCTCTCTGATACTGTAAGAATCTTACAACCCCCATGCGTTAAGGTAGGACAATGGAAACCCCATCCGATTTTAACGCGATTATCGCTGAGAGCCGAGCAAAGCACATCGCTCCGGCAATTGGGGCGACATGGGTCAGCGTGGAAGATGGCTTATCCATAACAATGCACGGGGGCCTTCCAAAAGCCAAAACACCTCGATGGCATATCGGTTCCTGCACGAAAGCGATGACTGCAACGTTGTTCGCCCGTCTTGTCGATCAGTCATTGATACGGTTCGATACAACGCTTGCTGATGCTCTGCCCGACCTCGCCGCTGGTATGATGCCAGAATTTCGCGACATGCCGATGCATACACTTCTGACCCATTCAGCTGGAATCGCAACGAACCCGTCACGAAGCACATTTCGCGCCCTTCGCCGTTCATCGGCATCGGCAACGGCACAGCGGCGCTTTTTGGTGGCTGATGCGCTCAAAGAAGCGCCAACAAAAGGCAATGGTTACTCCAACCTTGGATATATTGTTCTGGGCGCAGTGATCGAACACGTCACAGGACAATCTTGGGAAACCATGATCGCAAAAGAAATTATGATCCCCCTTGGTATCTCAAGATTTGGTTTCGGCTCCCCCAGCTTCGAGCATCTCGCGGGGCATTACAGAACTGGCAGGACCTGGACCGAAGACCGCAGCGACAATCCCGAAGCCTATGGTCCCGCCGGACGCATCAATGTTGCATTAGAAGAATGGGGCCGGTTTCTTCGTGCCCATCTGAATAAGTCCGGCTTTCTCAGTGATCTCGCAAAAAGTCACCTTCACACACCAGCATCAAATGGTTTCGCGATGGGTTGGATCGCAACATCGCGCTATGGAAAGCGACTTCTATTCCATACAGGATCTAACAACGCATGGTTCGCGCAAGCGACTTTGTTACCGGACGATGGTGTTGGGCTGGGTATTGTCTGCAATGCGTATGATGCATCCGTCGAGCGCGCTGTCAGTGATCTAACCTTCGAGTTGATTGATCAGTTACCAACCCAAGCGCCCTAAAAGTCGCCTCAACTGGCAACGTCTGATTTAATAATCTGTTCCGCCCCATCTCGACTGAGCCAATCAGGGTCCATTTCAGGACGGCCAAACAGAAAGCTTTGGAAAGTATCGACATGCATTGTCCGCAACAGGTCTGCAGCTTCCTCGCAGTCAACCATTTCGGCGACAACCAACACATCGTGATGCCGCGCAATACTTGTCAACGCTTCAACAAAAACCCGATTGCTTGGGTTCTCAAGGATATTTCGAATATAACTGCCATCAATTTTGACAATATCGAATTCCAAGTCACGAAGCTGTTGGAAGGATGTATATCCCGCGCCAAAATCATCCAACGCTATCGTACATCCCATGTCCCGGAATTTTGTCAGGATTTGCGCGGTGATTTCGACGTCATCAATAACGGTCGCTTCTGTGACTTCTAAAATCATTCGCTCCAAAGCATTTGGGCTTTCTGTCGCAAGCCTATCAAACGTCTCAATCCAGCGGGAGTCGCGAAGCGATTGCGGCGAAATATTCACACTAAGGCGAACACGGGTATTTTGGCGAAGTGTCTCGAAGGCCAGTTCCAATACACGCCGGTCAAGCATTCGTATCAGGCCCAGCTTTTCCGCAACAGAGATAAACGCGCCTGCAGGTATCACTGAGCCGTCGCGGTCTATCAACCTCAACAGACATTCATGAAAAGCGATCTGGGTAACATCGCGCGCTTGGACCACAGGCTGATATGCAAGGCGCAAGCGGTTTTCGCGCAGCGCAGCCAAAAGATCATTGGCTAAAGCAATACTCTCGCTCCGCTCCGCTTCACCAACAGCGTTACGCTCATAGATAACGACTTGATCGATGCCGAAGTGCTTTGCTTGATTCAACGTATCTTCAGCAATAGCCAGCGCTCTATATGTCGTCGCTGCATCTTCTGGCAATGAAAGCCCTGCCGCAGATACAGTAACGGCCACCGGACCTGCATCTGTTTCGATCACGGTTTCTCGAATATATTCTTGAATTTCAGCCAATCGCGATTTCAGGCAGTCCCTCGGACAGTCATGAAAGAGGATCGCAAACTTTGAACTTCCGATGCGACCGATCGCATCTCGCGATCCGAGGCGGCGATGAATTTCCTCACCTATACGGATAAGTACGGCGTCAGCTACACCGTACCCGAACATAGCATTAATACGCGAAAGATTATCGAGGCCGACCATGCAAAAGCTTACTGCACCCTCGCCATTTACTGCTTCATGGATTTTTTCATCCATCACCGAGCGAAAATAAGAACGACTTAACTGTCCGGTCAGCTCGTCGAAACGTGCAAGGTAGTTTAATCGCGTAAATCGATTTTGCTCTTCTGATACATCGCGCACACGCCCAAGATACCGTGCTGTTCCATCTTCCCCATCGTCTAAGCGGGCGAGACGCTCTTCGATCCATTGATCACCGGATTCATTTTCCAGCCGATACGTTCCGACAAACCCGTCGCTCTGATCCTTACTAGAGAGCCATAAGTCGCGCTGTTCAACAGCCTCTCCAAACAGAGCCGCACGCCAGCTAGAACCGGAAGTCGCGTCAACAGAGTCTTTAAGAATTCTCGATGATAGCTCTGACCATTCGAATCTATCTAATTCAGGAATCCACAAATATGTCGCCTCTTGGGCGACATTCATTGCGTGCTGAAAGTCAGCACTGGAAACCGAAGATCCGTTCACGGGCACTGCCTGACGTAAGATCATGCTCGCACATTCTGTGCGGGCTCACCTTAAAGTGTATCTGGGCGTAGTTAATGCTTTGTTACTTCGAAGCTTCCGGCTCAACGAATTTCGCAATAACACGCTGAACGGTCAAACCTTGAACAACGATTGAGAAGATAACAACGCCGTAAGTCATCGCCAGGACCGCAGGCTTACCATCAAAATCGGGTAAAGACAGAGCAAGCGCGACAGAAATACCGCCCCGAAGCCCTCCCCAAATAAGCACAGGAACCGCACCTTTCTCTACATATCCTCCCCGCGAGCGAATAAATGCCGTTGGAACGCTGACGGCCAAGGTTCGGCCTAGTAACACAATCGGAATAATCGCAAGGATCAACCAGACAAGGTTTTCCGAGAATGGAATAACAAGAATTTCAAATCCAATCAGCAAGAAGAGAACAGCGTTAAGAATCTCGTCAATTAATTCCCAGAACTTCTCCAGATGCTCTTCTGTTACGCGCGACATGGCAAACCGGGTTCCGTGATTACCGATAAACAACCCGGCAACGACAACACCTAATGGCCCGGAGGCATGAAGATAACTACAAAGCGCATAAATGCCCATAACGAGGGCAAGCGACATAATCACTTCGACAACGTAATCATCAATGGTGCGCATCGCCAGAAACGTTACATAGCCCAATACAAGGCCGATCAGAACGCCAATAACCACCTCTTGGAATAACAGTTCTACAATCGCTCCGGGGTTAAACGCACCGACAGCCGAGTGTGCCGCGACCGCTCCGCCATGGGATGCCTCGACAACGCCGTGGCCGGTATCACCCGTTGCAATCCCAACCAAAGCAAGGAAAACAACGACGCCAATACCGTCATTGAAGAGGCTTTCGCCAGCAATCTTGGTTTGCAGGTTTTTGGGTACATCAAGCGTGCGGATAATAGACAGCACCGCAACAGGGTCCGTTGGTGAAATCAGCGAACCAAACACCATGCACCAGATAAGCGGGATTTCGAACCCGAAGGCTGCGACAAGATAATAGGTGATAAATCCGATAATTGCAGTCGAGATCACGACCCCTAGAGTCGCCATCAGCAAGATATGGTACTTATACCGCAGCAGGTTATCGAGGTCTGTATGCAAAGCCCCTGCGAACAAAAGCAAATGCAGCATCCCGATCATCAAGCTGTCATGGAAATCAATGGTATTCAGCGCCTCGCGCGCAACCTGAGCATATCCAAGACCGAACGCCGCATCGAGGGCGACAACCCCCATCGACGCCGCCAGCGAAATGAGAACAAGGCCAATGGTCATCGGTAATTTCAGGAAGCGCGTGTTAATCCAGCCGAAAAACGCCGCAAACGCGAGCAGGATCGCAGAAATATTCAAAAGCGCAGTTGCGTCCATCGCGCGGAACCTCGTCTATAATGTTTCGCGCAGACGCTACCCGATTGCATGCATAAAGAGCAATTATTCGCTGCGATATCGTCAACTTATAATCATAACGCTAACCCGCCTTATGCGGGAATTTTTACCAATTCGACACCATTAACGCTCAAGATCATGGCAAACAAATCCTGAATCGGGCGAGTCCTATGCTTACTATTGGTATCATAATCACCGTCGCAGCACTCCTTGTTGTTCTTGGTCTTGCCTGCGTCCACTTTGTCCCACCAAAGCGCGTTCACGTCATAACTTTTCTAGGGACAAAACCAATTGCCATGCTTGAAACCGGCGTACATTTCACGATCCCGCGCCCGTTTGCCGTAACCTCTGCAGTTATCCCCACTGATGTTATCGCGCAAAAAGTCCAAGTGCAGATCAAGTCGCAAGACAATCTCGTCTTCGAGCTGCCCGCAACATTGCAATTTCAGGTTACCAACGCGATGCGCTTTGCATTTGAACGTGACGAGCCGGTGGCACAGATGGTCAATCTCGTTGTTGCGGCTCTCCGGTCTGCTGCAAACCGGATGGAATTTCAGGAAATCTACGACGACAAAATCACCATCCAGCAAGAAGTAGAGTCCACCGTTGCCGAGCATCTGCAAGGCTTTGGCGTAAAAATTGTTGATCTGGTTATTGACGATCCCGAACTACCGCACTCGACGCAAACAGCCCTCAACAACATTCGCGAAGCCGAATGGGGTCGACGCGCTGCTGAGCACGAAGCCGATGCAACCCGCGTCCGTATGGTTGGTGCAGCCCGCCCCGAAGCGGAAAGTACGCTTTTAAAAGCGAAGGCCATCGCGGGCTTTCGCATGGAAATTGCCGAAGGCAACGCCGCCTCTATTGCGGTGATGCAAGGCAAGATTGGCGTCCGTTGGGTTGAACGCACAATCGGGGAAGGCCCATCAGCGCAAAAAGTCAAAACGCCCACTTACGTTGATCGGGACGGCACGCCTGTCGCACCCCCCGAGATGGATTTGCCCGCCGAAGTCATCCTCGATTTCTTCAAAGTCCTCGATAGCAACGAGACGATCCGCGACGCTTCAAAAAATCAAGGCAACATCATCATGCTCCCGACGCCCGGCACCAAAGGCACTATGGGATCGGATATTTCTGATTGGATTGCGGCCCAAGAAGCATCTAAACGGATGGCGGTCTAACCGCTGGGGTTTAAATTCAGTGTAGCCATGCTAACTCCCTTTATACAAAATAAGGAGAGAGCAATATGAGCTGGAACGTTTATCTCAGCGGCGAGATTCACACGGATTGGCGTGAAGAAATTGAGGCCGGAACAAAAGCCAAAGGCTTGCCCGTTGCGTTCTCCGCTCCTGTTACCGACCATGCCGCCTCGGATGATTGCGGTGTCACCATCATGGGAGCAGAGCCAAACAAGTTTTGGCATGACCGCAAAGGGGCACAGCTCAACGCGATCAGGACGCGCACATTAATCGAAAAAGCCGACATCGTTGTCGTTCGCTTTGGCGAGAAATATAAACAATGGAATGCGGCCTTTGACGCAGGCATGGCAGCGGCACTTGGCAAGCCAATGGTGATTTTGCATCAAGAAGAACACGCCCATGCGCTAAAAGAAGTAGACGCGGCGGCACTCGCTGTTGCCGAACAGCCAGCACAAGTCGTTGATATTTTAGAATACGTAATTAATGGAAAACTACCCGCATAACGAAAAAAGCCCCGGCAATGACCGGGGCTTTTGAAACTGCAAACAAGATCATTTCGTTAGAATTTATGACTATAGGTCAAGCCGCCAACAATTCCGCTGATACCATCTTGACCGACAACAGTTGACCCTTGCAGTGCGATCCGCGAATGCTCTGTTATATCCCGCGCAATGACCGCTGATAAGAAGCCAAATTGACCATCGGGCCTCGGAGCAGTCAATGTCGCAAGACGATCCTGATCGGGGCCGAAGGTCACCTCAACACGATCATCGTTAAAGTCATACTCATACGATCCGCGCAATCCGAACGTCCAACCCGGTGCAGCAGGAGGACGATAGAAACCTGCAAGCCCCAATGTAAGGCGTTCCGATTCAAACTCGGAATCGCCAAAGCTAAGACTCGCTGCTCCAAAGCTCTCATCAAAACCGTCGATCTCAACGGTCTCATAAGTGAGGCCCACACTTGGGTTTACGACAAGGCCCGGGATACCAACAGGGATCGTTGCGCCGAATCCAACTTTGGCAAGGAAATATTCGCCCTCCGTATCGCCGGAATAGCTCTCGCGTGACGTCCCGAGTTGGAAGTTCCGGTTAATATCGAAAACATCGACATACCCGTAGCCGAGCGCAGCATTCACGTAGACGCCTTTGATAACTTCAGCGACGCCGTAAACTGCACCGATCACGAGACGGGAGTCGATGTTGCCGAGGTTGTCATCGAAATCAACTTGACCGTGGTCAAAGCTGATACCAGCGCCAACCGTCACTCCTTTTGCAACGGCAACATCAGTCGCAATTTTGACGACCTGCGTGGTTGCATCCAGGCCGGGACGGATTTGCTCGCTGTCACTCGAATAGAAACCGACTTCACCACCTGCAAAGACTTCGAAGTCACCGACTTCGCGATAGATTGGTTCGCCGTCTTTGCTTCCCTCGTAAACGGCAGTGAGGTTCAATCTGTTATCAAGGCTGACCGCTTGCTGGCGAATGGCGGTCAATGTCGATACCGGAATGACACCGTTTAGCGTAGCAGCAATCAGGCCCGCAAAGGCTGCATCAGCAAAGACCTCTTGAGCTTGTGAAGTCGGGTGAACCGTATCAGCAAATACGAGCGCGAGACCATCTGTAAGTGGGTTAGTATTCTCCCCGTCTATACACTGAACCGCTGACGTGGTGCATCGAAACGTCGTGCGCTGGTTCACATCCGAAAATCCATACTGCGTCGGATTATCAAGCACCGCTTGCAACAGACGGTTCGAGTCCACAACAGCGACGTTCCGCGCACTAAGGTCTCCCGCAACGGCATCATTGAATCGTTGCGTCAGCTCTGTAAAGCCTGCACGCCCTTCGGCAGCTCCTCCGTCAGCAAGCTGGACATTTCCGAGAGGTGTATTTTCGCCGACATCCGGGATTGTTACGACGACGATATTCGTAGCACCCCTCTCTTGTAATCGATCAACTTGCTCAATGTACGCTGCGGCTGCCGTGTCAATCGCGTCTAAAGCATCGTTTCGAGCGACACCAATAGCAGCCGGAGGCAGCATACCCGCTTGAACAGCACCAGCCGCTGCTAAGATATTACCCCCGTTATTCAAGACATCATTGTTACCTGCCCAGAGGATAATCAAATCCTCACTGTTGAACTGGTCGACGGTATTGAGAAGCCGTGTCACTTGTTCAGAAACAGGCGTTTGTGTCACACCGATAGCCGTTGGTGTCGGTCCACCCGAAAACAACGGCTGATTTTGATTAGGTGAATCTAAATCGACTTGAGAACCACCTTGCGCAAAGTTTGTTCCGCCAACGGGTATGTCATTCGCAAACGGCGTCCCCGCTGCAATAGGGACACCCGTAATCAGGTTAGGTTGAAGGTCAATGCCAAGACGCTCCGCCAGACCTTCAGCATAAGTCCGACTCGATCCGTCTGGTTGGTTATCTGTAAATCTGAAACGGAAATTCGGGTCTGTTGGAATATTGATTTGCTGGTCAGGTGGTAAAGTAAGATTTTGGTTTCCCAGCACGACCGCCGAAGATTGCGTATACGTGCCGCCATCACTCAAGCTGTCGCCTAAGACAAAGAGACGATTCAGCTCAAATTCTTGCGCCATAGTTGACGTAGCCAAAACCGTCGTTGTCAAAAAAACGGTCGTTGCCGCTCTCAATCGAAAACCCATGTATTCCTCCACAGCATGTAGGTGAGGGTAGCATTGAAACAGCCACCGCATTTTTGCGCTCACAGCGCAGTTCCCTAAATTTGTAAAGTGAGCCTGGCGGAAAGGAAAAGCGAAAAGGCCAGCGGTTGTATATTATTAGTATTATTTAAGGAAGACGCAAGGTTACCTGTGCGCCTCCTGATACACTCGCATCAATCAGAGATTGATTCAATCAAGCCGCAGCCTGTTTAGGCTGAAAACGTCCGTAAAACGTGTCGCCCTTGGCAGCAATATCCTTCAGCAGATCAGGTGCTTTAAAGCGCTCGCCATATTTCTGTTCCAAGGCATCACACATCGCAACGACCTCAGCTGGACCGGTCAGATCGACCCATGAGAGAGGCCCACCGGACCAAGGCGCAAAGCCCCAACCCAAAATTGCACCAACATCGCCTTCACGAATATCAACCAGCACGTCCTCTTCTTTCGCACGAATAGCTTCCAAGACCTGAGAAAGAATAAGCCGATTTTTCACTTCCTCAACATCGGGCTGATCATCCGACACAGGGAAATGAGTTGCGAGATCAGGCCACAGTTTTTGTCGTTTGCCCTTCTCATCGTAATCATAAAAGCCCTTACCATTCTTACGTCCGGCACGGCCCTGCTCTTCGAACATTTTGATGATCACATCATCAGCGCCCGTTCCTTCATACGCATCACCCATCTGTACTTTCGTAGCCGACATAATCCGATGGCCAAGCTCTAACGATGTCTCATCGGTCAATTGCAAGGGAGCAACCGGCATTCCAATATGCTTCGCCGCATTTTCAATCAGTGCAGGCTTCACGCCTTCATTCACCATCGTCATCGCTTCATTGAGATATGGAATGATGCAGCGATTTGCATAGAAGAAGCGAGCATCATTGACGACAATCGGCGTCTTCTTAATTTGGCGAACGAAGTCGAGAGCCTTAGCCACCGCTACATCACCCGTCTTCTCACCTTTGATGATTTCGACCAGCATCATCTTCTCAACTGGTGAGAAGAAATGGATACCAATAAACTGTTCAGGCCGCTTTGAGGCTTCTGCCAGCCCTGTAATAGGCAGAGTCGACGTATTGGTCGCGAAAATCGCATCTTCGGGAATAACCGCCTCGGTCGCTTGCGTAACAGTCGCCTTGATTTTCGGATCTTCGAAGACCGCCTCAACAATCAAATCGCAGCCTGACATCTTGTCATAATCAGGAGTCGCAGTGACCCGCGCGAGGATTTCGTTTTTCTGATCCTCAGTGACTTTTTTGCGTTTCACGCCTTTATCAAGAATGGCTTCAACTGAAGCCCGTCCGCGATCCGCACTTTCCTGATCCCGATCAACCAACACGACATCAATACCCGCACGGGCGGAGACAAACGCGATACCTGCCCCCATCATACCAGCACCAATGATGCCGACAGATTTAACTTTCTGATCGGGGACATCCGGACGACGCGCGCCCTTTTCGATGGCTTGCTTGTTCACGAAGAGCGAGCGGATCATGGCCGATGAACGCGGGTCCATGAGGACCGAGGTAAACCAACGCGCCTCGATCTTGAGGGCATTGTCCATATCAACCAGCGAGCCTTCGTAGACCGCGGAGAGCATCGCG
>CALKBI010000006.1 GCA_937990185.1 uncultured Neomegalonema sp. | reverse complement strand
GGCCAGAGGCACAGCAGTCGGGTCGAGATTGACATAAACGAACCCACAAAACTCTTCGACTTGAATCGCATCGAGACAGACATCATTGACATCAAAGTCTTTCAGGTTCTCCGTCTCGGGCGCGCGAACAAGCTGGCCATCAAGCCGATATGTCCACGCATGATACGGACACATAATCCGGCTAATTTGCCCCTCACCGCTCAGCAATTCATGAGCGCGGTGCTTGCACACGTTATAAAAGGCGCGCAACTGCCCTTCCCGATCACGAAGCACCGCAACGGGTTGTTCAGCGACACTCACAACAACATAACTGCCGGGATCACGGAGCTTTTCGATATGACAAACCCATTGCCAAGACCGGCGAAAGATCGCATCGCGATCAACATCCGCCCACCGAGATTCGGTATACGCCGATTTATTCAAAGAATAAGAACGTGCGGGATCGGCATCATATCCCGCACGGATTTTGGAAAAATCACTGGATTCGATATGAACAGTCATGGACGCGGCCTCGTCAAACAATGTCAGGTTTCACGCTAATCTGACTTTTGCTTTGGCCGCAATCGACTTTTGTGTCGGCCATCACCCAACCGACCATTCGCTATCGGTTTACTTCGTGCCAAACAACCTGTCGCCAGCATCACCAAGACCGGGAACAATATACCCTTTCTCGTTTAGTTTCTCATCCAAAGCCGCGGTATAGACCGGCACATCAGGATGTTCTTCAGCAAACCGTTGATACCCTTCCGGCGCAGAAACCAGTGCGAGGAAACGCACGTCTTTAGCGCCTGATTTTTGGACTTCAGTCACCGCCGCTGCCGCAGACCCACCCGTCGCCAGCATCGGATCAACAACCACCGTTACGCGCTCGCCCATCTTGTCGGGAAGTTTGTTGTAATACCAAACCGGCTCGAGGGTTTTGTGATCGCGATACATTCCCAAATGCCCCACCCGAGCCACAGGAACCAAATCTAGCAATCCTTGCAACAACCCGTCACCGGCACGCAAAACTGAGACAAAGCATACCTTCTTGCCTTGAATTTTCTTCGCTTTCATCGGGGAGACAGGGGTTTCGATATCCACGATCTCCATCGGTAAATCGCGTAGAACCTCATAGGCCAACAACATCGAAATCTCTCGCAGCAAACGACGAAAACTCGCCGTCGAAGCATCCTTTTTACGCATCAATGTCAGCTTATGCTCGATCAACGGATGGTCGACGACGTGGAGATTAGACATGGAATAACCTTTAAAAAATTGGCCCCGCACAGAATGCGAGGCCTACGTAGAAAAAACAAGCGGCCCTTGCACGTGCAAAGGCCATTATTGTTACAGCGCTTTATCGGTGATTATGCTCGTCCAAGCCCCTTCAGGCGCTTTTGTGATCACAGGGTCGGAACCACCATCCAATAAAGAGATAACGGTACGGGAGTAATCACGGAAATCAAGCGCACCGTTCGACCCTGCCGTTAGCTTCGCAATCTCGCCCATCATACGCTTTTGGTGCTCCTCAGTTTGCGCACCGGAAGCATCATTATCGAGAACGATTTCAGCGGCCTCATCAGGGTTTTCTTCCGCCCATTTCCAGCCCTTCATGCTCGCACGTACAAAGCGGACCATTTTGTCCTGAAATGCCTCATCGGCAAGCGCGTCTTCCAAGACGTAAATACCATCTTCCAGAGTCGAGACGCCTTCGTCTTCATATTTGAACGTGATCAATTCATCCGCATCAAGGCCCGCATCAATAATCTGCCAATACTCATTATACGTCATCGTCGAGACGCAATCAGCTTGCTTTTGCAGAATAGGATCAACGTTAAAGCCTTGCTTAAGGACTTTCACACCACCCGCTGAACCATCGGTCGGAATGCCGAGTTTGCTCATCCACGAAAGAAACGGATATTCATTGCCGAAGAACCAAACACCCAGCGTCTTACCTTTGAAGTCATCCGCCGATTTGATGCCGGTATCTTTCCGGCACGTCAGCATCATCCCTGAAGACTTAAACGGCTGAGCAATGTTGACGACAGGAACACCTTTTTCGCGGGTCGCAAGCGCCGAAGGCATCCAATCAATAATAACGTCAGCACCGCCGCCTACGAGAACCTGAGCAGGCGCGATATCAGGGCCGCCGGGTTTGATCTCTACATCAAGGCCTTCATCTTTATAAAAGCCCTGATCAGCAGCAACGTAATAGCCAGCAAATTGAGCTTGCGTAACCCACTTGAGTTGCAGCGTCACTTTATCAGCAGCATTCACCGCTGCACTCGACAGTGCCAGCGCTCCTGCGAGTGCAATTGTGCTAAATTTCATCACTTTCCCCTTTACCGTTTTAGATCTAACGCCTCATCGATGGATGCCAGAACGTCACAGCCCGCTCGATCAAACTTACAATTCCATAGAACACCGATCCAGCCAGCGCCGCTATAGCGATTTCAGCCCAAACCATATCGATATTCATCTTTCCAACCTCGGTCGAAATGCGAAAACCCATTCCGGCCAAAGGCGTACCAAAGAACTCTGCAACGATTGCCCCGATTAGCGCAAGGGTTGAACAGATCTTCAGACCATTGAAAATAAATGGGGCTGCGGCAGGCAATCGCAACTTAAACAACCTTTGCCAATACCCTGCAGCATACGTGTGCATCAAATCCCGTTGCATGGACTCGCTCGCTTTCAGCCCTTCAACGGTGTTCACCAGCATAGGGAAAAAGCACATTACGATGACAACGGCAGCTTTTGAATGCCAGTCGAATCCGAACCACATCACCATGATTGGCGCAATTCCGATAATTGGAAGCGCAGCAACAAAGTTTCCGACCGGAACCAACCCGCGTTGTAAAAACGGCGAGCGATCAATCGCAAGTGCGATCAGGAACGCCGCGCCACAGCCTAAGACGTACCCGCGTAACGCCGACTTTACGAAAGTTTGGATGAAATCTTCTTGCAGGATGGGTAGTGAGTTCGTGATCCGCTCCCAAATCATCGACGGCGGAGGCAACAAGACGATAGGCACGTTAGCCCCGCGCGCAATCCCTTCCCAGAGAACAAGCAAAGTCACCCCGAATGAAACTGGGACAAACAACTGCACAAACCGATTTCTGGGATATCTATTCGACAGCCAGATATTCAACGCCCAAGCCGCCAGCCAAAAGGCGATAGCGCCTATGATGAGGAGCCAGTTCATCGCGCCATCCCCATACGCCGCTCAACCAACCGCCCTATCATCCCAACAATCGCGACAAGCGTTCCCGCTAGAATCGCCGCCGCAAAGAGTGCACTCCAAATCTGTATGGTCTGCCCGTAGTAACTCCCTGCCAAGAGCCGTGCACCAAGACCAGCAACCGCCCCGGTGGGTAGCTCACCGACGATCGCTCCAACAAGGCTCGCTGCCACGGCAACCTTCATTGACGTAAAAAGATACGGCATTGAAGCAGGCAAGCGCAGTTTCCAAAAAGCCTGCGATCCGCTAGCGTTATAGGTCCGCATTAAATCTTGCTGCATGGCATCAGGGCTACGAAGCCCTTTGACCATCCCTACAACAATCGGGAAGAACGAGAGGTAGGTTGAAATCAGTGCTTTCGGCAACAAGCCGCTCACGCCCACCGCATTCAGTACAACGATAATCATCGGGGCAATCGCGAGAATCGGGATTGTCTGAGAGGCAAT
Source organism: uncultured Neomegalonema sp. (assembly GCA_937990185.1). GTDB lineage: Bacteria > Pseudomonadota > Alphaproteobacteria > Rhodobacterales > Rhodobacteraceae > JAHDDY01. The sequence goes on along the minus strand of CALKBI010000006.1, from coordinate 135,338 downwards.
GACCCAAGGCATCACACTCATATCCATTGCCTTGTTGTAGACAATTCCCACAGCGAGCAGCATTCCAAGGATCGTCCCAAACAAAAAACCAAGCAATGTCGCTGAGAGCGTAATCCAGCCATGATAGACAAGGCTGCGTTTTGAAGTGACTTTCTTCTCTACCGTCGTCTTCCAAAGTTCTTGCCCGACCTGATGCGGCGCAGGCAACACCGGGCGCTTTTGGCTCATCGTGTTATTGAGCATTTGGGAAAACGTGGCGGGTTCAGAACCCTTTTGCACGGCGCGTTCGGATTGATCCTGTTCCCACGCAAAATTCAGACAAGCCGCAGCGATATACCAAATGACTACAATTGCCGTGATGACTGTAGCCACCGGCAACAGCGAAGCCCGCCAGCTATTTTTCGCCTCACCACTCATGATGCAATGGTAGGCAGAGAAAAAACCAATTGTCACGTTGAAGTTTTATCAACTGGAAAATTTTCCCTATAGGTACTGCGTGCTCACCGAGATATTTCGAAGTGGTGACGGCTTAATCGGCTTGTAGACTTGGAAAAGAATACAAACCGAAACCTATTCATATCAAGCCAAAGACTCATCAATCAAAGCGACAGTTTCAGAAACACCATACAGTTCGATGAAATTCCCAAACCGTGGTCCCGCATCTTGCCCTAGCAATACCTGATAGAGCGCTTTGAACCAATCGCGAAGGTTTTCAAATTCGTGCTCTTTACCGACATCATAGACGACTTGCTGAAGCTCCTCCCCACTCTGCCCTTCAGGCACAGCCGCCAAACGATCTCTTAAATCACTGAGCGCACGTGCTTCTTGAGCGAATGGAGCGCGGCGTGTTTTTGTCGGCAAAACATGATCATTATAATAGCGCACGGCTCCCGCTGCGGCTTCATCCAACCCCGGATGGGTTTCCGGCGTCGCATCAGGTGCATATTTGCGGATAAATCCCCACATCTGGTCTTTATTTTCCGCGCCCGCTGCACTCGCGAGATTCAGCAACATTGAGAACGAGACATCCATATCGCTGGCGGGTGGCTGGCCCCGATGCATATGCCAAACCGGATTCGCCAACTGCTTGGTCAACTCCTGATCCGGAAAGGCGCGCAACTGCTGATGATATTCGTCCATCGCCTTCGGGATTGAATCAAAATACAAGCGCTTTGCCGTTTTCGGCTTTTGGAACATGAAATAACCGAGGCTCTCCGACGGCGCATACGTCAGCCATTCATCTACAGACAGGCCATTCCCTGCAGATTTGGATATCTTCTGTCCTTGGTCATCCAAGAAAAGCTCATAGGTAAAATGCTCGGGAGCCTTCCCGCCCAAAACACGGCAAATCTTGTCGTAGATTGGCGTATTTGTGGAGTGATCCTTCCCGTACATCTCGAAATCAACATCAAGAGCCGCCCAGCGCATCCCGAAATCAGGCTTCCATTGAAGTTTCACATTCCCGCCGGTGACTGGCATCGTAACATCCGTGCCGTCTTCATCCTCGAAGGTAATCGTTCCGTCGCCCGCATTGACCTCTTTCATCGGCACATAGAGAACGCGGCCTGTCGTGGGAGATATCGGCAGGAAAATCGAATATGTCTTTTGCCGTTCTTCACGCAGAGAAGGCAGCATAACCGCCATTACATCATCATAGCGCTCAGCGGCACGCAGCAACATCCCATCGAACTTACCGTTTTTGTAGTAATCGGTGGCACTGGCAAATTCGTACTCGAAACCAAAAGTATCAAGAAACCGGCGGAGCATTGCATTGTTATGATTGCCAAAGCTGTCGAACTCTTTGAACGGGTCCGGCACATCCGTCAGGGGCTTATGCATATGCTCCGTGAGTTGTTCCGGGTCCGGCACATTCTCAGGAACCTTACGCATTCCATCCATATCGTCAGAGAAACAAACCAATTTTGTTGGAATATCTGACAAGGCCTCAAAAGCACGGCGCACCATCGTTGTGCGTGCGACTTCACCGAAGGTTCCAATATGGGGAAGGCCCGATGGACCGTAGCCCGTCTCAAACAGCACATAGCCCTTCTCAGGGGGCGCTTTCGCATAGCGTTTGACCAATTTTCGCGCTTCTTCGAAGGGCCAGGCTTTCGAGGTCATCGCAGCATCGCGCAGTTCAGTCATTGGCTTATCCTCAGGATTGGTTGCGGAGACCTAACGGCGCTGGGCGCGGCGGTCAAATAATGAAGAACATGCGGCCACATTTCACGACCATAATGACGTTACGACATCTGCTGCTACACTCCAGTTATCAAGCACGTAAAGACATCGCACCCTCATCGCGCTTTACATGTACCTTCGTAAAGGCTTCACTCTGAGAACTGTTGGTGACTTTGGACTTTGTTGAACGATGGAAAACCAGTGTGCATGAGGAAATCACGCGCTTCTGATGAAAATTACCGCCAAATCGCACGTATGATGCAAAAAATACGGAGGAAACCATGACTTTTTTCAAATCAATCGCTCTTGCGGTTACGGCTGTTTTCGCACTCGCATTTTTTGCTCAGGCAAATACTGAAAAGCCAACTCAAGTCGCGATCCACGTTGATGACAACGATCCGGTTCGAATGAATATGGCACTCAATAATGCGGCCAACATGCAGAAATATTACGATGAAATAGGCGAAGAGGTTGAAATCCGTATCGTTGCCTATGGTCCCGGCCTCCATATGCTGCGCGCGGACACGTCACCTGTTGCCGACCGAATAGCAACGATGTCATTGGAATTGCCGAATATCAGCTTTGCGGCCTGCGGTAATACCCATGCTGCTATGAGTAAAAAGATCAAAAAGACTATCGAATTGATCGACGAAGCCGAAATGGTCCAGTCAGGCGTTGTCGAGCTTGTCGAGCTTCAAAAGGAGGGCTGGGCGTATATCCGACCTTAAAGTTTACGACCCCATTCGATAGTTTGGACTCTCTCGCGTGATGGTCACGTCATGAGCGTGGCTTTCGCGAAGCCCTGCACCGGTGATTTTCACGAAATCACAGCCGGTTCGCATTTGATCGATGGTTTCCGCTCCAGTGTAGCCCATCGCTGCGCGTAATCCGCCTACCAACTGATGCAGGATCGAACCCACAGGCCCTTTATAGGGCACTTGCCCCTCAATACCTTCGGGCACAAGTTTCATCGTATCTTGAACGTCTTTCTGGAAATAACGGTCCGCAGAACCGCGCGCCATAGCCCCAACGCTTCCCATTCCGCGATAGGCTTTATAGCTACGGCCTTGATAGACAAACACATCGCCGGGGGCTTCATCCACCCCCGCGAGCATTGACCCGATCATCGCGCAATGCGCTCCCGCAGCAATGGCTTTCGCAAGATCACCGGAGAATTTTATCCCCCCATCTGCAATGACAGGAACGCCGGACTTTGCACCCTCTTCTGCGCAATCAAGAATAGCGGTTAGTTGAGGAACACCAACCCCTGCAACAATGCGCGTTGTACAGATAGAACCCGGTCCAATGCCAACTTTGACACAATCCGCACCAGCCCCGATCAAAGCTTTCGTTGCCTCGGCTGTTGCGACGTTTCCGGCGACAACCTGAACTGAGTTAGAATGCTTTTTTATGGCCTCAACCGCAGCACTCACGGACTTTGAGTGACCGTGCGCGGTATCAATGACCAGCAAGTCAACACCAGCCTCAATAAGCGCCGCTGAGCGTTCAAAACCATTGTCGCCTACAGTGGAAGCCGCAGCAACACGGAGGCGGCCTAACTCGTCTTTGGTAGCATTTGGGTTGATCTGAGATTTCTCAATGTCTTTCACAGTCATCAGGCCAATACATTTGCCCTCAGCATCAACAACAATCAGTTTTTCGATACGCCGCGACTGAAGCAAACGCTTGGCTTCTACATGATCGACCGGCTCGCGGATTGTCGCCAGATTGTCCTTAGTCATCATATCAGAAACAAGCGTTGCCGGATCATCTGTAAAACGCATATCGCGGTTGGTCAGAATCCCAAGCAACTTATGGCTCTCACGATCAATTACCGGAAAACCGCTAATACCATGCTCTTCTTGAAGGATTCGGGCGTCGGCTAACGTTTGATCAGGAGACAAAGTAATCGGTTTGTAGACGATACCTTGCTCAAAGCGCTTAACACGGCCCACCTGCCGCGCTTGCTCCACAATATCAAGATTGCGGTGAATGACCCCCATACCGCCAGCCTGAGCCATAGCAATCGCCATCTCAAACTCAGTCACCGTGTCCATTGCCGAAGAAAGGAGCGGGATATTCAGTGCAATGCTTTTAGTTACATGCGTGCTCGTATCGGCTTCAGACGGGATGATCGCGCTCTCAGCAGGCACGAGTAGAACATCATCAAATGTGAGGGCATCGCGGATGGCCATCTGTGCGTCCTTCTCTTTAAGGCGGAACCGAACCGGTAAAACCGATACGGGTCGATGACATCTGCGTATTTCATGCTGCGCTTGCGAAGGAAAGCGGATTCTTCACCTTTGATGTGATTAGCGGCGTATCTCGCCGCCAAAATCTACTTCACAGATGGAATAGGCCTTATCAAGCAACCTTGGTTAAAGAACGAGCCAATTCAAACAAACGCCGGCGCGGTTCTTCATCTAAGCGATAGTAATGGCGCAAGAATGCAAGCGCTTCTTTGTCCGAGAATTGCTCTATACCAATGCCGTCTTCATCTACGAGTGTAGATCCTACCGACACCATGGTGGCATTATTTGAATCAGTCTCGTCGTTATCAAGCTCTTCGAAAAAGAAAGAGACTGGGATATTAAGCGCTTTTGAAATTTCGAACAAACGACTAGCAGACACCCGGTTTGCACCGGTTTCGTATTTCTGCACTTGTTGAAATTTTACTCCAACTGCGTCAGCGATCTGTTGTTGGGTTTGACCCAACATCCAGCGACGTGTGCGAATTCGCTTTCCAACATGGACATCTACGGGGTGAGGCATGGTACGTCCTTCTACAGAGTCGAAGATATCTAGTACAGGTTGATTTGACTGTCCATTACGTAAACGTCAATGCATCCCCTCTTATAGCACGCAGACGTGACAGATCGCGAGAATCATCGTTAGAACAGTGATCGAACGGATAAACGAAAGAACACCATGAGCGACCTTGAAAATATCCAGCAAGAGCTGGCGGCAACGAAAGCGGCACTGGCAGCAATAAAAGGTGAGGATGCGACCGTTTCACCGCTCGCTCCGAAAACACTACCCCACATTCTTCCGATCTCTGGGGTCACACTTTCTGCGGTTACCGCAGAGGTGCGATACACCGGGCGCGACGATGTTATGATGATGAAATTAGATTCCGGCAGCACAATTGCAGGCGTATTTACGAAATCATCAACACGCTCCGCGCCAGTCTTGTGGTGCGAAAAAGCATTATCGCAGTTGACGGAATCAAGCGAACCTCTCGGTGTGATTGCCAATGCCGGAAATTCAAATGCCTTCACCGGATCTGCAGGGGAAGAAAGCACAAAAGCAATGGCGGTCGGTACTGCGGAAGCCTTGGGCATTCAGCCGGAACGTGTCTTTGTCGCTTCCACAGGCGTTATCGGTGAACGCCTTCCGCACCAAAAAATCGAGGCCGTGATTGAGAAGCTCGCTAACACCCTAGATGCAAACGGCTGGAGCCAAGGAGCTGCAGCTATAATGACAACTGATACGTTTCCAAAAACCGCGAGCACTCAATGCGAAATCGACGGCGAGACGATCACGATTAGCGGTATGGCCAAAGGTTCAGGCATGATTGCCCCGGATATGGCAACAATGCTCGCCTTCACTGCTACCGATGCGAATATCGGTCAGGCCGCTTTACAGACTTTACTTAATGAAGGAACAGCAATCAGCTTTAACGCTGTAACTGTCGACGGCGATACGTCTACATCAGATACATTGCTACTGGGAGCTACTCGCAAAGCAAATCATTCGCGCATTGAGGACGCTAAAGATGCGCGATTAACTGATTTTCGTACCGCGCTGAACAAACTGCTTCAAGATCTTGCACACCAAGTGGTTCGTGACGGTGAAGGAGCTTCGAAGTTTATTGAAGTCAAAGTAACCGGGGCAGAAACAGATGCCTCCGCCAAGAAGATTGCGCTCTCCATCGCAAATTCGCCGCTCGTGAAAACCGCTTTTGCTGGTGAAGACCCGAATTGGGGTCGGATAGTAATGGCTGTTGGAAAGTCTGGCGAGAAAGCCGACAGAGATGCGCTGACAATTAAGTTCGGTGACATTCTTGTCGCAGAAAAAGGCTGGGTCGCGGATAGTTACCGCGAAGAAGATGGCGCCGCCTATATGCGCGCACAAGACTTGGTCGTCTCGGCAGATGTAGGAATCGGCAGCGGCCAGGCGACGGTTTGGACCTGTGATTTGACCTATGCGTACATTAGGATCAATGCGGACTACCGAAGCTGATATGTGCGACCAATCCAACCGCAATGAAACTAAACGAGACACTCCAATGAAAACACTTCTGGTCGTTGCCGTTGCTTTGGTGGACCCTGATGGACGGGTTCTACTGGCACAGCGACCTGAAGGTAAGGCAATGGCCGGGTTATGGGAATTTCCCGGCGGTAAGGTCGATCAAGGTGAACGGCCAGAACAGGCATTGATACGCGAACTGAAAGAAGAGCTGGGTATCGATACAGAGGCTTCTTGCCTCGCACCTTTATCATTTGCCTCACACAGCTACGAAGATTTTCACTTGTTGATGCCGCTTTGGGTGTGCCGGAAATGGGACGGGATTGCCCAACCCCGCGAAGGACAGACTTTGAAATGGGTTAAGCCTGAAGCGTTACGCGATTACCCGATGCCAGCCGCGGACCTTCCGCTTATTCCAGTACTTCAGGAGCTGTTGTAGAAAGCTCCGTATTCGGTTGAAGAAATGCAAGCTGTGACGGTTTCGGTTTTGGCCCAATAAGCGAAACCAGCACAGTAGCTATGACCGAAAACACGATGCCAAAAGTTCCAGCCATCAGAGACGACAAACCAAACCACTGCCACTCATCTCCGCTTCCAACCTTGAGGTCAAAGCCCCAATGGGAATTAAAGATATAAATTGCTGTGAGGACAAACCCAACGATGAGGCCGGAAATTGCTCCATTGGCATTTGTTCGTTGCCACCAAAGACCAAGCATCAAAGGACTAATCAATGCAGCCGCAATCAGCGAGTAAGCCCAAGCAGCAAAATTAATAAGACCAACTCCCGATGTGGCGGCAAGAACGCCAGCAATGCTGGTTACAGTAAGAATGACAACACTCATAATCTGAGGTGTCTCACTGGCAAGGGCGCGACTGGCGAACGATAGCGCAAGACAATGCGCTGCACTTGCTCCCGCGATTACTGCAACTGACAAGCAGACAAGCGATAATAATGCGAGCAACCAATCCGATACCGATATGAGTGAAGGCAAGGCGAGCAACATCGCTTCAGGGGCCACAGATAACGCAGTAACTGGAATGCCGTTACCGTATCCTTTCGCCGCACATGCAGTCGCAATCATTTCCAATGCATCGCCGCAAACTTTTGCACCGACTAACAAAGAGTTTGGGATCGCATCTAATGGAATTGTATCTTTTGAAGATGTAAATAACGCAAAAAACTCTACACGCGCCAAGACCCCAATTGCTGGAAGTGCCGTCGCTAAAACAACAAAAAATATCAAACCAAATCTAAGTATAGTCCTTGAAGTTGACCCTGAACCCCGAATAAAAGCGCGCCGAAGTGTATGAGGCATAACCGCCGTTCCGACGGCGAGACAAAAGATCAACGCGAGCATTCCCGAATAGCCTATAGCTCCACCAGGGCGCGCAAGATGCGGATTTATACCCAACAAAGTTTCGGCTGCACTTGCGTCTGTCAAAAGCCCTCCGTATGCAAAGTGCGGAACGACAATACCCGTCACACTTTCAAGCATAAAGACTGCAGCCATCAATCCGCCGACGATAGCAAGTATGGCCAACAAAATCTGAGCTTTACTACAGATGATCTTTCGGAGGGGAACAGCGACGGCAACAATAGAAATTGCACCAACCAGAATTCCACCTATTGGTGCTATTTCTAGAATCTGACTGGCGATCAATCCACACGCCACCAACTGAGCCGCTATGAAGAGTACCGATACAAGTGAAATGGTCACCAGCACCAAAACACGCAACACTTCGCTTCCATACCGAACATTCATAAAGTCCGGCAAAGTCGAAACAGAGATTGCACTGAGCTTTGGAGCTACAAAAAATAAACTCAAAACAATCCCAGCTGCCAATCCAATCATCACAGCAAGACCATCATGACCAAATGCAAAGACTGCTCCTGCAATACCAAACAGGCCAAATGCAGAAAGTGCCTCGATACTGAAGAGTACACCTGAACTGGAAGCGAGCGGCAAAGCAGCTTTATTTGAAAAAATCACCGCTGTTAATAAACCGGCGATTATAAACAAGATACTCAAATAAAAGGCTGAAATACCGAATCCAGAAAGGATAGAACCAACAACTACGAGCGCTGATACCGCACCGCCAACTCTAATGAATTGGCCTAGCATGCTGTCAGCGAAGCGAGATTGATCCATCATATTTCTTCCGGTTCTTCTTCGGAAGAATTAGGAGCAACAAACGCAATCACGATAAGTACAAGGGGGACAATCAAACCAACAAGAAAAGTACCAAATGGAAAGGCGTACAATTTAAATCCACTGAGCCATCCAGCACAAACCACAGGAATTAAAATTACGGCTATCAAAACGAACAGCACGCGATGCCGTTCGTATTGTGGATCCGAAATTAACCGTTGAAACACTAAGCACCCCTGAAAATCACGCTAGCTCTCTTCGCAAACCATATGTTCTGCGAAGCCATGCCTAAGATTCACATATTTTAAGACTAAAAGTATTCTATCCAAACATGCAACACAGTCTTAGCAATCAATCTGGGGCAAGCATGTATCCCGCGCCTCTTACCGTCTGGAGGTAGCGAGGAATCCGAGGGTTTTCTTCAATTTTTCGACGCAAGCGCGTGACCTGCACGTCAATGGCGCGCTCTTGGGCGCTAGGTTCGTCGTTACCACCTACCTCAGCCAAAAGAGCTGTTCGCGATACTGCTTCACCCGCTTCTCGCGCCATTAAACGCATCATGGCGGATTCAGCAGTTGTCAGACGGATTAACTCCTCACCGCGCCAAAGCTCACCGCGTGTCAAATCATATCGGCAAACACCAAGAGACAAGGTTTTGGGTGGTGTTGGCGACTCATCTTCATCCACTGGTTCCGCCGAACGGCGCAAGATTGCGGAAATTCTCAACAAAAGTTCGCGAGGTTCAAAAGGCTTAGGCAGATAATCATCGGCTCCAACCTCTAGTCCTTCGATCCGATCCTCGGCATCCCCACGTGCAGTCAGCAAAATAACCGGGGTATCCATCGTTTGGCGGATCGCTTTCGTGAGTGAAAATCCATCTTCACCGGGCATCATCACGTCGATTACGAGCAGGTCAAAGGACAGCCCACTCAGCAAGCGCCGTGCGTGATCCGCATCTCGGGCTTCGCTGACGGTATATCCATTATTTGACAGATATTTTTTTAATAACCCGCGAATGCGCGAGTCATCATCGACGACAAGGATATGGGGCGCATCTCTCATAACGGTTTCGCTCCGGCGATGACGGTGAGTGCTTGTTTGCGTTGTTCTTCGTCCATCATCAACTCCAAGACAAAGCGGAACCCCTCAACCGCTTCCGGGCCAGCTTCTCGAAACGCGCGAGTAAGTCGCGCACGTTGAGGAGCGGATAAACGTTCTTCAAAGGCAACGCCATCATTTGTAAGGAACAAAAGTCGCTGTCGCCGATCATTTTCACCAACACGCTGTTCAACCAGACCATCATCAATCAAAGGTTTTAACACACGCGCTAATGACTGCTTCGTAACATCTAGAATGTCCAGTAATTCGGCGACACTAAGACCGGGCTGCGTTCCAATAAAATGAAGTGCCCGATGATGTGCTCTTCCATAGTCAAGCTCAGAAAGAATTTTATCGGGATCTTGCGTAAACGACCGATAGCCAAAAAACATCAATTCGGCGCCTTCACGCAATGCTCTTTCGCTAGGGCCGTCGTGCTCCTCGTCATCACAGGCAATGAACAAGGGCATTTTTGATGCGGTCATGTCGGGCATGGATCACAATTTATGTCAGCGACGTTGACATAAATGTATCCGACCGATAGCTCTAAAGCAAGAAAAAGCGCATTTAGTGGCCTGCCAGCGCAAGATAGCAACTCGAGACATGGATATTGGGACATGGAGATTATTCCATTCGATGACCGCGACGGTCAAATTTGGTTCAATGGGGAATTGATAAACTGGCGGGACGCAAAAATCCACGTGCTAACGCATGGGCTGCACTACGCCAGTTCAGTCTTCGAAGGGGAACGCGCATACAGCGGTGAAATTTTCAAAAGCCGTGAACATACCGAGCGCCTTTTCAATTCTGCTAAAATTCTTGGTTTTGAAATTCCTTATACGATTGACGAGATTGAGGCGGCTAAGCTCGAAACTCTCGCGGCTTCGGGGCATGAAAACGCATATGTGCGCCCAGTAGCATGGCGCGGATCAGAGATGATGGCAGTTTCGGCTCAACATAATAAAATCCATGTTGCAATCGCGGTATGGCCATGGCCTGCAATGTTTGGCCCTGATTCAATGAAGGGTATTAAACTCGATATTGCGGAATGGCAGCGCCCTGCTCCGAACACCGCGCCGTTTGAGGCAAAAGCGGCTGGGCTGTACATGATCTGTACACTTTCAAAGCATGCAGCCGAAGCGAAAGGCTACACGGATGCGATGATGCTGGACCATCGCGGTTACGTTGCCGAGGCAACCGGCGCAAACATCTTTTTCGTCAAAGATGGCGCAGTCCATACACCGACACCAGATTGTTTCTTGGATGGCATCACACGCCGAACCGTTATTGGGCTTTTAAAAGACCGCCAAATCCCAGTAACCGAACGGCATATCATGCCCGATGAGTTGGATGGCTTTGAGCAATGCTTCTTATGCGGAACTGCTGCGGAGGTAGCGCCGGTGGCAGAGATTGGCCCGCATTCATTTGAAGTCGGCGCACTGACTACGCAAGTAGCAACGGACTACAACAACCTCGTGAACCGTAGGGCGATTGCATAACATGACCGAAATCATCTCTTCACTCGCAGACATCGCGGACCGTTATGATGCCGTGTTATGCGATTTGTGGGGATGCTATCATGATGGCGTAACACCGCATAAAGGGGCGATCTCGGGGTTGCGTGATTTCCGCGCGCACGGCGGAATCGTTTCTCTCCTAACCAACGCGCCGCGCCCAGATTTTTCGACAGCGCGGCAACTTCAAACCATGGGTGCGCCAACGGATACCCATGATTTGATTGTAACTTCAGGAGACGCGACCATCGAGGGGATGCGAACTGGAAATTTTGGCACGAAATGCCATCATATCGGTCCATTACGGGATGAAGATTTATTCGCCGAATTTGAAATCGAGCGCATACCACTGCCGAAAGCCGATTTTATCCTTTGCTCTGGATTAGATGACGACACGACCGAAGGGCCGGAAGATTACGACGATAGGATTTCGGACGGCGTTGCACGCGGCTTACCGATGGTTTGTGCCAACCCCGATGTGATCGTGGACCGGGGAGAGACAAGACTTTATTGTGCCGGCGCTATTGCCGAGAGGTATGCAGCAGCAGGAGGCGAGGTGCATCTTTATGGTAAGCCCCACGCGCCCATTTATACGCTCGCAATGTCTCGCATCAAATTACAAACGGGGAAGGACATCCCTAGGGACAGAATCCTTGTTATTGGAGATGGTCCCGCAACCGACGTGCTTGGCGGAATGCAGCACGGTTATGATACCTTGTTTGTCGCCGGCGGATTAGCAGCGGAGCAGTTACTAGACGATGCTGGTAAAGTGCGTCCCGATTCACTGACCCAGTATTGTAAATCCGAACGTATAGCACCGACTTATACGATTTCTATGCTGCGGTAACGACCACGGAGCGTTGTGTTAATCGAGCGCTAATCCGGATACTTGCTCTGCTCGGAAATCCATAACCGAAACAACTCTGGGATTCTGGTCCTCATCGGCCACAAATGGCAGCTGCAATGCGCGGTAACTGACTAGATCATAGCCTCTTTCCCAAGCCATAGTTTTTTCGACGAAATTTGGCACGCCCGCTTCCAAAGCACCTCTCAAGCGCTTCGAAATATCTTGGAGATTTTCCGGCGGCATCACTTCGTCGATAAACTGTCTCGCAACTTTGATTGGCAAATGATTGGCTGCTGTTTCACCCACAATCGTACAACGGAAACGATCGCCCTCAAGTTTATACACCATGACATGTGATAAAATTTCTGGGTGATCAAAAGGCTTGAAATATTGCCAAGTCGGAACACCACCGTTTGTGTTATGCCAATCCCACCAGTGCGAAATTGACTCATCAAGCATGCGAACGCCAATACGATCATCACGGCCCATCGCCATGTTTTCGCGTATTATACTCGGTGGAGAGGCGGGCAATGCACCTAGTTTGTCTACAGAGACAAAATTTAATGGGGACACACTCGCCATAACAATTAACCAATCATTCTAAGTATCCATAAAATTATATTATAAAACACCTTAAAGTACTCTTACATCTGACAATATTTACTACCTGCCCAATATTATCCAACGGAGCACACTGTTAGATTGTGAAAAATTATTCTATTCTAAATACTAATCGATATATTTCACTAATAAATACATGACGTTAAATGCTTTTATAAGATTTAGTCTAGTTATCTACTGCTGCAGCATCGTTCAATGACCAATCATACTCGTATTGATCCACTTGGGAGCGGCCTTGCAACTTTGCGCGGAGTGGTGGTTCAGCGACTTTCGCGAGTTTAGCAATGATTTCAGATTCATTCTCGCCAAAGTCTTCGCGGAACCAAGCGTAAATCTTAGAAAGAACCAATGTCCCGTCTTCACCTACCCTGACGCCTCTTGGGTCATTCACATAGGCCTGCTCCGCTTTCGCCAATGCTGCCTCAAGTCCTTCAGCGCGCCATGCCTTCGGAGACAAATTGGGGCAACCCGCTGCCGCGCAGTTTAATGCGTAGTGAATCCGTTCTTCTTTAAAGACCGGGCGCACAATCCGATGTTCGATATCATTGAGGCTGAGCGCTTCGCCGCCGACAGTCACGACCTTACGTTTCCAAGGCCCGGTTGGAAGAATACCGTCCTTAATTTTCAGGATCGAGTCGACAGGATAGTTTTGCAACACTAAATCGACGGTCTTTGCATTATAGAGATTAATCCAGAACGCTAATTGCTGATTGCGGGTCAACGCACCGGTATCAACCGTTTGCAAAGCGTCTAGATAACCTCGCAATTTGGCACGATCCGTTTCCCCAACACGTCCATAATCTATTCGGTTAATTCCTTTGGCATCTGTGCTCAGATATTGCCCAAGGAATTGATCCCATGCGCTGTGATCAACGCGAGCGCTTTGTGCTTTTGCTACATTTTGAAACTGAGGCGATAAGAGCGTCGGTTCAGGCAAACCTGCGCGCTCAATCGTAGTACAACCCGCAACAGCCACGGCAAGCAAAGCCCATACAAAAGTTCGGATCATTTACTGTCTCCTCCAGCACGGTTCCGTGTCTTTACCACGGTCGAACGCATCTCAAGCTGTTCCGCCTTCATACGCCCCTTAAGTCGCTTTCGTGGAATGATTTCGTTGGCAATATTCACAGGAGCATCCGGTTTCTCAGACATTTCTCCCGTCTCCGCATTCCACCAACGCGGGCCAAGCTCGGTTTCGATACGCATTGGAGCAAAGATATGCGAGTCGCGCTCGGCATTATGAACACACATCGACAAAGGACCGTTTTCCGTCGCAACCATGAAAACACAGGACTCGCAGCGTGATTTCTCTAACTTCGACGCATCCATGAAATTATGTACTAAGATGCTCATGCGCGAGGCGCGGCCCTTACTGCGGATTAACCCGCGCCGTAATTGCCAAACCCATTTCCCAGCTTCAGCAAGCAACCGCAGCGCCAACCTCGGTCTGTAAATAAAAATTCGACGTAATGTTCGGCGCACATCCAAATTGCCTTCTTCCCGCTCATCCAAATCATCGAGCGCGGCAATCGCATCTTCAATTAAAGGACGATTAGTCAAAGGCGAGATTACCTCACCGCCGGAAACCAACAACGAAGTATATCGATTACAATGAGCATGACCGACCGAAACTGCATCATAATCCAATGCTAGGCCCATCCCCTCAGAGATAGCATTCGTAACGGAGTTTTGGGTGATCTCTCCATCACGTTCACGCAGCACACCGCGGCCAGTATCGGCCTGCATCTGAAACGAAATTAAAGTGATGGCATCAGCGCGCGCTCGGAAAAAGCGCACTAGATCTGGTAACTCCGCAAAATTACCCTCGAAGATCGTCGTGTTAAACAAAACACGCAAGCCAAGGCCTTCCGCACGTTGAATATAAGCGTCGCGCACCTCGTTTAAGGAGACTTCGGTGTCATACCCTTTGCGTTCTTGAGTGAGATCAACGTGGAGTGCCAGATCATCAAGCCCTGCCGCTGCCAAACGTTCGAGCATGGCTCTCGTCGCTTTGATACCGTTTGTCATAAAACAAGACCGCATCCCTCGCAATCTAATATGGCGTATCAGGGCTTCGAGATCCTCGATCTTGCGCAGACTCGGATCGCCACCGGATATTTGAAGAGACGTTCCCGCACCGTAATGCTGACAAACCATGTCAATGCGCGCCAATAAAATCGGCAAAGGAACGTCTTTGGCCAGTTCAGCACGGTCAGACAGATAGCAGAGCGTACAATCAAGGTTACATCGTTGAGTAATCTCAAGCGAAACACAGGCCATGGGAAAGAGACGCCCGCCGGTCTGGCGCGGACCCAGCTCACCATGCTTCTTCAAGGCAGTTCGCAACGGTTCGCGATGATCACGACCCGTAAATTGTCTTCCAGACGGTGAGAGCATTGCAGTTCCTGCGATACGCCGACATCTCTGTCCGGCCAGAATGATGGTAGCCTTTATCTCGTGCGTTGTCGGTTATCTTCCGTAAATCGTGTGCAAGTGTGAAGGCAATATGACGATTAACTCTTTGTCTAATACAAAACGCCCTGAAATATCACTTATCGCCACAAGAATTGCTTGTTCAAATAGCTGATAAACTATTGATCACAAGACGATACATACTCCTTTACAATACGTTAACCGCATACCTGCATATAACCATCTCGGGCAGTTTACATCGCTAGAATACCCTTAGGAGTGATCCTCTTGAAAGCCTTCGTCATCGCCGCTGTTTTATTGTCGTCTTCCTTTAATATCTCCACTGTTAAGGCAGAACCGACGCCGACCAAAGTGCTTGCAATGGCTGAACAAGAGTTTTGGCAAGCTGCCTCAGACGCAAAGCACACCGGATTGCTCTCCGCCTATTTACTGCATTTCAGGAACGGGCGCTTCGTCGAAGACGCCGCTCGTTTATTCCAAGAGAAAACCGGAACGGCATGGACACCCCAACTGGCTGCCGAAACAGCTTGGCGAAATCCAAATAATGACAGGAGTATTAATTCCCAAGACGCGGCACTAGCGGGTCAATGGACTCATACATCAACCTGCGACGTGAATTTCTTCGTTCAAGATGTCGAGGTTGAGAGCCGCCAAAACTTCAATGTCGTTCAACCGGGTATCCTGAAAGGAACCAGCACATTTCGCCATGGCACCAGATTGGAAGGTCGAGGCGATGTCTTAGAGGTCCGGCGCGACAAAAGTTTGATAACGTATGTCATGCAAGCCGAAAACAACCTGACTGGTTCTGAAGTCCATATCGGGATTTTGAACCTCAGCAAATCCAACGGCCAATTACACACACGAGGCTGGGAAATGAATACCGGCGGAGCTTACTGCGATATGTCTGGCCGCAAAGCTTCTTAGCGTTGCGATCCAGAACTTGGCATAGGCCCAGCAGTAGCAGGCTCAGGTGAAAAAGAACCGGACTGCCGAGAATTGGTTTTTTCTGTCTGTTGATGCGACCTATTCGACTGACTAACCTTTGTCGAAATTGCTCCCAATAGACCGCTCGCAATCAATGCAACCTGCAGCGTTCCGGCAACCATCAACGCCGGAGAGATATGACCTGTTTTCAATAAGATTGCTATCAAAGTGCCATTCGAAGCAATCCATGCCAGCACAAGGTAACGACGCAAACGCTTAAACTCATCAGAAAGCTTGCCGCGTTTAGACGATCTGGCAACCGTCACTTCTGACAGTCCTTTTGTCCCCCAACTACCGTCATGCAAATTGAAAAACGCATAGGCCGACATCATCAACCACAAAGAAGGAGCCAACGAAATAAATGTGAGAATTGATGATCGTAGATGCGGGATAATCGCTCGATTAAGGATCGCTGCGCCGATAAACGCTCCACTCGCCAAAGCCAATGGCATTGAAAGATAATACAGATAGGCGGTCATTTCAGGTTGCCGCGACAAGTTTGTCACATTGATCGCAATAACAGCAAAAAAGGTAAGGGATACCAACCTCAATAAGCCCTGCACTCTTGTCGCAGGCCATCGTTGCAAATGCCCTGACAACGCCAAGACCGTAGGCGACAGCCAGATGGTTGCGATTGGTGCGAATATGCACAATGCCGAATATGTTGTCGGCATCAGGTTACTCAGCGAAACCCATGTCATTGCGAGCAACAAAATATTCAAAAGCGGTAAAAACCATTCGAGTAAATGCTGTGCGCTCAAATTAAATAACGCAGGGCCAAACCGTGCCTTTTCAGCGAGCGAATAGGTTCTGTCAGCGAACATCTGGAAGATTTTCGCGATCATCCAACTACGGCAAAACAAGCTGCCATTCAGCCACCTACGTCGCTGCAATAACAGTTCAGAAATTGTATTACATGCATCAGTGTGACACACGGCTTTCGGAGCAAACCCAAGTCGATTGCCAGCGCCTTTTTGTGTTGCAAGCTCGAACCCAAGAACGCGGTCTTCGGAAAGATACATCATGCTTTCAGCGGCAGAGCGACAAGTTTTTCCGCGCAAGTACCGATCCTTTGGCGATGCTTCACCCTGCGCCGAGCTTTGCGAAAACGTGCGCCAGCGTACTGCGCTAAATTGGCCCGGAAGCACAGAGAGATAACCGCTAAAAACTTCGGAAGGCCAACGGATCGTTTTTTGAACGGCAAAATCACCGCATTGGAAACTTTGCACCATGTCGGCGTCGTTTGGCGGTGCAATCAGAACATTGCTGGCAATACCGGCAGTTTTTGCATCCGCATCAAATAAAGCGCACATCTCGGCAAATGCAGGACGATCCAACAATGTTCCTGCATCGATCTGAAAACAATAATCTGGATTAATCTGAGAGCATAGGACGTCATAAAACAAACGGTGAGAGTCTAGTTTTCCCGCGTTCTTGGCTTTCGCGATCAACTTCACTGTAATCGCCATTTGCGATGGGTGACGTCGATTTAAGACATCAACGGGCTGTCTTGCCGAAAATGTTCTGGACGAAATATCCGTCGCCAAATCAACATCGGACCCGCGTATATCTATAAGCTGGAAAGAATCCAGATAACGGCGCGACGATTCCGAAATTTGATCGTTGCCGTCAGCTATTATGCAAATTGTTGCGCTTTGATACGCTGTGTCACGCGCGCCCAGATCATCAAGACTGTCAATGATCGACTCTAGAGATGGTCGCAGTAAATCAGACGTCTCATTATAGAGCGTGAGACAAATTGCGAGGTTCTGTTTTACGGCAGAACAGGAAGAGCGCAAACTGGAAGATAGTTCGGCTGTAGCGGGATCTATTACTCTCATATAGACAACGCGACCTTTCCTTGTTTCACGCGATCAATGATCCAAAAAGCCTATTGCATGATGACTTACTTCAGCCTCAGTCTTGAACCAACCCATACTATCAACGATGCCTGTACTTCCACACCGGTCACAAATTTGTGCAGCGCAAATAGGACTATCATTTTTCCTGCATGCGCAATAATAGTGCGCAACCGCTCAAAAAAAGAAATTTTATTACTCAAAATTGACAAGGGCCGTAATGAGTACACTATACATAGAGGACATAGAAATTGGCCTCGAACGAGGTCTTTCCCGCATTATCACGGATGCGGAGATCGAAGCATTTGCGGTCGCAAGTGGCGACCGAAACCCGCTACACTTTGATGATGATCATGCGAAAGAGACGATCTTCAAAGGCAGGATCGCGCATGGCATTCTAACTGCCAGCTTGATCTCAGCAGTTATTGGAGAGCAATTGCCAGGGCATGGAGCTGTATACCTAAGCCAAACCTTGAAATTCCGCGCTCCTGTTAGACCCGGTGACAAGGTTGACGTGACCTGCATCGTAAAAGACGTAATCCAAGAAAAACGCAGGATCATACTTGATTGCTCGTGCCGGGTCGGGGATACCGTTGTTCTCGATGGGGAAGCAAGTGTGTTGGCCCCTTCCAGAGAAAGCTAAACGCTAAAGCGGGCCATTGTGCAGATTATCCACGGATACCAAGGGCTAACGCCCGACCAAAAGAGCGCAACAGTTGCGTTGGGAAATTTTGACGGAGTGCATCGCGGCCATGCGGCGGTAATCGCAGCCGCAAGAGCGCTCGCTCCTGAGGCCAAACTTGGTGTCGTGAGTTTCGACCCGCATCCGCGCCAATTCTTTCAACCTGACGCGGAGCCTTTTATTCTCACTCCGCTGGCACAGAAAGCGGAAAAGATAAAAGCGTTAGGTGTGGATATTTTATATATCCTTCGCTTTGATGCGGCGCTGAGTGCAATGACGCCCGAAACATTTGTGCGTGATGTTATGGTCGATGGTATAGGCGCAGTCGGCGTCTCCACCGGCAGTGATTTTAGGTTTGGTGCTAACCGCGCAGGCGACTCAGCACTGCTGGAAACGCTGAGTGCTCATTACCCCTTTAAATCTGTGGCTCTGCCGGAAGTATCTGATGAAAACGGCGGACAGTTCTCGTCTTCAACAGCCAGAGCCGCATTACGCGAAGGCAAACCGGAAGACGCAGCGACCATCCTTGGTCGTCCGTATGTCATCAGCGGCTCTGTACTAAAAGGTGATCAACGTGGGCGTACGATTGGATTCCCAACGGCGAACTTATCCCTTGAGAACATTCTCGCCCCGGCTTTTGGCGTCTATGCAATCACGGTCAAACTGGGTGACGGAAGCAATGTAAAGGGCGTTGCAAATATTGGGATGCGCCCAACCTTTGAGAAAACCGTTCCTATCCTTGAAGCGCATTTGTTTGATTTCGAGCGAGACATCTATGGTCAGAATATTGAAGTCTCTCTCCACCAGTACATTCGTGGTGAGCATAAATTTGACGGCATCGAAGCACTGAAAGCACAAATCGCCAGCGATGCTGACGCTGCCCGCACTTTATTGACATGAGCGATGCGTTCTGGACGGCACTGCAAGCCCCAAAGAACAGCAAGGTCTCTCCGTTTCGTCGTTTCTCCGCGCGTCAATGGGCCAAGTTCAGGGCCGACACACCCTTAACGCTGGATGCTGACGAAATTGAAGCCCTGCAATCATTGGGCGATCATATCGACATTGAAGAAGTCAGGCGTATCTACCTTTCAATTACCAGGTTGCTAACGGCACATGTCGAAGCAAACCAAATGCTGTTCGATCAACGTGCACAATTCCTCGCATTAAAGGGGCAAAAGTCTCCCTTTATTATCGGTATTGCCGGATCAGTCGCTGTTGGAAAGTCAACGACGGCTCGGCTGCTATGCGCGCTCCTTGCTCGCTCCGCCGGACATCCGAAGGTCGATTTAGTAACAACGGATGGGTTCCTACATCCAAATTCGGAACTCGAATCCCGTGGTCTTATGACGCGAAAAGGTTTTCCTGAAAGCTACGATGTCGGTGTAATTTTAAAGTTTTTATCCGCAATCAAAGCTGGAAAGCGAAGGGTAAAGGCTCCGCTATATTCTCATCTAAGCTACGATGTACTGCCGGATAAAACTCAGACCGTTGACCAACCTGATATCCTTATCTTTGAAGGCATCAATGTCCTACAAGCAAGGCTACAACCTGCGGGCAACCAAGCCGTCACCGTCGTTTCAGATTTTTTCGACTTTTCACTCTATATTGATGCAGCTGAAGAGGATTTGCGTGACTGGTATATCTCACGTTTCATGCGATTGAGAGACACCGCGTTCGCTGATCCAAATTCATTCTTTCACCGGTATGCTTCGGTCTCAGAAACCGAAGCCATAAAAACTGCTGAGCATCTGTGGCAGACAATCAACCTCGTCAACTTGCGCAATACGATCTTACCAACACGCCCTAGGGCAAATCTGATTTTACGAAAGCAAAGCGATCACCGGATTGCAGAAGTCGCATTGCGAAAACTCTGACCAGTTATGAGCGAATGAACGAGCCAAGCTGTTGTCGAATAGAGAGCACTAATTGCGCGTCGAGTTTGGCTGCCATGTCTTGACTGAGCCGATGCAATGCTTCCTGCCGTTCAACTACGCTTGGGAAGCCTTCAAATCTAACTTCGGAATCTACCCGTGCACCAGCACCAGCCGCTTCAACACCGTACAAAGTGCCAATGATCAAACGAACCTGAATTGTCGCAACCACGACCTCTCCGGTTTCATTGGTGCGGGAAACCGCGCTCGCGTCGTCAATGATATAGCGCAGAGTATCTTGTCCACCCGCCGCAGCAATACGTTGTCTGGGCCAAAGACGCGCAATTTGTTCAGGAGGCACAACAAAATCTGCATCCGCGGGCGACACATCAGAATTAGGGCGCGGTCGCACAGTGATTTCAACTTTATTCACCCCAAGCGGGATCTGCCCACCGGGAAAGCTAATCGGTTCAAAAACAGGGTTCGGACGTTTAACCGGCGATGCACAGGCACTCAGGCCGCTGGCTGCTATTAGCGTCACCACACTGCGGCGGGTGATCGGGCATGTATCTTTCATCATACTCTCATTCTCTCGGCTTCGCTGCGCACCATACATGATTCGAAACGGAAATCGCTTCAGAGAAAGATGATAGCATCGCCTTTCTCTGGTCTCGAATTAATTGATATAATGTAGTTTTTATAGCGCGAGTGACGTCTAGTTTCGATCTCTTTTCAGTTGATCTAGAGTAAAGACGTAATGCGCGGCGCAAAACTGGCAATCAGCAGTGATCTTACCGTCTTCGACCATTTCACTCAGCGCCGAATGATCATAAGAAGAAAGCACACCTTCGAGCTTTACTGCATCGCATGTGCATCCAAAGCGGACAGATTGAGGCGGATAAACCCTCGGAGAATCTTCGTGAAACAGGCGAAGTAATAATTCTTCTGACGTCACATGAGGGCCGATTAATTCAAGTTCCTCGACTGTCTCAAGTTTCAATGCAGCCGTGCGCCAATCATCGCCCTCCCCCGTCAACGCGGCAACATCATCGCCTGTCATAAGATCGGAGCCACCATCACCGGGTGCATCCGGTCCGCGATCCATCAGCGGGGAAGCATCCGGCAAGTGTTGAATGACCACACCGCCAGCGCGCCAATGCGCAGCCTGCCCCGGTTCTTGCGATTGTGCGGATGTTAAAGCAAAGCGGGTCGCAATCTGTTCAGATTGCGCAAAATACACTTCGGCACACTCAGCAAGGCTTTCCCCGGTCAATGGCGTAACGCCTTGGTAGGGCTGTCCGGTTCCCTGATCTATCGTAACGCCCATTAAACCGTCACCTAGAAGGGAAATGCCTTCGCCATCCCCCAGTTTTTCTGGGTCAAATGCTGCATATGCTCGCATCATGGCGGGTTCGCCTTCAGCGGCTGGCGCAAAGTAATCGGTCGCAATCATTGTCACTGCGCCCTTCCCTCTGACCTGTATCGAGAACCTGTCGCGGAGTTTGATTGTCTGACCAATCAAGGCGGTCAATAACGTTGCCTCTGCAACAAGACCAGACACAGCTTGCGGATAATTATGTTGCCCAAGGATAGTATCAATCGTCACATCAAGACGGGCAACACGACCACGGACGTTCAGTTTATCAAGCTGGAACGGCAAGATTGAATCGTCGCTCGAAACCGGAACGGCTTCGTTATTGGATCGCTGTATCATGGGAATCTCTCAATTAGACTCCCCGAAGAACTAAGGTGTGACGACCATTGCTGCAAGGCACATGAAACGCTTTCGGCCCCACAATGCCATTCAAATATCAAAACACCAACAATGAAAACCGTACTACCAAAGTTAAAGTAGCTTTAATAATTTAATTAAAATGCACTTTATTTTCAAAATAAACAACACAATCAAGTAATGTATGATGTCAATATTAGGAAGGTGTTATTCTTGTAGTGGTTGATTAGCATAATGAGATCGAAACAGTGGGGAGGCAAAAAATGATAGTTGCTCTGAAAAAGGCATTTACCTCAGATGAACCTGAGGTAGCCGATGGACGAAAGAGCGTCCGTTACAACATTGTTGAACCTTGCCGCGTAGAGCGCTGGGGTAAAAGTTATGATGCTACGACACGCAACATCTCAAAGGGCGGTATCGCATTAGACATCGTTGGCATGGGATCGAGCGCATTGGACGCCGATTTAACGATTTATCTGCGAGACTTCGAGCCTTTGGTTGCAGAGTCACGTTGGTCACACAAACGTACATTTGGCTTAAAATTCATCTCTAACTCAGACGAAAACGTTCAATTACAGAACCTTATCGCCAGCCTAGAGAGCTCAAGCTAACCCGTAAAGCACCATCGGAGCACGCCCTTTTGGGCGTGTAGACGATTTTCAGCTTCATCAAAAATAACTGATTGCGGGCCGTCCATTACACTTGCAGTAGCCTCATCCCCTCGGTGCGCGGGAAGGTCATGCATAAATATCGCATCGGGTTTAGCCGTTGCCATTAATGCGTCGTCAACGCGAAACGGGGTGAGCTGATTGTGGCGCAAGGTTCTCGCCTCCTCAGGATCGCTCATAGAAACCCAAGTGTCTGTCACCACACAATCGGCATCTTTTACCGCCTCGTAAGGGTCGTTAGTCACCTTTACTTTTGCACCATGAGTATTCGCCCATTCGACGGTTTTTGCATCCGGCATTAGAGCTTCGGGACATCCCAAATCGAGAGAAAAGCCAAATCTTTGCGCGGCATGTATCCAACTGGTCGCAACGTTATTACCATCACCAACCCACGCGATTTTATGTCCTGCAATTGGACCGCGATGTTCTTCGAATGTCATGACATCAGCCATGAGCTGACAAGGGTGAGAGTCGTCAGTCAATCCATTAATAACTGGAACGGTGGCATATTCAGCCATCTCCAAAAGCATATCATGTCCTTTACAACGGATCATGATCGCATCGACGTAGCGAGAAAGCACACGTGCTGTATCGGCAATCGTTTCACCACGACCGATTTGCATGTCATTCGCTGAGAGAAACAGAGTTTCTCCGCCAAGTTGACGCATACCCACATCAAAAGAGACACGAGTACGTGTAGAAGGCTTCTCAAAAATCATTGCGAGCAGTTTGCCCTTCAGGGGCGCATCAACATCTGGCAAAACTTTGCCTAAGCCTAAGCGCGCCGCCTTTCGTGCAGAGCTATCATCAAGAATTATTCGCAATTCTTCAGCATCAACCTGATGTAAATCTAGAAAATGCCTAGGCTTACCGGTCTTTGCAGACCGGGAGATTTCTCTCTCCATGATCTGCTCCTATTTTGCGGCGGTTGACGCATCAAGGCGCATCACTTCGCAAGCCGTCTCAAGTGCTGTGATTGCCTGATCAACGTGCTGCGCTTCAATGATGAGAGGCGGCAACAGCCGGACAACATTGTCACCCGCCGGAACAGTCAAGAGTTTTGCCGCACGAGCCGCTTCAACAAAAGCTCCATTCGGAGCCTTTAACTTCAAGCCGAGCATTAATCCTTCACCGCGAACGTCTTCGATAACATCCGAAAATTCATCCTGTAGTCCGGCCAGGCGTTGACGTAAAAATCCTGACATTTCGGAAACATGATCGAGAAATCCGTCTTCGATCATAACGTCTACAACAGCATTACCAACGGCCATCGCCAGTGGATTTCCGCCAAAGGTTGACCCATGCGAACCCGCCGTCATGCCCGATGCGGCATGTTCAGTGGCCATGCAAGCCCCTAGTGGGAAGCCGCCGCCAATACCTTTGGCGACACCCATAATATCGGGCGTACAGCCAGCAAGTTCATGCGCAAACAATACACCAGTACGACCCATGCCGCATTGAATCTCATCAAAGATTAGAAGGATGCCGTGTTCATCACACAACTCCCGCAACCCGCGCAGACATTGCGATGGAATAGGTCGAATACCGCCCTCACCCTGAACCGGCTCAATCATAATCGCGGCGGTTTCATCTGTGATAGCCGCCTTCAACGCATCATGATCACCGAATGGAACATGATCAAACCCGCCGGGCATCTCACCAAAACCTGCTGTTAGTTTTTCCTGACCGGCAGCCGCAATCGTCGCTAGTGAGCGCCCGTGAAACGACCCTTCAAACGTGATGATCCGCCAACGCTTTTCATCGCCGTTATGCGAATGGAACTTGCGCGCCATTTTAATCGCACATTCCATCGCCTCTAAACCGGAATTGGTAAAGAATACAGTGTCAGCAAAGCTAACGTCAGTCAGCTTGCGAGCGAGTTCTTCTTGGCCGGGGATATTGAACAGATTTGACGTGTGCCACAATCGTCGTGCTTGACCTTCCAACGCTTCCACCAAACGCGGATGGGCATGGCCCAGCGCGCAAACAGCGATACCAGCACCAAAATCGAGGTACTTGTCACCGTTGGTGTCAAAAAGCCAAGGACCCTCACCCTTCTCGAAAGAAAGAGGAGCCCGTGCATAGGTCGGCATGACCGGGGCAATCACGACATAAAACTCCCAGAAATTATCAGGCGCACCGCGCCAAAAAGAAAAAAGCGCCGCAAACACAGCGTCCACGACGAAGGGGATTGCTTTTGTAGCGAAACAAAGAGCATGTCAATGAGGTTACAATTATCCCCTATTCGAAACGAGTTCTTGAACCCAACATCATTAAAGTGATCAATACTGGCGTTTCAAAAATTCCCATGAGGCTATTTATCCCTGAACCCTTGTTTCAGACAGCTTGTCGTTGGGCCTTTAGTTCTGATAACTCTTTGGAAGGCATCGTCTTGCCGAGGAGAGCTTGCTGATGACCCCTCTTATTGAAGCATCTTCGATTGGTGTCCGCTTTGGCGATCAATCAATTTTGCATGATATTTCAATGTCGGTTGTACCGGGTGAAATCGTCACAATTGTCGGGCCAAACGGATCGGGTAAAACCACGCTACTACGCGCGCTCACTGGTTCAGTAAAACTGAGCAGTGGAACGGTTATTCGGCGAGATGACCTCCGCATCGGCTATGCACCGCAAAGATTGACCGTAGATAAAACGCTGCCAGTTACCGTAGATAGATTTTTGTCGATATCGGGCAAGAGCACGCGAGCTGAAAGGCGATCCGCACTCGCTGACACTGGAATTGAAGCGCTTGAAAACAAACAACTCGCATCCCTTTCAGGTGGACAGTTCCAACGGGCGCTCCTTGCCCGCGCTATCCTACGAAAGCCAAATTTGCTTGCACTCGATGAACCAACCCAAGGCTTAGACCAGCCCGCGACGGTTGCCTTTTATCGGTTAATTGAACGTGTCCGGGAGCAAACCGGTTGCGGTGTCCTGATGATCAGCCACGACCTTCATGTTGTTATGAGTGCGTCAGATCGAGTGCTTTGCGTCAACGGACATATATGCTGTGAAGGCACACCAACCGTCGTATCTGAAGCGCCTGAGTACCGCGCAATGTTTGGCAGCGGTACAGCCGGCGCATTGGCGCTTTATCAGCATCACCACGATCATTCGCACGGCGAGGCATGACTCCCAAAGGAGGATTTTCGCTGCGCACCCGATTGATTGCGGGAGCAGGAATTATCGCTGCTGTCGCAATTCTTGGGGTACTCCTCGCAGTCTTTGGAACACGCGAAATCAGCCGCCGCATCGACACCGCAATCATGGCACAGCACAGAATGGAGACTCTGTCGCTCCTCTCGGCGCGGGTGAATGATTACGGTATGGTCGCCGCTGAAGTAACCCGGATCGGTTCTCGCACCCCCGAAGAAAGGCTATCGATCTTGAAGTCCCGCTCTGATGTCGTCGATGCTGTGTTTGATCGATTAAATACCGCGATCGAAGCATCGGTTAAGTCCGCAGCATCCGAGGGTGAGACCGAGCAAATCAGACGTGCCACGCAGGGATTAGGTATCGCGCGCATGCGCGCCCAATTTGATCAATTAAAACGAACACTTACCCAACATGACGGCATTGACCCGTCGCGCATAAGAACGTCACTCGATGGGTTTGCCACACAGTTTTCGCCTCTTCTCGACCAAGCAATCGCTCAAGAACGCAGAGATCGTGATGCTGCATTCCAAGCGGCGGATTCTTACCAAGGCAAACTACTGTGGGCTGCTGGTAGCGTCGCAATATTGGCGTTGATTTCGCTACTACTTTTTCAGTTTGGTCTCGTGCGCCCTCTTATTCGCAGGATCGGTAAGATTACCCAAACCGCACAGGAAATAGGCGGCGGCGCATTCGACCAGAGGATAGACATCAACCAGCGTGATGAACTTGGTCTGCTTTTCGCAAATGTGAACCGCATGGCAGCGCGATTGGGACGGCAACGCCAAGCCGTCGACTCGGATCGCAATCAACTCAACGCAATTATCGACCAACGAACCGAAGCCCTGACCATCGCAAATGCTAAATTAGAACAAGCAGATGCCAGACGGCGCAGGTTTTTCGCAGATGTCAGCCATGAACTCCGCACACCCTTAACCGTCATCTTAGGAGAAGCTGATTTGGGAATGCGTTCTCCATCCCTTGATGAAGAACAAGCCCGCGCATCAATGGCTTTAATCCATACGCGCGCAGGTCGGCTAAACCGGAGGATAGATGATTTATTGCGTGTTGCACGATCTGAGTCTGGCGAAATCGATCTGGCAAGCGTCGAATTTGACATTCATGCCGCCGCACAAGATGCGGTGAGTGATCTCGAGGCCGTCGCACAACGCAGGAATATATCGGTCTTGGTTGGGGCGACCGACTCTAGTCAGGTTACAGGAGACCGCGATTGGACGCGGCAAATTATCAGCGGCTTGTTGGACAACGCTATTCGCCACTCGCCTGATGGTGGTACAATCAAAATTACGTTCACATCCGTTCAAATGACGGTCGAACTGAGCATCGAAGATGAAGGTAAGGGCATAGCGCTCACCGAACAAAACGCTGTATTTGAACGCTTTACACGCGGAGCTGATGCAACCGAAAGAACAGGTTTCGGCGTTGGTCTCTCTCTTGCCAAGTGGATCATTGAACGCCAAGGTGGAAGCATCGCATTGCTTAGTCCCATTCATGGGAATGCTGGAACGCGCGTTACGCTTAGAATGCTGCGCAGTTTCGAGGAGGATATTCATGGCGCCTAGGCGCGTTCTTATCGCTGAAGATGACCCAGACATTGCCAGTACGCTGGCCAGAGGGCTGACACTCGAAGGATACGCACCAACAATCGCCAGCGACGCTGACAGCGCTCTCACAATGTATTCAGAAAATCCGTTCTCAGCGGCCCTCGTCGACATGATGCTGGGGGATGATCGGGGCGACGAGCTTGTTCGCAACTTAAGAAGCCATGGCATGCGCGGCCCGATCCTTATTCTCAGCGCATTGACCGGCGTTGATGATCGAACAACAGGTCTTGACTCAGGGGCGGACGATTATATCGCCAAACCTTTTGATTTTACTGAATTAATGACACGATTTCGCGTCCATGAAACTCTTAAAGACCGTGCGGGCGATACTAACGATACCCTATCTTTCGCTGATCTGACTTACGACCCCAAAACGCGAATAGCTCACGGGAAAAGTTCCCGGAAAACGGCACTTACAGAACGTGAAAGTGAGCTGCTCTGCCTTTTGATGGAGCGTAAAAATCATGTCGTGACGCGCGGAGAAATCTACGACACTCTGTGGGCTAAGGACTCCGGCGGTTCGGAGAACGTCGTTGATGTCTATGTAGGGTATTTAAGAAAGAAACTATCACCAATGGAAGACTTTGGAATTGCCTTAAAAACCATTAGGTCACGCGGCTTTCTCTTGACGGAGTCTGAACAATGAAAAACATGTTTTCTGTCCTTTTTGCCGCAATGCTCGCACTCGGATCATCATCTGTTTTTGCCGGAGAAAAGAAAAACGGCACTGAGCTTTTGTTCGATACAGGATCACTGAACGGCGTAAAGACAGGAGAGGTTCTAAGTTACGCACACTCTCGCAACGCTGATGATAATATTCCGACACGGCCTCTTATCGACGGCGAAATACAGGTTCGAATTGCCGAAGAAGACTCGGAGCCATTTACTGAAGTGACTCTCGTAAATGGCAAAGCCAAAAGAAAACTTCATCGCTTTCCCGCCAATCAAGGCAATCCAATATTCGTCGCTTTTTTGGAATCGAGTGTTTCTTCGGTCGCCTTCGCGACGAAAGGCAGCCCATTCTATATCCGAAACCGCATTAAGGACGCATTTGGACAGGGCGGCGAGATCACCGAGGTCGAGCTAACCGACGGACCTGCAACACAAATTACTTATCATCCGTTCAAGGGAGACAGGAATGCCGCCAAAATTGGTCGTGCGTTTGAAGCCCTTACAATGACCTTCGTTCTGTCCGATGATACGCAAGGCAAGTTCGTTTCGCTCACCACTGAAGCGACGATCGATGGGACAGAATATTTCAAGGAAGAAGTCAGGTATCGTGATGCAAAACCCTCGAAAAACTAATGCAAAACTCTTGTCTGCGCTTTCCGGATTTTACCTCGCAGCATCCGCGATACCCGCGCAGGCACAAGTCGCGAATGACTACCCGACTGAAGCCCGTGCCGATTACGTATTCGGTTGTATGGCGGTCAATGGCCAAACACGCGATGCTCTGACGAAATGCTCATGTTCGGTGGATGTGATCGCGTCAATTTTGCCATATGAAAATTATGTCGAGGCAGAAACAGTGCTATCGATTAGCCGTCTGCGCAGCGAGCGAACAGCGGTCCTACGTAATGCCCCGGGCGCGAAGAATGCTGTCGTCGACTTACGCCGCGCACAGGCCGAAGCTGAAATTAGATGCTTTTGATACCGCACGCACAGTTTTAACTTGCGGTATCACCAATCGGGAACGTCTTCTCGAAAATTCCGCCGTCTGTATCCGTCGCACGCATCGAGAATTCTTCCGCGCCATTGCGAGTGTAGTGGAAACGGAAAACCGGGTCTTCACTGATTGAAATTCCGGCTTCCATACGGAAAACCAAATCATCGCCCTGCTTCACTTCCATTTCATTCACAAAGAACGCTGGAATGAACAACTGAGTTAGTTGGTTCATCTGCATCCCGGAGAAATTCGGATGGCGCACCATGACTTGCGCTTCGCGGCGATCGCCTGAATGGGGTAAAGCGGCTTCTTCGACCTTCTGAGGTCCAAAGAACCGCATCCGCATCTTACCGGCCTGAGAAATCGACGTTTCCATGTCTTTCAGCGCAGGCGCGGAGCAGCCGCCCGAAGCCTTCACAAAGCGGCCCGCCATGTAGAGGTTTCCATCCGATGCTTCGGCAATAGCACGAATATTCGAATATAAGTCGACACGGACCCGCGTTTGCAGATCGACTTCACCCATTGCAGGGCCAAATTCAAGCTCGGCAACCACCGGAGCAGGGTTCTCGTCAATAATTATGGTTAATTTTTCAATCGTTAAATCGGTTTCAGGATCTTGCTTGATCGTCACCGGAACAATAGCGGCGTCATGCGCCCGATAAGGCGCTTCAATCGAAAAAACACCTGCTGCATCTTTGATTTCACGATCATCAAAGATATCGCCACGCATATCTTCCCAAGTTTCACTGGGTTTTAATGGATTCTCTTTTTCCGCAGACTTTGCAGGAACAGCCAGTGACAAAGCGACAAATGCGCCCAACAAACCTACTTTTAAGAACATCCAATTTCTCCGCGTTGACCAGAGTCTTTAGTGTGTTTTTGTATTCTACCCTAAAAAAATGGGAAATGCCACGGCATTGATAACCGCATGATCCGAATCACCTGCGAAACCGGAAAAGTCTGCATATGATTTATTTTTGCCTGCTCGGATAAATTACCAAAAGAGACCTGTAATCGGGAGCGTCTTTAACCTTGTGAATGCCATCCGATGCCTTTCCTCAGAATAGACATACATATACGATGATCATGCAAAACCCGGCTCTGCTTGAGACTAAATACAACTGACTGGACCAGAAACCTTCCGAGGGACCAAGATGTTTGAACTCATTGTAATGGCGTGTTTAACCGGCGACCTTTCAGATATCTGTACATCACGCATTCTCCCCTCGCCAACGTCGTTAACGCGCGAAGAGTGCCAAATCTCCGCTGAAAGCCGCGCGCAAGAATGGCAAGAAAACCATCCGTCACTCGTTGTCACACAACCGACTTGTATGATGCGGGAAAAATCCGGCACTGCCTTTGACCTGATCGAAATCGCCCCCGGCATCCATGTCCATGAGGGCGGCATCGGTATTCCTTCTCCGAAAAACGGCGGGGATCTCGCCAATCTAAGCATTGTTATCGGCGATACTTCGGTCGCCGTCATAGATGCAGGAGGGACACGGGGCGTTGCCGAAAGCCTCTATCTGAGCATCCGCCAACTAACCGATAAGCCAATATCCCATGTGATTTTGACCCATATGCACCCGGATCATGCGCTTGGAGCAGCAGTCTTTGTCGAGGCCGGGGCCACGCTCATCGGTCATGCAAAACTTGATCGCGGATTGCGCGCCCGCGCTGTCAATTACGAGGCAAGTTTGAGCACGCTCATCGGCGCAAAAGGATTCATCGGAACGAAAGCCGCTTTCCCAACGAAAAGCGTCGAAGAAAACCATGAGATTGATCTTGGCGGACGGCTTCTGGAACTTCGCGCATGGCCAACGGCGCATACCGACAACGACATCACTGTATTCGACCGTCAGACCAAAACCCTCTTTGCCGGAGATTTGGTTTTCGCCAATCACACACCGGCACTGGATGGATCGCTGCTTGGATGGGTTAAAGTGATTGAGCAATTTGACTGGGATATCGACCGGCTCGTTCCCGGCCACGGCACACCATCCCTGTCATGGCCGGAAGGCGGCGAAGCCCAACGTATCTATCTTGAGACACTGGCAAACGATACCCGCAGAGCCATTCGCGAAGGCGAAAGGATCGACAAAGCTATCGAACACATCGCTGAAAGCGAACGTGAGAACTGGTCACTCTTTGATGAATTCAACATCCGAAACGCGACCGCCGCTTATAAAGAATTGGAGTGGGAGTAGACCCGCTCCAATGCCTTCAAACCTCGATCACCTCAATCACCCCCGGCGCATCTTTTAGCGCAGCGCGTACGCGAGGTGAAAGATCATACAGCCCCGGCAAGCGCATCTCGACATCGCAATCCTCTTCCTCAATATCCATAACCACCGTTACCGGCCCGGAGCCACGCGGCACATCCGAGCGCGACAACCGAGTTTGAATCGAAGAGAACGCACCGGGATCAGCAATAAAGACTTTCAGCGATGTTGCCGCAGCATCCGCGACCGCATCATCAATCGGCTGCACGCCCTGAACCTGAATACGCAATTGCTCGCCGTCCTTGCGCGCCTCGACTGTCAAAGCCACCGCCGAACCGGGTTCCAGCTTGTCACGATTTTGCGCCAGAACTTCTGAGAAGACCGCCACTTCATAAAGGGCGGACGGGTCGGAAAGCTGCACAAAAGCAAAACGATTGCCACGCGCTGATTTGCGTTCATCCTTGCCCATCACGGCCCCCGCAATGCGTAATGCTTTCGCGGTCGAACTTGTCACCATCCGTTCGAGCTGTGCATAGGAAACGAATTTCTTCCGCTCTAAAGCGGGCGCATATTCATCCAATGGATGCCCTGACAGATAAAACCCGACAGCTCCGTGTTCTTGCGCAAGCCGTTCCGTGCCCGCCCAATCTTCTGTCGCAGCAAGGCGCGGCGGCGGCACGGCATCGGGTTCAGCGCCGAACAGTCCACCCTGATCACTCGTTCTTTCGGCAGCGCTGACTTGAGCATAAGACAGCAACGTATCAACACTGAGGAACAGCTTTTTCCGGTTCGGTTCAAGCGTATCAAAAGCGCCTGCGCGGATCAGGTTTTCCAGCGCGCGCTTGTTGAGTTGCTTCGGATCAACCCGCGCCATAGCATCAAATACGTTTTTGAATTGCCCATTTTCAACGCGCTCCGCAGCGATGCCACTCATCGCCTCACGGCCCACATTACGGATTGCTCCTAACGCATAGCGAATGGCCAAACCGTCCGAAGTATCTTCCGCTGTAAACAGCGCCTCCGATTTATTCACATCAGGCGCGAGCAAAGTGATTTCCGCGCGTTGTAACTCTTGTTTATAAACCGCGAGCTTATCCGTTGAATGTAGATCGAGGTTCATGACCGAGGCCATAAACTCCACCGGATAATTCGCCTTCAGATAGGCCGTTTGATAACTGACCAATCCATACGCGGCGGCATGGGATTTGTTGAAACCATAATTCGCAAATTTATCGAGCAGGTTCCAAACTTCGGTGGCTTTACCCGCCTCAACACCGTTTTCTTTCGCACCGGCAAGAAATTTCGGCTTCTCCGCATCCATTGCTTCTTGGATTTTCTTACCCATCGCGCGACGGAGCAAATCAGCGCCGCCCAGCGAATAGCCCGCCATCTTCCGCGCGATCTCCATCACCTGTTCCTGATAAACGATGATGCCTTGTGTCTCATCGAGGATAGAGTCGATCAGCGGGTGCAGTGCCTCACGCGGTTCGCGGCCATTTTTAACATTACAATATTTCGGGATGTTCTCCATCGGACCGGGCCGGTACAGCGCGACCAGCGCAATAATATCTTCGATGCATGTCGGACGCAGTTGGCGCAGCGCATCCCGCATCCCCGCGCTCTCCACCTGAAACACACCAATCGTATCCGCGCGGCTATAAAGATCATACGTCTTTTCATCGTCGAGAGGGATCGTCGATAAATCAATCTCCGTCCCGCGCGATTTCAGAATATCAACACAGCCTTGCAAGACCGTCAGAGTCTTCAAACCGAGAAAGTCAAACTTCACCAGACCCGCAGGCTCAACCCATTTCATATTGAACTGCGTGACAGGCATATCCGAGCGCGGATCACGGTAGAGGGGAACCAACTCATGCAAAGGCCGATCACCAATCACCACACCCGCAGCATGGGTCGAGGCATTCCGCAACAGCCCCTCGATTGACTGTCCGATATCGAGCAAACTCTTAACCGCT
Organism: uncultured Neomegalonema sp.; assembly: GCA_937990185.1. Classification (GTDB taxonomy): domain Bacteria; phylum Pseudomonadota; class Alphaproteobacteria; order Rhodobacterales; family Rhodobacteraceae; genus JAHDDY01. The sequence goes on along the minus strand of CALKBI010000006.1, from coordinate 101,808 downwards.
TCGTCGGCTTTTTCCTCTTCTTTGAGACGCGGCTCTTGTTCGCGGGCGCGGATAATCGGCACTGGCTTGACGCCTTCCACCGGGATCATCTTCGACAGGCGATCCACCTGACCATAAGGCATCTGAAGCACCCGCCCGACATCGCGCACAGCGGCTTTCGATTGCAGCGTTCCGAAAGTAATAATCTGCGCAACCCGGTCACGGCCATAGCGGTCTTGCACATAAGAAATCACTTCCTCACGCCGGTCCTGACAGAAATCAATATCGAAATCTGGCATGGAAATACGTTCAGGATTCAAGAACCGCTCGAACAGCAATCCATAGCGCAGCGGGTCCAAATCGGTAATCGTGAGTGACCATGCAACCAAAGATCCCGCGCCCGAACCACGTCCCGGCCCGACCGGAATATCGTGATCCTTCGCCCATTTGATAAAATCGGCAACGATCAGGAAATAGCCCGGAAAGCCCATCCCTTCGATAACACCAAGTTCATATTCAAGCCGGTCATCATACTCTTTACGATCCGCTGCCATAGGCTGCACAGCTAACCGCGCATCCAACCCTTCCCGCGCTTGCCGCCGCAATTCCTCAAGCTCGTCATCAGCAAATTTCGGCAAAATTTCTTTGCGTGTCAGCGGACGATACGCACAGCGTTGAGCGATCTCGATTGTCGTCTCAATCGCCTCGGGTAAGTCATCAAACAGAGCCACCATTTCAGCACTGCTTTTCAGGTAATGCTCAGGCGTCAACTTGCGCCGGTCATCCTCCGTGACATAGCGTCCATCCGCGATACACAGCATCGCATCATGCGCTCTGTACATATCGCGCTGCGGAAAATGTACATCATTGGTGGCGACAATCGGCTTGTCATTCGCATAGGCCCAATCAAGGAAGGCGTTCTCCGTTACCTCTTGATCGGGCGTCCGGCGCACTCCGTTTGCAACATCACCATGGCGCTGCAACTCCACATAGAGCCGCTCAGGAAAGACGGTCGACAACGCATCGAGATGGGCTTGTGCTTCTCCGATTTTGCCTTGACGGATCAGCTTCCCTGCTGGCCCGTCGGGTCCACCTGTCAGACAAATCAACCCGTCCGAGGCATCGCGCAGCGCCGACATAGACACATGCACCACATCTTCGGAGCCGGTTTCCATGTAGGCGGCAGATACCAACCGCATCAGGTTCATATATCCATCTTCGGATTGTGCCAGCAGCACGATATTCGCCGGGTCCGGCGCGCGCTCCATCACGCTTGCGGCCTCGGCATAACGCAATGCAAGCTGACAACCGATGATCGGCTGCAACCCAGCTTTCTGCATTGTCTCGGAAAATTCCAAAGCACCGAACAGGTTATTCGTGTCTGTAATCGCAAGCGCCGGAAACCCATTGGCCTCGCACAAATCCGGCAGTTTCTTAACGGAAACAGCGCCCTCTAAGACAGAATACGCAGTATGGGTCCGCAGATGGATAAAGTCCGTCAAGGCAGCCTCCGACTCGGTACACCGTCCAAGCTAACCGAACGGCACACCCAGACCAATCCCTGACCGTCCTGCCGACAGCGCGGTGACGACATTTTCCTGCATCGACGGATCACGGCCAAGTACAAGATCAGCCGCCAGTTGCGACAAAGCAGGCGAGGTTTGGATTCCATACCCGCCCTGCCCCGCCAACCAGAAAAACCCCTCAGCGTCCGGCGCAAATCCCGCGACAGGCGTACGGTCGGCAACAAAGCTGCGAAGGCCCGCCCAACTTCTCTCGACACGCTCAACATTATAGTGGGTCGCCTGTGCAAAACGATCTACGCCCTCGGCCAGCACCATATCGTCCGGCCAAGCATCTTGCGGCGGCAAAGGATCTTCTTCAGACGGAGAAACGAGCAATTTTCCGCTTTGCGGCTTACAATACCAGCTTTCATCAAATGCGCCGACCATTGGCCAACCGCCGACATCCTCGCCAGCGGGCGCAGGCAATATCGCAGCCGAACGGCGCATCGGAACCAGTCCGACCTGGTTCACACCAGCAAGGGCGGCAACCTCATCTGCCCAAGCCCCTGCCGCGTTGATGATCACCGGGGCTTCATAAACTTCCGTTTCGGTTTCAACCCGCCAGTTCACATTCCGATTAATCGCAGAAAGTGTGACGCCTGTTACGATCTGCCCGTTATGTCCGCGCAGCATCCGCACAAACCCCTGCAACAACGCATCCACATCAATATCGCGCGCATCAACCTCCAGCGCTGCCCCCGCAATCAACTCTTCACGCAATATCGGGAACAACGCGGCGGCTTCTGCCGGAGTCAAAACTTCCAGCCCTGATCCCTCAGCAACAAACGTCTCGAAGGCCGCCAAGTCTTTTTCCTCAGCAATTGCCAACTCTCCGCGCGGAGACAACAAAGGCACATCGCTGATTTCAATTCCTTCAAACCCAGCGGCACTCGCAGCAGTCAAAGCACGCAGAGTCTTATTCCCATAATTTTGCACAAAAATCGCGGCAGACCGGCCCGTAGAATGAGTCCCAATTGCCGTCTCCCGCTCAAGCACGATAACATCTGCATCCGGTGCAAGCCGCGCCGCGGCACTGATGCCCGCGATCCCACCACCAATGACTAAAATGTCTGCAACTCTTGTCATAACGTCACCTTACCAATCGTCATGATTGACTTTAGTACCCTTAGAGCAAAGTGATACCGCTTCGCACTTAGAATGGTGACCTGAATGTACCCGCTTATCAGATTAGTCGATGTCATGCTCCGCAGCCGGTGGCGTTCGCCACTTACACCCGGTGACACGGGCGTTTTGAACATGATCGTTTGGCCTTGGGATTGCGACGTTTTTGGCGAAGTCAATAACGGGCGGTATCTCACACTATTCGATCTGGGCCGTTTTGACTTCGGTTCACGAGCCGGTCTGATGCAGGTTCTAAAAAAAGAGCGTTGGGGGCTTGTCGTGGCCGGCTCTACAATCCGCTATCGCCGCAGGCTCACCCCGTTCCAGCGGTATAGCCAGCACACGCACTTAATCGCCCGCGATGAAAAGTGGTTCTACTTCGTGCAGAGCATGATCCACAAAGGGAATGTTTGCTCATCCGCTCTGATAAGAACTGGCGTGACATCAAAAGGCAAAGTCGTCCCCTCACAAGGCGTCGCCATTGCTTTGGGTTATCCTGATTGGTTTGGAGACATACCGGATTGGGTTCAGGCTTGGATTGACGCAGACGCACAGCGACCTTGGCCGCCAAAAGAAACAACACCTTAGAATTACTTCCGAACGGTCTCGACTACTCTGAACAAAAACTGGCCTGCGACGTGCTTGCCCTGCCAAGGCAATTAAGCGACGAGGGCAGCGCGGTGCGTAAAAAAATCAATGTCACATTGGCAACCATTGCTTTTGCCTGCTCGATATCAAGCGCTAACAACGCACACGCTTCATCCGCCTCTGTCAGCGTGTCCATTACATTCGCCGTCGCTCCGGCTGATCTCATTAACGCGGACACATCCGCTCCGGAAGATGTCCGCGCATGCAACAAAATCGACGGCAAGATCGAACATATTTGGCAATCCCAAACAAAGCGCCCAACGCTTCAATGCGTAAACGCCGAAAAGATGCCTTTGATTGTCACATCTGATACCATCGAAGGCCTCATCGTCAGACCTTGAAAAAGTAAAAAAGCGCTCAGGCCTTCATAAAAAAAGCCGCCTCGCATGGCGAAGCGGCTGAATTTTAATCCTAAGCCTCGAGTCGATCTATCAACTCGCCTTAACGGACTCGCGGAGTGCTCTGATTCTACGCAAAGCGTCATCACGGCTCGGCAGGTCGCCCCTAACTTCCGTGGCAGCAGGTTCAATATTCGCAGACTTTTCTACTGCTGCCTGCAGAGAAGAAACCGGCAACGCGCCCTCTTCTTCTTCATCCTCATATTTATCAATCATATCGAGGACAGAAGACTTACTGCCCTCAGTATTCATCGCAGATGGTGGAACATCATCACCGAATAGATCGGCAAACACTTCAGCTTCACTTTGCAACTTTGCTGTCTCAGGATCGACTGGCGTTTCTTCTTTCTCGTTCCAATCGTCACGAATCGAAGCTTTTAGCCGTTCAAGGTTTGGCCGCTTCCAGGTTTCGGGATCATCGGCAACCGCTTCTGTAGCATTCGCTTTCGCCACACCGAGAGCTGCCGCAGCCGCTCCTACCGTACCGGCAACTGCAGTTTTAACGCCTGTCCCCGATACGATTTCGTCATCAAGAACATATTCGTTCTGATCCTCTAACTCACTATCAAGATAATCGTCTTCCTCATTATCAAGAATACGAGCTGCTCTTGCTGCTGCTGTAGAGTGAGTCTTCGTTGTAGCTCGCTCGGTTGTGTCCAAAAATTCTTTACGGTTTCTGGTAACTTTCGCACCGCTTTCTAAGACTCTCCGACCGCGCGCGCCATCAGACACGGCATAAAGATCACTGTTCTTGTGCTTTGAAGACCGAGCGGATTTGCGCCGCATAAAGAGCCATACCAGACCCAGTAACAATCCTAGAAGACCGAGAACTCCAAGACCAACAACGCCCGCTGTCGGCAGGCCCAATTTCTCTGCAAAAACCGTTACCGGTCCTTTTGCTTTAGCTGTGGGAGAAAACTTGGCTTTCGCATCCCAATTATCAGTCTGACCAGAACTGCCTGCAGGAATTGCTGAAGTGCTACTTCCGTCACTTTCAATCTGAGTCCGCACTTCTTCGAGCGGATCTTCAAATTCAAATGCAGTTTGCGCGACAACTGAAATAGAAACGAAGGAAAGGGCGATAGCCGCGCACATGACCGTAACGCCACTCATTCCATCAAACCGACGTTGATTGCTCCAGCTATTAAACTTAGCCATTTGTACCACCGTCCTATCCGTGCATCGCGAAAAGTTACCAAACGCAACACTATTGTACCAAATCGAGACACTTAAAGCGTCCAACACTTATCATTTCAAAGTGCGGGCCAATACGTAGTCTTATTTGAGAGCATCTAAATAAACACAGTTTTTGACGGTTTTGTGTGGATTTACACACGCATAGAGAATTTCTTCGCTTGTTTGCCTACGCCACAAACGACCGATACAGCACGTCAGGCATGATTAACTTTAAGTTATCGAAGAGGTATCACGTAAACGAATCTGGCACTGCGGCTTTCTTCTGAGCGATGAAATCACGTAACGACTCATCAATACCCTCATCCAACGCAGGCGCTTCATATTCAGCCAGCGTTTTTTTCCAGAGCGTATTCGCGCGCTGCGCCGTATCGCGACTTCCTTCCATTTCCCATTGCTCGAATGAGCCATTATCGGCAACATCAGACCGATAGAAGGCAGTCTTGAAGTTATTTTGCGTGTGATCGCATCCTAAGAAGTGCCCACCGGGGCCAACTTCGGCAATCGCATCAAGTGCTTGTGCTTCTTCGCTGATATCCACGCCCTTCGCAAAGCTATGCATCATACCAAGTTGATCACAGTCCATGACAAACTTCTCGTAAGAGGAAACCAGTCCCCCCTCCATCCAGCCCGCAGCGTGCAACATAAAGTTCACGCCGCCCATCACGGCAGGGATAATCGTCGCATTACTCTCATAAGCGGCCTGCGCATCCGGGGCTTTCGATCCGCAAAGAGCACCACCGGACCGGAACGGCAAACCTGTGCGCCGCGCCAATTGAGCCGCACCGTAAAGAACAAGCGCTGGTTCCGGCGTTCCAAAGGTCGGCGCACCCGTTTGCATTGAAATATTCGCAGCAAAAGTTCCAAAGATGATCGGCGCACCGGGACGAACAAGCTGCGCAAACGCGGCACCGGCCAACACCTCACAAAGCACCTGCGTCAACGTACCTGTCACCGTAACCGGCGACATCGCTCCGGCAAGAATGAACGGAGAGACAATGCAGGCTTGATTGTTTTGCGCGTAAACATCCAACGCACCCAACATCGTTCCATCCAGAGTCATGGGCGAGTTACAGTTAATCAAACTCGTCAAAACCGTATTCTGCTGAACGAATTCCTCGCCAAAAACGAGGTTACACATATCAATCGTATCCTGAGCGCGCTCAGGAGCCGTCACCGAGCCCATAAAAGGCTTATCCGTATATTTGATATGAGCATAAATCATATCGAGGTGGCGCTTGTTCACCGCGATATCACACGGCTCGCAGACCGTGCCGCCCGAATGGTGCAAATATGGATTTACGTAAGCGAGCTTTACGAAATTATTGAAATCTTCAATCGTCGCATAGCGCCGTCCATTCTCGATATCGGAGACAAATGGAGGACCATATACAGGCGCAAAAACAGTACTTTTTCCGCCAATTGGCACCGAACGATCAGGATTGCGGGCGTGTTGCGTGTAACTTGACGGAGCCGTCTTCAGTAACTCACGCAGCATACCGCGAGGAAACCGAACACGTTCTTCCGTACGATCAACTTTCGCACCGGCTTTTTCCCATAGATCAAGCGCGCGCGGATAGTCTTTGAACCCAATGCCGATTTCTTCCAGCACTTTGTCCGCATTATTCTCGATGATCTCAAGACCGGCTTCATCGAGAACTTCGAATTCTTTTAGGGTACGCTGTATCGCAGGCATCTGCATGACTTGGGGTTTGGCTCGTGCAGCGCGACGCGCATCAGCGCCGCCACCGGCCCCACCACGACCACGGCGCCCACGAGACGGTGCATCAGTCGTATTAGCTTCAGTCATCAACGTATCTCCCAAAGGGATTTCATTCTCAAAGAAGAATAGAACGTTAGACCTGTCGCCCGTGCCGGTTTTCGGCGCTCAGAGTGGCGATAGCGACATGCGCTAGGTATCGCCCCGAAATCTTCACCACAGAAATCCCAATCTGCTTTCAAACGGACAAAAAAAGCCGCCCCGAGGGACGGCTTTTCTCATAAAGCGTAACTGTTATTAGCAGCTATAATACATTTCGAATTCAACCGGGTGCGGTGTGTGTTCAAAGCGGAAGACTTCTTCCCACTTCAAGTCCATGTAGCCTTGAATTTGGCTTTCAGTGAAAACGCCGCCTTTGGTTAGGAAGGCATGATCTTCAGCCAAACTATCGAGTGCTTCACGGAGCGAACCACAAACTGTTGGAATACCCGCCAGTTCCTCAGGTGGCAGATCATAGAGATCTTTTTCCGAAGGATCACCAGGATGGATCTTATTCTCAATCCCGTCGAGACCCGCCATAAGCAATGCTGCAAAGCAAAGATACGGGTTCGCCGCCGGATCAGGGAAACGGGCTTCAACACGTTTTGCTTTTGGTGACTCGGTCCACGGAATACGGACACAGCCCGAACGGTTGCGCGCGGAATAAGCACGCAGCACAGGGGCTTCAAAGCCCGGGATCAGACGCTTGTAAGAGTTTGTCGAAGGGTTCGTGAATGCATTCAATGCCTTCGCGTGTTTTAGCAAGCCACCAATGAAGAAAATCGCTTCATCGCTCAGATCAGCATAGCCATTTCCTGCGAAAAGCGGCTTGCCGCCTTTCCAGATCGACATATTGACGTGCATACCCGTGCCGTTATCACCAGCGATTGGCTTTGGCATAAAGGTCGCTGACTTTCCATAAGCCGCCGCGACATTGTGAATCACGTACTTATACTTTTGCAGATTGTCGGCTTGCTCGACCAGTGATCCGAAGATCATGCCAAGCTCGTGCTGAGAAGCCGCAACTTCGTGGTGGTGTTTATCGACCCTCATGCCGATTTGCTTCATCGTCGAGAGCATTTCGGAACGAATGTCCTGAGCGGAATCGGTTGGGTTAACGGGGAAATACCCACCTTTAACGCCGGGACGATGGCCCAAATTGCCCATTTCGAAGTTCGTTCCAGTATTCCAAGGACTGTCAGCCGCATCAACTTCGTAGCTGACTTTCTCCATTTTCACATCAAAACGGACATCATCGAACAGGAAGAATTCTGCTTCCGGTCCCCAGAATGATTCGTCACCCATGCCGCTTGATTTTAGATAATTTTCGGCCTTGCGTGCTGTACCGCGTGGATCACGATCATAGGCTTCGCCCGTATCCGGCTCAACAACATCGGCGAAAATTGCGAGCGTCTTTTGTGCGTAGAACGGATCAACATAAGCGCTGCTTGCATCAGGCATCAGCTTCATGTCTGAGGCTTCAATGCCTTTCCAGCCTGCAATGGATGATCCATCGAACATCCAGCCTTCGGCGAACCAATCTTCGTCAATAATGTCAGAAATCGCAGTCACGTGCTGCATTTTTCCGCGTGGATCGGTAAAACGGATGTCGACGTATTCTACGCCTTCGTCCTTGATCATTTTACAAATTGAGGCTGCATCGCTCATTAGGTAGTCCTTCTAAGTATCTCGAGTTAAATCAGGCTCTACAGTGCTTCGGGGCCTGTTTCGCCAGTTCTGATGCGGATGGCCTGCTCTATAGGGGAGACGAAGATCTTACCATCTCCGATTTTCCCGGTTTTAGCAGCGTTGGTTATTGCGTCGACAGCCTGTTCAACCAGATCATCCGAAATGATGACTTCGATTTTCACTTTCGGCAAAAAATCGACGACATATTCTGCCCCGCGATAAAGCTCGGTATGCCCTTTTTGGCGACCAAAGCCTTTGGCTTCCATGACCGTAAGACCCTGAACGCCAAGTTCTTGAAGGCTCTCTTTCACATCATCCAACTTAAACGGTTTGATGATCGCTTCGATTTTTTTCATATAGATTCAGTCCCGATCATTTGTTCTCTCTAGAGCGAGAGTGTTAACCTTCGCGGGACAATGCAGAAGTTATGCCAAATATTTTTATTTATATTTTCAATAAGTTAGCTGGCGCGCGGCATTAAGTCTGCCTATTTTTTAAGCAAAAAAAATAATTAATGCTCGCGATTTCATCAAATCATCAAACGCTGGTCACGGCGTCAGTATGATGAAGGAAAAATGGGTGCGCCCAATTTATTCTTCCAAACGGCAGCTTTCGCTTTTCGTGAAACGATCCAGCAATGAAATTACAATATATTACAAAATCGTCAAGCAGGCTTGGAAACTGCTCCGTTTGCGGTAGGATGTTGATCAGGGGGCGATTATGAATAGTAGAATTAAAAAGCTTTTTGGTCTTAAGCAAACGACAAAAGACCCGGTTTCTCTCGGTGAAGACATGGTTCCGTCACCATGTGCTCTTGATGAACGATCTGCCTTGTCTACAGAAGCCACGGAATTCAGGATCAAAAAATCATCAGGACCGTTTAAGAGTTCGGTTCAAGCGCCCATGCGCGATTTTACCGGTTAATCCCGCAAGACGCGCTAGCGATTATACCGCAATCGCTGTTTTTGATGACTCGCCTGACGTGTAGCAAACATGAATCCGTAAGCGCATGAGTGCGAGTCATTGACACTTACGGCTCGTACGGGCAATCCATTCATCAGGGATGAATCGCGCCTACGGGGACAGATATCTTGGGTCAGAACGCGGGCGGCAAAGGTGGCGTCACGGGGTCGCACGGAGATGCGCCTCTTTTTGAGGCTCGTGGAATATCAAAATCCTTTGGCGATGTCGCAGCCAATAAAAACATTTCACTCAAAGTCCACTCCGGTGAAATATTGGCATTACTCGGCGAGAACGGCGCTGGAAAATCAACGTTCGTAAAGATGACGGATGGGGTTCTTAGACCCGACAGTGGCGCGTTCTTTTGGAACGGCAAGCAAATTACAATTAAATCGCCTGCTGCTGCAAAACGCATCGGCATCGGTATGATTTTTCAGCATTTCTCGAGCTTTGAAGCCCTAACCGTCCTTGAGAATTTAGCACTTGCCCTACCCCAACGATCCTTGAGAGCAATCCGCCGCGACGTGGCGGAAGTATCGGAGCGCTACGGACTATCGATAAACCCAAAGCGCCGTGTCGAGAGACTATCTGCGGGAGAAAAACAACGCGTCGAAATTGTTCGCGCACTCCTGCAAAAGCCCAAATTGCTCATCCTAGACGAACCAACTTCGGTGCTAACACCTCAAGAGGCAGACGGCCTCTTTGCAACATTAGACAGTCTCGCGGCTGATGGCATGGCGATGATCTATATTTCGCACCGCTTGAATGAAATTAAAGAGCTTTGCGACAGTGCAACAATATTACGGCACGGCGAAGTGGTCGGTTCTTGCGATCCCCGATCAACCAGTGTTCCTGAGATTGCCGAAATGATGATTGGCAAAACTGCCGATCCAATTGATCGGGCAGGCGCTTACGTTGGAGGCCCTCGCCTTGTGGTGGACAATCTTTCTGTGCCCGCAAAAGAAGGGGTTTCGCTGAAAAAAATCAGTTTCTCCGCAAGGCGCGGAGAAATCATGGGCATTGCCGGAATTGCGGGCGAAGGACAAGATACACTCTTCGCAGCTTTGAGCGGGGAAAGGCGCACACCGAAAGCAAAGAGCATAAAAATTGATGACCAACCAATCGGCGCGATGGGACCAACATCCCGAAGACGCAAAGGCATCGCCTTTGCTCCCGAGCAACGACTGGGCCATGCCGCAATTGCCGATTTTTCACTATCTGACAATTTACGACTCACCCGTCATGCAATGCGTGAATTTTCCAATCGCAAACGTCGAGCACAATCCCTTAAAATCCGAGAGGATTACGACGTGCGGTCCAGTGCAAACGACCCAAAGGCTGGAACACTGTCCGGCGGGAACTTGCAAAAGTTTGTGATTGGTCGGGAACTTGATCGCCAGCCTGACGTCTTCATCGTTGCACAACCGACTTGGGGAGTTGACGCAGGAGCGGCGAGTTCAATTAGAAACAAACTCTTGTCCGTTGCCGAACGCGGCGGAACTGTCGTTGTTATATCTCAAGACTTAGACGAGATTTTTCAGATTGCTGATCGCGTTGCCGTTCTCCATCGAGGGGAGCTTTCGCTCACGCATCTTGTCGATGACATGACGCCCGATAAAATCGGTATGTTGATGTCAGGCGAAGACATCAATTCAGTATCTAAAGACGCGATTGCACAAAATTTCACCAGGAAACGCGCGACACGGATTACTGAAACGCAAGAGGAGACTAGTCCCGCGGAAACTAGAATTACGGACGAGCAAGTTAAAGACCCAACGCAGCGGGAAGCACCAGCCTCCGTTGTTCAGACTCCACAGCCTGCAATATCGCCCGTGATTACGTCGTCTTCAATGACCTCTTCCATTACGCCTCCACCTTCCAAGCCAGCATCTCAACCAAGCCAAAAAAGCACGCCAGCACGGCGCATCTTCGTAAGCGGCAACGTTTCTACACCTTGGACAGCGCCCGAGATTATCCAAAAAGGTACGGTGCTTTAAATGATCAGTCTGGAAAAGCGCCTCGCCCCATCAACTAGCGCCTCGATATTATCACCCATCATTGCAATAACTCTGACAATTATCTGCGGTTTGTTGATGATACAGGCAGCAGGAAAATCACCGTCAGAAGCCTTCGACGTTTATTTTCTATTTCCTTTCAACGATATCAACACCTACCTGAAAACTGCACCAGAAGACCGTGGCGGACTCCTATACCAGCCTGCCGAGGTCTTAGTGAAAGCGATCCCGCTCGCGCTTATTGGTATCGGCCTGGCAATCGCTTTTCGTGCGGGCTTATTCAACATCGGCGCGCCGGGACAATACATTCTCGGTGCTATTTTTGCTGGCGGTGTTGCCCTTCATGTTCCTGAGGACCTTTCACGGTTTATCGTCTTGCCGCTATGTCTCATCGCAGGAGCATTAGGAGGGTTATTATGGGCACTCATCCCTGCCTTCCTTCGTGTGCGAACAGGTGCAAATGAAATCCTGACAAGCCTTATGCTCACCTATGTGGCGGCGTTGCTTCTCGATTGGATTGTCCGCGGTCCTTGGAAAGACCCAGCAGGGTTTGGTTTTCCGCAAACTCCTGATTTTCCTGAATCGGCGATAATGCCGATCATGCTTGAGGGAACAAGGCTCCATTGGGGACTGGCTTTGGTGTTGATTATCTTTGCCGTGCTCTGGTTCATACTTTCTAGAACTGTGACGGGGTTCCGATTCACCGTTACCGGCCTTGCACCCAAAGCCGCTCATTTCGCGGGGTTTAATCAGCGCGGAACTGTCTATCTGGTGTTCTTAATATCCGGTGCATTGGCTGGACTAGCCGGAGCGATTGAAGCCACCTCGACCATCGGCCAACTCCAACCTGAAATTTCAGCCGAATACGGTTTCGCTGCAATCATTGTTGCGTTTTTAGGCAGGCTACACCCAGTCGGTATTTTGCTCGCCGCAGTCGTACTCGCGATCACCTATATCGGTGGAGAGAACGCGCAAATTTCGCTCGGCCTGCCGAAAAATGCGACACTTGTTTTCCAAGGCATGTTGCTGCTTTTTCTGTTGGCCTGTGATGCCTTGATTCATTACCGCCTGCGCTGGCGCACCCGGCGGAGGGCTTGAGATGGAACCGTTCCTGATCGCAGTTATCGTTGCGGCTACACCGTTTTTATACGCAGCAACCGGCGAGTTAGTCGCCGAACGGTCCGGCGTTCTGAATCTCGGCGTCGAAGGCATGATGTTGCTTGGAGCAGTCGCCGCGTTCGTTACGGCGCTTACCACTGGATCAAGCGGACTAGGCATTTTAGCAGGTGCAGCGGCAGGTGCAGCAGGCGCGCTGCTGTTCGTGATTGTCGCCCTTGGATTTTCAGCCAACCAAGCTGCCACAGGATTAGCGCTAACGATCTTTGGCGCAGGAGCGAGTGGACTTATCGGTCAAGGCTATGTCGGGGAAGCATTAAAGCCCCTTCCAAAATTCCAAGCTCCCGAGCAATTGGCAGAGTTTACCGGTGTTCGGATATTGTTTAATCACGATGTCCTCGTGTACGGCGCATTCGCGCTCATCGTTGTTGTCTGGTTGTACCTAAACTTCACGCGATCCGGCTTGCGTCTTCGTGCTGTAGGCGATGACCATCACTCCGCACAGGCATTAGGATTGGGCGTACTTCGTATTAGAAGTCTTGCCGTTTTATTCGGGGGCGCATGTGCAGGAATCGGCGGTGCTTATTTATCGCTCGCCTACACGCCCTTATGGGCCGAAGACATGACCGCAGGTCGAGGGTGGATTGCGCTGGCACTGGTCGTTTTCGCGAGCTGGAGACCCTTAAGAATTGTGTTCGGTGCTTTGATCTTCGCCGCATTTGATCAGGCAGGAAATTATCGGGAAACTCTAAATATCGAAATTCCTTCTCAGTTTTTGTCTATGGCTCCGTATCTCGCCACAATCATAGCGCTTGTTCTAATTTCGATGGCAAGCCGCAGGTCTGATACTCCTGCCTGCCTAGGACGAGAATTTAGACCGGACCGATGATTAGGCCGTTCGAAAGACGCAAAATAACTGCCGCAACGTCATGCTAATGCGTCGCATTAGTCACTTGCGCTAAGGCCCTTAGCATGTTTGTCTTCGGCGGATAAATCTTGGCATTGTTAGCTGGAGTCTAAATGGCTGGAACGGGTGGATCAGACGAATTTGTCGTCTTTGATCAAGTACAAAAAAGCTACGATGGCGAAACGCTTGTTGTGAAAAATTTGAACCTGTCGATTGCACAGGGCGAGTTTCTCACGATGCTAGGGCCGTCGGGGTCAGGTAAAACGACCTGCTTAATGATGCTGGCAGGGTTCGAAACATCGACCCACGGTGAGATCAGACTCGCAGGAAAACCAATCAATAATATCCCTCCACATAAACGTGGAATTGGTATGGTTTTCCAGAACTACGCGCTGTTTCCTCACATGACAGTTGCAGAAAATTTGGCGTTTCCGCTCCAAGTTAGAAAAATGACCAAAGCGGTCACTCGAGATAAAGTCAGCAAAGCACTTGATATGGTGCAAATGGGCGAGTTCGGTGATCGTCGCCCATCTCAGCTCTCCGGCGGACAACAACAAAGGGTCGCACTTGCTCGTGCGCTCGTTTTTGAACCTCAGCTCGTCTTAATGGACGAACCTCTAGGTGCGCTGGATAAGCAGCTGCGTGAGCATATGCAGTACGAAATTAAGCATATCCATGAGCGCCTTGGGGTAACTGTCGTGTACGTAACGCACGATCAGTCTGAAGCTCTCACGATGTCCGACCGTATTGCTGTGTTCGATGACGGTGTGATTCAGCAACTCGCGCCTCCGGCAGTCCTCTATGAAAAACCCGAAAACGCCTTCGTTGCTTCGTTTATCGGTGAAAACAATAAACTACGCGCAAACATTGATAGTATTTCTAATGGCGTTGCCAGTGTCACAATCGACAGCGGTGATAAGGTTCAAGCGCTCGCAGTCAATTGTGGAGATACCGGCAATACAATGTTATCAATCAGGCCAGAGCGCGTGTTGCTCTCGGCGGATGCTCCAAACCGGCTTGATGGTAAGGTATTGGAGTTGATTTATTTAGGCGATCACATCCGCTGCCGTATGGCAGTCGCCGGGCATGACGAATTTATTGTAAAAGTTCCTAATTCCTCGGATCATGCCGCTTTGAATGTGGGTGAGAGCTGCCCAATCGGGTGGGTAACCGAAGATTGCCGCGCACTCGACGCGGCTTAACAACTCTCGCTGTTAACAGCGAGCGACGACGACGAAGCCGGGGAACCGGCATAAAGGGAGAAGACCATGAAAAGAGCAATCCTGCTCGCCGCAGCAAGCGGCATTGCCCTAACGGGTTCAGCATACGCAGCAGATACGATCACAGTCGTATCTTGGGGCGGCGCTTACACGAAGTCACAAGTTGAAGCCTATCACAAGCCATGGATAGCTAAGACCGGAAACAAGATCGTTTCTGAAGATTACAATGGCGGACTTGCAGAAGTTAAAGCGCAAGTGGAAGCCGGAAACGTCACATGGGATATCGTTGACGTAGAACTTTCTGACGCGATCCGTGGCTGCGATGAAGGTCTGCTAGAAGAGATCGACCACTCTGTCCTTCCAGATGCTCCTGATGGAACTCCGGCAACGGAAGACTTCATCGGTCTTGCTCTGCACGACTGTGCTGTTGCAAACATCGTTTGGTCGACCATCTACGCTTATGACGGATCAAAATATAACGCATTTGAGCGCCCACGTTCGATGGCAGATTTCTTCAACACGAAGAAATTCCCAGGCAAGCGTGGCCTTCGTAAGTCGCCAAAAGCAAACCTAGAAATGGCACTAGTCGCTGACGGCGTAGCTGCTGCAGATGTCTACGACATCCTGAGCACCTCAGAAGGTGTTGATCGCGCATTCGCAAAACTCGACAGCATCAAAGACGATGTTGTTTGGTGGGAAGCTGGCGCACAGCCTCCACAACTTCTCGCCGATGGCGAAGTCAAAATGACCACCGCGTATAATGGCCGTATCTTCAATGCGATGGCATCCGAAGGTAAGCCATTCGAAATCGTTTGGGACGGACAAGTCTTCGACGTTGATCTTTGGGCAATCCCTAAAGGCGCACCAAACAAAGAAGCGGCACTCGACTTCCTTGCATTCTCGACGGATACGCAACGCCTCGCTGATCAAGCGGCATGGATTTCATATGGTCCTGCGCGTAAATCTTCAGCACCACTTGTTGGCGCATACAACTCCGATCCTGATCTTGCGATGGGTCCACATATGCCAACAGCACCCGGCAACTTCATGAACGCAATTGCGAACGGCTTTGAGTTCTGGGCTGATAACCAAGATGAGCTGAACGAGCGTTTCAACGCTTGGCTTGCAAGCTAATCTGACACGAGGCCGCCCCTAATTGGGGCGGCCAATTCTTTTCTCTATTTTGGCACAGCCCCCCATGACAGATGTAAGTTATCAGCCTGACACAACACGGGGCAGCCTTACCGATGCGTCCGGCGCATTGCTCGCTGCGGACGGAACTCCTTTAAAAAAGAAACTTCGCCAAGCCTTGGCCGTTAGCCGCCGCCGCGCATTTCTTTTGGTTGCGCCGCTGCTGCTATTTATTTTAGCCAGCTTCGCCATCCCAATTCTATTGCTTTTGGTTCAGGGCGTTAAAGATAATACTTTTTCGTCAATTATGCCCGAAACAACCTCGGTGCTGCGCGAATGGGACTCAAACAGCGAACCCACTGAAGAGATGGCCGCTGCCGTTGTCATGGACCTGATAAGCGCCAAAGAGATCAGCCGATCCCTCCCAACAAAAGTTGGTACAAGGGTAAACCGCGAGGTCTCAGGTGCGATTTCGCTCTTCAAAAAGACGACGCGTAAAGCACCTAAAATGGAGGCGCCATTTCTCGCAGAACTTTATAAAGTCGATAAGAAATGGAAAGACCCCGCCTATTGGAAAGCGATGAAGATCGCTTCAAAAACGATTACGCCCGCGTATTATGCAGCCGCCGTAGACAAGAAGTATCTCGCCGATGGTAGCTTCGCAGATCAACCCGAAGACCGGCAGATTTATGTTTCGCTGTTTGTAAAAACTATTTTGGTATCAGGCGGCGTAATGCTGGCCTGCGTTCTGCTCGGATTTCCAGTCGCATATTTGCTGTCGCACCTTCCTGCACGGCAGGCAAATCTGTTGATGATTTTGGTCCTACTTCCGTTTTGGACATCTCTGCTAGTAAGGACAACAGCCTGGATTGCAATGTTGCAAAGTGCTGGTGTCTTAAATGATATTTTCGTTTGGATCGGAATAACGTCAGATGATCAACGCTTTAGTCTGATCTACAATATGACCGGCACGATCATCGCGATGACGCACATCCTGCTGCCCTTTATGATTCTGCCGATTTATTCAGTGATGAAAGCAATTCCACCAAGCCATGTCCGCGCAGCAAAGAGCCTCGGCGCAACCAATTGGACCGCTTTCTGGCGGGTATATTTTCCGGCTACGATTCCGGGCATTGGCGCAGGTGGCCTGCTCGTGTTTATTCTTGCCATCGGCTATTACATCACGCCCGCACTCGTTGGCGGACAAGATGGACAGCTCATCTCGAACTTCATCGCCTATCACATGCAGAAATCCCTGAACTGGTCGCTGGCGGCGGCGCTCGGTGGAATTCTACTAATTTTGGTGCTGATCCTCTACTGGCTTTACGACAAGATCGTCGGCATTGATAATATGAAGTTAGGGTAAGCCCATGTCATCCTTGCCCCCATACACCACGACCGGCCAACGCATTTGGCACTACACGTTCTTATTCATTTGCGCGTTGATCTTCATCTTTTTGATCACGCCAATCCTGATCATCGCCCCTCTCAGCTTTAACGCTGAACCGTATTTTAGCTTTACAGACGGGATGCTCGGTTTCGAGAGCGAGGCCTACTCTACCCGTTGGTACAAAGACATTCTCGTCAACGGTATGAGCGATCCGACACAGCCAAATAACTGGGGAGTTTTTTGGGATTGGTTCTGGAAAGCGCTAAGCCCGTTCCATACTGCACCGCCGAGTTTCTATACCGACGCATGGGAAAACGCGCAGTGGATACGCGCCATGCGGAACAGCTTTTTCATCGGCTTTTTCGCGACAATGATTGCCGTGACGTTAGGCACGCTTGCTGCGATCGGTTTGTCGAGATCTGAAATGCCTGCACGCGGCGCGATCATGTCTCTCTTGATCTCTCCGTTGATTGTGCCGCTCGTCGTCACTGCCGCAGGTATGTTCTACTTTTACTCAACGAATTTTAATCCAGATAGCTGGTTAAACGGCAACCCGGACGCAAGTTCGTGGATTTTAGCTCAGACATATGCTGGCGTGATACTCGCCCACGCTGCCCTTGGAACACCTTTTGTCATCATCACAGTGACCGCAACTTTGGTCGGTTTCGATAAAAGCCTTGTTCGTGCGGGAGCGTCAATGGGCGCGGGACCGGCTAAGACATTCTGGAAAATCCAGATGCCGCTCATCCTACCCGGCGTCGTTTCCGGCGGATTATTCGCCTTTATCACCTCATTTGATGAGGTCGTGGCTGTCCTTTTCCTCGCAGGGCCGGAACACCGAACGATACCACGGCAGATGTATTCGGGCATACGGGAGCAAATTTCGCCAACAATCTTGGCTGTTGCCACAATCCTTGTTATCTTATCTGTGATCTTACTCGCGACTTTAGAGTTACTGCGCCGCCGCAGCGAAAGGTTACGTGGGCTTTCGCCGTCTTGAGGATTGCGCGGTTATACAGGGCGAATGCACAAACACGCGGAGTATGTTATGAAATCACTTACAGCAGCAGTGCTTTTGATAGCATTAGGGGCTTGTAACACAGTTGAAGGCGTGGGCCGCGACATTGCCGCCGGTGGTCAAGTTATTGAGGACGCAGCATCTGACGTTAAGCGCAGAACTCAGCCTGTTGCCTCGCCTGCACCAGTTCAGCAACCAATCTATAACAATCAAGTTTACACGCCATCACCCTCAACTGCGAATTCCCAATACATCTATTGAGACTTCGAAGTTAGAACGAGAGCTACGGCGTTTTGAGTTGCCTTGAAACGTCAGACTTTTCATCGCTGCCGACCAAAATCTGACGCTGCAACAAGAAGGGCGCTCTACTCGTCGAGCGCCGCAATCACTTCATCGGACATTTCAGCGTTTGACGTGACATTCTGGACGTCATCATCATCTTCCAACGCATCAATCAGTTTCATGAGTGACTTAGCTTGATCAACATCAACTGGGTTAGTGTTTTGCGGACGCCAAGCGAGCTTCGCACTTTCGGCTTCACCCAAAGCACTTTCAAGTGCTGTAGATACATCATTCAAGTCAGTCGCAGCACAGTAGATCGTGTGACCGCCTTCTTCATCGCTTTCGACGTCTTCTGCGCCAGCTTCAATCGCTGCTTCAAAAACTGCATCAGCATCGCCTGCCGTCGTCGGGTAGAGAATCTGCCCAACCCGATCAAACATGAAACCAACGGAGCCAGTTTCACCAAGGTTGCCGCCACTTTTCGAAAAGGTTGACCGAACTGTCGAAGCTGTGCGGTTGCGGTTGTCAGTCAGCGCCTCGACAATCATCGCCACACCGCCGGGACCATAACCCTCATAACGAATTTCTTCGTAATCATCGCCCTCGCCTGCCTGAGATTTCTTAATCGCACGATCAATATTATCTTTCGGCATCGATTGAGATTTGGCCTCACGAACAGCTAAACGCAGACGTGGGTTTTTATCCGGGTCAGGGTCGCCCATCTTCGCCGCAACAGTGATTTCTTTAGACAGCTTCGAAAACAGCTTCGAGCGGAGTTTATCCTGGCGACCTTTTCGGTGCTGAATATTGGCCCATTTGGAATGACCGGCCATGCGTCACCTCGCGTTTAATCAGTAAATTTCATGTTTTATAGGCATAGAAAGTCCGAAACGGAAGCCCGAGCATCAGTTTCAATATATCGCGCTCTAACTCTGCAGTGCACTGAAAGCAGTTGCGGTTTCCGTAGACGCTGTTGCCGACCAAACACCCCGGGCTACAGCGCGCGCGACGCAATCGGCGGCGGCAGATCCTATCCGCATAACATCGTCAGGTGTTGCTATCGCATCTTCATCTGGGCAAATCGCGAAGATCGTATCCCCGTCAAAAGGCGCATGGCTGGGCCGAATGGCTCTGGCAAGGCCGTCTTGCGACATAATCGCCACCCGCATAAGCGATGCCCTATCCAACGGCATTGAAGTTGCGACGACCCCAATACATGTCGCCTGTCCGGGCAACACCCTTCCTTTAATATCACTCGGAAGAGGCTCACGAACCGCAGCATTAGGTGATGGCTTTAATCCGCCAAATTCATTTTCAAATTCGAACGGCCAAGACCAAAAACAATCGCCTTGCGGCATCACTGGCGAACCAATTGAATTAACAGCGATCAAAGAGGCGACCACCCCATCATCACCCATATTCAATGATGCACTGCCAAGCCCGCCGAGATAACGTCCAGCAATAGCTCCATACCCTGCACCAAAAGATCCGACACTAAAGTCCGCCGAGAGATTCGAAAAAGCTTCACGCACAAGCGCACGATAAGGCGGTGCTTCACCCCAATTTTTATCACCGCCATTATTCAAATCATACAATGAGGCTGCCGGGACAATTGGAACTGTTGGCGTATCTTGCGTCAAAGCTACCCCGATTTTTCGGGATGATAATATCGACGCAATTTTATCGGCTGCGGCAAGTCCAAAAACCGACCCACCCGATAGCGTAATCGCATGTGCAACACCGAGTGTTGCATCGCTTCCAACAGCATTGGTTTCTCGCGTTGCGGGCCCCCCACCCCTGACATCAACAACGCAACGCATCGCTTTATCAAAGCCAACAACAGTAACACCTGTTCGAACGGATGCGTCTTCAGCATTACCAACAAGCAGTCTCGATACGTCAGTCAGGCTGTTTCTAACACCCGGCTGCGGAAGCACTATACACTCGCCGTATCGGGGATGGAGATCCGAAAGCATGTTCCATCCGTCGTACTGTCCACCAACCGGACCTCACCACCATGGCCTCGGGCTAATTCTTGGGCAATCGCGAGACCAAGGCCACTGCCACCTTTTCGGGCGCTTCCCTTGAAGGCTTTGAATAGATTTTCGCGCGCAATGGTTGGTATTCCTGGGCCATCGTCAATTACGTCGATCTCAGCCAAACCGTCGAGTCGGCGGCCAACCAATGTAATCGTGCCACCATTGCTCGTAGCCTCTAGAGCCTGCGCAGCATTTCGGCTCAAGTTATAGACAATGCGATATAGTTGATCCGGGTCCCCTTCGACGTATGTCTCGTCCGTCGTATCCAGCTCTACTTTTACTTTTTCAATATGGGCCAGCAATAACTGGTCACGAACTTCTTCAAGAAATGCCGGAAGCATGACACGCCGTCTCACCGGCTCCAACTCTTCAGCTCGTCCGAACTCCAAGGTTCGTTCACACAATGCCGTCGCTCTATCGAGGGAGCGAAGCAATTTGGGAGCGGTCTTCGCAACCATAGGATCCGCACTCGTTTCCAACCTATCCGTTAGAATCTGGGCAGCCGCCAGAATATTGCGAAGGTCGTGGTTAATCTTCGCAACAGCTTCACCGAGACCAGCTAATCTCGTTTTTTGCTTCAATGAAGTACGCAGCTCAGTTTGCATCGCGGCAAGTTCGACTTGCGCTTCTGAAATTTCATCCCTTCCAGTGTCGGGAGAAATGATCAAAGCACCTTCAGGGGCTTTTCGGAACTCGACCATATTGGTTGTGAGTTTTCGGATTGGTTTGACCAACCATCGGTTCAGACTGACATAAACAAGCACAGCAGTCAGAAGCGAGATAATCAGAGACACCGCAAGAACCCGCAAACCAAATGAAATCATTGCATCGCGAAGCTGTTTTTCGCGTAGCGTGATTTCAATCTTATCGCCCACAGGATTTCGCGTCGCATCTGGAGAGCCAATCACCCGAACCACTAGCGTTGGGTCATTGCGAAATAAAACGGCAAAGGCTTCCCAAAGCTCATTGACGACCGAGGATTCATCAAGCTCGAAATTCATCGTGATGGGATCAGCCCAATTCCCCCTCAAAATGGGCAATCGCGCTCCGCCACGCTGCACAGCGATAGAACGGACTTCAGCGCTTTTCAGCAAAGACATCTCATTCTCGCGGTCAATCGGACCCTCTTGCCCTAGACGGGCGATGGTTACGATATTCGATGCTGCAAGCCGTTCTTGAAGATAATCAACACGGAATCTTGCTAACGACGGAGCAAAAATAAACACCTCCGCAAGCATTACGAAAATTACCGTCAAGAATAACAAGCGTCCGGAAAGACTTCGCAAAATCTGCATTATGCTAAGCCCTCCCCATTATTTTAGCCGAATTTCGATAGGAACCGGACAATCTTCCTTGTTCGATCACTAAATAACTTAGGTGTATAATGGCTTCCAGCAACTCGCTTGCTCGCTTCACCGAGCGTTGGATAAGGGGCAACATAACCCGCCATAGCACCTATTTTCTGCTTGTTTGCAATAGCAAAAGCCCACAAGTGAATCATCTCGCCAGCGCCTTTGCCTACAATTGATGCGCCTACAATGCGCGATCCCTTTAGGACAACTTTGATCAGCCCCTTTCCTGTACGCTCTGCTTGCGCACGGTCAGTTTCATTCGCTTCAAAGCGAAGAACCGAAACTCCCATCCCAAATTTCTTTTTTGCTTGCTGCTCTGTCATTCCAACATGCGCTATCTCTGGATCAACGTATGTGACCCAAGGGATATGGGCTGTGCTTGCTTTCGCCCAAAACATCTTAAAAAGCGCACTGCGTATTACGACACCTGCATGATATCCGGCAACATGCGTAAATTGGAGCCCCCCCGTCACGTCTCCTATTGCATAAACTTTCTTATTGGAGGTTTTCAGGTTTGCCCCAACATCAATGCCTCGCCTCGAATATGTTACGCCCGCTTTTTCAAGATCGAGACCTTCGACATTCGCTTTACGTCCAACCGCCATCAAGAGATGCGTACCCTCGACGATCTCGCCTCCCTTTAGGTGAACTTGAATTTTCCCGCCTTCGTGCGAGACGCGCTCAGCCAGCGCCCCTTCACGAATATCCAAACCTTCGGCCCGCAAGTTCTCCAGCGCAATAGAAGTAAGCTCAGGATCGTCTTTCCCGAGTGCTTTTGCGCCTTCAAGGACAACGACATCAGATCCTAATCGACGATGAGCCTGAGCCATCTCCATACCAATGGGACCACCACCGACAACAATCAAACGCTCTGGAAGTTCTGTATTGCTAAATATCGTTTCGTTCGTGAAGTAAGGCGTGTCCTCCAAACCGTCGATTGGCGGGACAAAAGGTGATGAGCCGGTCGAGATAATTACGCGGCGTGCTTCAATTTTATAGCCACCTGCCTCGACCGTTGTGGGGCCAACAAATTTTGCCCCATCGCGGATGACGGTACAGCCAAGTCCTTCAAATCGTTCTTGGCTATCATGTGGCGCAATGCCAGCGATGACGCCTTTCACATGGGCATTGACCGCAGCAAAATCGACGGTCGGTTCATGGGCTGCAACGCCAAATTTAACGCCTGAGCGATGGGCATGTGCCGATTTGGCAGCAGCCAACAAAGCTTTCGAGGGAACACAGCCATGATTCAGGCAATCTCCACCCATCTCCGCTTTTTCTATTAGAACAACTGATGCGCCCATTTGCACCGCACCAGCCGCAACAGAAAGTCCGCCCGAACCTGCGCCAATAACGCACAGGTCTACGTTTAATTCTTTACTCATTCGGAGCATCTCCGCTGATCACAGGCTTGCCCCGGATCTTCTTAATAATAATCGGCAAAATCGCGAGGGCAATCAAACCAACAAAAGGCCCCCACACTGCGGGGTCAGAAAATACATTCAAAGATAGATCCTCACCTTTTGCGAAGACTTCCCCTAACCCAGTACCAATGGAGGTGTACACGGCCGTCCCCGGCAAAATTCCAAAAAAAGTCGTCCAGATATATGTGACGAGCTTTACGCCAAAAAACGCGGGCAACAAATTAGCAATGAAGAATGGCAGAGCAGGAACCAATCTCAACAAGAATAAAAAGCTGATCTCGTTTTCCTGAAAGCTTTTCTCAAATTTATCCATCCAAGGCCCGGCCCGCTCTTTAAGAGACGCACCTAAGCTGGTCTTCGCAGCGATAAAGATACATGAGGCTCCGACAGTCGCACCGAAAACAGTAAGCAGAGTCCCCGGGACTAAACCAAATAGAAATCCACCCGTCAGCGTCATTATAGCAGCGCCAGGGATAGAAAAAGCCACCAACAGCACGTAAGCAAATACATATGTCGCTGCGGTTAGGAAATAATTTTCATCACGCCACGCCAATAAAGCTTCACGGTTTTCCTTCAGCACATCGAATGAAAGGTACTGACGTAAAAAAATAAAACCCAGAATAGCGCCAGTGCCGATAATTATTAATGGTAAAAACCGTGTAATAATTTTCGCTTCGTTTGACGAATGTGAAGACGTCGTATCAGTCATGTTATCTTTTTCCGCCATACGGTTAATCCTTCCCACCGAGTTCGGTAGTCCATTCCATATTACGCACATAGGTTTTCAGAGTGACCCATATCACAGCGGATTGAGTGGTCGTGACATGGCTAGTAGCTATTGAAACATTTCAATTATAAAGAACTTTATTCGTAGCGTTGACGTGATCAAATACAGCGCCTATAAGCCCGTTTCCGCGCTTAATCTCAAGGCATAGCGCACATTTTTTTAAACTTTTGGGGATTGCCCCCAACAAGCAGGAGCGGTGTCGTGAAACGCACATTTCAGCCAAGCAATCGCGTTCGTAAGAACCGTCACGGTTTTCGGGCACGCATGGCTACGAAAAATGGCCGTAAGATATTGAATGCGCGCCGCGCTCGTGGACGCAACAAACTCAGCGCTTAATCTAACCAACCTTGGGAATACGGCCATGCCCACCCCCTCAAGGTTGAAAAAGCGACGTGATTTTCTCGCAGCCAGTAAATCCTCCAAGGCAGTCACGAACAGTCTGATCCTTCAGGAGAGACGTCGTGACGATGATTCGCTTTTGATACGGGTCGGATTTACTGCTTCGAAAAAAGTAGGGAATGCTGTTCTTCGCAACCGCGCTAAGCGTCGTATGCGAGCTTTAGCGCAAGAAATAATCGTTAAGAATGGCAAGCGTGGCCATGATTACGTTCTAATTGCACGAAAAAATGCGACCACTGAATCTCCCTACGATGCTTTGCAAAGAGACCTAATCAAAGGCCTTGAGCGGCTAAACAAAGCGAAATGTCGATAATTCGGTACATCATAATTTCCACTGTTAAATTACCGATTCATATCTACCGGATCGCGATTTCCCCCTATCTTGCGTCAAACTGTCGTTTTCAGCCGACTTGCTCGGCTTATGCACTAGAGGCTCTCGATCGACACGGTATAATCCGGGGGAGCAAATTGACTTTTAGAAGGGTAATAAAATGCCGACCTGGTGGCGATAGCGGTTTCGATCCTGTTCCACCTGTTAATAAGAGGTAAAACCCTTGACCTATCGTGCTTAGACCGCTTCAAGCATTGCGGCGGGCAAACGATGCTTTGCACTACAAATTCCCAGACTTCGGAGCCAATGAATGGGCGACCAAAAAAACCTAATTCTTGCTGCAGTGCTCAGCTTTCTCGTCATCGGCCTATGGGAAGCCTTTGTGATCGGCCCACAACGGGAAGAAATCCGAATCGCTGCCGAAGTTGAAGCTGCAAGACAGGCCGCCAATCCGACAGATGAAGCCACCGCACCGGGAGGAATCGTTGAGTCCAGCCAACAGGCAGTTCTGTCTCGCGATGAAGCTTTGGCACAGAATGACCGAGTTCTGATTGATAGCCCAAGCGTAGATGGATCAATTTCCCTGTTAGGTGGTCGCCTCGACGACCTGAACCTCAAAGATTATCGCGTCAGTATAGAAGATGGCTCGCCTGAGGTAACGCTTCTCTCACCTACCAACACCGAAGCTCCGTACTATTCCGTATTTGGTTGGGCTGGCGCGAAGGCAGGAAAACTCCCCGGTTTGAAAACACCTTGGGAATTGGTCGAAGGTGACGTTCTCGGCGTCGATGCACCCGTCACATTGGAATGGACAAATGACAAGGGCATCACCTTCCGCAAGACTTACGAAATCGACAAAGACTATCTATTTACGATAACCCAAGAAGTCACAAACTCACTGAGCGACGCACTAACAGTAAGGCCATACGGAATTATTGCCCGTCATGGAGAGCCTGAAACACTCGGTATGTACCTACTACATGAAGGGTCGATTGGCGCTTACGACGGTATTACCGAAGAACTCGACTACGACGATTTTGCCGACGCACCTTATGACCGTGCTGAAAACGCAAATTTGAAAAAAATCGACGTCTCGGAAAACGGTTACATTGGGTTCACCGATAAATATTGGATGACGGCTTTAATTCCTGAGCCAGGTACGTCTTTTACTGCGGCGTATAAGGTAGGAAACAGAAACGAGGCGATCTATCAAACGGATGTCCGTTTAAATTCAATCACTGTTCCTGCCGGTGAAAGCGCAAGCGCAAAAATCCACTTCTTTGCTGGCGCAAAACGCGCTGAGCTTCTGAGCGCATACGAAGAAGAACTAGGCGTTGACAGGTTATATGACGCTATTGACTGGGGTTGGTTCTATTTCCTGACAAAGCCATTCTTCTGGCTTCTCAGCACGATCAACAAAATCGTTGGAAACTTTGGTGTAGCGATCATTCTGCTCACGGTCTTGGTTAAAGCAGTGATGTTTCCACTCGCCTACAAATCATACGTCTCCATGGGCCGTATGAAAAAACTGCAACCGCAAACAGAAAAAATTCGCGAAAAGCACAAAGAAGACCCGCAAGCAATGCAGCGGGCAATGATGGATTTGTATAAAAAAGAGAAAGTAAACCCCGCCGCAGGTTGCTTGCCTATTTTGCTACAAATTCCGGTTTTCTTCTCTCTCTACAAAGTGCTGTTCGTAACGATTGAAATGCGTCACGCGCCGTTCTTTGGATGGATTCAAGATTTATCCGCGCCTGACCCCACAAGTATCTTCACGGGATTTGGCGCTTTCGATTGGGGACCGCCTGCGTTCCTGCTAATCGGTATTTGGCCAATTATCATGGGAATTACCATGTGGCTGCAAATGCAGCTCAATCCGGCTCCGCCTGATCCGATACAAAAGAAAATTTTCGCTTGGATGCCGATTATCTTTACTTTCCTCTTGGGGAGTTTCCCTGCCGGACTTGTAATTTATTGGACGGCTAACAATGTTCTGACCATCGTCCAACAGGCGTCGATTATGAAATCGCAAGGCGCAAAAATCGAATTGCTCGATAACTTGAAAGATATGTTCAGCCGTAAGAAAGCGGAATGAAAATAAGCGCGCCCGGTTAATATGATTGAGCGCATTTACATCTAAGTTTTCAATGCCTTGGAAAGATACGGGGGCATAGACATCTCGAACTAGAGGCTGCCAAATGACTCCCTTTACCGAAGCCGAAGTTGAGGCAGGACGTCTACTATTTGCGCGCGAGTGCGATTTTATTATTGGTGCGGCGGAGCTGGCACAATTACCCGACGGTGATCGCCTTGAAATATGTTTTGCCGGGCGCTCGAATGTCGGAAAATCGAGCCTGATTAATGCTTTAACGGGACGTAAAAGCCTCGCCAGAGCGTCAAATACACCGGGGCGCACCCAGCAGCTAAACTATTTCGCTCTTGCGCACCCCGACATCACAAAACTCTACCTCGTTGATCTCCCCGGTTACGGCTATGCGAGAGCGCCAAAGGGTGAAGTCGAGCGCTGGCAAGGCGTGTTGCGCGGATATCTTTCGGGACGCGCAAGTCTGCGGCGTTGCTTTTTATTGATCGACTCTAGGCACGGAATCAAAGCAGTCGATTCTGAGATTATGGACATGCTCGATGTCGCTGCAGTGAGCTACCAGACCGTGCTCACAAAAGCTGACAAGGTGAAAGCAAACGAGCTTGATAAAGTGATTGATGCGACTGCAAAACTCATCGGGAAGCGTCCCGCTGCCTACCCGCAACTCATTGTTACTTCAGCCGAAAAGCAAGAAGGCATTGAAGATCTACGGGCTGCCGTAGCACGGCTTGCATTCGAAAACGCCTAACGCAAACCATCTTTTCCTTCAGCATCTTTCGCTTCCAAACCACCGACACGGGGAAGCGGACGCCCTGAGTCAGTGACTGCAATTGCGACCATGATTTCATTTGTTCGCGGGGCGTCATTGATGCGAACTTCCATGCCGTCGAAATGTGAGCGGACATAGGCCGCATCTTTATGGCCTAATGGGATGTCGAGAGGCGTACCCATTGCGCCCATTTTCTTTGAGGATGGGACCAGCGCTGCGCCTTTTTCGACGGCGGTGCGGAGGGGTTTTCCCATGCGTGGATGGAGGATTGCGGCGGCGTGTTCCAGCTCTCCTGTTTCGCCGACCAGTGCTGCTTTGCCATAACTTTCGGCTTCTGCGGGGGTAATGCCGAGGGCCTTTACACAGCGCTCGCCCAATAAACCGCCCAATTCCTCGCCAATTTCCATAAGTAATTCAAGGTCTTCAACATACTGGCCAGCAAAAGGATTCTCGATCACCGCAATCGCCGCAGCACGCCGTGTCGGAGGTGATATCACTTGTCCTTGCTCGGTCAGAGTATCCTCGACGGTAACAACGATCTTACGAATTTTGGCTTTCATAACGCCTCTTTTAAGTCTGGCAGAACTCTCGGTATTCTCTGGGAAAAGCCGGAAACCGCCTTGGAAAAATCATCAAAAACCGTGGTAATAGTCTCGCCTTGCAAGTTCAAGACAGCGCCGACGATCACGTCGCGTGCAATAAGATCATCGGCCAACACTTTTCCCGCGTTCAAAGCGCGCCAAACATCTTCAACGGGCAACGACTCGACATCGACGGTAACCATCCGCGCACCAAGGTCACTCTCCGGCGAGAGCGAGTCGGCCCGCACACGCGACACCCTGCTCGACCCCGGCAAATCAATCGCATTGGCAATCATCGTCGCGGCAGCATCGGCCTCTGCCGCCGAGCACGCGAACACGGTGACGAAATCCGCAATACCAAGCGAGTGCGAACGGCCACGCCATCCGCTTGTTGCAACACCTCCGATGCCATCTTCTGCGCCAATCGCCACGGGTTGCACATCGACCCTCGATTCTTGCGGATTTCCAATCCCGAGCCGCGCCGTCTCACCTTGCTGAAGCCACAACGCAATATCGCCGCCATTATTGACCATCGCTTTACGCAACTGTCGCCCTTTGCACATCGCCTCCAACACATGATCAGCAACAGCACCGGCGACAGCGGCCATCGGCGTAATGAAACCTTCATAGATTGAGACAGCGCGCATCATCCGTTGTGCAACAGGTCCGCTCGCACCAACCCCAACAGGAGAACGAAGCACTGGCAATTCGGAACACAGCCTATCCAACACACCGTCAAAGGCATGCTTTGCCTGCGAATACGCTGCGTGCACCTCATCCTCTGATCCCCACGCCTCAATGATCAGATCAATCGGCCCATGCTGTAAATGCAACCGCCGTCCCAACAATGCCGCTTGCGAACCGTTCATCGTTTACCGCTCAACCCGATCGGCCAAGGCACACCCTCCGGCGCAGCCTCAAGGCGTTGCCCCATGAGCTTATGATCATTCTGCCGCCCGACTTGCCCGGCAACTGCATCAGACAGCGCCATCACATGATCCGCATGTCCGCCAAGCGCGAGATATTCATCACGCCGCAGAGTAAACTCAATCGGCGCGACCAATGCAGGCGTCGGAACATATCCGAAAGCCCCGCGCGGCATCTGAGTCACATCGGCCATCACGGTAATACCGCCACCAGGCCACAGATAGACCGGCGCGCCGCCAATCGTGACATTCGCCAATGCCTGCCGGACAGAGCGCGTCAACCTCACCGGATTTTCCGTAACACCGGCACGCAGCGACCCACCTGCTCCGCCCATAAACATCACAGAGCACAGCGCAGGTTCACAGTTTTCTTCAATGCGCCCGATAGACGGTAACAACCGTTCCGGCATCTCCATCTGCACAGGACGCAAGTCTTCATCCAACTCGTAATAAGCAAAGTTCTCGCCAGTCGTAGAGACCATCAGCATCGACAATCCCGGCGTTGCGACATCGGGCTTGAAATCTTTCAAGATGGTCAAGGGATCACTCAGGTCGGTTCCGCCCCATCCCGTTCCGGGTTCTGCAACTTGGAAATACCGCCCTGGTGTAGAACGCCGTCCGTTGATGCGTATCCCGCTCGCAGGCCAATCCAACACCTTGCCCGCCTGATGTTCAGACATGACACCTGTGATATGATCATCGACCACGACAACCTCATCGACCAAGCCCTGCCATTGAGCGGCAAACATGCCAATCGTCGCCGAACCACACCCGACGCGCATTCTCTCTTCGCGGACGCCATTGATAATCGGCGCTGCACCAGCCTCGACAATAAGTGTCGCGCCATCGTCAATCGAAAGTTCAACAGCTTCACGATTGCAAAGAGATAAAAGCGACGCACAAGTAACGCGCCCTTCTTTCTTGCCGCCCCCCGTCAAATGATGCACCCCGCCGAGTGACAACATCTGAGAGCCATATTCGGCAGTAGTCACATGGCCAATCGGCTCGCCTTCGCATCGAACCAACGCTTGTTCGGGACCAAGATGCCGGTCTGTGTCGATCTTCACCTTCGCACCGCAATAGCTGAAGATGCCTTCGGTTACGACTGTAACCATATCAATACCGTCGACCTCGGATGACACAATAAACGGCGCGGGCTTATAATCAGGATAGGTCGTCCCCGCACCAATGGCGGTCACGAATTGCTCTTTCGGCGCAAGGCTACCATCCCAGCCGTCATCATCATCATGGTCAAGAAACGGAACCGCGTGTTCGGTGCGTTCAAGGATCACAAGCGGATCAACCCGGATCAACTCACCGCCTTCATTGGCGTAGCGATCACACGCCCCTGATCGTCCATCGGCGATGTAACACATCACCGGACACGCATCGCAGCGGATTTTCTCTGGTTTACTCATCGCGTTTGCCCTGCAAGCGCGCGGCACGTTTCCACAAGCCCTGCCTTCACGCGGCAAGTGCATTCCCGAAGGAAATCACTGAGAGCATTCGCAGCATGAGTCAAACACCCTACCATCACCCAACCTCACGTAATGCGCTCAACAGCTTGTCCGGCGTGGCGGGCATATGCCGCACTTTCGCCCCTGTCGCGTGACGGATCGCATTCAGGATCGCCGGAGCGGTAGGGATCAATACATGCTCGCCCAACCCCTTCACTCCATACGGTCCCTCTGCATCGGGAACCTCAATAATATGATGCGTAAAACTGGGAATATCGCCAAAAGTCGGGATCAGATAATCATGCAAATTCTCTGTTCTGCCCGGAATAAAATCTTCCATCAAAGCAAGACCAATCCCCTGTGCGACACCGCCCTCGATCTGCCCTTCAATCAACAAAGGGTTCACGGCACGGCCAACATCATGCGCCGTTGTAATATGATCGAGCTTCACAGTCCCCAGCTTCGTATCGACCGTCAGTTCAACGATCTGAGCGCCATAGCCATAAACCGCATAAGGAATACCCTGCCCGTTTTCATCTAAACCCGAAACGGGGGGATTATATGTTTCCTCTGACATGAAGACATAACCGAACTCGTTAACCGGCAACGCACCTAATTCGATACGCGCCACATCACCGACGATCAGCGCATCACCTTCAATAGACAGCACGGCATCCTCGCCGACATTCGCATGACGCAAAATCGCCGCGCGCAGCGCTTTACCAGAAAGCATCGCCGCCGATCCCGTTACATAAGTCTGCCGCGAAGCCGAAGTCTTTCCGCAATCCGGCGTCAGATCGGTATCGCCGCCAATCAACTGAATGTCATGGACTCGCACACCCAGCGCGTCGGCAGCAATCTGAGTGATGACAGTATTGGCCCCTTGGCCGATATCCATGGCGCCCTGATGCAAGAAGACCTCACCCGTCGCTTTAATGCCTATCCTAACCGTAGAAGGGTTCGGCAAAGACGTGTTCCCGCAGCCATACCAGCAAGATGCAACACCGACACCCTTACGCAAACCCGATCCATTCGCCGCACGATTATATACAGCAGCGTGTTCGTTCGCCTCGGCCCAAGGCGATGACAGCTTTTTCAAACAAGCCTCAATGCCAATGCCCGTTTCAAAAACTTGCCCCGTCACCGTGGGCTGGCCATCACGCAAAGCATTCTTCAACCGGAATTCAAGACGATCTATACCAACCGCATCAGCCAATTCATCAAACGCCACTTCTTGAGCGATAGCTGATTGCGGAACACCAAACCCGCGAAACGCACCGGACGGCGGGCAATGCGTATGCACCGCAATACTCCGCGCCCGATAATCAGGAATATAATATGGCCCCGACGCATGAACCGGCACACGGTTCGCGACTGTCGGCCCCCAACTCGCATAGGCGCCGGTATTAAAAGTGCCTTGAAAGTCGAACCCGTTGACTATTCCATCATCGC
The DNA here is from genome assembly GCA_937990185.1 of uncultured Neomegalonema sp. Lineage (GTDB taxonomy): Bacteria > Pseudomonadota > Alphaproteobacteria > Rhodobacterales > Rhodobacteraceae > JAHDDY01. The sequence goes on along the minus strand of CALKBI010000006.1, from coordinate 69,794 downwards.
AGCACCCGACCGTCAAAGTAATCTCAGATGGATGACGTTTTGTCGTCGCCCGCATGGACTCGCTGCGCGTATAGCAAATCGCAGCAGGCCGGTTCAGCCGCCAAGCCGCCAGCGCAATATAAGGCTGGAAAGACACATCGAGCTTTGACCCGAACCCGCCACCACAAGCACTCGGCATCACCCGCACGGCATCCATTGGCAGATCAAGTATCGCCGATAACTCTTCGCGATCCATCGTCGCGGCTTGGGTACAGCCATGCACTTCAATGCGATCCCCGACACGCTCGGCCCATCCCGCTTCCGGCTCGATATAGGCATGTTCGATAAAGGGCGTTGACGTCTCGACCGTCACCGAATGTGCAGCCTTGGACACCGCCGCCTCTGCATCGCCGCGTTGCACCAATCCGGTAATCAAGACATTGCCGGGGCGTCCCTCGTGCAAAGCCTCCGCCTCAAGCGCTTCATCGGGTGTCATGGCGGCGTTGCGTATATCCCAAGTGACGGGAAAGTCCGTCTCGTGCAGCCCCCTTACCGCCTCCGCTTTTCCAACAACACAAGCCACCGCCTCCCCGCGATACCGCGCGACGCCTTCGGCAAACACCGGCTGATCAGCAAGCGGCGGGATCACTCCGAAACAATTTTTCCCCGGCACATCAGACGCATCAAACCATGCCATCAACCCATGCGCTTTCAGGTACGCACCCGTATCGCCGAACGTAAATCCCGCATGAGGGTGCGGCGAACGGATCACCCGCACCAATAATGCCCCCTCCGGCAAAGCATCATTGCCATAGGCCAGCGAGCCATCAACTTTGGCCATCCCATCAAGATGGCGAATGCCTTGCCCAATGCTCGCTCCGGCTTCCGGTTCAAAACGCGCCGCGTTCAATGTCGTCGCATTCATCACCGCATCGACAATTTTGACGTATCCGGTGCAGCGGCAAAGCACACCGCCAAGCGCATCCTCGACTTGATCCCGCGAAGGGCGTGGTTCTTCGCGCAGCAACGCGACGGCACAGACGATCATCCCGGGCGTACAAATCCCGCATTGCGCCGCCCCGTGATGTAGAAAGCTCTCGCGCAACCGCTCGGCCATTGGATCTTCCGCCAATCCCTCCAGCGTGACGACCTCGCCTCCGTTGATCTGACCCGCCGCAGTCAGACAAGCGCAAACCGGCGTACCATCCACCAAGACAGTGCAAGCACCGCAATCTCCCGCATCGCAGCCGACTTTTGTGGCACTCAGCCCAAGCTCATTCCGCAACAATGCCGACAAGCGCATCGCAGGATTGCTGACCGAAACATCGCCCCCATTGACCCTCACGTCAGAGCCTCCCGCAAGGCACGCCGCACGAGTTCCTGCGCTGCGTCTCGCCGATACCCAGCAGAAGCGCGGACATCCGAAATCGGATCAAGATCAGCGAAATGCTCAGCGGTAACGGCCTTCACAACGTCATCCACCTGCACCCCAACAAGCACCTCTTCCAACCCGTACAGCCGCCGCGCCACTTCCGAACACGCCCCAACCGACACCGCAGCCTCCACCACACGCCCTGCATCCACGACCAAACGGACAGCGACCATAGCAATCGAAATCACCAGATATTTCCGCGAACCGAGTTTAACGAATGACGAAACTCCCCGCCCCGCCCGTTCCGGCACAAGCACCGCCGTCACAATCTCTCCGTTAGTCACCGCAGTGTGCCGGTTGCCCAACACGAACTCTGACAAAGGCACAACTCGGCGTCCTTGGGCCGACGCAATTTCAACCGCAGCATCCAACACAAGCAAAGGCGGCACACCATCAGCTGCCGGGGACGCATTGCAAAGATTACCGACCAGTGTTGCACGGTTTTGTATCTGTATAGATCCGACTTCACGCGCCGCCAGTTTCAACCCGTCAAAAGCGGGCGGCAGATCAGCACGGATCACATCTGTCCAGGTTGCCAGCGCCCCAATGCGCCAACCATCCGCATCCCGCGAGATACCGCGCAACTCTGAAATAGCGGAAATATCAAGGATAGGAGCGGTCGGCGGCTCGTCCCGCAGGCTGGGATAATAATCGGTCCCGCCGGATAAAATATCCCATGCGCCGGACGCCAACAGCGCTAACGCCTCATCAATTTGGGAAGGTCTCGCAAAATCCATTGCAAAACCTTAAGCCGCTCGCCTCAGAAGAACAACCACCGGGGCGTCGCAGCCGCGTATTGATCATAAGCCGCACCAAAAGTCCTACTCAGAATGACTTCTTCGCCGCGAATGATGAAGACCGTCATTGAACCGATATAGACCACGCCCGCCGTCAAGGCCGCCGGGATCGAGTAATATCCAATCGACAACAATGGCAGCAAAAACGCGACATAGATCGGATTGCGCGTAAAACCAAATACGCCGCTGGTCGTTAATGTCTGTGGTTGGCCGTAAGAACTCGATAGCAACGACAACCGCATATGGCGTTGCACCAGAGAAGCCGAGATAAAAAACAACAAAATCGACGTTGCGAGCACTGCAACGCCTGTCCCGCCTTTAGCAAGATCATTCGCCATGGCAGGAGACATCGCCATGATCATACCCGCGCCATAACATGACCAGCTCACCCAGCTACTTGGGCAAATCTGATTAAATTTAAAAGCTCCATATTTCGGATGCTGAACAGCCATTTATGTGCCCTGTCTCGTTTCAATCCAATGTTCGGCTGCGTGAGTCGCAACCTGAGATTTTGGAATAAAAAGAGCAAATCGCGGGCCAAATCAGGTTCAGGTTGTATTAAAAACTTCACCGGATCGCGATGTGAAGAATAACATCGAAGGCCGGGCTATCGAAAGACACACCGTCAGAGAACAGTCTCCGCTATCGCGCCACACGATCAGATCGCAAAAAACAATGCATCGAAATGCGTGTGCTCTGGGCACGACTCTCGATTCAAGATATGCGCAATGCGCTTTAATCGATGGTTGGGCCGCCTATTTTACCTAAAACTTTAACGACCGCTTTTCACTTAATCCGTATAAAAATCCCCGTTAACGATACACCGCTATTTTTCCGATCAAAGAGCAATACTGTATTTTCGGAGAGATCAATGTTCGGCGATTTGTTTTTGACGACCAGTCTTCAGTCAGATTTCTCGTTTGACTTCACGACGGACTTATCCGCTTCGTTCACCCCTGTGGTCACGACAGGGCCAGGCGACATCACCGTCGATTTTCCGGTTTTTGATACGAACCTGACCCCGATCTTAGAAGACGACACAGCCACGACCGAAGCCGGTACTGCTGTCGAAATCGATGTTCTCGCAAATGATAGCGACCCTGACGGTGATGAGCTGGTGATCCTTGCAACAACCGGCGCGGTGTACGGCTCTGTCTCTGTCGTGAATAATGTCGTCACCTACACGCCCGATGAGGATTTCTCCGGCACAGATACATTCACCTATACGGTCTTTGATGGAACCGACTTTGCCGAGGCTTCGGTCACAGTTAATGTCGAACCGGAGCCAGAGCCAGAGCCAGAGCCGGAAGAACCGACCGGCGAAGGCGATAAAAGCGGATTCGAGCTAGTCAATGTAAACGACTTTTTCAATCCGGCATTTGGTGGCGGTTTCATCGCGACATACGAATATACCGTCAATGAAAACTCGATCATCGGCGATGATCTGTTCGCTTGGACAATCAACAGCAATTATACCGGTGAAGGCCGGATCGTGAATGTCTTCGTCAATGGCTTTAACGGTCCGACGACTCAACAAGCCGATGATGGCTCGTTCGATATCGGCAATGTTGATGTTGGCTTCAGACCGGAATTGAACGTCGGCGATACATTCAGAGTTTCGTTCCAAATTGACGGTGCAGGCTTTGAAGACGAACATTTCTGCCCGACATTCTTGGACTCTGACCCGGAGCCTGTTGAAGCAACAGAATCCGACGTCGAAATCATTACTTCGCCTACAAACGATTGGGGTTCAGGCTTCCTTCAGCGCGTGACAATTGAAAACGTGTCCGAAGATGAGATTGACGGCTGGTCGGTTATTCTCGACGTGCCTGAAGGCGACACCTTCGTCTTTAACAACGTTTGGGGAGCCACCGCAGAGACACTCGACAATGGAGATATCCTGTTTCAGAATCTCTCATGGAACGAAGACATTGCCGTGGGCCGTTCGGTCAATTTCGGATTTACCGGCGATAATGCGACCAACGATACCGTCTCTTTGGATGAGTTCGATTTCACGTTCTTAGGGTAAAGCTCTTAACGCGATCCTCTTTCTTTTGGGAGGGGGGCGAGCAAGCAATAAAACCCTTCTTAAACAGGAATTGCGATCTAAGTAGCCTTGCTCCAAGGCCCTAGAAAAACTTCACAATGTCCAAAGTTTGAAAACTACTGATTATCTACCGCCTGCTCGCAAATAAATGTTAAATGTAGGTCAAGCTGCCTTAACCTGTCGCCCAATTTCTAACCTTCTTGTGTATTTTTTTCCACGTTTCCGGCCTCAACATTCGCATTCTCCAAGGGAGCATCCATAACCTCTGTCTGCAAGGGCACATTAGGATCATCCAAGACCGGCGAATCATCACCGATTTTTCTCTGCACGAATGATCCTATAAACGCCCCGAGTGTCAATTTTGCCATATCGAGAAGGTCTTCGTTTAACTTACCATCTTCTGGGTTCAAAATCGACAGAAACACTAAAATTAATGTAATTCCGATCGTGGCTAGCGGCAGTCCAGTGAAACCCATCTGAGTAAAAAAACCAGTAGATCCTGCGAGTGAGCTCAACCTCACATATTGATCCACCCCCGCAACATTTCCGTTTTCTATCAGATTATGTAAGAGTTGTTTGTCCTCGGCAGGAATAACCTTCGAAGATGCACGAATAATTCCTTTCAAAAGTATATACCCAAAACCAACGCAGACAACACCGACAAGAATTGGATACATTAAATCCGGATATAGAGAAAATTGATCACTGAAAAACCCGGCCCTATCATCAATTTTCAAGTTAACCGCTGGTTCCCATTTTTTTACACTAAGATTATGAAACACACGATAAAAAGAATAAAGCCCACCAGCAATGAGAGAAAGAGCTGCTATCGAAACCCAGAAAATAGCAATATTTGATGGATTCAACCAACCGTTATTAAATTCGCTAGCGTTATTTTGACTGTCTTTAGGCATGCTAATTCTCCCTATTTGCGTGCTACAATTTGAATTGCATGCACAAGAGAACTAAATTTTCAACTCCCGATAGAATAATTATTAGTTTACTCATGAACGTGAAGTTGCCACTACATTAGTATCCTAAGCCGCTCGCGCCCCAACACCCTCAACCAGTTCCACAATATCCGCCATGATCTTAGTCAGCTCGAAATCCTTCGGCGTGTAGACCCTCGCAACGCCATAAGCGCGCAGCGTTTCAGCGTCTTCATCGGGGATAATCCCGCCTGCCACCACCGGCACATCATCCAAGCCAGACGCACGCATTTGGTCCATGACTTCTTTGATAAGCGGCAAATGCGAGCCACTGAGGATCGAGAGGCCGACGACATGCACCCCCTCTTCCAACGCCGCATTGACGATTTGTGCCGGGGTCAGGCGAATGCCTTCATAGACAACTTCCATCCCGCAATCACGGGCGCGCACTGCAATCTGCTCTGCACCGTTCGAGTGACCGTCAAGCCCTGGCTTACCAACCAGAAACTTGATACGCCGCCCTATCGCATCGGATACCCGCTCGACATCCGCGCGCACCTCCGCCATCGCGCCTTCATCGCTTACCGTCGCCCGTGCAGAGGCGGAAACCCCCGTCGGTGCGCGGTACTCTCCGAAGACCTCGCGCATCACACGGCCCCATTCGCCCGTGGTCACTCCGGCTTTTGCAGCAGCAATCGACGCAGGCATGATATTCCGCCCTTCTTGCGCAGCCGATTTTAGCTCTGCCAGCGCAGCAGACACATCGCCGCGCCCGTCCCGCCACGCATTCAAGCGGTCAATCTGATCTTGCTCCATCGCAGGATCGACAACGAGAATATCTCCACCGCCAGCCGTCAAAGGCGACGGCTCGGTTTCTTTGAATTTGTTGACGCCGATGACAGTTTGTTCACCGCGTTCAATTCGTGCGACCCTCTCGGAGTTAGCCTCAACGAGTTGGCGCTTCATATAATCGATGGAAGCCATCGCGCCGCCCATCTCGTCAATCTTGGCCAGTTCTTCACGCGCGCCAGCTTTCAAAGCCTCGACCTTGCGTTCCACCGCCGGATTGCCATCAAACAGATCATCGTATTCCAGCAAATCCGTCTCATAGGCGAGCACTTGCTGCATCCGAAGCGACCATTGCTGATCCCAAGGGCGCGGCAAGCCCAACGCTTCGTTCCATGCGGGCAATTGCACGGCGCGCGCACGGGCATTTTTGCTCATCGTAACAGCGAGCATTTCCAGCAAAATCCGGTACGGATTATTCTCCGGCTGTTGCTCGGTTAGGCCGAGGCTATTGACCTGCACGCCATAGCGAAAACGGCGCTGCTTAGGGTCTTCAACTCCGTAGCGTTCACTGGTGATTTCGTCCCAAAGATCAACAAACGCGCGCATCTTGCACATCTCGGTGACAAACCGGATGCCCGCATTCACAAAGAAAGAAATCCGCGCAACGATGCCCGGAAAATCCGCCGGATCAACATCATCGCGCGCTTTCATGCCATCAAGAACAGCCGTTGCCGTTGCCAGCGCATAGGCAAGCTCTTGCTCCGGCGTCGCACCCGCCTCCTGCAAGTGATAGGAACAGACATTCATCGGATTCCATTTCGGCACGGCAGAATACGTATAGGCCGCAACATCGGTAATCAGGCGCAATGAAGGCTCGGGCGGAAACACATAGGTTCCCCGCGACAGATATTCTTTAATAATATCGTTCTGCACTGTGCCTTGCAGTTTCGAGACATCCGCACCTTGTTCCTCGGCCACAGCGACATAAAGCGCGAGCAACCAGCCAGCGGTCGCATTAATCGTCATCGAGGTATTCATCTGCTCCAGCGGAATGCCATCGAACAGCGTGCGCATATCGCCAAGGTGAGCAACCGGCACACCGACTTTGCCGACTTCACCTCGCGCTAGAATGTCATCCGAATCGTATCCGGTTTGCGTGGGCAAATCGAAAGCCACCGAAAGACCCGTCTGCCCTTTGGACAAGTTCGTCTTGTAAAGCGCATTAGAAGCACTCGCCGTCGAATGCCCGGCATACGTCCGCATCAACCAAGGACGGTCTTTTTTCACTTCGGTCATAATCGAGCCTCTATCCGGTATCCTGACGCAATATTATTGCGCAAACTATATTGCAGTGCAGCACGAGGGGCAAATGAAACCTAATTCGCGGCGTTTCTAAGGGTATCATGTCAACTGCCAGTAAATTGCTCTGGTTTTGACTAGGAAAATCATGCCACGGTCATCGCCTAGTATAAGTTAAGGCTCGTAACTATGACCGATATCGCCACCCGCGTTCACAATCACAACTGGAAAATTGATCCGATTGTGCGCTCTGTCATAGACACTGATTTCTACAAGCTATTGATGGCACAAAGTATTTTCCGCCGCCATGCCGATACGCAAGTCACGTTTAGCCTGATCAACCGCACAACTACCGTACCATTAGCGAAACTCATAGATGAAGGTGAGCTGCGCGAGAATCTCGACCATATCCGCACCCTAAAACTGTCTCGGGGCGAGAGCACGTGGCTGCGCGGTAATACATTTTACGGCGAACGATTTATGTTTCGGGCGGATTTTCTTCAATGGTTTGAGGACTTTAGGTTCCCTGACTACCACCTCGAACGAAAAGGTGATCAATACGAGCTGACATTTGAGGGCAACTGGATCGACGTGACCTTATGGGAAATCCCGGCATTAGCTGTGATTATGGAGCTATATTCCCGTGCTGTTCTCAAAGACATGGACAAGTTCGAGCTTCAAGTTCTCTACGCCCGCGCCATGACCCATATCTGGGAAAAAATCCAACGATTAAAGAAGCTTGAGCCCTTGCGTATCGCTGATTTCGGAACCCGTCGGCGTCATTCCTTCCTCTGGCAAGACTGGTGCGTCCAAGCCATGCAGGAAGGGCTGGGAGAGAGCTTCCTTGGCACATCAAATTGCTTAATCGCCCAACGGCGCGAGGTCGAGGCCATCGGAACCAATGCCCATGAACTCCCGATGGTCTATTCCGCAACCGCGAAAGACGACGAAGCACTCGCAAAGGCTCCTTATGGAGTGCTGGAAGATTGGCAAAAAGATTATCAAAGTAATCTCTTAATCGCCCTACCCGATACCTATGGTACTGCCGGTTTCCTGGAAAACGCCCCTGAATGGCTCAACGACTGGACCGGCATCCGCGTGGACAGCGGCGACCCTGCCACCGGCGGCGAGGCCATTATCGAATGGTGGAAAAGCCGGGGCGAAGACCCGACGAAAAAACTGATGATCTTTTCCGACGGCCTTGATGTCGATGTCATCGAAAAACTGCACGCCCAGTTCAAAGGCCGTACTCTTTTGTCGTTTGGTTGGGGAACGCGGCTCACCAATGATTTTCGCGGTTTGGTTTCAGACAGCCGCTTAGACCCGTTTTCGCTCGTTTGCAAAGTCGTCTCGGCAGACGGAAAACCAACCGTAAAACTGTCTGACAACCCGAAAAAAGCAATGGGTCCAGCGGATCAAATCGCACGTTATAAATCAGTCTTCAAAGTCGGCGAACAGCATGAAATGGCGGTCGAAGTCTGACCACTATGTCGACAGCGAACGCGACCAGACCTGAAGGTCTTTCATCGTTTCCTCCGCCTCGCCAACATCTTTCCAGCCGAGCGAAACCACTGCGCCCTCCAAAGGCACATATTCGCGCTTTCGCCAAAACCCGTCGAGCGCGCGATAATCTGTGGGTTTCGCAGGATGCTCTGTCGCACGGATCACAGAGCAAAAACATACCATCTCCGCCCCGAGACGACGTGCTTGCGCTTCGCGGTGATCAAAGAAAGCATGTCCCACACCCCGCCCACGATACCGCGCCAACAGAACAGATTCCGCGCAATAGAAAATGCGGCTGATATCATCGCCTCTCGCGACAAAAGGCGCAGCAAATTCCGGCTCAACACCCACCAAAGGCGCACCTGATGCGGCCCCGACGATCTCGTCCCCATCACGCGCAACGACGATAACCGCATCGCTCGCCATCGAAAACAGCTCCAGATATCGACGCTCATAATCAAAATCACCGTCATAGAGATAAGGGTAATCGCGAAACACTTCGATCCGCAGCCTTGCAAGATCAGGCAAAACCCCGGCAATCTCACTTGCCTGCACCACACTTATCGTAAGCGACATTCCGCCTCCGTTGCCCTTGTTATTATCGGCGTTTAGAGTTTCACTTCGGATCGAAAGAGAGTGCCGATGCGAATTGACAAATGCAACAATACTGAAGATTTCAGACGCTTTGCAAAGCGGCGACTGCCCGCCCCGTTATTTCACTATATCGACGGGGGTGCAGATGATGAAATCACCCTCGCCCGCAATACTGACGCCTTTAATGACGTTCGTCTGGTCCCGAATGGGTTGGCCGATCTAAACGGGATGGATTGCTCCACGACAGTACTAGGCCAAAAAATCGACTGGCCCTTTTTCTTGTCGCCAACAGCAATGAGTCGCCTTTTTCACCCCGACGGCGAAAAAGGCGCAGCGCGCGCAGCGGCGAAAATCGGCACGATGTATTCACTTTCGAGCCTCTCTACAGAGAGCATCGAAACAATTGGCGGCCTAACCACCGGCCCGAAATGTTTTCAGGTCTATATCCATAAAGACCGGGGCATGACCCATGATTTTGTCGAACGGTGTAAAGCTGCAAAATTCGATGCTTTATGTTTGACAATCGACACGCTCGTTGCCGGCAATCGCGAACGCGATCTTGTCACCGGCATGACCGTTCCTCCGAAACTCACTCTCAAAAGTCTGGCAAGTTTCGCGGCTCACCCATCATGGGCATTCAAATATCTGACGTCAGAATCGTTCCAACTATCAAACGTGAAACGCCATATGAAAGGCGATGGCGACGATCTGACCTCGATCATTCAATATGTGAACAGCCAATTTGACCCCACCGTAACATGGAAAGAAGCTGAAGCCTTAATTCAGCAATGGGGTGGCCCGTTTGCCATCAAGGGCGTGTTGTCGGTTGACGATGCCATCCGCGCCCGCGACGCCGGAGCAAGCGCCGTGATGATTTCCAATCACGGCGGCAGGCAATTGGATGGCTCGGCTTCACCGTTCGATATGCTGGGGCGTATTGTCGACGCAGTCGGTGACGACATCGAAGTCATCCTCGACAGCGGTATTCGCAGAGGAACGCATATCCTAAAAGCCATCGCAATGGGCGCAACCGCTTGCATGATGGGACGCGGGTATCTTTATGCACTCGCAGCAGGCGGCGAAGCGGGCGTAGACCGCGCCCTCGAATGTATGACCACAGAGATCACACGGAACATGACATTGATGGGATGCGCGAGACTTTCAGACCTTAACCGTGCGATGCTACAAAGCGGCAACCCACTCCAGCTAGGGAACGATCAATGATAAGGAGATCACCAATGCTCATCAAAAATAACGTAATAGCGCCTGTTTTTGCTGCATTGTTGATTGCATTGCCAATATCATTTGCTTTCGCTGACGAAAACGATCTCAGCGCAGAAGAAAAAGCGGCGATTGAGATCGAACAAGCCATTCTTGCGGAAGAACGCGCGGATCTGTTTAGCGCATTAAAGAACGCGCCCGACAAAAAGGTCGCCCGTGCCGCGGTCAGTGCGATTTGGGATATGTGGCAAACCGCTCCAGATGAGAAAGCGCAAAAATTGCTCGACCAAGCACGACAGCGAATGCGGGTCTATGATTTTGCTGGCGCGATTGAATATCTCGATGATCTCGTCGCCTATGCTCCAGATTATGCCGAAGGGTGGAATACGCGGGCGACGACCCTGTTTTTGCAAGAAAAGCTCGATCTTTCGCTCGTAGACGTTGAGAAAACTCTCGCGTTGGAACCCGATCATTTTGGGGCGCTAGCGGGTAAAGGCGTCATTCTTATGCGACAGGGCCGGATAGAGCTTTCGCAAAAAGCCCTCAAGCGGGCCGTCGCCATCAATCCATACCTCAGTGAGCGGAGCTTGATTATTAAAGAACCGAAGGAGTAAAACCCCGTCACGGGTGCTATCTGATTTTTGCGACTCCATAGAATGAGCCGTCTTCCCGAACGAACCGTAGTCGTTTTTTCATGATCTGCGGTACCTTGCAGGCGACTTTATAGCGCTTTTCACCAATATTCATTTGATGGCAGAGCTGATCTTCCCGCCAAACCCATTCCCCCCAGACTCTGCTGCCTGAGTATCCTCCGCCAAAACTACGATCTTCAAGAAAGATAATCACCGCGCCGGATTCATATTCGAGGGTCTTTCCGACAATCCTTTCGACAAAATCTTCCTCGGTTACAATCCGTTCGTATTCATCATCAAGATCACGCTCGGAACCACTCTGCGCGTGTGCGAAAGGTGCTGGCGCAGCAGTCATAAAGAATGAAAAAAGAACGAGATGGAAGACACCACGATATAAAGGTGTTGAACATCTCATGGCTTTATTTGAAAATAGCCACTGAGAAAGCCGCTCTAAACATAAAATAACATTAACAAATTTAGAGATCAACATCGCAAGATCCAAAACCGTTTTCATACACCTCAAGCTCTAATGTCGTAGAGCTTTCTTTCAAGATAAAAAATTACATGCTAAAGTTTCATCGCAATTAGTGTGATGGAGTTTTTGTGACGTTGCGGGGGACATTATTTCTTGTGGTCGGACCATCCGGTGCCGGCAAGGACACTCTTATCTCGGAAGCATCTTCCAAGCGCCCTGATATTATAGTTATGCCCCGATCCGTTACCCGACCGGCAACTGATGACACCAATCGTGAAATATCAATTGATGAATTTTCTGAGCTGAAACGCGCTAATTATTTTGCGTTATCGTGGGACGCACACGGCCTGCATTATGGCATCACACGCGAACTGGAAGAAATGCTTGCCTCGGGGAAGTCCGTTATCGTGAACGGATCTCGCAGCATTGTTGAAGAGGCCCGTGAAAAATTTTCACCGCTGCGGATTATCTACGTTACTGCACCATTGGATGTCCTTTCGCGCCGTCTGAGACAAAGGGGCCGCGAAGATGAGTTCGACATTGATCGTCGCATCGGCAGAAGCTCTCGCGGCACACCAAAAGGACCAGATGTAATCACCATCGACAATTCAAAGTCATTGGAAGAAGGTCTGGCGGAATTTATCGAAGCCATCACCTAACCAAAGGCAAATGATCATGTACACTGTGATTGGTGCAGTCGCATCGCGCGCCATGCGCGTCATTTGGATGCTCGAAGAATTAGAGCAACCTTACGAATTAATCCAAGCGAACCCGCGCACTCCAGAGATTCTGGCGCACAACCCGGATGGAAAAATACCAGCACTGATTTGTGACGGCACGACCTTGATCGACTCTACTGCCATCACGCAATTTCTCGCCGACCGCCATAACGCCTTCACCTATCCCGCCGGAACGATTGAACGCGCGAAGCAAGACTCATTGACGCAATTTTGTGTAGATGAGGTTGAAGGCGCTTTATGGACGGCGGCGAAAAACACATTCGTTCATCCGGAAGAACACCGCACTCCGGGGGTCAAGGATACTTGCCGTTTTGAGTTTGGGCTTGCGATGCAACGTCTTGAACAACGGCTTGGTGAAGGTCCTTTCGTCATGGGCGATAAAATGACCGTCCCCGATATATTATTAGGACATTGTTCCGGATGGGCGCGCGTTGCAAAGTTCGAGATACCGGACGGCCCTGTGCGAGACTACTTTCGTCGCCTGACAAACCGCCCGGCATTTCAACGCGCCGATGCCCACCGCACAGCCTGACTCAAAGACCAAGCGTCGCGTAACTGTCTGCGACTTTTTGAATCGATATCAGATACGCCGCCGTACGAAGGTCAATGCCCTCATCCTTACGGGCATTCCAGACCTTTGACATTTGCTGATAGGCACTACGCATTGTGTCATCAAGACCAGAGCGCACGAGCGACAATTCGTCCGCGCCCTCCATATATTTCTTGTCTGAAGGGAAAGGCGTGCCGGTAACCTCTTCAATACCGCCAATCAGCATTTCATGCCATGCTTCTTCCTGACGCCGTTGCATCCGGCCAAAGCGAATATGCGAGAGGTTTTTGACCCATTCGAAATACGAAACAGTCACACCGCCAGCATTCGCATACATATCTGGAATAATTACACAGCCTTTGCCACGCAAAATCTCATCGGCCCCGGCGGTCACAGGACCATTCGCAGCCTCCATAATCAAAGGCGCCTTAATGCGATCAGCATTACCCAAATGGATCGCCGCTTCCATGGCAGCAGGAATGAGAATATCGCACTCACTCTCAAGAACAGACGGCCCATTTTCGACATACTCGCAACCGGGGAAGCCTTTCACCCCGCCATGTTCATTCATATATTCTTTTAGCTGCTCAACATTGATGCCCGCTTCATTGATGACAGCGCCATCGCGTTCAGCAATCGCGGTGACGAGGCAATCGTCTTCTTCGGAAAGGAACTTGGCCGCGTGATACCCAACATTTCCTAGCCCTTGAACAATCACGCGCTTGCCGGACAATGACCCGCTCAACCCCGCCGCTGCAATATCTTTTGGATGGCGGAAGAATTCGCGTAAGCCATATTGAACACCGCGTCCGGTTGCCTCGGTTCTGCCAGCAATACCGCCAACATTGCGCGGCTTACCGGTCACACAAGCACGAGCGTTGATATCATCCGTCTTGATCCGCTTATAGGCATCAGCAATCCACGCCATTTCGCGCTCGCCGGTCCCCATATCCGGCGCAGGAACATTCTGGGCGGGATTGATTAGATCGCGTTTAATAAGCTCGTAGGCAAAACGGCGAGTTATCCGCTCAAGCTCGTCCACTTCCCAGTCATTTGGATTGATGCACAACCCGCCTTTAGAACCGCCGTAAGGCACTTCGACCAACGCACATTTATAGGTCATGAGTGCGGCCAGCGCTTCAACCTCGTCTTGGTTCACATTGTCGGCAAAGCGGATGCCGCCTTTTACCGGCTCCATATGCTCTGAATGAACCGAGCGATAGCCGGTGAAGGTTTTGATCTCTCCACGCAATTTCACACCGAAGCGAACGATATAAGTTGAGTTCGCGACGCGGATCTTTTCCGCCATACCGGACGGCAAATCGAGCATTCCAGCCGCGCGGTTGAACATAATGTCTACAGAATCCCGAAAGCTTGGCTCGCGTGCGTCTACGCCATCCATCGACTCGATCCTTTTGCAGCAATAAAACGCGACCATGGCGGTCTAGCCACCAATCGTCAACGGCGTCTCGGTTTCACCCGATTGGTTGGGTCGGCGATGGTCGGGTCTTCGGGCCAAGGATGCCGAGGATAACGGCCCCGCATATCCTTTCTTACATCCGCGTAAGAGTTCGCCCAAAACCCCGGCAAGTCGCCTGTAACTTGCACGGGGCGGCGCGCAGGCGACAAAAACCGTATCAGCAAAGGAACTTGACCATTGCAAATCGACGGGTGCTGCGTCTCACCGAACATCTCTTGTATTCTGACTTCTAGCGCTGGCGGGTCTTGCGCATAATCAATCTTTGCTTTCGTCCCCGCTGGTGTTTCAAGCGATGAGGGCGCGAGGCGGTCGAGTGTTTGCTGTGCTTCCCAATCCAAAGCCCCCCGCAGAATTGAAACAAGATCAAGAGCGCCGAAATCGGCTTCTTTTCGGACACCGCTCAAATGTGGAGTAAGCCAATGCTCCAACGTTTCGATTAACGCTTCATCAGACCAATCCGGCAAATCGGCGCGGCCATAGTCGCGTGCCCACTTAACCCGATTTCGAAAGCGCTCGCCGCCGCCCGCCCAAGGCAGACAACCAAGTCCTAAATCCCGAACGCCATCTGTTGCAGCGGCAGCGATACTGTCGGCATCTGCTCCCTTCCAAGGACGATCCTCCAGCATCAAAGCGTCAAGGCGCAATTGGATACGTGCATCGACAGTGCGTGTTCGTCCGTTCCACGCGCACGCTTTCACTTCGGCAATGCGATCACTGAACAGAGCATCAATTTCATTCCGCGAGATTGCCGCCGCAAGACGCACCTTAGCTTCTCGCGGATTACCGTCCAATTCTGCAATCGCAAGATAAGGCTCTCCCGCCAGCGCATCGCCGGTGTCGTGAAACACTGCGCCCTTCCCTCCAGTCATCACATACCGGGGCGCCTCCCCTGCACGGCGCTTCGCAACACGATCAGGAAACGCAAGTGCGACCAACGCACCGGAAGACAAAGCATCGCCTTTACCGCCACCCCCTTTACGCAATCGTTTTGCGGATTCGCGAATTCTTGCCAGCCCCGCAAGATCTCCGTGTCCAGAACCACCGCGTAAGGCCTCTAATCGCAAGGCAATATCAGCACCCGCATTACGCATGGGATCACGTTCTTCAAGCAACGCAGCAAGATCAGCTGCCTTCGCGCCAGCGCCAGCCTCGCGCCCTTTGATAAGCAGATGGGCGAGACGCGGATGCAATGGCATTTCTGCAAGTGCCTTCCCGTGTGTTGTCGGTTGGCCATCTTCGCCAACAGCATCCAAAGATCGCAACAACTCCAATGCTTGCGCGAAGGCAGTTTCGGGCGGCATATCCAACCACCGCAAACTTGCAGGATCACGAATGCCCCATACCGCAAGATCAAGCGCAAGCGGGGCGAGATCAGCCTCAGAAATTTCAGGCGGGTCTGCAGGCGCAAAACCACCCTCTTCTCCTTTGGTCCAAAGACGATAACAAACCCCCGGCTCGGTGCGGCCCGCTCTGCCGCGCCGTTGATCCGCCGAAGCACGGGATACACGCTGAGTTACCAATCGTGTCATTCCCGCCCCGGCATCAAACAAGGCGCGCCGCGAGAGACCGCCATCAATTACGATCCTAACACCCTGAATAGTCAAAGAAGTCTCTGCAATAGCGGTAGCAAGAACCACACGCCGCTTACCATTGGAGGATGGCAACAGCGCGGCTCGTTGCGCCGCAAACGGTAACGAACCGTGGATCGGCCTCACATCAAATACGGCCCCGGCAAGCAAGTTTTGCACTCGGTCAATTTCGCGAACTCCCGGTAAAAACACCAGAGCGTCGCCCTCTTCTTCTGCCATTGCGGTGTTCGCGCAAGCGGCCACTGCCGCCTCAAAAGCATCACGGCGCGATCCCGGCTTTTTCCACGGAGCATCGAGCCACCTCGTTTCAACCGGATAAGCACGTCCCTCAGAACGAATAACAGGTGCATCGCCCATCACCGCGCAAACCGCTTCACCGTCTAACGTCGCCGACATGACAAGAAGCCGCAAATCATCCCGCAGCGCGGATTGCGCATCAAGGCACAGTGCCAAACCGAGATCAGCATGAATCGAACGCTCGTGATATTCATCGAAGATGACCGCTGCGATATTTTCTAAAGCAGGGTCGCGCTGTAAGCGACGCGTCAATATCCCCTCTGTGATGACTTCAATACGCGTCGCAGCCGAGACTGCACTTTCGTGGCGAATTGAATACCCTACAGTCTGACCGACCTTTTCACCGAGTACAGCAGCCATACGTTCAGCCGCCGCACGCGCCGCAACACGCCGGGGTTCAAGCATAAGAATATGCCCCGAAACCCAAGGCTCATCCAGCAAAGCCAACGGAACGCCCGTTGTCTTGCCTGCACCCGGCGGCGCAATGAGCACAGCATTCGGAGCATTCCGTAATGCTTCGGTCAACGCAGGTAGGGCTTCTAAAATTGGAAGAGTGGGGAATGCAGGCGACATACTGACTTATCGCGATTCAGTGCGTCGCCCGCAAGCGGCGGTCAGCCCCCACCAGACTCTTCTTCACCAAGTGCTAATGTCGTAATCTTGAAATCTTCATCAGTTAGACGAGGCGCATCAAGTGATGCGGCTTCCGGTTTTTCGACCGGTGTTGGAACGCCAATAACTGCGCCGTTCGTTAAATCAGACGGAGAAACCTGAGGAGTTTGAATCGGAACCGTCTCTATCGGTGGCAGTGCTGCCGGACCCGGTGTCGTGAATGTCGCAGGCTTTATGCGAGGTGTAACAACCGAATCTATTCCGGCAGGCGATATGGGAGCCGTTACTACGGGCTGAAGGACGGTCTCCACCCGTTCAGGAGCGAGAGGCGGCGGGGCATACGTTACCTTGACGTCAGAAGGCACATCTGGAGACGCCGGAGAAGCGAATGTCGCCTGCTCAATCGGCGCTAGAGGCGGCGGAACATAGGTTATTGCTACGAAGGGTTCAGGTTCAGCAAACTCGAACACCTCCAACGGTGCAAGAGGCGGCGGGACATAGACCGCTGCAGGGTTCTGACCGGATATCTCGGCTGGCTGTTGAATAGAAGCCGTTTCTGTCGCTTGAGTTTGAGCATCTACTGTAGGAGCGACAGCGGTTGTTGGAGCAGCCGCAACCGCCGTAGCGGAGCCTACTCCCTTACCCATGCTGGCGAGGTAAGCGTCATAATCGCCCACCGAGACGACATTCTTTCCAGAATCCACAACGATTTGCCCATTGCCATATTCAGCCGGCTTAAGCTCTGGCAGTGGCGTTTCAACAGAAGCAATACCCGTTGATTTCGAAACTGGGTCTGTAATCGGCACTGTTTCGATTGGAGGCAACGTAGATTGCGAAAGCTCAACCGATGGCGCCGCTTGAGCAGCATTCGCACGCGGTAATGGCGTCGCCTCCAACGCAAACTGCGATCCCGTTATCGGAACTGTCTCTATTGGTGGCAGCGTAGACTGCGCCAATTCGGTCGAAGGCGTTGCCTGTGAACTATTTGCACGCGGCAACGGCGTCGCTTCCAACGCAAACTCAGAACCGGTTATCGGCACTGTTTGGATTGGCGGCAACGTCGATTGTACAGTTACTACACTGGACTCCGCATATGCTGTATTTGGGGTAGGCAAAGGCGTCGTTTCAACCACAAACTGCGAATCAGATTGACCGGAAACAGCGCTCGACTGGCTTGCACCGATTTCAGGACCAGCACTAACAGCACCGCCATCTTCCTCGCCGATTGCCAAGGTCGTAACGTCATATGAGGGCGTTTCAGCGAGCGAACTGGTTGGCGGCGCAAGAAACTCAGACCCGTCTATGACAGGGAGCGTAAAGAACTCTGACCCACCGGTCATACCGCCATCTTCTTCGCCGATAGAAAGGGTTGTAACCCCAGGTCCATCGCCATGAACGATATAGCAGTTGCTTCCATCACAAGCAGGCGAACCGACAGCGCCTGTTGCACTATTTGTATGATTCCCTGCTTTAACCGCCTGAAATTTCGCGGCAGTTGCCGCGTCAGACTGGTCAGTTTGAGCAGTATGCGCGTTTCGCGTTGAAGCTGAAGCAGCCGGGTCGAGATTAAAGCTAAACGTTACACTGGCCAAGACAGCCTCCTGCGGGACGACAATTGTTATCCCTGAGTAGCACTGCTGGAAGAGGCAGAGTCAAGAAAATGCCCCAAAATGAAACGCAATTCAGTGTACGTTAATCTATTTTCTTAATCCGACATAGCTTTCCCGCTACGATGGCAAGAATTGATGCTCCAAGCGAAAGCAACGCGCCCATTTTAGCCGCATCCTGCAATGGACCTGGATCAAAGGCGACGCCAGCCACAAACAAGGCAACTGTAAAGCCAATTGCTGAGATAAAGCCGACAACTATAAGATCAACGGGCCGCATTCCATCCGGTAAACCTAAACCCAAGACAGAGTACGCGAATTGGCCAAAGCCCCAAATTCCCAGAGGTTTGCCAATAAACAATCCTGCCAACACCAGCCAGGTCGCAGCGCCAATAGCAGACATCTCCACACCGGCATTCGCAAAACCAAACAGGAAAAGAATAATTTCGACCGGAACCTTCAATGTATGTTCGAAGGCATTGAGCGTATCGTCGAGGTATTTTTCAGCCGCCGCAAAGATGCCAAACGCAACTTCAGCATGGGGCATTGCCGGGATAATAGGCAAAAGACCTAATGCTGGATGGACACCAGCTTCCTGAAAGCCATACCAACTAAAACACCCAGCCAGCATAAACGGCCAAAACGAAAATTTTTCGCGCATCCATGTGCTTACTGGACGATCTTGTTTTCCACGATCAAGGCGACGCGGCAACCAGTTAAACAAGACATACGACGCGACGGCGCATCCAAGAGAAAACACCAACCAAAGCGGTTGTAATTCACCCTTCGAGTAGAAGATCGCAATGATCGCAAGGCCAATCGCGTCATCGGCAATGGCGAGCAAAAGCAAAAACGTCACCGCCGGATGACGCGCTCCGAAAATCAGTCGGCCAACAAGATAAGAAAATGCAATGTCTGTAGCCGTTGGGATCGCCCAGCCTTGGGACAAATCAGACATGCGGCCAATTAACATCGCACCAAGAAAATAAATGGCCACTGGAACGATCACGCCACCCGCAGTCGCAAATAATGGCGTAGCCGCCTTTCTACCGCGTAGAGAGCCATTTTTTAATGCAATGGCTTCCCAAACTTCCTTACCCGCAAAAGCAAAGAACAGCGCCATCAGCACATCATTGACGAGATAATGAAGCGACAGAACCCTCTCTGGTCCCGGTGCGACCAGCTCCGCCGCTCCTTTTCCGTAAGCCTTCACCCAATAATCATAAGGCGCACCAACGATATCATTCGCCCATATCGGATGCTCAATCAGATGGTGATAGCTATGCGGATCGGTATTGGCCCAGAATAATGCTATGACCGCGCCGATAATCAAAAGCAGCGAATAATCTTGCACAAACCGCCAAACGCGCATCCGGTCGCCCTCAAAAACTGAATCTTACCTCTAGCCTTAATACCCGGCTCTGATGCAGACAACAGCTAGTGAACTTTTCTTAGAAGAAAGGGACGCACAATGACCGAGATGCCGCTTCACGATCTCGCAAAACGGATTAAAGCCTGCACTCATTGCGCCGAACGGTTTGCGGCTACGAAAACAGAGCATTCTCCCAATCCGATTTTTCAACTCTCGGCCAAAGCGCGTCTCTGCATTGCGGGGCAAGCACCGGGATTGCGTGCGCACGACTCGGGAAGGCCCTTTACGGACCCGTCCGGTATCCGGTTACGGGAATGGATGGGTATTGACGAAGAAATATTCTACGATTCTGATCGCCTAGCCATTGTACCAATGGCGTTTTGTTTTCCCGGTTATAATGCAAAGAATCACGACCTCCCGCCTCCAACCGATTGCGCAAAACTTTGGAGACACCAATTATTTGACGCGATGCCCAACATAGAATTGATCGTTATTGTCGGCAAATCAGCGCTAGCATGGCATCTACCCGCGTATCGTAAGAAATCATTGAGCGAATGTGTTGCAAGTGGGATCATTGATGGAAGCCCCCCGGTCTTGCCACTACCGCATCCGTCATGGCGAAATAGCGGCTGGCTGAAAGGAAACCCGTGGTTCGAAACCGACATTCTTCCCGTACTCCGCTCAGAAGTATCGCGACTCGTAGTGCAATAGCGCTTTGTCTTCTGACATTGAGTGCTTGCGTAAAATCTGATGGGAGCGCCCCATTACTCGCCTCCGCCGCAATCTCTTCAACACAAGAAAAAGCAAAAGCCACGCGGATTGAGCACATCGTTGCTACGGGTGATGAAAGCATCGCACTGACAGAATGGCGCGCCGATAAAAAGCCGAAAGGCGTTATTCTAGCAATCCACGGATACGGCGATTACGGACCAAGCACATTTGCTGTTGCGGCAAATGATTGGGCAAAACTCGACATCACAACTTACGCCTACGATCAACGCGGTTTTGGGCGCAATCCGAGCAATAGCGATTGGCCCGGACACGATGCTTTGATCAACGATGCCGGCAAAATCGCAAGCCTCGTAAGAGAACGCCATCCTGGTATTCCGTTCGCTTTGGTCGGCCACAGTATGGGCGGCGGAGTCGTGACTGCTGCTCTGGGCGAAGGGAAAGTTGACGTTGATAAAGCGGTCCTGCTCGCACCTGCGTTATGGGGAGGAGATAATCTAAACCCGTTTCTACGCGCCCTTGCTCATACCGCGCATATCTTCTCGCCCAACAAACGATGGACCGGCGACGGTATCGTTAGAATCCAAGCCTCCGATAACATCGAGATGCTGCGCGGCCTCGGTCGAGACCCGCTCTACGTCCGCAATCCCAGTTCGCGAGAGTTTGTTGGCCTTATTCGCCTTATGGATCGCGCCTTAGCTGCCGCCCCTTCCGTTACGACACCGATTTTGGTTGCGTACGGAGCCAATGATCAAGTTCTTCCCGAAGCCCCAATTCTCAACGCATTCGATCAATTTTCAGGCCAGAAGCAATACGAAAAAATCGACACCGGATGGCACATGCTTTTACGAGATTTAGAGGGCAGAAAAGTACGTGATTTGGTCGCTGATTTTCTCTTAAAGACGCCAGAAAAAGGATAATTCTGTCTGCTTAAAGCATCGCGACTTCGCAACCGTCATCGACTTTTTCCCAAGACGTGTTGTTGAGAACAAGTCGACATTGCATCGTCACAAAACTATCACCGCGCTTCATGCACACTTTCGCACCGAGCAACACTTTATTGCCATCTCGAGCACGGCATTTGCAGGGAGCTTTCTCAGGCTTGGGGCCTTGCCAACCATTAAATTTGGCAACCGGCAGAACCTCCGCAGTCAAGCTCGGAGTGGCGAATAGCATGATGATCGTGATCACAACTAATCTCATGAATATATTCATACCATAATTTGGTGAATTCGCCAAATTCGGCATCTGTCCATAGCGCCAAGATTATAGATTGATGCTATGGAGAGGTTGACCACCGAGCTGCAACGCGCGAAACCGCTCAATATGATTCCTTCCGATACAATTGAACAAATTCTGCAACGCTTCGAATTTCTAGAAGCGTCGATGGCTGGCAACCTTGATGCAAGCGAATATGTTGCTGTTTCAAAGGAATACGCAGCATTAGAACCCGTGGTCATTCAAGCCCGGGCCTATCGAACTTTACTCGAAGACATCGAAGCCGCTGAGTTAATGCTCGGCGACCCTGAAATGAAAGGGTATGCCGAGGAAGAACTCGCCGGATTGCGCGAAACACTTCCTGAGGCAGAAAATGCACTACAACTAGCTTTATTGCCAAAAGACTCAGCCGATGAAAAATCTGCCATCATCGAAATCAGGGCTGGAACAGGCGGCGATGAGGCCGCCCTTTTCGCCGGCGATTTATTCCGAATGTATCAACGCTATGCCGATGCAAACCGCTGGAAAGTAGAAGTTCTCGATGAAAACCCCGGCGATCATGGCGGGTATCGAGAGATTATAGCGAATGTGAAGGGGCAATCAGTTTTCTCACGCCTCAAATTCGAATCCGGTGTTCACAGAGTACAGCGCGTGCCGGATACAGAATCTCAAGGCCGGGTTCATACCTCCGCTGCAACAGTTGCTGTACTGCCCGAAGCAGAAGAAATTGACATCGAAATTGCTCAAACCGATCTCCGCATAGACACTATGCGTGCATCGGGTGCGGGCGGACAGCACGTAAACACGACAGACTCTGCCGTTCGCATCACGCATATCCCGTCTGGCATCGTGGTGACGTCTTCAGAGAAATCTCAGCACACAAACCGCGCAAAAGCGATGGATGTGTTGCGTGCACGGCTTTACGATATGGAACGCCGCGCGGCTGACGAAGCCCGTGCGGCAGATCGGAAAGGCCAAGTCGGTTCGGGGGATCGTTCGGAACGCATACGAACTTATAACTTTCCGCAAGGCAGGCTGACAGATCACCGCATCAACCTCACCCTCTATAAACTGGACCAAGTGGTTCAGGGCGACCTTGATGAGATTATCGACGCGCTGATTGCCGACGATCAAGCCGCAAAATTGGCGGATATGAACGGGTGACACGGGCGGAAGCCTTAAAACTGGCTCAGAAGCGCTTAACCGAAGCTGGCGTTGAAACACCAGCTTTGGATGCAAAACTACTTTTACTCAACGCTGAAACTATCGATAGCGCCACGCTGATGGCGAATTCAGACGCCGAAATGACGGCCCCCGAAGTGTTCGACTCAGCAATAAATCGGCGGTGCGCGCGGGAACCGGTTTCGAAAATCGTGGGATATCGAGACTTTTGGTCTCATCGGTTCGCCGTCAACGGTAACGTTTTAGACCCGAGGCCGGATACAGAAACACTGATCGAAACGGTGCTTGAATTCAGGGACCGAAATACCCAATCCCGCATAGTTGACCTTGGGACTGGTTCAGGATGTATCCTACTGACTTTGCTATCAGAACTACCGGATTCCAGCGGCATCGGCATCGATATCTCAGAATCAGCAATACAGACCGCAAAATTCAACGCAGGGGTGATGAAACTCGGTCACCGGGCGGATTTTATTATCAGTGACTGGTTCACAGCACTTGACGAGGCCTTTGACCTTGTGGTTTCAAATCCCCCATACATTTCTTTACCGGAAAGCGACTCGCTCTCTCCTGAGGTCAGAAATTGGGACCCGGAGGCTGCACTTTTCGCGGGAATGGATGGTCTTCAGGCGTATCGAGAGATTGCGGACGGTCTGGCAACCGTTTTAAAACCTGACGGCATGGCGGTTTTCGAGCTTGGGCAAGGACAATTAAACTCTGTCACTGCACTGTTCAAAAACGCTGGATTTAACAGAATTTCCTCTCGTAAAGATCTGGGAGGAATCGAACGCTGTATTGTTGTGCAGCGGTGATATAGAGACCGGAGCCGGATGAACCGCTCCATAGATGAAGGCACTGTGATTTAATCGCACCGAAGTCAGTATCGCAAAAGCTGATAACGCATTTCACATTTCCGAGCAGCCCGGACAAAAACCGTAAAAGCGGCCTTGTCCCAGTATACTCAAAACCGGACAGAAGATGAAGCAACCTTCTAGGCAAAACCACCGCAATAACCGCAACAACAATAAAGGTGGACGTCGTTCATCTGGTGGTGGGGGCGGAACGCATAGCGCTAACCGGGTTTATGATAGCGCCGGTCCTGAAGGAAAAGTGCGTGGAACCGCACAACAAATCATTGATAAATACACATCAATGGCGCGGGATGCTCAGACATCCGGTGAAGGTGTTTTGGCCGAAAACTTTTTCCAACATGCCGAGCACTACCAACGCATATTAACGACAATTCAAGCTGCCGAAGCGGAAGAACGTGAACGCCGCCAAGCTGCGCAGCAGGCGGAGCAAGAGCGACGTGCAGAACAGCAAGCGCGCCAGCAACAGCAACGTTCCGAAAATCAACCTGCCGACGCTTCGAACCGCGATCAACAGCCTGCACAAGTGCAAAATGAGCCAACTCAGAATGTAGAGCGCAGCCCAGCTCCAGAGCAGCCTGCGCCGACCGCGACTGAGGATGTCAAAGCTGTCGAACCCGCTGCTGCCGCGGTCGCAGCCGCGTCAGTTGTTGAGCCTTCGCCGGAAGGCCCCGCACTCGTTGAAACACCAGAAGCAAAACTTGCGGAACAACGGGATACGGTTGCACGTCCCGCGCGTCGCCCTCGGGCAAAACCAGCAACAAAGATTGATAACGAAACAGAGGAAGAAACCGGAGCAGAAACAGCGGCAGAAACGATTAGCGAAAGCGAAGCTGCACCCGAAGCCCCGGCGAAACCAAAGCGCGGTCGCCCCCGGAAGACACCACCGCCGCCCGCATCGGAAGAAGCAGACGCGGCTTCGTAAATTTACGCAGAGCCGCGCTTTACCAATTCTCGGGCAAGGGCGCAGAATTGTGAAACATCTAATGCTTCACCGCGAAGCGTAGGGTCTATACCGGCTTGATCTAATAGAGCCTCACCGCCAAGCGCAGCTAAACTTTTTCGCAGCATTTTTCGGCGCTGGCCAAATGCCGCCGCCGTAATATTTTGCAGAGCATCAAGCGGTGCTGGCTCCACCGTCAATTTCGGCTCGATAGAAATCACTGAACTCGTAACCTTTGGCGGCGGCGTGAACGCTTGTGGTGGCAAGTCAAATAAGATGCGGCTATTGCACCGCCATCCCGCCAGCACCGATAATCTTCCATACGCTTTATCACCGTAGCGCGCAGCAATCCGGTCGGCGACTTCTCGTTGGAACATAAGCGTCAACGACGCCCAATGTGGTGGCCAGATTTCGCCGCTTAACCACCGAATAAGTAACTCTGTACCCACATTGTATGGGAGGTTTGCGACCACCTTCGCTCCCCGATCAACATGTTGAGATAAATCAATCGTCAGCGCATCGGCTTCAATAACAGTCAATCGACCGGGCCAATGAGCTGAAATTTGCTCAAGTGCAGGTAGGCAACGCGCATCACGCTCGATCGCGACAACACGCCTTGCGCCTGACGCCAACAGCGCCCGAGTCAGGCCACCCGGTCCCGGCCCGATTTCTACAACATCGCAATTGCGGAGATCGCCAGCCATACGCGCGATCTTGCCCGTGATGTTCAAATCGAGAAGAAAATTCTGTCCCAGTGATTTTTTGGGGCGCAAACCATGAGCGTCTATTACCGAGCCAAGCGGGGGCAGCCCATCAGAAGCAAGGCGCAAATCAGTCAATCGAATTCGCCATAAATGATGCCACCTTCAACGCCTCGATTAAACTGCTCGGATCGGCTTTCCCGGTCCCGGCAATATTATAAGCCGTTCCATGATCTGGCGATGTTCGAATAAAGGGCAACCCCAAAGTAACATTGACACCCTTTGCAAAGTCCAATGCTTTGAGGGGGATAAGCGCTTGGTCGTGATACATGCAAAGGGCCACATCATATTGCTCTCGTGCAGCCGGATGGAACATCGTGTCCGCAGGCCACGGACCCGCTACATTTATACCTTCAGCTTTCAACTGGGCAATCGCTGGTTCAATAATCGTAAGCTCTTCATCCCCCATCGCGCCACCTTCTCCTGCATGGGGATTTAAGCCGGAAACCGCTATTCTTGGTACTTCCAATCCAAAATAACGCTTTAGATCAGCATCAAGAATTCGGGCCGTCTCAACGATCAACTCCTGCGAAAGCTGATCACACGCTTCTCTCAAAGACACATGGATCGTCACCGGAGCAACACGAAGAATAGGCGCAGCGAGCATCATAACCGTCTGTGCGCCGCCCGCGAGATGGCCTAAAAATTCCGTGTGTCCGGGAAAAGCAAAGCCTGCGCCATCATAAAGGGCTTTCTTGTTTATCGGATTTGTAACAATACCGGCGGCTTGCTTTGCTTGCGTGTGTTCTACTGCGCGTTCAATAGAGCGGATGACGGCTTTAGCATTTGCAAGTTCAGGAACACCTAAACATTGCGATGTAACAAGCGGTTCATTGAGTACCGGCAAAGCGTCAGGAAAAGTTGCAACGGCCTCGAAAGGCTCCGCGATTTCTTCAATCGGACATGATGAACCGATTGAAGCGGCTAAGCTGCGCAAATGATCAACGTCAGCAATCACATAGAATGGCCGACCTTCACCTACCAACACCCCCCATGCCGCGAGCGTTATTTCCCCGCCAATCCCGGCGGGATCTCCCATTGTCACTGCGAGAGGTAAATTCACCGACGATCAATGACCGCTTCACGCTTTAACTCGCGCAAAAACCCGCGGGCAAAACGCTCAAGGCGTTGAGAACGAAGTTGGCTCGTCGCACGTTCCCGAAGCGCTTCTTCGGATGGTCCATCAGATTTCTTGTCACAAACAACGATGACGTGAAAACCGTCATTAGAGCGCACAGGGTCCGTGATTCCTCCAACATCCAGACGAGCAACAGCTTCCCTAACTGGGCCGGGCAGGGCTGATAGTTCGATGTCACCAAGATCACCCGAAATATCCAAAAAATCTGGTGCTCGGGTAATTACATCCTGACAATTTCCGATTTCACTACGCGCGGCACTCGCGCGAGCAAGTGCGGCATCCGCCACTTGTTGCGATGATCCTGGCGGAACCCCAACGA
The DNA here is from genome assembly GCA_937990185.1 of uncultured Neomegalonema sp. Lineage (GTDB taxonomy): Bacteria > Pseudomonadota > Alphaproteobacteria > Rhodobacterales > Rhodobacteraceae > JAHDDY01. The sequence goes on along the minus strand of CALKBI010000006.1, from coordinate 42,691 downwards.
CGAGCTGGGCCAATTTGAAAGACGTTTTACCGCGTTCGCCCCCAATGCGAATTTCGCGCAGGCCATAGATTACGACATCGCTGCCATCGACAAATGGAGCTGAAACGCGGTCGACGTTCATAGCGGTAACGATTGGCTTTGCTGCTTCAGACAGCGCGCTTTGCGCAACCCATCCGAGGTCACCGCCCGCAGCGGCTGCAGGCCCAGAGCTAATTTGCCTTGCAAGTACGGTGAAACGCTCGCCTTTACCCAGTTGTGCTATCGCTTGGCGAGCCACATTCGTGGCGGCCCCTTCGCCTGCTGTCCCAATTGGAAATCTCATTTCGGCCAGCAGGTATTCTGGTTCACCCGGTTTAGCACCACTTTTCGGCTCAACCATTGCATCGACGTCAGAATCAGATATCCGCACGCGATTGGCAAAGCGGCGAAGTATTAATTGCCGCCAAGCGACCTCTGACTTTATTTGGCTATCAAGAGCTTCGGTCGTAATTCCTTCAGACAACAAGCCGGAACGCATTCGCTCAGGATCACGATTATTCCTGCGGGAAATTTCGTCGAAGCCTGCGCGTACTTGCTCGTTAGTGGGATCAATTCCGGCTCTTTGCGCAGCCTGAAGACGTAAAGCGTCGTCAATTAAGGCTTCAAGCGCAGCCTCTTGATTAGGAGATGATCCACTTGTGACAGCGAGCAAACGCGCGCGTTGTTCGACGTCATATCCTGTGATGATCTGGTCATTAACAACGACAACAGGCGCAAAGCTCTGTGCGAAAACAGTACCGTTCGATGCCGATAAGGCCCCTACGAATCCAAACACAAGTGCGAGCGCGTGCCTGCATGATTTTATTGTCACTTGATCGTCCTCCCGAGACTTAAGCCATCTCATATCATACAGCGTATTATACCATTAACTTCCCAGACTTTTCAGCCTGAAAATTAGGCCAAAATCTGTTCCATCATTGGCATCTCTATCGTCATTAGACCGGCGAGAAACCGATAAATCTATAAAGCAGCATTCGTTCTCATAAATTAGTCCGGCTTCAGCATCGACAAGGCGATCTTCTTCTAAATCACGTCGCCCTTCTGCGTAAGCACTAATTTCTTCTGTAATCCGAACAATACCTTTGCCGGAAATTTCTTCACGATCCTCGTCAAAGCCACTGAAAGCATCCGCCCCTATTCGAACATATGCGCCCGTCGCTGAGAACGCTCCATACGTGCCTCGCGCGTATACCTCAGTGCGTTCAAGATTTAAATCTTCTTCGCTTATCCGAACGCGGCTCGTGATATCGAAATAGGGGTCGAATTTGAGCCGCAATGCGCCGACATGATCACTCTGAGCATTACTCAATCCCGATGTCGTGCTGAAATCGGTATTATCTCGTGTTCGAAAAACCCGACCATAGACAGCTTCGGCACCAAACCCGTCATGACCCATAAAGTCGTAACGAATGCCTGTATTGAGCCGCGTTCCCGTTTCAACACGATCTAAGCCCGCAAAACGAGACTCGCCCGTAAGAAGGATTGTTTCATCGAAATTCAAATCGAGACTGTCTTCATTAGGAAATTCATCTTGTCCACCTTGATTTGGCGAAACAATCAGTTGAACAACAGGTTCAAGAATATGCGTGCCGTAGTCATTTTCAGCGATAAAGGGCATACGGACATCTACACCGCCCAACACGTTGACCCGTCCTTGTGGTTCGTTATCAGTCAAGGGGTCCGAGTTAGTCAGAAACGCATCACCGCGCGCGCCAGCAAAAGGCGTAACGACCAAACCTTGTGTAGTGATAAACTGCCTCTCCCAAGTCAGGCCACTTGATATTCTCGTTACATCCCTGCCCTCTTCACGTTCAAGATGAAGAACATCGCCCGTTGCGGTGGCAATTCCGTAAATTGGGTCTTCAAGAGCGCGATACCGTAAACGAAGTTCCGGCAGAGCAAATGGAATTGTGTCGCCATCTTCATCAGCGCGGAAACTCTGAAAATAATAAGCATTCGCTTCGGCGAACAACCGTTCATTTTCATGCACAGCAAAGAGACGACTGGTTACGCGGTCATCACTGGAATAATTGTAGCGGCGAAGGAAAGTATCGTCAGAAGCAAGATTTAAATCAAATCCCCAACCGAGATCGCCTCCTAGAGAAAACCGCCCTTCACCATTAACCGCACCGCGAAACTTACTTTCATCTGCAACTTGATTGTTCAAAGTCGCTGCGCCCCAGAGCCGGTAATGCCCAGACTCCGTCGCCACACGATATTCTGCCTCACCAAGAGCGCCATCATTCGACGTAACAAAGGGCGTAATTGTCAGATCGCGTGATGGAGAAATCTCAATGAAGTAAGGCGTTTTTATCGAATATCCGATGGTGCTATCTTCACCGAATTCCGGGGGTAGAAATCCGGTTCGACGCTTTACCGACGGATCAGGATGCCTAAAATACGGAAGGTACGCAACCGGTACCCCTTCGATTTCAAAGGTCGCATCCTCGTAGATAACATCGCGCGTTACCTCGTCATGAATAACTTTGGCGGCGCGTACCCGCCATAACGGTGTTGGATCGTCAAAACAGACATGACATGGACTATAAACCGCTTTTGACAGTATCGTATAACGACCGTCAACGCGCTGACCTTCAACCGCAGCAAAACGCGCACCACCTGCGATCAACGCTCGGGGCTGTGTTACTTTACCGTCCGCAAAAGTGACATTGAGATCAGCAGAGTCAGCAAAAAGATAGGTTCCATCTTCATTTCGAAGGGCAACTGCGCCGACGGCGCGCACACGCCCTGCCCCTTCATCATACTCCAGACGATCTGCCGCTAGGATACGAGGTCCATAGTAAGCTTCCGCTTGACCAATCGCACGAGCCACTGAATTTTCAGTATCATACGTGACTTCATCTGCGACAATCACCAGAGGAATGTCGGCCTCTCCGGCCTGAAATTGCAAAAGGTTCTGAGTAGAAGTGTCTTGAGCAAATACGAAACTTGGCCACCACAGGCAGAGAATAATTTGAAACAGCACTCGAAACAAACGGGCCATCTCATACTTCCCTAAAGTGGATGGACAGTGCCAACCCTAAAAAACCTGCTCCAAAGGCCGGTCCCCAAGCCCCCAACGCAGCGGGAGCCGCTCCAGAAGCACCAAGCGCCATACTTACGTCGCTCATAAAATAGAAAGCAAAGCCGGTCAAAGCACATCCTAATGCAATCCGTCCAAAACTGGCGGAGCGGGGAGGACGAATTGCAAATGAAGCAGCTATCAATGTCATCGCTCCAAGCAACGCCGGTAACGCAAGCATCGCGTGGAGGTGCGCTTTATGGCGGCGAGACGAGAACCCGGCGGCCTCCATGCCCTGAATAACACTCGGTAACTGCCAAACTGAGATTGCGTCGGGTTGCTTAAAGCTATTTTGAATTTCTCTGGCAGTAAGACGGGTCGGAACCTTCAAAAACGCGACTTTTGTTTCATCCGGAGGCAGATCCGTATCCATATTTACAATTCTTACCGTCGCCCCCGTAAGCATCCATTCTTGCTCTGAGAGTATCGCTACAGGAGTATCAATCCGTTCCCGAAGCACGTCACCCGCGCCGAACCTGTAAAAGGTCGCGTCGCGCAACTCAGTACCGTTTGCATTTGTTTGTGCGGCTTGAATCACGATTTGCCCGTCACCATCCCCCTCACGCAGCCATAAACCTTCACTGGAAACGGAAAATAGAGCGCCTCTGCCTTCAAAATGTTGGGCCTCCAAGCGTTCATAAATACTAAGTGCGACTGCTGAGAGCGGAGCATAAGCCGCGATTCCAATGACGCCAATCAATGCTGAAGCAAAAATACCCGGCCTCGCCATACCCCAAAAAGATAGTCCCGATGCAAACGCTGCGACAAGTTCGCTGGATCGTGCCAGCATCATATATGCCCACATTGAGCTAAGAAGCATAACAAACGGAACGGCCTTCATAGAAACGCTCGGCGCATGAAGAAAGGCCATTGTAATAATTGTAAAAAACAATCCTTCTCGATCACCGCTCCGCCTCAGAAGCTCCATAAAATCGACAAGCGTAATCAGCAATAAAACCGCAACGAAGGCGATCAGAAATATACGTGTGACACGACCTGCAATGTAACGCTCTAAAGTCATGCTGGCACAGCCTGTATACCGCCCGCACCTGCACCACGGAATCGGCCACGCGACAGCAACCAAATCGCAACAACGGAAGCAGCTATAGGAGGTACATACATTATAGGCCATAGTTCCGGTGAGCTTTTCACCACACTTTGTAGCGCCAAACCAATCACGCGCAAACCAACACCCAACAGCGTCGCAGCAACCATACGGCCAAGATACCCTCGCCGGCTGAACGACCCCCACAGCATGGTTGCGGCGGCCACAACAACAATGGCGAAACCGTACAAGGGAGAGCTAAGCTGTTCATGACCTTCCGAGATATATCGACCGTAGTCGCGCTCAGAAATGTCTGGGTCTTTTGGCCAAATTAGGTCGTAGAAGAAAAACTCTGACGCTTTACGTTTTCGCGTTGCCGGGTCAGATACAAATTCTGAGAGATCATATCCGATTTTATCAAAACGCAGGAGTGATAAAGAGTCCGATTCAGGATCGATACGTTGTGCGATCCCCTCGTACATCACAAGCCTCGGCCCTGATTCTGTTTTCTCCAAAGAACCGCGTTGTGCATTGAACGTGACGGCGGCTTCAGGTTCACGCGCATCATGGACCATAACACCGCGCATATCTGCGGGACCGTTAGCTTCACGAATATAGACTGTCAGCCCATCACTTGGATGCATGAAACGTCCATCCTGAATGAGCGCTGATGCAATATCGCCCCGAACTTCAGCCGTTTTTTCACGCATCGATCGGGCGCCCATCGGAGCCAATAAAACTGTCACAATTGCAAGAATGAGTGTTACGAAAACACCAAATACCAAAACAGCCCTCAATGAGGACAATCGCCCTTGCCCGGCGGAATAAACAATCACCAACTCAGAATCTGACATGAGTCTATTCAGTGCAAAGATTGTTGCGCCCAACGCAGCCAGCGGAAATACAATCGAGAGCACCAAAGGCAACAAGGGTCCGGCAAAAATCAACAGAATCGACGCGCTCTGACCGTTATTCACAATCAAATCAATCACGCGCAAAGACTGCGCAAGCCACATGACAGCAGTCAGCACTAACGTGAAGAACACGAAAGGCGCGAGTACCTGTCTCAAAAAATACCGGTCAATCAAGCGCATTATGGAGGCGTATGCGGACAATTAGGCGAGGTCAAGACACCGTATGACCAATGTATGCCGAGTTGAACTGGCAATGCGCGAATGAAAACGCTACTTCTGCTTAAATTAGCAAGTGACACGGCGTAATCAGGTGAATTCCATTGCAGCCAGATAAGACGTCCAGAACAACGTTTAACGCGCTTTAGAACAAAATGCGCAATTGAAAGGCTCATTGATGACCGTTTCGTTTCGTGATCTGCCCTTAAGTGATCTACCAAAAACCTTGGGGACGGTAGCCGTCTTCGCTTCACCTTCTGCGCTCACGGAAGCCGCCCAAGCAGCTGACGAAGCATCTGGTGGTGCGATAACGCGAGCACAGAACGCCGAACGGTTTGTCGGTAAAGAAGGCGAAATTCTCGACATTCCCGCTCCCGCAGGAATGAAAGCCTCCCGTTTGCTGGTCGTCGGTACGGGCGATGATGAGACGACGCCCAATCGCGCACGAACAATCGGTGGAAAATTAGGAGCATCTCTCGGCAAACTGGACGAAACCGGAGCCACAATTTTCGCAGACGGTGTAGGGTCCGACACTGTTCTTGCGAGCATAGCGCTCGGCATTCGTCTGCGGCGTTATACCTTCACCAAATATCGCACCGAAACAGATGCTTCTCTTGATCGCGGCCCCGGCAAGGTTGTTATCGGCGTTACAAACTCAGCTGGCGCGGAAAAGGCCGATATAGACGCGAATGCAGTCGCTGAAGGTACATTTTTTACACGTGATCTTGTCAGCGAGCCAGCAAACATCCTCTATCCGGAAAGTTTCACACAACGCCTACAGGATCTCAGCGAATTGGGCGTTGAAGTCAGCGTTCTTGACGAAGATGATATGACCAAGTTGGGCATGAATGCTCTGCTCGCCGTGGGCCTTGGAAGTCGCCGCGAAAGCCGTGTTGTCATCATGAAGTGGCTCGGCGCAGATGATAAAAATGCAGCTCCTTTCTGTGCAGTCGGAAAAGGCGTCACATTCGATACCGGCGGCATCTCTATTAAGCCCGCTGGCGGTATGGAAGAGATGACGATGGATATGGGCGGCGCGGGTGTCGTCTCCGGTCTTATGAAAACTCTTGCGATGCGAAAAGCAAAAGCAAACGTCATCGGTGTTGTTGGCCTGACGGAAAACATGCCCGACGGAAACGCGACCAGACCCGGTGACATCGTAACCGCGATGAGCGGCACAACCATTGAGATCATTAATACTGACGCGGAAGGCCGCCTCGTTCTCGCGGATGTGCTCTATTACACCCAAAAAGAGTTCAAACCGAAGGCAACTATCAATCTTGCTACCCTTACCGGCGCAATGATTGTCGCACTCGGTTATGATAAAGCAGGCTTTTTCTCGAATGATGACGGCCTTTCGTCTCAATTGCAGGCTGCTGCCGATGCCGAAGAAGAAGGACTATGGAGACTGCCACTCGGCAAAGCATATGACGACCAAATCAAGTCAAAGCTCGCCGATATCAAAAACACTGGCGGCAGGCATGCAGGTTCAATCACCGCTGCACAGTTCTTGAAGCGGTTTGTAAACGACAGCCCTTGGGCGCATATCGACATCGCCGGTGTCGCATTGTCCAAAGAAGCCAAACCAACAGTTCCAAAAGGGGCGAGCGGTTGGGGGGTTGCCACTCTCGACCGGTTTGTGCGCGACAACTTTGAAGAAAAGTCCAGTGCCTGAGGCACTTTTCTATCATCTCACAGCACACCCGCTGGAGCGGGCACTTCCAACGCTGTTGGAACGAACATTAGAGAAAGGCTGGCGCGCCGTTGTGCGCGCTGGCAGCGAAGAGCGAATAGACGCACTCGACGCGGTTTTATGGACCTATCGCGACGAGTCGTTCCTACCTCACGGGACGCAGAAGCATGGCGATCCCGAACATCAGCCAATCTATCTGACAACAGGCACAGAATTGCCCAACAAGGCGGATGTATTGTTCGTTGTTGATGGCGCTGATACTGACGATTTTTCCTCAGCAACCCGTACGATTGTTATGTTCGACGGGGCCGACGAAGAGGCCGTCGCTTTTGCACGAACGCAGTGGAAACGTGCTGCCGCAGAAGTTACAGCAACTTATTGGCGACAAGATCCTTCAGGGCGCTGGGAAAAGGCCGCTGAAAGCTCTGGCGCGTAATGAAAACGGCACATTAACGAATACACGATAAAACACCCTTGCAACGCAGCAAGTTGGTCGTCTACAAGGCCCGCTGTGGAGAGGTGCCGGAGTGGTCGAACGGGGCGGTCTCGAAAACCGTTGAGCCTTCGCGGGTTCCGAGGGTTCGAATCCCTCTCTCTCCTCCACATTTCCCTTTCTTTACTTTCGATAACTTGGACCAGTCGCCTGAGAATTTTGGTGCGTCTAATCCGTAAATTTCGATGCAACGAAATAATGAACCAGCTACAGAACGGTCGTCGTCTCGGTGGATTTTCCACCATAAAGCCGATACGATTTTTTCATGCTCACGTCTGACACAAAATCAGCACTACTTGCCGCCCTCGATTGGCAGATCGAGCTGGGTGCGGATGAAGCTATCAGCGATACTTTTCAAGACAGAACGAACGCACCGGCGCCGTCTCCAAAGAAAACGCATGCGGCTTCGTCGTTACCGAAGATAACCACCAGCACACCAACCACGGAAATCGCCAAAAACTGCTCCGACTTGGAAACCCTCAAGGCCGCAATAGCAGACCATCCTCATGCTCTGCGAGAGGGTGCGAGAAATTGTGTGTTTGCCGATGGCAATCCTGCGGCCCGGATCATGATCGTCGGCGAAGCACCGGGCCGCGATGAGGATTTGCAAGGGTTGCCTTTCGTCGGTCGCTCGGGGCAATTGCTTGATAAAATGCTCGCCTGCATCGACTTAAACCGCCACTCGGAAGACCCAGCGAAAGCGGTCTATATCGCAAACAGCCTCCCATGGCGGCCTGCGGCCAACAGGACACCCTCCGTCGGTGAAGCGTCTGAATTTCAACCCTTTATTGACCGTCATATTGCCCTCATCGATCCCACTATCGTCATCACCATGGGAAATGTGTCGAGCAAGACTTTGCTCGACACTACGACCGGCATCATGCGGATGCGCGGGAAATGGACCGAAGCCACTTTAGGCGGGAAAAACCGACCTGTTCTTCCGATGCTGCATCCCGCCTATCTGCTGCGCCAACCTCAAGACAAGCGCCATGCATGGGCGGATTTACTCTCTCTGAAATCACATCTCGAAAGCCTGAAATGAGCGCCAGCCGTATTGACGAAACCCGCGAATTCATCCCCGTCCGCATCGCGGTTCTCACCGTGTCGGATACACGTTCGCTCGATGAAGATAAATCCGGCTCAACCCTCGCCGCGCGCATTGAAGATTCCGGGCACAAACTGGCAGATCGCCGGATCATCAAAGACGAAAGAGCAGAAATTTCCAACCTGCTGCGCTCGTGGATTGCCTCGCCGGAAATCGACGTCGTGATTTCTACCGGAGGCACGGGCCTAACTGGACGTGACGTCACTGTCGAAGCCCATTTCGACGTTTATGAAAAAGAAGTCGAAGGCTTCGCTGCCCTCTTCCACATGATTTCATTCAACAAAATCGGCACATCAACCATGCAAAGCCGCGCCTGTGCGGGTGTTGCTGGAGGCACATATCTCTTCGCTCTCCCGGGTTCACCGGGGGCCTGCAAGGATGGTTGGGATGATATTCTAAAGTTCCAACTGGATTACCGCCACCGCCCCTGCAATCTCGTCGAGATCATGCCTCGGTTAGAGGAACATAAGCGGCGTAAGTGAAGAGACGCCCCTAACTTGCGACATCTTCCTCTGTGAAATACCGTTGCTTGGTTTCACCATCGCAAGCCACATAATACGTGGCTTCTCGGCTAACGCTTTTGTTCCCGGTATCAATCACATCGCAAATACCATTGATCAACAACAGCGATGCGTAGCGGCGAATGATCTCTAAGTCTTGGCGGGTCAGGCCGTAATCGCCAACCTTGGGAATGCCTCGGATGCGCCGATCCGACAAGTCGCCAAACCAAGCATTCGGGTCAGTCCCATCAGGCAGTTGTTCCGTCAGGAAATCACTCGAGACCCAATGGGCAATTTGGTCCGCTTTGGGTTTTTCGCAGGACTGCGATTTAATCTTCGCATCATGAAAAACAGAAATACGTGCCCAACCGTCTTTCTCTTCCATGACCGTTACGGCATCATTCAAGCTCAAACGGTCAGCGATGCAGCAATTCGAAGCCGCGCAATACCGAACATTCAAGCCATCACCGGACACGAACATCAAGCGCTCATTGGCAAGCGCCCCTGAACTCAGGCCAATGCCGAGGATACCGCCTGCAATAATTGCCTTCATCCGCATACTGCCCTTTCGCTTTAAGCAAGCCTATACTGGAAATATAGCTAACGAAAAGCTGCTTCATTACAATTTGGTGCAGAAAACACCCCAAAAGAGAGCTTTTAGGATACATTTCACCCAATGATGGCATCCCTTGAAGAAATCTTCCTTTAACCTGATTTGCACCCACACCTTCTATATTCGCCCTAACCGAGCGACCGGGGAACGACATGAGTGGATATATCTATTGCCTGACGAATTCTACAATTCCGGGCCTTGTGAAAATTGGAAAAACAAGCAGACAGCCAGAATTGCGCGCCGCAAAAATCAGCGGATCAACGGGCGTTCCAACACCATTTAAGATCGAATGGAGCCGCAAAGTTCGCGATATGGATAAGGCTGAGGCCGATCTACATGCAGCGCTCACAGAAAAACGCTTGAGCAAACGTCGTGAATTCTTCCGTTGCACGCCGACCCAAGCTCTTACCGCCGCTAAATCATTAAAGAGTTTCGCGGGGGCGAAAAGTGCACGTCCCAATTCGCCAGCCCTCCAAAACAAAAGACGCCGCCGCTATGATCGCGGGTTGGGTTTCGCCTTAAGCATTGTAACCACAGGAATTTTAGGAAGCTCTGTGGTCTTTGACCTTGAACCAAGCACGATTGCCACAGCGATTGCTGCGACTGTACTTATCCTGACAGTTATTTTTCAGGGTGCAGAGTTAAAACGCAAAGCATAACGGCATGGGGATTTCTTCAGACAGCTAGGGGGCTGGCACATCCATACATATTTAGTTTGTTCAATCTTGACTGAACGAACTGCCATGCTAATTTCCAGGATATGGAAACGCACGCAGAAACAGAATTTGTCGAATCTCTTGGCCTGATTTTACAAGCCGAGGGCTTCCCTCGTATTGCCGGACGGCTGCTAGGCATCTTTGTCCTTCGCGGCAAACCTGTCAGTTTTCAAGAGTTGAGTGAAGCCCTTCAAATCTCGCGAGGCAGCGTCAGCACCAACACGCGCTTACTTGAATCCCTCGGCGCGGTTGAGCGGGTTGCTATGGCGGGCGAGCGGCAGGATTATTTCAGGCTCACGGATGCCCCTTATGAGCGCATTGCCGCCGGTAAAGTAGAACGTGCCAAACAAGCTAGCGAGCGCCTTTTAAAAGGTCGCGACGCGCTCCCTAATTGCGATGATTCAACATTTCAACGGGTCACGGAACTTTCCGACTTCTTCAACAGTATATCCCGTGCGTGCAGCGTTGCGCTGGCAGAAATGCAAGACAAACGCGCCGATGCATCGCGCCCCCGCGTCGTGGCTGGCGAGTAAGGAAATCTCATGTTGAATGGATTATTCCGCATTGCTCTCGCCGGTCTCATCGCAATTGTTATTATCGGCTACATCACCGGCGGAGATTTCCGTCAGGTGGGCGAAGCCGTCGCAAAAGCGGCCACGCAAGCATCGACCCGTAAATCCGAGCGCATAGCGGCGAAGAACGCAGCTCCCGACGAGACGAGCACCAATGGCCCGACGGTCATCAATGTCATCACAAAGGTAAGCACAGCGGCCCCGCTTCCGTCCGTCCTCACCATGACCGGCGCAACCAGAGCCAGTCGCCGCGTAGAAGCGCGCACGGAAACCCCTGGCATGGTGGCTGTCACCGTTGGCAAGGGACGCCGTGTCAGCGAGGGCGATGTCCTTTGCCGCCTCAAAGTCGGAGATCGCGGCGCACGCCGTGAAGCCGCCGTTGCCCGCTTCAAACAGGCGCAACTTGAAGAATCCACCCAAGCCCGCCTCAGTCAGCGCGGCGCAACCGCCGCCAACACTGCCGCCAGTGCGCGCATGTCGGCAGATATTATGCGGGCCGAGATCAAACAACTCGACGTCGAAATTCGCAGCCTTGAGGTTCGCGCACCCTTCGACGGTGTAATCGAAGGGGATACCGCTCAGATCGGCGCAATCATGCAGGTCGGTAGCACATGCGCGACAATTGTAGACCCTGACCCCATGCGCATTATCGGTTTTGCCCCTGAATTTCGGATCGGAGACGTCAACATCGGCACGGTTGGTTCCGCTGTTCTGGCAACGGGAGAGCGTGTGCAAGGCACGGTCGTTTTCATCGCGCAAAGCGCTGACCCGGCCACACGCACTTTCCAAATCGACCTCTCGGTTCCAAATCCTTCCTACACATTGCGCGATGAAGTCACGGCGGCGATCACAATCCCACTTGGTTCGCGCCCCGCCCATACCTTGCCTCAATCGGCCCTGACACTAAACGACGAAGGCGAGATTGGTCTGATGGTTGTCGAGAGCGGCAAAGCAAGATTCCAAGCGGTGACAATTCTGCGCGACAGCGGAGAAGGTGTCAGCGTGACCGGCATCGGCCAACGAGCCGAGGTCATTGTGATCGGCCAAGAATATGTCAGTAACGGCACGGCTGTTAAAACGACATCTTCTGCCGAGGCGCTAGAAAGCAACGCATCATGAATGTCCTGGTTAAAGCGGCAATCAGTCGGGCGCGAATGGTCTTCGCGTTTATCGTGCTTTCTGTCGCGGCGGGCTGGCTGGCTTTCACCAGCTTGCCAAAAGAAGGTTCGCCGAACATCGACATTCCAACGCTTTATGTCTCGGTTACTTATCCCGGTGTCAGCACATCCGATGCAGAGCGCTTGCTGGTCAAGCCACTGGAGAACCAGTTAAAGTCTCTCGACGGTTTAAAGAAAATGACCGGCGTGGCAACCGAGGGCCACGCATCCGTGGCGCTTGAGTTTGAATTCGGTTTCGACAAAGAGGCCATCGTTGCCGAAGTTCGCGCCGAAGTAGACGAGGCGCAGGCAGAGTTTCCGGCGGATGTTCTGGAACCGCGCATCATCGAAATCAATACGTCAGAATTTCCAATCCTCAACATCACCCTGTCCGGTGCAGCGCCAGAACGCACGTTGCTTCGCGCCGCCCAAAACCTTCAAGATGTGATCGAAGGCATCGGCCCTGTTCTCGAAGCCGAAATGAACGGACAGCGGGACGAACTGCTGGAAATCATCGTCAAACCGGAACGGTTAGAGACATACAACATAACCGCCAACGAGTTGTTGCAAGTCGTCACCAACAATAATCAGGTTATTGCCGCTGGACAGATCACCTCTGACAAAGGCGCGTTCTCGGTCAAAGTTCCGGGCGCTGTCGAAACACTATCAGACCTCAGTTCCTTGCCCATCAAAGTCTCAGGCGAACGTACTGTTACGCTGGCGGATTTGGCGGATGTGCGCCGCACCTTTGAAGACCGCGCTTCTATCGCCCGCTTCAATGGCGAGCCGACAATCTCACTCTCGGTCAAAAAACGCCCCGGCGTGAATATCATCGACACAGTGGCGCAAGTGCGCGCAGCTACCGACGCTTTCGTCGCGGCATGGCCGCAAGGATTGAAAGATTCCGTGAAGGTCAGCTACTCGCTCGACGAATCCACACGTGTTCAGGACATGGTTGGGCAATTGCAATCGAGTGTCATCACTGCGATTTGTCTGGTGATGATCGTGGTTATTGCCACGCTCGGTTTGAAATCGGCTTTACTGGTTGGCTTCGCTATTCCGACCTCATTTCTGCTTGCCTTTGCGCTGATGGCCTCGCTCGGTATGAGCGTCAATAACATGGTGATGTTCGGTCTGATCCTTGCGGTAGGAATGTTGGTCGATGGTGCAATCGTTGTCACAGAATATGCCGATATGCGCACCTCTAAAGGCGCAGGAGCTGCCGAGGCTTACGGCGAGGCCGCGAACCGAATGTTCTGGCCTATTGTCTCTTCGACCGCGACAACATTATGCGCGTTTTTGCCAATGTTGCTCTGGCCGGGGATGCCGGGACAGTTCATGCGGTTTCTGCCGATAACACTGATTTTCGTCCTCACGGCGTCGTTGCTCGTGGCGTTGATCTACATGCCGATCACCGGCGTGATCATCACGCGACTAACGCGCGCTCTTGATCGCATTTCGACGGCGTTAAACCGTTCAATCGGATGGGCCGGATCAATGGTCCTCGCCGGTGCAGCATCCATCGGTGCATACACCCTCTTGCCGTCCATGCTGGTAAAACTCGAAACCGAAAACGGTCCAGCCGTTGATTATAACTATCCCACGATTGTGGCGGTTATCTTATTGGCGGGTCTTGCGGTCTTCGGCTTTATCGCCGGTTTCAAACACGCCCGCAGATCCTCCGAACCATACCAACAACCAAAGCGCGGCTTCAGCCTTTATGGTTTCGTTCTCCGCTGGCTCACGAACAATCCCGTCATGCCGGTCGTCGTTATTTTCCTGACTGGCGCACTTCTCGCGACCATCTTCACAAAATACGGGGAGAACAGTCTCGGCGTAGAGTTCTTCGTTGATCAAGACCCGGAAGTTGCCAATCTTTACGTTTCAGCGCGCGGCAATCTTTCCATCGAAGAGCAAGACGCGATAATGAAGGTCGTGGAAAGCAAAGTTCTTTCCATCGACAACATTGACAGTGCGCTAACCATCGTAGGTGATGGTGGTAACGGTCTAAACGCACAGAACCGTCCGAAAGACGCCATTGGCTCAATTCAGTTCGAGTTTGAAAACTGGCGTACCCGTAAACCCGGCAAAGAAATCATGGCCGAAATCTCCGAGGTTACGTCACAATTTCCGGGCGTTAAATTTGAACTCGCAGAACAATCAAATGGACCCGAACAGGGCAAGCCCATCAACATTCAGCTTGCCGCAAACTCCGACAATTTAGAGCGAGCAACCAAGCTTGTTGAAGCAAAACTGCTTACCGATCCTGGATTAAAAGACGTCTCCACGACCCTGCCATTACCGGGGATTGAGTGGAAACTGGAAATCGACCGGACCGAAGCAGGCAGATATGGCGCGAACGTCACCTCCATCGGCGCGATGGTTCAAATGGTGACACGCGGCGTAAATGCAGGCGAATGGCGTCCTGACGACTCTGAAGAAGAAATCGACATTCGTGGCCGCTTCCCCGAAGAATTGAGGACCATAGCGACACTCGACCGCTTGCGGGTGCAAACCAATGTCGGCCTCGTTCCGCTCTCCAATTTTGTCGAACGAAAGCCGGTCGCTAAAGTCTCCGAAATCACCCGGATTGACGGAGTGCGCGTTTACACCGTTTCGGCGGATGTAGAGCCGGGAACCAACCCGACCGCTAAAATCGCCGAGCTGGGTGAATGGCTCAAAACCGTCGACCTCGGTGCGGGTGTCGTGCCAAGTTTTGCGGGCGACTTTGAAGAACAGCAAGAAAGCCAAGCTTTTCTTATGAAAGCCTTTATCGGCGCGCTTGGTTTGATGTTCATTATCCTGCTGGCACAGTTTGACAGTTTCTATAACTCGGTACTAGTCCTGCTTGCAGTAGTGCTATCAGTGGGCGGGGTTCTTGTCGGTATGATGGTGATGGGCCAACCCTTCTCGATCATCATGACAGGGATTGGAATAGTCGCCCTCGCTGGAATCGTGGTGAACAACAATATTGTTCTGATCGACACCTACCAATCCTTGCGCAAAGAAATGCCCCCGCTTGACGCTATTGCGGAGACGGGTCGTCAACGACTGCGCCCTGTTCTGCTGACCACCATTACAACGATAGCCGGTTTGCTACCGATGATGTTTGCCGTCTCTATTGACTTCGTGAACGGAGGTATCACGACCGGCGCGCCTTCGGCGCTATGGTGGACTCAATTGGCAACCGCAATTGTCTTCGGCCTCGGCTTTGCGACGATCCTGACCCTCTTTGTCACGCCGTCACTCTTGGCTCTGCGAGTTTGGTATCTCAGCAAGCTACCCGCGTTCGGTTGGCGCGGTGTCAAAGCAGCGGCCCTCAACATCACGGTTGGACGAAACGCAGGATATTTGAGAGATAGGCGCTTAAAAAAATCCGCCAAGAAATTGGACCGCGATATTATCTGGTCGGAACTGCCTTCATTCCTGTCATCGGCCCCTGCATTGGCAGCACCTCAGATACCAAACGCTGTTGAGCGGAAAGAAACAACCGCTCTCAATCAATCCGCTTACCTTGATGACTTGATGGCATCAGTCCGCGTCAAAGGCGCACCCGGATCTGACATCACTGAATTGATGGAAGAAGACCTTTCACAGGCTAAAGGTAACGCGGACAAGCAATCACCAAGCTATACCCAGGCAGCAGAGTAAAAAGGTATTACTCTGCACGATGTTGACTGGCATTCACTCAACGACTGGTGCAGATTTCCGGAATGGAAATCACAAGCACACATATTAAGAGCCTCGCGGCCATCGTTGGCGAAAAGCATGTCCACACGCCGGATATGCTGACCACCCGCGATCCCGGTTTCCACCCCGAGAACCTCGTTGCCGGTCTTGCGGTCTATCCCGCCAGCACCGAAGAAGTCGCGCAAGTCGTCACCTATTGCGCGCGGCACGGCCTGCCCATCGTTCCACAGGGTGGACTAACCGGCCTATCAGGAGCCGCAGCGTCAACATCGAACAGCATCATCCTCGGCCTTCGTCGCATGAACGCCATTACTGCACTCGACCCCCTCGTGGGAACCGCCACAGTCAATTGCGGCGCAACTTTGCAATCCGTTGAGGAGGCGGCAAACCAACACGGCCTGAGCGTTGGTATCGATCTCGGTGCGCGCGGCACAGCCACCATAGGCGGTATGATCTCGACCAATGCCGGAGGGATGGAAGCTTTTCGCAACGGGTCCATGCGTAACCGCGTTCTCGGCCTCGAAGCAGTGCTCGCCAGCGGTACAATTTTGAATGACCTCACCGAAGTACCGAAATGCAATGAAGGCTACGACATCAAGCACCTTTTTTGCGGAGCCGAAGGAACCCTCGGCATCATCACCCGCGCCGTCCTCAAATTAACACCAGCGATACTTCCGACAACCACGCTCCTGATTGCCTGCGAGAGCGCTGCCGCCGCACTAACGATTACGCGTGCTTGTCAGAAAATGCCTGACGTCACTTTGCTCCAAACAGAAATCATGTGGCGCAACTATGCCGTCACTGTTGCGGAAGAAATTGGTCTTTCTTCCGTGCTTAATTTTTGCGATTCTCCCGCCTATCTGTTGATCGAATTAACGAGCCATGGAACAGCAGAAACAGCGCTGCAAACTTTGTTCGATGACCCCACAGCACAAAACGCAATTCGCGATGCAATCGTAGCCAAGAACGAACGGGAAAGATCAGAAATCTGGCGCATCCGCGAAGAAAGTTTCATCGTCGACAACACCGTGCCCTATTGCCAATGGTACGATATTTCCGTTCCGTTAAACTCGATTGACGAAACCATAACCTCCATTGAAGCACGCCTAAACGCCATAGACACTAGCCTTGGTATTTGGGTCATGGGGCATCTTGGCGATGGCAACCTGCACTACACCATAGGCAACGGCCAGCCCACAGACGAGGCCCGCCGCGCCGCGATTTCCGATGCTGTCTATAGCGGTCTGAAACATATCGGCGGATCATTCTCAGCCGAACACGGCATTGGCATCGAGAAACGTGCCAGCCTTGCCAAACACGGCGACCCTGAAAAGCTGCGGTTAATGCGTGAAATAAAACAAGTATTTGACCAGGCCAATATCATGAATCCCGGTAAAATCTTGTAACACACGGTAACCCGACAGAAAGAGTTTCCGCGTTAATTTTACGGCATGAACAGACTCCATGAATTTGATGCTTTACGCGGGATTGCTGCGGTTGCCGTCGTCTTTGCACATTTGCTGAATTACCGGCCTGCAACCTTTGGCGACCCATTTGCCCATTGGAGCGCACCTCTCTGGAGTTTTGCCGCAAACGGCCATTTCGCGGTGCTCATCTTTTTCGCCATCAGCGGCTTTGTACTTTCCTATCCCTATTTCATCGGAGCCAAAGTCGAACGTAACTTACTGATCGACGTTATTAACCGGTTACCCCGTCTGCTCATCCCTGTCTTTATAACCGGCATTCTATGCTTCATTCTTCAACTGATTGCTCTTCGGGCCAGCGGCACAGAACAGCTCGCGCCTTTCGCCGCGCCGCAATGGATTACCCGTTGGAATGTTGAAGGGTGGGATGCCGCGCGATTAGTCGAATTTCTCCTTACGCGCGTTTTCTTTCTCTATAGCGAGACAGATACATTCAATGTGAACCTCTGGACAATGCCGGTTGAGTTCGCATTTTCACTGCTAATCTTTGCAGTCGGAGCCTTAGTTCTTCGCCGCTATGAGATCGCAATCTTGTTGGTCATCATTTCAGCCGTAAGCATCATTTCATGGCGCGCCGATACAACCGAGTATTTCCTGAAAGCTCTAGCGGGTAGCGTCTTCTTTTTAGGAATGTTGGTTGCCCATCGCTGGGAAAGCGTCCGAAAGGTCATCGGGCGCTTATCATGGATGCCGGGCGTCCTCATGATCGGTGGCCTGTTAGTATCCTCAGTCCTCACGCGCCATGACCTTCACTATCTGATCGCGAATGCGTTGGGCCTGATGTCGATTTTCTATTTCTTCATCGGCTTTGCTTCGGCCCCTTGGTTACGGCCTGCACTCAGTCATCGCTTCTTTGGTTTTCTCGGTGAAGTTTCGTTCGCGCTCTATTTAATTCATGGGTCCGTGCTCTACGTCGTGTTTCAGATCATCGCATCTTTCACGGAAGGTGCTTACGGAACACAGGCGTTTATCGTGGGAACAGTCATCTCTCTGACGCTCTCATTCGCGCTGTCTTTCGTCATTGCCCGCTACGTAGAAATGCCTTTGGTTGGCCGTGTTCGCCGCGCAATTGGAAACCTGATCCGTGACCCGAAAGCGGCTTAGCATCACCCTCCTCCTCGCCCTATTTTGTGCCGGTTCTGTCTATGCGGCTAACTGGGCAATCAAAGAATATAACTATCGTGCACGCCTCGCGGATCAGGCTTTAATCGCTGGCGAGCGTGATATCTCGGTCAAACGCGAGCTGAGCTGCCCGGACCCTGCGACCACAAAAACCATTGTGATCTTTGGCCAAAGCAATGCTGCCAATCACGGCACAGGTAGAGGGACTGCCCCTGCGGAGACGTATGATTTTTTCGACAAGCGATGTTTCGAAGGCAACGACCCCCAATTCTCATCCACAGGAAATGGCGGCTCGCCCTGGCCTGCTTTTGCCCATGCTCAGCGCAATAGCGGAGAACAGCGCCCAATCTTGTTGGCAAATGTCGCGGTAGGAAATACCCGCATTGAACAATGGCAACCGGGAACAGATCACGCGGAGCACCTGACGCAGCAAACACGCGCACTTTTAGAAAAAGGCTACACGATTACTGCCTTTCTATATTTTCAAGGCGAGTCGGACCGTGAAACACCAGAGAACACATACCGAGAAGCACTCGCAAAAATTGCCGATATGACAGCGCAGCTTTCGCCCGCAACACCGCTTGTCGTGTCGAATTCGTCGATTTGCGGCCACGACCACAATCCGGCTCCTGCCCTCATCTCAGCGCGCCGTGCTTTGGCAGCAGAACGCTCAGATGTCTTCGTTGGTCCCGATACAGATTCAGTGGGTCAAGCATACCGTTATGACGGATGCCATTTTAACCGAGAGGGTCTTGATAAGCTAGGCGCGCTATGGTCAGCGCGGTTGAACGAAGTTCTCTCATCCCGATAGGCGGCTCAACTTTCGCGCCGCGATAATCGGCCTCAATAGCAAAAACAGCCACAAAGCCATCGCCAGCACATAAAGCGCCATCAGAACACATTGCGCTTCAAAATTTACGCCCCGATCGATGAATGTCCCCGTCAAACCCGGCCCCAACGCGGACGAGAAAACCATCGCAGCCATGCTTAACGAGCGGATCGAGCCAAGGTGTTTTGTGCCGTAAAGCTCCGCCCACATCGCCCCCATTGTCGCCCCGCCTGCCCCGGCACTCGCGCCAATCATCCCCAAAAAGATATGCGGAACCCACAGCCCATCAAACTGACTAAGCGCAAACATGCCCAGCGCCAAGGGCATCAAATAAAACGGGAGCACTTCTAAGGCGCTGAACCGATCCAGCAACATTCCGAAAATCAAAGAGAAAACCACTGACAAAACCGCATAGCTTGTGAAGCCAGCCGTAAACTGCAGCAAGGTCCAGTCTTTAATCTCAGCAATATGTGCCTGATGAAAAAGGCCAGCCGTCCCGACCATCGGCGAAGCCATCAAAGCAGGGATCAACAACCAAAACACCTTGTGACGCAAAACCTCAGGGCGCGTCCAATGTTTGCCGCCAATGCCTGTGACGACTTTTCCTTCGGTTTCAGTACCCGTCGGAATCCGCTCGCCTTTCAGGATCAGAGTATAAAGCGGGATCAACACAAAGATCAGAACGCCCGCAAAGACCATCCAAACCGAGCGCCATTCCATTTGTGTCAAAAGCCACGCAACCAAAGGCGGCAACAGCCCTTCGCCGATAGGATGCCCCCATGAAGCAACCGCCAGCGCACGGCCCCGGCTGGCCACGAACCAGCGCGCAATCGCCGTGACCTCGATATGGCTCAACATGCCCTGCCCTGCATAGCGCAAGCCAAAGATCGCGAGTCCAAAAAACCAAATATTTTGCGCCTGACTCATTAACAAGCATACGCCCGCCAGCCCCGCCAGCACTAAGACACCCAATTTCCGCATGGGTAGTCGGTCCGCAATCCATCCGGTATTCACCAGTAAAATTGCTGAAGCGAGGGTCGCAATTGTATAGAGTTGACCGAACTCACCATCGGTCAATCCCAGTTCCCGCCTGTACTCACCGCCAAACAACGAAATAAAAAATGTTTGCCCGAAATTCGACCCGAACGCGAGCAACAAACCAGCGAGCAACCAAGGTGCGTTCTCGCGCAGGAATCTATAAGAGAGCATATGTCTCTCTAAGGCTCAAAAACCCAGAAGTCATCGCCGAAGACGCATTTAAATAAAATATGTTATCTCGCACCCCAAACACCCCTTGATTGCGCAGGCATATGGCGCAGCTTCAGAGCAATGAACACTCTTCGCATATTCATACTGGGCGGTTACGGCACATTCGGCACACGGCTTATTCGGCTTCTTATCGCCGATAAAGGTTTAACGCTTATCTGCGCTGGACGGTCATTGGCCAAAGCGAACGCTCTCGTCGCTAAATATCAACCGGAGGCGGAGGCAATCTTGATTGCCGCCGAAACCGATAGAAACGGCGATCTTACCCAGTCTTTTACTGAATGGAAACCTGATCTGATCGTCGATACATCAGGACCATTTCAAGGATATGGTGAACGACCCTACCGTGTCGTAGAAGCTGCGATTGCAGCGGGTGTGACGTATATCGACATCGCGGATGGTGCTGATTTCGTCACAGGCATTTCCGTCTATGACGAGAAAGCAAAAGCCGCCGGAATTGGCATCATTTCCGGGGCAAGCACCTTTCCCGCACTCTCCGCTGCGATTGTCGAGGATTTGTCAAAAGACTGGCAGTCAGTCAATTGTATTGAGAACGGACTTGCCCCGTCGCCGCGCGCTGGTCTAGGGAAAAATGTCATTGCCGCAATCATGTCTTATGCAGGAAAACCGGTTTCAGTCATTCACGGGGGCAATAACACAACTGCCCCAGCGCTCGTGGACTCGCGGTATTTTACCGTAGCACCGCCTGGCGTAGAACCCCTCCCGCCAATGAGGTTCTCTTTGGTTGAGCTGCCCGATCAAACGCTCTTTCCTAATAAATGGACCGCGCTGCGCGAGCTTTGGTATGGCGTCGGAACACGCCCACAAATCATGTTGAGACTGCTAAACCTTTCTTCGCGCATCGTCCATATGCGGCTATTGCCATCCCTGTCACCGTTTAAGAGCTTGGCCTACGCCGCCATGAAGCTGTTACCCTTTGGCGCACATCGCGGCGGGCTGATCATGCGCGTTGGCGGTGAAAGCAAAGACGGCACGCCGATCACACGCGAATGGCATATGATTGCCGAAGGTGATGATGGTCCTTTTATTCCTTCAATGGCTGTCGCGGCGCTGGTAAAGAAAATCCAGCGGGGCGATAAACCGCTACCGGGCGCATATCCCGCGCTTGGCATCGTCTCTCTCGCCGAGTTTGAATCCCAATTTGCAGGAAAACAGATCATCGCTGGAATCCGCGACCATTTATCCGAAGACGCACCGCTCTATCAGCATATTCTGGGCGAAGCATGGCAACGCTTACCACAGGAAATTCAAGCGTTGCACACGTCACCCAGCGGTAAGCACGTGGCAGGCCGTGCGCGTGTTGATCGGGGAAAAAATCCGCTCGCAAGGTTGATTGCTGGAATTGTTGGCTTTCCAAAAGCCAGCGAAGACGTCTCCGTTGAGGTAACATTCTCGGTCAAAGATGGCGTTGAGCATTGGCAACGAAATTTCGATGGCCGTCCATTCTCCAGCCTGCAAAAACGCGGAGAAGGATCGTTTGAACATTTATTATCCGAGAGTTTCGGCCCACTGGAATTTGGCCTCGCCCTCGTGCTGCAAGATGACAAGATGTGGTTGAAGACGATAAAATGGCGTGCTTTCGGAATACCGATGCCCCGCTTCCTCGCCCCATCAGGCGATGCTTACGAGCATGTCATTGACGGGCGCTTTCATTTCCACGTCGAAATTAGGCATTGGATGACGGGTTTGATTGTTCGTTATCGCGGGTGGTTAGAATAACCACCTACGCCTCAGCTATTGCAACATTACGGGAGCGTATCAATGCCATCGTTGCTTCAATGGCAGCGAGAATTGCAACACAGGCCAACAGCGCTTGAATACCAAAATCAACGATCAGCCACCCGGCGACATACGGGAAGCCAAAAATCCCGATGAAATACGTCAACGCAAAAAGTTGCAGCGTTTGCGGCAAAAGATCACTGTCCGCATCGTTTGCCGCCATCGCGACCAATATCGGGTACGAAGCTCCGTAACCAATACCAAAGAAGATCGCGCAGGCCATGTAAATCCACTGATTACCGCCGATAAACAGAAACAACAGCACCCCCGCAAACATCACGTATTGCAACAGCGCAATGACGCGATACGGCGACTTGCCTCCTTTAAATCCGGCAAAAGCAATCCGGCAAGCGATTGTCGTAAGAGTATAGACAAGGAAATAATCCGCGTAATCCAGCCCCTCCGCTTTTGCTATCGAGGTCTGAAAATTATTCACCCCTGCAAAGACCGACGCTCCGAGGAAAACCATCACCACAGGCAACCAACCAGGCGAGCGAAAAATCGCAACAACGGCAGCGAGTGAGAGCCGCGACCGGGCGTCCGACGCTTCCGTCAGCGCATGGCGCTCTATCGGCCTTTTGAGAAAAAGAAACAATGACCCGCTGATAACGCAGCAAACGGCAACTACTCGAAACGCATCGCGGATATTAAATCCCCAAGCAGACAGCCAAGACGCAAAGACCGGCGACAAACCAAACCCGGCCATCAAGAAAACAGCGTAGAGTGAGAACGCCTGCACACGATTTTCAGCACCGCTCAACCGCGTAATCACCACAGGCGCGAGCGTGTACATCAACCCCCAGCCAAATCCGATCAACGCACTTGCAACTGCGAGCATCGGGCCGATGCCATCGACTACACTGTAAAGCCCCAGTGCCAATGCTATTGAAAAACCCGACATGCCGAGCGTCGTCATTCGACCGAGCCAGTCAGACAAATGCCCCGAATAATACACCGTCAACAGTGTCACGATTGCCGTAATCAGCAGACTCGCGCCGACGTCTTTTTCGTTCGCCTGAAACTCGGCAAACAGTTCCGGCAACAGAAACGTCAGCCCATAAGTCCCTGATTGCAGAAACACAGCGAGGAAAAACAACGCAAGGACATAAGGCTTAGACATGACGCACGACTTTCAAAAGGTGCAATCATCCAAGCCTTACGTGCAAACCCGATCTTGAATAGCGCCAGTTTCAGCCCACCACAGGGTCAGCCGCAGCCTTCGCATGCGATTTTGCTTCTACCCGCTTGCGGTGCGCGTGGTTGGCCAGAAGTTTTGTATCCAATCACTCAGCAACGCTTGCTCAAGACGGCGCGCTTTGCCCATCCAGCCTCGCGCATTGCGCAAACGGCGTGCAGGATCATTTGCCATAATTGCGAAGATCATCTCGCGTCCATCAAGTGTAATAAATCCGGTCAGGCCACGCACATAACTCAACGTGCCAATCTTAGTCGCCACCGAATAATTGACGCCCGCACTGCTTCCTTGTGATTGCGCCTCGTGGATGCCTTTGAACAACTGGCCATGGCGTTTATAACCGTAATGCGTAAATGCAGCCATTTGTCTCGGCGTCACTTTTGAGCGCTTTGAAAGGCCCGAATTATTTTCAAGATCTAAACCGCTCCATTCCGAACCGCCAATCGGACCAATCGCGGATTGTGCCCATGCGACGTTGATCCGCGCAGCATCACTCAGCGAGTTCGGTTTGCGCGACAATTCTGCCGCCGCCGCAGCGCCCAGAACTTCTGCCGTCATGTTGCGCGAGATGTCGAACATCTCAGTCAGGATTGCCTGAACAGACGCACTGTCATGCGCGGCAACTTCAGTGCCTTTTCCGCCTCCACTGCCCTTACGCGGGGCTGGCAAAGTAACACCAGCGGATTGAGCTGCGCGACGCATTGCATCAGCAGTATATTTCGAAGGATTTTTAACAGGGCTGGAACCGCGATGCTCGTTGCGATCCAAGTTCAGCGCGCTGATACCCGGATTATAGATCGCACCAACCGATTGATTAGGATCAATGATTGAAACTTCCGGCAGCGCATCACCGTGATAATAGAAACGCCCGTTTACTTTGCGCACACCAGCAGCAGCCAAACGCCGCGCCAGTCCATTAAGGTCATTTCGGTCTAAACTTGGGTCACCAGTACCGACAAGATGAAGATCACCGTTCAGAACACCACCTGAAATCGGACCGTCTGCAAGCAGGGATGTGCGGAAGCTTCCACCTGGTCCTTTGGTTTCAAGAATTGCGATGGTCGCCAGCATTTTTGCAATCGACGCTGGAGGCATCGGGTTATCTGCATTGCTCTCACTCAACACTTGCCCGCTCTCAGCATCGAGCAGAATATAACCATATTCACCTTCCGGCGCTTCACCGGTTTGTTCCAACTTGGTCAGGAACGCCATCGGCTTTTGAAGTCCAAGTTCAGGAACTCCAAGAGGTACGGCAGCTTGCGGTAGGATGCTGCGCGCAGCAGGAGCAGGAGCAGATTGAACAGTGGCTGAAGGATCGCCCAAAGTCGCCACAACATATGATGGTTCTGGAATTGTTATCGGCTGAGGCTCGGCGAACAATTCAATGAAGTTTTCTGGCTGCGCTTGCGGGGCAGCGACTCTGGGCACTTCCGCATTCGCATCCTGAAACACCGATGGCGGCAACCCAGATCCGGCAGGTGGTTTTGCCAGTGCTGTTTGAGTTGGTGAAGGCTGTTTAGGGGCTAGCTTCGCGAGGGTATTCTTCTGAGGCGTTCGACTCTCTCCCCCCGTGACTAACAAATTCTTTTTATCGCCCGCCGAAACCGTCGGCTTAACTCCGGATTTTTTCGCAGTTGGTTTCGCGGCAGGCTTTTTAGCGACTTGTGTGTCAGCAGGTTTTTGCGGACCCCGAATAACCAAGTCGTTTTGACCAACCGGCGTTGATGTCGATGCACATCCACTCAAAGCCAAAACCACAACAGGAATTACCCAGCGCGCTACACTCATTTCACTGCCTCAGTGTTTTTTTTCATAAATGCAACTGACCGCCACGAAACCAAAGCCCAGCTGCTCGCCTATGCTTTGAAAAACCGATAAACGATCAGATACACAGCGTCCAGTAAATGAAGGGGAAGTCTTTATAGAGTGCTAATCGCAGGGTTGTTTTTGGGCTCAAACATCGAAAAACCTGCAATGATAGAGCATTCCGGCTTCACGGTTTGACCGCAAAGCCAGCACGTAACGCCTTAGCCAAGCACGTTGGACGGCGATCCTGCATGAAAGTCATCAATGGCTCGGATGACTTGTCGCCAAACTTCTTTCATCGCCTCGTCACTGGCCCAAGCCGTATGAGGCGTGAGAATAAAATTCGGGCGCTCTAAAATTTTTAGCAATGGATTATTTGGCTCGGGCGGCTCTTTGGTCAGTACATCAAACCCTGCACCCGCAATCAATCCACGATCCAAAGCATCGACCAGCGCTGCCTCATCCACCAAACCACCGCGTGAGGTGTTGATCAGAATCGCATTGCTTTTCATCGCTTCAAATTCGGGCGTTGAGATCATATTGCGCGTGGCAGGTAATAGCGGCGAATGCAACGTGATAACATCCGACGTCGTAATTACTTCATCCCACGGCGTATAGAGCGAGCCAAAGCCTTCAGTCCCTTTATGCGCGGCAAAGACCGGTTCCATACCAAAAGCGCTTGCGATTTTTGCAACGCCTTGCCCAATGACGCCAGCCCCAATGATACCGAGGCGCGATCCGGCCAAATCACTGATAGGATGATTAAAGAAACAAAACTGGCCTGACTTTTCCCACTCTCCATCAATCACATCTTGCCGATAACCGAACAAAGATCGGCGCAGGCCAAGGATAAGCGCGAAAGCATGTTCAGGGACAGTATGCTCGGCATATCCACGCACGTTCGAAACGACAACGCCGCGTTCTTTGCACGCGGGAACGTCGATAACGTCATAACCTGTAGCAGCAACCGAAATCATTTTGAGATTCGGAGCAGCGGCGAGCTGCTCGGCGCGGATCGGAGCTTTGTTGGTGATAACAATGTCGGCGTCAGCAATACGCTCCGCAACCTGATCCGGCGCTGTCTTGCCATGCTCTACCCAATCGTGAGCAAAACCGGGTCGAACAATTTCAACGCTTGGGCCGATAGTATCGCGATCAAGAACAACGATCTTCGTCATAAAAAATCCCCGTAAGAAATATTGGCTAATGCACTTACGAGGATTCTACGCGGTCTGGCGATACAAAAATAACCTGCGCGATTGCGCTGGATCAAAAGACTCCGATCAAGAATGACCGATACACTCGCCCTTACCGATAAACTTCGTCTTCACCAGGAAAGGAACGGTCTTTGACATCGGCGGCATATTGCTCGACGGCGCCTTTGATCACCGCACCAAGGTCACAATATTTCCTCACAAATTTAGGCGCCCAAGAATTCATCCCTAGCATATCTTCCAACACAAGAATTTGCCCATCGCAATCGGCTGACGCGCCAATCCCGATGGTTGGGATCGATATTTCTTTTGTGATCTTTGCCGCAAGCGGCTCGACCATGCCTTCAAGCACAACGGCAAAGGCTCCCGCGTCTGTAACGGCATGAGCATCTGCGATATGATCAGCCCAAGTATCCTCTTCGCGGCCTTGGGTTTTGAATCCGCCAAGTACATGGCTCGATTGCGGCGTCAGGCCGGTATGAGCCATCACGGGAATCCCGCGCTCGACCAGAAACTTGATCGTTTCAGCCATCCGCGCACCGCCTTCCAGCTTGATCGCACCGCACCCGGTTTCTTTCATGATTTTAGCCGCATTACGAAACGCGATGCTTGGGCTTTCCTCATACGTCCCGAAAGGCATATCGACCACGATGAGCGCTTTTTGAGTTCCACGAACCACCGCGCGGCCATGCATGATCATGAGGTCCAACGGCACGCCAACCGTGCTATCCATGCCGTGCATGACCATCCCGAGGCTATCGCCCACCAGAATGAAGTCGGCAAACTCATCAACAATCGCAGCAGTATGGGCGTGATAAGACGTGAGCGAAACGATAGGATCACCGCCCTTTCGTCCGGCGATTTTTGGAACAGTATTGCGACGCACAGACGAGGATTGAACGCTCATGGTGTAAATTCTTTCTGGTCAATCAAGAGGACTTCGCCAAACAGAGCAGAGATCATCATTCCAACTTTTTCACTCGGAACGCCCTCCGCAGGCAAGAAAGTTCGCGCATTAACAACATCAATCGCCTTGAGTGTTGCACGAGGTTCAGTTCCAATAATGCGCCGTATCGCCTCAATAGCGGCTTCGACGGTTTTGCCGGACTTCAGTTCGTTTTCGGCTTGAGACAGTGCCTCATACAGCACCGGTGCGGCGGTTCTGTCTTCCGGCGTCAACCGAACATTACGAGATGAGAGTGCGAGGCCGTCATGATCCCGCACCGTTTCCACGCCAGTAATTTCAATCGGAAAATGCAGGTCACGCACCATCCGCCTTATCACCGCAAGTTGCTGATAATCTTTCATCCCGAAATAAGCGACGTCCGCTTGCGTTATATGAAACAGCTTAGTGACCACCGTCGCGACACCCCGAAAATGTCCGGGGCGGACTGCGCCGTGAAACTTTTGCGCTAAATGCGTAGTCTCGACGATTGTTTCTTCATCAGCAGGATACATCTCGGTGGCAGTCGGCATAAAAACTGCGGCCACCCCCACACGGTCTAAAATCTCCAGATCGGACTCTTCCGTCCGGGGATATTTTTCAAGATCCGCAGGATTACCGAATTGTGTCGGATTGACGAAAATCGAAGCAATCGCGTTCGAGTGCGCATCACACGCGGTTTGGACCAGCTTTTCATGCCCTGCATGGAGCGCGCCCATCGTCGGAACCAAAGCGACTGACCCTTCACCCCGCAACACCTTCGACACCTCGCGCATTTCAGCGACAGTTCTACAGATATGCATGGGGTCGTGCTTTCAGTTATCCAAACCTGAAAGCTATAAACAAAAAAAGGCCCGCACGAGCAATCGTGCAGGCCAATTTTCTAAAATTTAGTCGTCTTGGAACTTACTGACTATTCTGCTGCAAATACGCAATGACGTCAGCACGGTCCTGAGCTTTTTTCAGACCAGGGAAGGACATCTTCGTCCCTTTGACCAATGCTTTTGGCTTGGTAAGGAATGCATCAAGCGTCGCGGCATCCCAAATATTACCACCACCAAATGCTGACATAGCGCTGGAATATTTATACCCACCGACTGAACCGGCCTGACGATTAAGGACGTTCTGCAAAGAAGGTCCTACTTTATTTTTGGCACTATCAACGACGTGGCAAGCCTTACATTTCTTGAAGACTTTAGCGCCTTTCGTAGCGTCACCTGCTGCGAAAGCCGGTGCAGAAAGCCCAGCCATAACAACACCAAGAACCAATGCGCCCACTTTGATTTTAGCCATAACGATCATCTCCCGTTTGTCGTTCGTCAAACCGCACGCTTGCGGCTGAGTTCGATAATCATCCTACCGATAAAAATGGCAGAATTAGACATCACGTTTTTGTAGCGGTCAGTTTAGAGCGTGAAACGTTGATTTTTTAATAGTTTTTCACCTGTACTAAGAAAAAGATAACAGGCGCGTGATCATACTTCGTCTATGTTAAGCCGCCAAACGCTCCAGTTTAGTGTCGCTGCAGCTGTGACCCATACGATATACGGAACAAACAGTAACGAAGCCGTGATCGAAACCGGCCAAGCTAGTAACATGTAAACTGCGATTGAAAGCCACAAGCCGAGAACATCCCAAAAGGCGAAATCCATGCGCTTCAATCCAAAGAACAACCACGACCAAGCCGCATTGAGAATAAGCTGAACAATCCAAACCGCGAGTATTAGGCCAAAGCCGACATCCTTCCAGATCAACCACCCTGAAATTGCAATCAGTGAATAAATGACGGTCCAAACGACTGGAAACACCCATTTAGGTGGATTCCAGCTTGGCTTTCGCAAGCGGTCATACCAATCCCCGGGTTTGTAAAAGGCTCCACTTAGCGCGGCCATGACAACCAAAACACAAAATACCAGCAGAGCCATAGTATTAGCTTTCCAAAAGAAAGAGCCCGGACTTCGTTGACCCGAATATCTTTTATTCGCACAAAAAAGCGAGTTTGTCCGTCGTGATCTTCGCAGCTTTTCTTCTGGATAAGCACTGGCGAATTAATGCGCGCACTTACAACGCAAGGCTGTTCTAGCAAGACCTTTCTTTCTTAATGGAGCAATTTGACGGCAACCCAGAATGATCCGTTGCATCTTGAAATCTAAATACGTCGTTTTATGCCCACAAAGATTCGTATTATGATGTCGATTAAGACGTATTCCCCGCTTTCGTGTGGGGATAAAAATCAGGGAGAACTATAATGAAATTTACCGATAAAAACGGCAAACCGCTTCCAAAATTTTTGGAGACGATGGCCGCATCCGCAAAAGATGGCGATGCGCTATCTCGCCGCGAGTTCTTGGCAACAGCAAGTGTCTTTGGTGCGTCTGCAGCGATGGCATATGGTATGCTCGGCATGATGGCTCCTACGCCAGCACATGCTGCGGGTGACGCAAAACGCGGTGGCACATTGCGCATTCAACAAGAAGTCCGCGCGCTTAAAGACCCGCGCACGTATGACTGGAGCCAAATGGCAAACGTGTCGCGTGGCTGGTTAGAGTACCTTGTCCGCTATAATCGCGACTCCACGTTTGAGCCTCGCCTGCTCGATAGCTGGGAAATCTCGGCTGACGCAAAGACATATACCCTGAACGTCCGCAAAGGTGTGAAATGGCAAAACGGCGATGATTTCACCGCCAAAGACGTCGCCAACAATATCGAACGTTGGTGCGATAAAACCGTCGAGGGTAACTCGATGGCGGGACGTTTCGCGACGTTGATCGACGAGAAAACCGAAAAACTCGCTGACGGCATTATCGACGTTAAAGACGACCACACTGTTGTCCTTAACCTGCCAAAAGCTGACATCACGCTCATTCCTGGCATGGCCGATTATCCAGCGGCAATTGTTCACTCAAGCTATGACAATGCAGATCCTTCAAAAGCACCTTTGGGAACCGGCCCCTACACCATCGACAGCTATGAAGTAGGTGTGAAGGCCGTTCTGAAACGCGCCGAAGGCCACGAGTGGTGGGGTGACACCGCCTATCTCGACCGTATCGAATACATTGATTACGGCACAGACCCGTCGGCATTCGTTG
Source organism: uncultured Neomegalonema sp. (assembly GCA_937990185.1). Lineage (GTDB taxonomy): Bacteria > Pseudomonadota > Alphaproteobacteria > Rhodobacterales > Rhodobacteraceae > JAHDDY01. Next base: position 12,108 of record CALKBI010000006.1, on the reverse strand, counting down.
CTGCTTTCGAAGCAGACGAAATCGACACGGGCTATGAGACAACTGGCGAGTTCGTTGACATCATGGATGGTCTTGGCCTCGTAAAATCGGAAGTTGTGACCGCAGCTACGATCACGATCCGCCCGAACCAGAAAGCCGAAGTCGATGGCAAGAAACCATACTCGGACGTTCGCGTTCGCCGCGCTATCCAGCTTGCTGTAGACAACTCGAAACTTCTGGAACTGGGTGTTGCTGGTCTCGGTATTCCTGCTGAAAACCACCATGTCTGCCCAATTCATCCAGAATATGCCGAACTTCCACCAATCAAGAAGGACGTCAAAGCAGCGCAAAAGCTGATGGAAGAAGCCGGGATGATGGATTACGAGCACGAGTTGCTTTCCATCGAGGATGACTGGCGCCGTGCCACCACCGATGCTGTCGCCGCTGAAATGCGTGACGCTGGCTTCAAAGTAAAACGCACAGTTCTTCCGGGATCGACATTCTGGAATGACTGGGCGAAATACCCGTTCTCCTCGACAAACTGGAACATGCGTCCCCTCGGCGTTCAAGTTCTCGCCCTCGCCTTCCGTTCAGGCGAAGCATGGAACGAGTCCGGTTTTGAGAATGCTGAATTCGATGCAACACTCGAAGAAGCGCTCGCTGTCGCCGATGCTGATAAGCGCCGCGTCTTGATGGAAAAACTCGAGCGTCTAATGCAAGACGAGGGTGTTACCATCCAGCCTTACTGGCGTTCGCTCTATCGTCACTCCACCGATAAAGTGAAGAACATGGATATGCATCCTACGTTCGAAATTCACCCCGATGCAGTTTGGCTCGACAGCTAACTTTTAATACTAAAGAGGCCGGGAAACCGGCCTCTTTTTTTCGTTTTACGCAACGACAAACGTCTGATCGACACACCAGATTCAGGGGCCGGACCGCAGCATGTTAACCTTTTTAATGAAGCGTTTCGGCGTGATGCTTCTGACAATTCTTTGCCTGACGTTCATCGTCTTCTGGCTAACCAATCTAGCGCCAAACCTTGAGCGCCTAGCCAAAACCCAAGCCAACAACCGCATGACAGACGAACAAGTCGTTTCGTGGCTGGATTCGCGTGGGTATAATCGCAACATCTTCATCAAATACGGAGAATGGATGGGGTTGGTCCCCGGATGGACCAACGAAATCAACGGTGTCCAAGCCGGGCGTTGCATCCGTGCAGGTGAGACCGAAGGACCGAAATATTGCGGCGTCCTTCAAGGAGATTTCGGTTTTTCAACGGTTTCACAAGAGCCGGTATCCGATGTCATCAATCGGCGGTTATCTCTGACTGGCTGGCTGATGATGTGCACTTTTCTGCTCATGGTCCCGATGGCTCTAATCGTCGGTATCGCAGCAGGAATGCGAGAGGGAAGCAAGCTGGACCGAGGATTATCGACATTTTCGATCACGACTACCGCCACACCCGAATATGTCTCCGGCGTTATTTTCATTGCCATTTTTACATCGAGCGCCGTTGGTCTGAAGTGGTTCAAGGGAACCGCGACCTCCGCTGCCGACGAGATCACCTTTGCCAACTTCACGCTACCCGTTGTCACCATCGCGCTTTATGGGATGGGCTATATCGCCCGCATGACGCGCGCTTCGATGGCCGAGGTTATGCAATCCCAATATATTCGAACGGCGCGCTTAAAGGGGGTCAGCTTTAAAGGTGTCGTCCTCAAACATGCGCTACGAAATGCCCTGATCGCCCCCTTCACTGTGATTATGTTGCAGTTCCCTTTCCTGCTCACCGGTGTTGTGATTGTTGAGTCGCTGTTCAACTACAAAGGCTTCGGCTGGACACTCGTGCAAGCCGCCGGAAACAACGATGTGGAGTTACTGCTCGGTTGTTCGATCATTGCTGTGATCGTAGTGCTACTGACGCAGCTCATATCGGACATCGGCTACGTCTTCCTCAACCCGCGCGTCCGCGTCACCTGAGGAACAAAAGATATGAAACAACTCGACTGGACAGGGACCATCGGCACGGTTCTGGACCCAATCCTGATAATCGCCGGAAGCGTTCTGCTGCTTGCATTTTTCGCTCAGATGATTTCATCCTTTATTTGGATGCCGAGCGCTGAGGTGATTGGCGCGCCAGTAAAACGCAACCCAACCGATAATATTCTTATTGTTGGAAAGATCGCTCTCTACGTCGTGGTTGGCGTCGTGCTTGCTTACATTATCGGTGGAAATTTAGTCGCCACCGAAAGCAAGGGAATCGTTGAGCGGATATTCACACAGTTCAGACCTGTGTGGTTGGCAATGCTGCTCATCCTTGCGCTGTCATTTCTGTTCAAAAGCAAGCTCGGGCTTTACGGAAAAATTCTCGACAACAAGCTCGGATTGATCGGGCTTTGCGTTGTTATGTTTTGGGTACTCACCGCTATCCTTGCTACGGGCCTTTGCATTGGCGAATACTGCACGACACCCATCGTACAATATGATGAGCTGCAACAAATTTCCGGCATGAAAAACAAAAAGCCGGGGTGGGCTGTAACAGGCGAAGAAGGCAAATACTATTTGCTTGGCGGTGATGTTCTAGCGCGTGATGTCTTCAGCCGCGTTATTGTCGGCAGCAGGACTGTGCTGTCCATTGCACCCGCCGCAACACTCTTTGCCTTCATGGTCGGGATTACTCTGGGATTACCCGCAGGATATTTCACCGGAAAGCTCGATACGGTTCTAACATTTATCGCCAATCTCGTCTTGGCATTCCCGGTCATTTTACTTTTCTATCTGCTCGTTACGAAAGACATCGTGGAAACCGGAATCCCGATGTATCTGGCGGCGGTTTTGTTTCTGTTTCCGCTCATATTCCTGACGATACTGCTGACATCAAAATTCCGGACAAGACCGGGAGAGCTGGCGCTCTATCTCGGGATTTCGCTCATTCTGGGATTTTGGGTCTATCTGGGCCTGACGTTCAATTATGACCCGCTCGGACTGAACATCTTTTCGATGGACCCAAACACGCTGAATATCTTCGTCTCTGTGGTGTTCGTGAATGCCCCAACCGTTTATCGGATCGTTCGCGGATTGGTTTTCGACATCAAGACGCGAGATTATGTCGCCGCCGCACAAACACGCGGCGAGAGCCCTTGGTACATTATGCTCTGGGAAATCCTGCCCAACGCGCGTGGGCCGTTGATCGTCGATTTTTGTTTGCGCATTGGTTACACCACGATTTTGCTAGGAACTCTTGGTTTCTTTGGGCTTGGCATCAGTTCGGAAAGCCCTGACTGGGGCATGACCATCAACGAAGGGCGTAAACTGCTCTCGGTATTTCTCCATCCCGCAATCACACCCGCGATAGCCTTGATGTCGCTGGTGCTGGGTTTGAACTTTTTGGCTGACGGCCTGCGCGAAGAATCGTTGAGGGATTGAGGATATGAGTGAAGAGACCCCAATCCTAGAGATCGAAAACCTGTCGATTTCTTTCTTTGTCCGCGCCGGTGAAATTCCGGCGGTTATGGACTTTTCCTGCAAGGTCATGCCCGGCGAAGCCATGGGGCTTGTGGGCGAGTCCGGTTGCGGTAAATCAACGGTCGCCTTAGGCGTCATGCGCGATATGGGCAATCGGGGAAAGATCACCGGCGGCACGATTAAGTTCATGGGCCGTGACATGGGCGACATGTCAGACGATGAGCTTCGCGATATTCGCGGCAGTCAAATCGCGATGATTTACCAAGAGCCGATGGCCAGTCTAAACCCGGCGATGAAAGTCGGTCGGCAGCTTATGGAAGTCCTCGAAATCCATGAGGGCGCAAGCACGAAGGATGCTTTCGCGCGGTCTCTTGAGATGCTCGAAGACGTAAAACTACCAGACCCAAAGCGGATGATGCGCTCTTACCCACACCAATTATCGGGCGGTCAACAGCAACGCATCGTTATTGCGATGGCGCTCTTGTCGAAACCTAAACTTCTGTTGCTTGATGAGCCGACAACAGCGCTAGACGTGACAGTTGAGGCCGGGATTGTCGATCTGATTAAAGATCTCGGTAAGAAGTTTGGCACGTCGATGCTGTTCATATCGCACAATCTCGGTTTGATCCTTGAGACATGCGACCGAGTGACCGTAATGTATTCCGGCGAAGCTGTTGAAAGCGGCACAGTCAAAGACGTGTTTGACCGGATGCGCCACCCTTACACACAAGGCCTTTTCCGTTCGATCCCATTGCCGGGCGCGGATAAAAACGAGCGACCTCTAATCGCAATTCCCGGTCAACTCCCCCTCCCTCATGAGCGCCCATACGGTTGTAATTTCGGGCCACGCTGCCTTCATTTTCAGACAGGTACATGCGATACGCGCGAAATTCCGATGCAGCCTGTTCCCCAACATAGCGAGCATTTCAGCCGGTGCGAACGTTTCACTGAACTGAACTGGAATGCCTTGCCGGATGGATTATCGACACATCCACCGACACAGCGCGGCAAAGAAGTTCTACGGGTAGACAATCTAAAGAAATACTACGATGTCGCGGCCAGTTCGATGCTTGGTGGTAGAGAAACCCGAACCGTAAAAGCAAACGAAACGCTTTCCTTCACCGCCCATGAAGCAGAGACAATTGCTATTGTTGGTGAGAGTGGCTGCGGCAAATCCACCTTGGCCAAAGTCTTACTCGGATTGGAGACAGCGACCGACGGAACAGTCACGCTGAATGGAGAAGAAATCCAATCAACGGGCATCGAAGATCGGGACACTAAAACCGTCGCTGCGATTCAGATGGTTTTCCAAAACCCGTTTGATACGCTGAATCCCAGCCACACTGTTGGTTCACAAATTATCCGAACGCTGGAAAAATTCGATATCGGCATATCAAAAGCAGATCGACGCGAGCATATGCTCAAACTGCTCGATCTCGTAAAACTGCCCCGCGAGTTCGCCAAACGGATGCCCCGTCAGCTCTCCGGCGGTCAAAAACAACGCATCGGTGTTGCGCGCGCCTTCGCTGGCGCACCGCAAATCGTTGTCGCCGATGAGCCTGTATCCGCGCTGGACGTCTCGGTTCAGGCTGCGGTGACAGAGCTGTTGATGGACATTCAACGCGAGAGCGGCACAACGATGCTGTTCATCAGTCACGACCTCAGCATCGTGCGCTATATCGCCGACCGCGTGATCGTTATGTATCTGGGACACATAGTTGAACAAGGCACAACCGACGAGATATTCGCGCCGCCGTATCACCCCTACACCGAGGCATTGCTCTCCGCGATCCCGATTGCCGATACCAGTGTCGAGAAAAAGTACGTCGTTTTGGATGGCGATATTCCATCCGCGATGAACCCGCCATCAGGCTGCCCGTTCCAAACGCGCTGTTCTTACAAAAACAAAGTCAGCGATGGGCTTTGCGAGCGTGAAGTCCCACCGGAACAACAGCTCGAAAACGGCCATGCGATTAAGTGCCATTTGCCAAAAGCAGAACTCGACAGTATGGAGCCAATCCTGTCATTCTCAGCTAAAGAGTCGGATCAGGACATCCCCGCACCGTAAGTCTTTTCTAATTAACGGGCCCTGCTTAAAGCAGAAGCAGGTAAGGACACCGACGACTCGAGAAGGGCCTCGTTCATACGTTGAGACGTTCCAATCACTCCGCGATGTCCGCTAAGGCAGAGCGAGCGCGCCGTATCCGGTATCGTTCCGATATATCTCATTTGCCCACTGAGTGTTGACACGGTCATCGGACCGCAATCAAGCGCAATACGCGCTTCGGGATGCGCTTTAACAAGCGCTCCGGCAGTTTCAACTGCACGCTTTACAGACGAGAATAAAAGAGACAGGTGCCCGTCGCCGCGTTCTATAATCGCCCCGCCATCGTAATCCGTTATCGGTCCTGCTAAATCGCTAATCGTCAAGACGATCCCAAAATTAATTGATGCTGAGTCGCCATCTGGCAAAATCTCTCCGGGCATTAAATCATGGTAGCATTGCTCGGCAAAAATGTCGGCGACCGATAAAACATCTTTCGGCAATTCATTTTGCTCAATCGTCACTGTGAATTCACGCTTACTGTGATTTTCAATCACTGAACCATTATCATGTGCCTCAACAGCAATGGTATTCGTGATTGTTACACGGATACCGCTAAGCTCTTTGATATCAAATGCCTCAGAAACCGGGCCATCGACCGCGCGGACAACATAAGATCCGACTGGCAATTTATATTCGAGATCGCGCCGCTCCAACGCTCCCAGATTTTGCTGAACGCGAACATGAGGCGAAGAATAAGGACCGCTGCCGCAATATGCCCCGCCCCCATCTTCGACATCAGCAACCGAGAACAAGACTTCAACCGACGAGGAAAGGTCACGGTGATACCCCGTCCCACACCGCCGGCAAGCCATCAAAGTCGGAATCTCCGCCAGAGAACCCGCTTCAATCGCCGAGGCCCGGCACGCGGAACAAACTGCACGGTAACGCATAATCAAATCACCCGACTTCACGGCACGAAGACAAGCGCGTAATGCCTCTGTCTCAGAAACATTGAGACATCGGGCAAGGCGTTTCGACCTTAGATCAAAGCGATCTGCTCTCGGTGCAACCGCCAACCATTCCGCAAACTGCGTTAACAGCTTAGCTTCTGCGCTTTTGGCTTCTGGCAAGCTGGGTGACTTGGCCTTTGTCGATAGTGAAGCAAAGTTTGAGTAAAACTCTCCGAGGGGCTTTCGGCAGTATCCGTCCAGTTTCGTTGTAAATTTGCGGAATGACCGCGCCGCCAGCTTTAAATGTCCCGAAGCCACCAGCATACGGCCCAGCGCACCGTTGGGTTCCACGTTCAATGTGTAATGCATATGCGTCCCGCCGGATTTTCCCGGCATGAGCATCAAGATACCGCCCGTCTCGCGAAGCGGACCCTCTTCATAAAAGCGGCGCCACCGCCACCACCCATTTTCAACCCATTCATAGGGTGGTTCTTCCCATCGAACGCGGCTGCCATCTTCGATCATTTCGCCATAGCGTCGTCGGATGCTATTGCCGTCAAAGGTCTCGTTAATGTGGTAAAGTGGCTGTCCCAATGCCTCATTCATCCGCGCAGTATCGGATAAAAGTGGCCACAAGGCTTCAGGGCTACACGTTAAATCCCATTCAAAAACCTTTTCAACGAGAGTATCACGCATGGGCGGTCAGCATCTCTTGATGCTTCATAAAACCTGAAACACACAGATTCCGAGCCTCTAAAGCCTTAGGAGTGACCGTTTTCGCGCGCCCCATAACGAATTTGATCCCATTTCAAATTAATTGATATTTAACAATTCTCGTGACGCTTAGCATAATGTTTACGGCAAAGGGATGGCAAACAACCACTCTCGCGAGAATGCGATAAGTCTTAGTATTGCACCTGTTCAATCATGTTCTTATTGTCCCCTCCCAAAGCGCGCGGAAAATCCGCCGCATTACTATTAGCGGAAGCGAAAAATGCTCAACTCGATGCGAAACTCCGTTGGATCAATTGGCGCAAAAATCCTGCTTGGATTATTGGTCGTGGCTTTTGCAGCGTGGGGACTAGAAGGCGTGTTTGCCGCCCGAACGCAGACTGTGGTTGCCAAGGTCGGGAATGCCGAAATTCAGGTTCAGGACTTTGCGAGAACTTTCGAGGGCCGCCTACAAGCACTTCGCACGACAACTGGTGCAAGTTTCACCCCCGAGGACGCGCGGCGCAGTGGATTTGATCGCGTCGTGCTGGAGCAAATGGCGACAGAAACTGCATTAAGTGAAGAAGCAAGTGCACTTGGTCTTGACGCATCGGATTTGGCTGTTAGCGCCGCGATAATGGATTTTCCGCAGTTTAAAGATGCATATGGGAAGTTCGATCGCACCGCGTACGAAGCAAATTTGCAGCGCAACTACCTACGTCAGGACGAATTTGAAGAGAATATTCGTCGCGATCTGGCCCGCGATGCCCTGTTGCAATCCATCGGAAATGGTACGACCGCGCCCCGAAAATTGGCCGAGACACTTTACAAATACAGAAACGAAAAACGCTCTTTTGACTACATCACACTCAGCGCTTCAGATGTTGAAGATCCGGGCGAGCCTTCAACCGAAGAACTTGAAACATTCCACAAGGAAAATGCTGTTCAGTTCACAGCACCAGAATACCGCAAGGTTTCGTATGTGGCCCTGACCGTAAAAGACGTTGCAGCAAGCATCGAAAAATCAGAGCAAGATCTGAAAGTTGAATACAACTCACGTCTTGACGCCTACACGACGCCCGAACGCCGCCGCGTAGAGCAAATCGTCTTCGATAGCGAAGAAGAAGCAAAAGAAGCCGCTCAAAAGATCGCTGATGGTGAATCCTTTGCAAAGCTTGCGGAAACGAGAGGCTTAAGCGCTCAAGACGTCTCGCTGGGCATACAAACCAAAGACGAATTACCCGGTGCGCTCTCAGATGCAGCATTTGCTCCGAAAGAGCCTGGCCTTGTGGAGCCGGTTGGAACAGCCCTTGGTTGGTCATTGCTCAATATTCTTTCTATTGAGCCTCGGAACGTTGTGACGTTTGAAGAGGCAAAAGAAGAATTAGAAGAAGAACTTACCACGACCGAAGCACGGCAGCTTGTCCCCGAACGCTCAGTCGATCTCGACGATCAGCTTGCTGGTGGATCATCTTTGACAGAGGCTGCCGAACAATCTGGCGCGAGATATGCTGAAATCGTTGCTATTGATGCAACTGGTCGTGATGAAAACGGTGATCGGGTTGCAGACCTGCCTGATGATCCCGAATTTCTCACCCGCATCTTCACAACAAACGTAGGCGAAGAGCCAACTCTGATTGAGGGAACAACCGGCGATTACTTCTCGCTAAGTGTCGAAGAAATTACGGAAGCCGCCCTGCGCCCTCTCGATACGATCAAAGATCAGGTTTCAGGCGCTTGGGAAGTCTCTGAACGCGAAAAAGCACTCGAAGAGCTGACCGCTAAGCACGTTAAAAAATTGAATGGCGAAACGGATCTCGCTGATCTAGCAAAGGAATTGGAACTAGAAGTCAAATCCGCTGGTCCCGGAACACGCACGGATCGCTCTTTAGGATTTTCAACCGAACTTCTTGGCGAGATTTTTGAAGCCGCTGAAGGCGATGCACTAGAAGGCGGATCTTCGGACTCCCTTACCCGCGTTGTGGGCGTTGTTACTGAGATCGTGCCTGCGACTTCGGAAGAAGATGTTACCGCGATTGATCGCTCGACAGAAAACTATGCAGCACGCCTCGCACAGGACTTTGTTGATCAATTCACACGAACGGCCAGAAGCCGCCATCCTGTACAAGCCAACCAGCAAGCCATCGATGCCGTCTTCACAAACCCCGGTGGGGGTTATGGTGGCTATGGCGGCGGCCACGGTGGTGGGTACTAATCGCGTGCTCATAGAACCGTCTTTTACCGAGTTTGCGGCAAAGTATGAGCAAGGAGAAAGTCAGGTTCTTTGGACCCGGCGCGTGGCTGATACAGACACGCCTGTTTCGCTGATGCTAAAACTTGGCCAAGGTCGCCGAGATACCTTTTTGCTGGAATCTGTAACCGGCGGCGAGAAACGGGGCCGATATTCTGTGATCGGCATGAAACCCGACTTGATTTGGCGTTGCCGTGGCGATGTGGTCGAGGTCAATCGGTCTGCGCGTTGGGACGAAACAGCGTTTGAAACTGAGGCACAGCCGCCTCTGGATAGTCTGCGAAGCCTGTTGCGGGAGAGTGCTATCGACTTGCCGGTATCCCTCCCGCCAATGGCAGCGGGAGTATTCGGATACCTTGGCTACGACATGATCCGCCATGTTGAAAAACTGCCAGAACCGAACCCCGACCCTCTCGGTTTGCCGGACGCGATTTTAACACGGCCAACGCTGATCGCCATTATCGACAATGTAGCCGACATGGTGACGATTGTGACGCCGATCCGGCCTCAATCCGGTGTTGATGCAAGAGCCGCTTATTCAAGAGCGGCTGAACGGCTGGCGGATACAATCGACGATATGAATCGGGCCTTACCGCCGGAGCCTCGGCTGCCGGAGGGCGCGCTTGATGGCGAGGCCGTCTCGAACACCACTGAGGATCAATACCGTGCAAATGTCGAACACGCGCGAGAGTTTATTGCTGCGGGAGATATTTTTCAGGTCGTCCCCTCTCAGCGCTGGAAAAAACCTTTCGCCCTGCCGCCCTTTTCGCTCTACCGCTCGCTGAGGCGCACGAACCCGTCCCCCTATATGTACTTTCTAGATTTTGGCGGCTTCCAGATTGTAGGAGCCAGCCCGGAAATTCTGGTCCGGCTGCGCGATGGGACTGTCACGGTGCGTCCAATCGCAGGAACTCGGCCTCGCGGAGAAACGCCGCAAGAGGATATTGCGCTGGAAGAAGATCTATTGGGCGACCCTAAAGAACGCGCGGAACACCTGATGTTGCTCGACCTTGGGCGCAACGACGTCGGGCGTGTTGCAAAGATCGGAACGGTAAAGCCGACCGAGCAATTCGTTGTCGAGCACTATAGCCATGTCATGCACATCGTCTCGAATGTCGAAGGAGAAATACGGGATGATGTTGATGTCGTTGATGCTCTCTTGGCAGGTCTGCCTGCCGGAACTGTTTCAGGTGCTCCCAAAATCAGGGCGATGGAGATTATCAACGAATTAGAGACCGAAAAACGAGGCATCTATGCTGGCGGCGTAGGCTATTTCAGCGCCGATGGCGGAATGGATACCGCGATTGCCTTGCGGACCGCCGTTGTCAAAGACGGCGCAATGTATGTTCAGGCTGGCGGCGGCGTCGTGTGGGACTCCGACCCCGAAGCCGAACGGATGGAAACCGTCAACAAATCAAAGGCATTATTCCGCGCCGCAGAAGATGCAGTAAAACTCGCGGAAACCGTAAGAGGAAACCGCTAAAGCGCTTTTGGAACCGTGGACCTGATTTTAGCGGCAAATGATATAATATTTAATTACAGTGAGTTAGCAGCGCGTCAGAGAAAGCTGTGGCAAAGTCTTTAGATCAACGTCCAACGCATCAAGCTGTTTTAATGCGGCAGGTATGACTGTTGCGGCATTATCAATTGCGGTCTTTGCAGCATTACATTTGGCGACTTCACTATCGTAATTATCTAAAATGCTCTGAGTTGCCGGATCAAGTTTTAAAGACACCTTCGCCCCATCGGCTGTCTCATACCCGACTAACTTGGCATCAAACTTTACATTGCTGAAATCACGTCCACCTTGTGACAGCTCACTGCCTTTCTCAAAAGATACTGAGACAGGGAAGTCCATCGGAATAGATTGGTCGCCTGCGTCGATTGCTATCTTTTTGTGTTCAAATTTGTAGAGGCCTGCCTCGCGTGACAGTGCGATTTTGTCTGGTTGACCCAGCGGCGTTACCGAGACTTGCACAATCGGTTTCATGATCAGCATGTCCGTCGTGTTGATGACGATCACGGTCACGCGGCCTGAAATTCTATTCGATGATCGGTTCATACCCCGGACAGGGGCAACATCACCGGTCATGGCTTTCTGTTGTTTTTCTAGCGCGGTTAAATCAGCGCTGGCTTTGTCGCGCCCGGACTTAAGTTTTTCCAGTTTAGCTTTGTTTGCAGCGGCGGCATCACTCAGGTCCGCTTGCATCTTTTGAAGTTCTTGCCGGCGCTCATCGAGGGCGGCCAAGCGTGCGGCTTCCGCTTCAGCCGCGCGGCGAGCGTTTTCTGCCGCTTTGATCTCTTCTTGGTCTTTCAGATATTCGTCATATTGCTGGGTCGCGATATTGTAACGATCAATCAAATCCTGAGCAGTTTTGCCGTTCAAAATACCGTTGGATTGTCTCGCGATATCATTGAGCACTTGCCCGCGTGACTGAAATACGTTGCCGCTCTGAGGGTCCAATAAAAAAGAAGCTTCTTCCTTCGCTTCCTCAATATAATGCCGTGGTCGAGAATTATCTGCCTTCCCGTCGTAAGCGAAAATCAGCAAACCGGCTGCGGCTTTTAATTGATCAGCTTTGCCGAGTCCCTCGATGGCTTCTTGAAACGTGCCGTCTAAGGTAACGCCATCGGTCGCATCCAGTTTATCGTTCGCCTCTCCGTCGAAAGCCGAGAGAAGGAAAGTCGCCCAGATAATCGTT
>CALKBI010000005.1 GCA_937990185.1 uncultured Neomegalonema sp. | reverse complement strand
CGGGCGACCCGTCGCTGTATGGTGCGATTGCTGAACAAATTCGGCGCTTGAAAGCGCTTGGCATTCCTTATGATGTGACGCCCGGTGTCTCGGCGTATGCGGCTGCGGCTGCGGCGCTCGGGCGGGAGTTGACCATTCCTGAAGTGGCGCAAACCGTGATCCTGACGCGCACCGCAGGCAAGGCAAGCGCGATGCCTCCCGGTGAAGACCTCGACACATTGGGTAAGACCGGCGCGACATTGGCGATCCATCTTTCCATTCGGAACCTGCGCGAGATCGAGCGGACGCTTGGCCCTTATTACGGCGAAGATTGTCCGGTGATTGTTGCTTACCGTGTCGGATGGCCCGATGAGATGTTCATCGAGGGCACGCTGTCGAATATTCGCGAGAAAGTACGCGCAGAAAAGATCACACGCACCGCGCTCATTCTTATTGGCCCCGCTTTGCAAGAGGTCGATTTCCGTGACAGTGCGCTCTACGATGCAAGCCAGCCGCATGTGTTGCGGCCAAAGGTAAAAGCGAAAGTCTGATATGCGTGTTCTTGTCCTCGGTGCTTATGGGTTGATCGGATTGCCGATATCCATAGCGCTGATGGCGGCGGGGCATCAGGTCACCGGATTGGCGCGCTCGCAGAGTTTAGGTCGGTCGCACCTGCCGGATGCCGATTGGATTGAATCCGATATTGCGCGCTTGACTCATGCAAGTGATTGGACGGCGCATCTGGCGGGTATTGATGCGGTGGTTAATGCATCAGGTGCGCTGCAAGACGGGGCAAAAGACAGCATCGTTGCTTTGCAACGCGATGCCATCCGCGTGTTGATTGCCGCGTGTGAGGCGCAAGGTGTGCGGCGGTTTGTGCAAATATCAGCTCCCGGTGCGACGCCTGACTCTGATACGTTGTTCTACAGCAGTAAAGGTGAGGCCGATGCCGCGTTGAAATACAGCACATTGGATTGGACGATCTTTCGCCCCGGTGTGGTCATTGGTCCATCTGCTTATGGTGGTTCCAGCTTATTGCGAATGCTTGCGGCTTTTCCGATTGTGCAACCGGTTGTTATGGCGGACGCGCAGATTCAGACTGTGGCGGTTGATGATGTCGCCGGTGCGGTGACTGCTGCGATTGAAGGGGAGCATATCGCGACTGATCTCGATTTGATGGAAGACACGCCGCGTTCATTGGAAGAGACGGTGGGGCTTGTTCGCACATGGCTCGGGTTTGAGCCTGCGCGTGCGATACTGCGCCTTCCGCGTTGGCTTGGATATGGAGTGGCAAAACTTGCTGATTGTGCGGGGTGGTTCGGGTGGCGGTCGCCTTTGCGGACGAGTGCGCTCAAAGTGCTGGAGGCCAATGTCACAGGGAGCGGTACAAGTGGTGTGCCGTTGAAAGCCTTGCCTGAAACGCTGGCGGGCTTGCCGTCGAGTTTACAAGAGCGGGTTTTTGCGCGGGCGACGCTTTTGTTTCCGGTTTTGGTTGCGGTCCTGTCGCTGTTTTGGCTTGCGTCCGGTATTATCGGGATTTGGCAATCCGAAGCGGCGGTTGCTGTGCTTGGTGATAGTTTGCCACCGAGCGCTGCATGGAGTGCGGTGATTGGCGGCGGTGTTGTTGATATTGCCATCGGCGCGGCCTTGATGTTCAGGCGATGGCTGCGCCTCGCGTGTTTTGCTGCAATCGCTGTATCTTGCGGATACCTGATGGGCGGCACAATCCTGACGCCGCATCTCTGGGCTGACCCTTTGGGCGTGTTCGTGAAAGTGTTGCCCGGTATCGGCCTTGCGTTGATCGTTGCATCGCTTGCGGAAGAGCGCTGATGGAGTGGGTCGACCTGTTGCGCTGGGCGCATATTGTCGGAGCGACCGTTCTATTGGGGACGGGGGCAGGTATCGCGTTCTTTATGATGATGGCGCATCGGACTCATGATGCAGTGCTGATTGCGCATACGGCTTCGGTTGTTGTGATTGCTGATTGGATTTTCACTGCAAGCGCTGTGATTGCTCAGCCTGTCACCGGATACTTGCTCGCCCGAGAGATTGGCTGGGAAATGAGCGAAGGCTGGATTGTCCTGTCGCTGTGCCTTTACGTTGGGGTCGGGTTGTTTTGGCTTCCGGTGGTGTGGATGCAGCATCAAATGCGCGATCTTGCGCGCGAGGCGGTTCAAACAGGTGCGCCCCTACCGGAGCGGTATAATCAGTTGTTCCGGGGGTGGTTTGTCAGCGGCTTTCCGGCTTTCTTTGGTGTGATGATCATTTTATGGTTGATGATTGCCCGTCCCGAGATCAGTTTTTGACATCTGAGTTTCAGGGATTAGGGTCCGGCGAATTAAAACTCAAGCCGTGATACAGGATACTTAGATGACGAATTCACCAATGTTCGATAGCCGCCCGATTCTCACCCATGATGCGGTTCTTGCCATGTTGCAAAACGGGGCCGCGAAAGCGACTGAGATGGGGCAACCTCAATGCCTTGTCGTCGTCGATGCGTCCGGCGAAGTTATGGGCAGCTTGCGTATGACGGGATCGAAATACCTCAGCTTGCGTTCTGCGAGATCAAAGGCGCGGACCTCGGCCTCTACCGGAGCGGCGACAGGCGGAATGCCGGAAGATTTTGCGGCGAAACTGTCGGCGGCTACCGGCAATGCTGTGACCAATCTGCCGGGCGGAATGCCGGTGAAAATCGAGGATCAACTGGCCGGGGCGGTCGGTGTTGGCTCGGGTGCGAGTGAGCAGGATATTGAAGTGTGCAAGGCAATGCTCGCGGCCATCGGCGCGGATGCGGTCGGTTGAGGCGCTAAACTTCTTCATCGATGGCGTGATCGTACCAGTCTTCTTCACTGACTTCATATTCCGGTACGGTCGCGCTCTGCATGGAAATGCCCGCGGAGTGAACCGTCTCGGGCGATCCTGAAATCAAAGGATGCCATGCTTCGAGGGGTTTGCCTTCGGCAATCAGGCGGTAAGCGCAGGTTTTCGGCAACCACTTTTGCGTATCGGGCAATGTCTCGGGCGTGAGAAGGATGCAGCCCTCCACCATCATTTTTCGCAACGCGTAATTCATGCACCGGCATGTGCTGTCGTCGAATAGGCGGCAGGCGATATTGGTGTAGGTCAGCGTGCCGTCGTCTTCATCTTCCAGCTTGAGCAGGCAACATTTACCGCAGCCATCGCAGAGCGACTCCCATTGATCTTTGCTCATTTCGGCGAGGGGAACGGTCTGCCAGAACTTTTTGCCTTTGCTCACCGAGAGAGCACTTCGCTAAAGCCGCCGAAGAATGAGGTGATGATGAACCACACGACGGCAATAAACAGCGCGACGGCGAGAATCTGCAATGTGATGTTCAGCGGCGTCGCGCTCCAATCGAGGGGCGGGTCGTCGGAGGTGTCGTTCGGATCGAGGCCATGACGCTTTCGCACTTCGCGCCCTGTTAATGCGCCGCCTGCCTCGTGGCGTAATTGATCGAGCCGCGCTTGGGCGTCTTCTGCTTGGGTATCTTTTGTCATGAGATTAGTATGCGACAAAGCAAGCTGATTTGGCAAAGACTCGATTGCGCGATGACATAGGAGCTTCGGGAATGGCACGACGTGATTTTCAACAGGTAGATGTTTTCTCCGAACAATCTTGCAAAGGAAATCCGGTCGCGGTGGTTCTCGGTGCGGATGGTCTGAGCGCGGATGAGATGCAGAACTTCACGAAATGGATGAACTTGTCGGAGTCGACTTTCTTGTTGGAGCCGGTTGACCCTGAAGCAGATTATCGGGTTCGGATCTTTACACCCGCAGAAGAATTACCCTTTGCAGGGCATCCGACTTTGGGATCGTGCCATGCTTGGTTGCAAGCGGGGGGACAACCGAAAGGGTCCGATGTCGTGCAGGAATGTGATGCGGGATTGATTCGCGTCCGGAAAGAGGACGGGCCGCTTGCATTTGCTGCACCGCCGCTAATGCGGGATGATGCGGTTTCAGATGAGGATTTGGCGAAGATTGCTGCTGGTTTGCGGGTCTGCCCTGAGGCGATAATGCGCGCTCAATGGATTGACAATGGTCCGGGTTGGGTTGGTGCGATGTTGGAAAGCCGCGAAGAGTTGCTGTCGATTACGCCGGATTACGATGCGCTTGGGACGCTTGAACTTGGTGTTGTTGCGCCGGGGAAGCCGGGTGATGAGACTCAGTTTGAGTTGCGGGCCTTTATGCCGAGCCTTCGTGCCGAAGACCCTGTGACCGGCAGCTTGAATGCGAGTGTTGCACAATGGCTGATCGGGGCGGGTGTTGCGCCATCTCACTATATCGCTGCACAAGGGACAGCGATGGATCGGACCGGACGCATCCATATTTCAAGCGAAGGCGGGGCCATTTGGGTTGGCGGCGCGACGCATACGGTGGTTCGCGGGGAAGTCGATATCTGATGCTCGGACCGACATGATTGTGCGGGATCTTCGGAGTTTACTGAATGTCATAAATTGGAAAGCGTTCCAGTCAGCGCATCTCCGATGAGTGGAGAGTGGGGTGTTCAACGCTGACTGGAACTGTTTGACGGGAGGGGCCGTCAAACAGTGGGAGGCTTCTGCTGTTTTGAACGGCCCGCGCACCTGATGGATCAGGGTAAACGCGAGCCGCTCGATATCCGTCTAAAAGAGTGTGTGGCGGTGAATTACCGACCTGACGGGCCGTGGCGGAAACCGAATAGTCTGTCAAAAGCCGTCTCAGAACGGTCGAGAACAACCGGCTTTTTTGTGTTGAAGGTGGTTGCGCGCAGCGTTGGCGCCACCCGGTCTGTGGATGAGGTTTCCTGAGACGCGAGCGCGCGCTCGATCAAAGCACGGCTTTTGCTGACCGGGTTGTCCATTGCAAAGCTTGGCGCTGAGATCGTTGCGGTTGCGGCGGCAAGAGTGAGGGCGAAGAGGGTGGTTTTCATGATCTTTCCTTTTCGGTGTTCGTTGCTTCGTTGACAAAGAACATGACGTGAGCGTCATCTAATTGGAAATATCGTTTGACTATACCTTTCATAGCCTATCGCTATGGCTGGGTTCGTTGCTAATAATGAGCAAATTTCTCAATTGAACCTTACTTCTTCTATGACCCAACTACGCCATTCGCGCCTAAAATGGCGATGGCATTTTCATAAATAGGAATACTGCTCAGAGGAGAGCACATGGAAAGCAAGATACCAAAGGAAGCTTTTCCAATGATCGGAACTGTCGAAAACCCAGCTCTGTTTTTCGACGGAGAGAATCTGTTTCTTAGCTATGAGATAGCGCCTGCTGCGGGTGGTGGTATCGCTATCCTCATATTTTATGACGTAATTTATTTTGAAAAAAATCCAATCAATGTTGATGGAATTATGACCTCTCGATATCCAGTCTCGCCTTGGAACTTTACTGAGGTAACGGGCAGTGATCGTACTGCTAAGTGGCGCGCTCTAAAACCTCGTTTTTGGACTATTTCTTTCAATGACCGCACAGTCGAAGTCGTCTTTTCCAAGGTTCAGAAGGTCCACGAGATTCGAGACGTTGTTTCACCTTCATCTGCGCTAAAAGGATTTCTAAGCTCTTAGAATGGTGCGGACTGCGATGGCTTTTAATGCCTCTTCGTCGCCACTTAAAAAGTAATTCACTCCTCTTCCGGGTTTGACACGAGGGGCGGGGTGTGTGCGATTTGGTGACTGGACCCCGTAGCACTATTGAGAGCCAAGCCCATGTATAAACTTTTCTATGCACTCAAGAGTGCGTCTATGGGCGTGCGGGTGATGCTGGAAGAAATCGGCGCTCCTTATGAGCTGATCGAAACTGTTGTTGATAAAGAGACGCCGCGCCCGCCGGAGCAATTGGCGATCAATCCGAATGGGTGGGTTCCTGTTCTCGCTTGGGACGATGGGGCGATGTATGAATGTGCGGCGATCACTGTCTTTCTGTGCGACCGACACCCCGAAGCAAATTTAGCCCCCGCCGTGGATGATCCTCATCGTGCGCTTTATCTGCAAACGCTCGTTTATTTTTCCAACTCAATTCAGAATGCTTTTCAGCTTACTTATTACCCCGACCGTTTTGTCGACAGTGCGCGTGATGAACCCAGTGCGCAGCGGCGGGGGAACCGGCGACTGAATGAAACGTGGAAAATTATCGACGATCAAATTGGCGGCAATGAATGGATTCTCGGAGACCGTTTCAGTGCCGCCGATATTTATTTGTTCATGTTGACGACTTGGTTGCGACCCGTTCAAGGGCATCTGGCTGTGGAGGCTTTTCCCAATGTTAAACGCATCGCAGACGCTGTTGTGCAAAGGCCAAGTGTGCAACATGTCTATGCACCATGGATTGCGAATCCGTTATATTGAGCGGTGCGTGAAATGATCTGTAACCCTTCAGACAATCGTTCCAATAACCACGATTCCCGCCAAGGCGACACTTGTGATGAGGACAATCCAAACTGCGGATACAGAACTGCTGTTATATTGCTCGGCATCTTTAGAGCGTTTTGATTCTGTATGTTTAGGCATTGACGTTCTCCTCGATTGAAGAACCGTGAGAGCGGTGATTGGTTCCATTCCCAAACGGATTAGAGAGTATTTGTGAGCAACCCCATTCTTGTCGAAACCACACGCGGACCCATTGTTGAAAACCGCCATCATGCTGCCGCTGCAATTTGTACAGCGTCCGGCTCTATCGTTGAAGCATGGGGGGATATTGATACGGCCATCCTGCCCCGATCTGCGATTAAGATGATTCAGGCGTTGCCTTTATTGGAAACCGGCGCGGCGGATGCGATGGGCCTTGGCGATCAGCATCTCGCGCTTGCTTGTGCATCCCATCAGGGTGCGGCGGTTCATACGGATGCGGTGGCGGCGTGGCTCTCGTCGGTAAAGCTCTCACCTGATCATTTGCTGTGCGGGCCACAGCCTCCACGTGATCCGGCAGTCAAAGCCATAGACAGAACAGCGACGCGGCTGCTGAATAATTGTTCCGGCAAACATACAGGATTTTTGACGCTCGCCTTACACCTCGGGGCTGATCCCTCGGGTTATCTTTTACCCGATGAGCCTGTGCAAAAAGCAATACAAGCGGCCTTTGCCGAAGTGACGGATACGCAGGCTCCTTTGGTCTATGGCACGGACGGATGTTCGGCTCCGAATTATGCAGCGTCTCTAAAGGGGCTTGCGGGTGCGATGGCACGGTTTGCTGCGCCGGATACATTGGGGCCAGTGCGCGGTGCGGCAGCGGGACGTTTGGTGGCGGCAATGGCGGCGCATCCCGTGTTGGTGTCGGGGGAGGGCCGTGCGTGTCTTGCGCTGACCACAGCCACCGAAGGGCGTGCAGTCGTGAAGACCGGAGCCGATGGAGTCTTTACCGGAATTTATCCCGAGAAGGGTCTCGGGTTTTGCCTCAAGATCCAAGACGGTCATGTCCCCGCCTGCGAGTCGCTCTGTGCAGCGTTGTTGGTTCGGATCGGTGCGTTGGATCGCAATCATCCCACGGCAAGACATTACCTCAATACCGAGATTAAGAATTTTAACGGCGAGGTCACAGGCGAGCGGCGCGTGACACTGAGTTGAAACGAAGGGCAGTCCGAGTCATGGTGAGAGCATGAAACGATATTTGCTCATTCCGGTTTTGGCTTGTGCGCCCGCGATGGCCGATGATGCGCCGATGACACCGGGACAAAAAGCCGCAATCGCAAATTGCGGGCGCTGTCATGTTGTGCCGGGGGGTAATCCGTACGGCTCCATAGGCTCGACACCAAGTTTTGCGGTCATGCGACATTACAAAGATTGGAAAGCGCGCTTTGAGGCTTTTCATACAGAGCCGCCGCATCCTGCGATTACTCAGATCGAGGGTGTAACCGATCCGTTCGATCCGTCGCGACCTTCACCGATTGCGCCAATGATTTTGACCGAAGCCGAGGTAAAAGCGATCATCGATTTCGTTGAAACCATCGAACCAAAGGATGTTGGCGTCCAGCAAGAGTGATTTTCAGGGAAATGCATGAGAATGACGGGGGTTTTACCACATCTTTTACAGATAATGCCTGAGAATTTAGCCGGTTTTGCCAGCCTTATCCGCCTGCACAAGCCTGTGCGCCGACCGACTCCATAGCCTCCAGAGTCGCGTCATAGGCGAGCATAATCGACGCATGGCGGTTCTTAAATTCGCGGGCAGGTTCGAGGAATTTCAGCTTTTCAAAGGTTCCTGTGGGCGGTTCTGCGCCCTCTTTGAGCATCGCGTAAAGGTCGTCGCGAACCTGTCTTATCTCGTTGATAGTTAAGCCAATTACATGCTCGGCGAGTACAGCGGCAGCGGCCTGACCCAAAGCGCAAGCTTTTACATCTTGGCCAAAATCCGTTATGCGACCGTGTAGTACCTTGATATCAATCGTAATTGTCGACCCGCAAAGTGGTGACCGCTTCGTCGAAGAGGCATCGGAATCAGCCAAGCGCTCGACATGAGGAATATCTGCCGCGAGCGCTAAAATCCGTTTAGAATACAGACTGATAAGATCAACCACTGCCAATTCCCTTCTGCGGTTGTGCTATCCGCTTACGAAGCCAACATAGCGCGAACCCGAGTAATGTGAAAGCCAAGGTCACAAATATGCCCGTTCCCTTCGATCCTCATTCGCTAAAATATAACGCTGATGGCCTGTTGCCAGCCATCGCACAGCAGCATGATACCGGTGAAGTTTTGATGCTGGCATGGATGAATGTCGACAGTATTTTAGAAACACTAAAACAAGGCAGAGTTGTGTATTGGTCTCGATCCCGAAGTGCATTTTGGCGCAAAGGAGATACCTCCGGTCACACGCAAAATTTAATCGAAATGCGCTTTGATTGTGACCGAGATTGTCTTCTTTTACAGGTAGATCAGTCTGGTCCAGCGTGTCACACGGGTCGGCGGTCTTGTTTCTATACGGCGGTCGAAAATGGCGAGGAAAGAGAGCGGATAGAAAGCTAGGCGTTCGCTACGCGGCGCAATGTAAGATTGAGTCTTCCACCCTTGGACAGCAGAGGGCTTTCACCGAATTTGATCCGGTCAATGCCGTGGAAAGCGAGACGTTTGTCTTTGTGCAAAACCATGACGTCTCCGCTCTCCAGCCAGAAACTTTTCGTAGGGTCACTGCGCTCCGTGCCACCGATCCTGAAGAGGGCAGGATCGCCTAAGCTAATGGAAACAACGGGATAGTCGAAATTTGCCTCGTCTCTGTCCTGATGCAGCCCCATGCGCGCACCTTTCCCGTAATAGTTGATTAGACAGCAATCCGGGTCAATATCGGCTTCAAACTGCCGCCAAACCGCAAGCGCAAGTTCTGGAATCGGCGGAAATGCTGACTTTGTGAGCGGGTGCTCCTCAATATAACGATAGCCCTTACGATCAGAAAACCAGCAAAACCGCCCTGCTGCAGTCATTTTAACCGACATCGGTTTGCCCCATCGAGTCATCAGAGAAAACGGTGGCGAAACCCTTGCAATACTCTGAAGGTCCGCCAGTAAAATGGCTTGTTCGTCGTGATTCAGCGCTTTTGTCTCCACCAAAACACCGTGATGGATTGTGCTTTTTTCACCGATCATCGCTTCGATATTGTGTCCTGTTATTGGCCCAGATCGACCTTTGATTTTATACGGCGAAAAAATTCCTTATCCACAGCGCTTGCGGTGGCTATCTCGCCTTCATATATGTCGCGAGAACATGAAATCGCGCCCTCTCATAAGAATCATGGGTGCAATCAATAGGAAAGCCTACCGGAATGGCGAAATTCGCGTTTTTTGGGCTTTTGCTGAGAGGAACTTGTTAGATGTCGAAAGTTATTGGAATTGACCTTGGGACGACAAACTCCTGCGTTGCGATCATGGATGGCTCTGCCGCCCGTGTGATTGAGAATGCAGAGGGTGCGCGGACAACGCCCTCAATGGTCGCTTTTTCAGATGATGGCGAGCGCCTCGTTGGACAATCCGCGAAACGCCAAGCGGTAACAAACCCTGAGAATACCCTGTTTGCGGTAAAGCGCCTTATCGGTCGCCGCATGGATGACCCTATCATCGCTAAAGATAAGGACATGGTTCCTTACAAGATCACCGATGGCGGAAATGGGGATGCTTGGGTCGAAGCCAATGGCGATAAGTATTCTCCGGCTCAAATTTCAGCTTTTATTCTGCAAAAGATGAAGGAGACGGCTGAAGGGTATCTTGGCGCACCTGTTGAACAGGCTGTTATCACTGTCCCAGCATATTTTAATGATCAACAACGTCAGGCGACCAAAGATGCGGGCCGCATTGCTGGCCTAGAAGTCCTTCGTATCATCAACGAGCCTACTGCGGCGGCTCTCGCTTATGGTTTGGATAAGCAAGACGGTAAAACAATTGTCGTTTATGACCTTGGCGGCGGCACGTTTGACGTCTCAATTCTCGAGATCGGCGATGGTGTTTTTGAGGTGCGAGCCACCAATGGCGATACGTTCCTTGGCGGTGAAGATTTTGACCTGCGCCTCGTGGATTACCTCGCAGACGAGTTCAAAAAAGAGCAAGGCATCGACCTTCGCACTGACAAGCTGGCCCTTCAGCGTCTGAAAGAGGCTGCTGAAAAAGCTAAAATCGAATTGTCGAGCTCAACGCAGACCGAGGTGAACCTGCCTTTCATTACGGCAGATGCGTCGGGTCCAAAGCACTTCACACTGAAACTGACCCGAGCAAAGTTCGAAACATTGGTTGAGGATCTGGTAAAACGGACGCTTGATCCATGTAAAGCCGCTTTGAAAGATGCCGGTATGTCGCCGGGTGATGTTGATGAGGTCGTTCTCGTCGGCGGTATGACACGTATGCCAAGCGTGCATGAGACGGTGAAAACCTTCTTCGGCGCGGAACCCCATAAAGGCGTGAACCCCGATGAAGTCGTCGCCATGGGCGCGGCAATTCAGGCTGGTGTTCTGCAAGGTGATGTTAAAGACGTCGTTCTTCTTGATGTAACGCCCCTTAGCCTTGGTATCGAAACTCAGGGTGGTGTCTTTACCCGTCTCATCGATCGCAACACGACAATCCCGACGAAGAAATCACAGATCTTCTCGACTGCGGATGACAATCAGACGGCTGTGACGATCCGGGTGTTCCAAGGTGAACGCGAAATGGCATCCGATAACAAAATGCTTGGCCAGTTCAACCTTGAAGATATCCCTCCAGCACCGCGCGGTGTGCCGCAAATTGAAGTGGCTTTTGACATTGACGCCAACGGCATCGTCAACGTGTCAGCCCGTGATAAGGCGACAGGCAAAGAGAAAAACATCTCCATCCAAGCGTCTGGCGGTCTTGCGGATGAAGAGATCGAAAAAATGGTCAAGGACGCGGCTGAATACGCGGATGAAGACCGTAAACGTAAAGCCTTGGTCGAAGCTCGAAATCAGGGCGAGTCGATGATCCATGGGGCCGAAAAGTCGCTCAAAGAACATGGTGACATGGTCGGCGAAGATGAGCGCGACAATATCGGTATTGCAATCGAAGAATTGCGCGAAGTACTTGGCGATGATGATGTTGATGTTATTCAGGCTAAGAGCCAAACTCTTGCCGAAGCATCCATGAAACTTGGCGAAGCGATTTATAAGCAAAGCCAAGACGATGACATGGCCGCTGCAGAAGCCGACGCAAAACGCGATGGCGGTGGACCAGATGACGACGTTGTTGATGCCGATTTCGAAGACATTACCGATGGCGGTGATGATCGTCGGGCGTCTTAATCTTACGGAGGCGGGGCGGCTAACCGCTCCGCTCTGAGTGCGCATCCTTTTGAGGATGCGTTTTTTCGCTCCGGAGAGAAGGACAGCGGATGTCAAAACGCGATTATTACGACGTTCTTGGCGTCGAAAAGAGTGCTTCTGAGGCGGAGTTGAAATCTGCTTTTCGAAAGCGTGCTAAAGAGCTGCACCCTGACCGCAATCAAGATAATCCGAAGGCGGAAGATGGCTTCAAGGAAGTCAACGAAGCATACGATGCCCTAAAAGATCCTGACAAACGCGCTGCCTATGATCGGTTCGGTCATGCGGCGTTTGAACAAGGCGGTATGGGCGGAGGAAATCCGTTTGGTGCTGGACGGGGCGGCGCAGATTTTTCCTCAGCGTTTTCCGATGTCTTTGACGACTTATTTGGCGGTTTCGGTGGACAGCGTGGCGGGCGTGGGCGCAGCGGAGGTCAAATGCGCGGCGCTGATTTGCGCTATAATCTGACGATTTCGCTGGAAGATGCGTTCACAGGAAAGCAGGCGTCTATCAAAGTGCCGACGGCGGTTGCTTGTGACGGATGTAACGGTTCGGGCGCTGCTGAGGGCGCAAAGCCTGAAAATTGCCAAACCTGTGGCGGTATGGGCAAGGTTCGCGCGCAGCAAGGCTTCTTCACTGTTGAGAGGACATGTCCGACTTGTGCCGGGCGCGGTCAGGTTATTTCAAACCCTTGCGGTAAATGTTCCGGTTCGGGTCGCACGCGCAAAGAACGCTCGCTCAATGTCCAGATTCCCAAAGGTGTCGAAGATGGCAATCGCATCCGCTTGCCGGGTGAGGGTGAGGCCGGATTGATGGGTGGACCTCCGGGCGATCTCTATATCTTTATCGACATCGAACCACATTCGATCTTCCAGCGGGAAGGACCGGACTTGTTCTGCCGTATCCCCGTCCCAATGGCGCTGTCTGCATTGGGAGGGCCTATTGAAGCGCCAACCATTGATGGTGGCCGTGCGCGGGTTTCGATCCCTTCGGGTACACAGTCGGGAAAACAATTCCGTTTGCGCGGTAAAGGTATGCCGGTCTTACGCCAGAACCGCGAGGGTGATCTTTATATCGAAGTCGCCGTTGAGACTCCGGTGAACCTAACCAAACGCCAAAAAGAGCTTCTTGAAGAATTTCAGAAGATCGCCGACACAGAGCAAAATAGCCCCCAGCACGAGGGCTTTTTTAAGAATGTGAAGGATTTTTGGGGTCGCATGACCAGCTAAAATACTGTCGGGAAAGCGGCATCTGTGGTCCGCTTTCTCTGAAAACCCATTTCGACGTTTTGAAACTGCCTTGAGGCACGCAAGGTGTATTTCGTGCCACTTTTGGGCGAGCGAATTTGATTCGATAAAACCAAAAAGTGGTGCGATCTTTGGATGATGATCGTTCTTGATTTTTGAGGTTTGTCCTCGTCCGGATTGTATTTTTACAGCGCCAATCCTTCATGATTTTCAGCAGATTTTTCATCGACATAAGCCGTGAAATTTTCTTGGGCGTTAACGGTTGTCCGTACACGTTATATATTGTTCTTGCGTAGTTAGAGCATTTACTTAAAGTAATATATTAAGAATAGGAGCGAATCAGGCGCGTTCCATTAAAAAACTTAAGGATCGAGCAATGAGATTTTTGTCGACTAAAACGAGCACGGCTGCGCTTACATTTGCGGCTGGCATGGTGGCCCCTTCGCTGGCATATGCTTGTATTGGCGAAAAGAGTGCTGTGACCGGACTGCACCAGCCAGTTGTTGCCGCTGCCTTCAAACAAGTGGATCTGGACGAAGGTCAGCAACTTGTATTTGCCGCCGAGCAACCACAGGTTAATCCAAATGTTCGTTATCGCCCGGGAACACCGTGTGATCAGCTTCAAAAATCTCATCATCAGCAGATCGTAAGCAATAGCGTACCTGCCTATAATACGCATTCGACGCCTTTGTATCAGCAAGCTGTCGCTCCTTATCAGCCTTTGGTTCAAGCGAGCACCCCTGTACAGCAAGTTTATGCAGCGCCGGTCCAGCAAACGTATGCCGCGCCGGTGGCTCAGCCTTCTTTCCAAGTCGTTCCCGCCACTGAGTCTCGGTTCTCGGGGCATGCTTCTCAGCAATATGTTCAGCAACCTGCTTTCCAACAGCCTCAACAACCAATTTTTCAAGCTGCTGCGCCGCAAGTTGTCGAGCGCATCGTTGAAAAACGTGTTTTTGTTGACCGCCCTGTCTACGTCAATCGCACGGTGGATCGTCCCGTCTACATTGAGAAGCGCGTCCCAGTAGATCGCCCTGTATACGTCGAGAAACGTGTGTCGGTTCCGGTCCCTGTGGATCGCCCGGTTCCCGTAGACCGTCCGATTCCGGTAGATCGTCCAGTTTATGTCGAGAAGCGTATTTCGGTTCCTGTGCCGGTGGATCGTCCGATTCCAGTAGATCGTCCGGTTCCGGTAGACCGTCCGGTTTATGTCGAGAAGCGTATTTCGGTTCCTGTTCCGGTGGATCGCCCGGTTCCGGTAGACCGTCCAGTTCCGGTAGATCGTCCAGTTTACGTCGAGAAGCGCGTCTCGGTTCCGGTCCCTGTGGATCGCCCTGTTCCCGTTGACCGTCCGGTTCCAGTAGATCGTCCCGTTTATGTTGAAAAACGCATCCCGGTTCCGGTCGAAAAGCCGGTCTACGTCGAAAAGCGCGTTCCGTTTCCGGTAGATCGTCCCGTTTATGTAGAAAAGCGTGTTACCGTTGATCGCCCTGTTTATGTGGAGCGACCCGTTCAACAACAGCAGTACGGTCAAGCACAATCGCCTGCCTATAATTATGGAAACCAACAAGGTTGGGGCGGTATCACTCCAGCGACTTGGAATCCTGCCAACTCGGGTGCAGGTGTGCATTTGGGTGCAGGTGCGACGGTTCATCGTCTTGCAGACCGCATCGCTCGTATCTCGGGAAGCATTGCAGAGAACGAAAACAAAGGCCTTCTTACGAGTGCAGATGCAAAGCACCTGCGGAAGAAACTGCACGGCATTAGCAATTTGCTCGATAAAGCGCGGGTTGACAGCGTTATTGATCACGGTGAAGCGCAGACCATTCAGAGCCAGTTGAAAGAGATGTCCGATGGCCTGAAGCAACGCGGTATCGCTAGTACTGAAATACTGCCGGGTTATGCCGCTGCTCCTAGCTATGGATTGCCGGGTTACGGTCTGCCAACTGCTCCGAGTGGGTATGAATTCGGGCCGCAATCGCTGGGTTCTTCGTATTTTGCCCCAGCTGCTAATGGTCAAGCATCCTGGGGACAGCCTAATGCGTCTGCGTTCTGGGGCGCGCCTGCAGCGTACCGATGACAAAAGAAAAGTCGCGTTCTCGCACTGGCTCAAAGAAGCCGGGTGAGAGCGCGCAACGCTCGTACTATTGATTGAGGCACTCGCGAGCACACCAAGAGGGCGGCGCAGATTCTGCGTCGCCTTCATGCGCGATCCAGCGCAAATTTCATCAGCGCTTTGCATTTCATACTGCTCGGTTGTGCGGCCCTCATTTGTCGGGGCCACTATTATTACAATCCGTATTTCACATGATTGAGGCTGTGAAAAGCTGTTTTTTCAAAGTGGTATTGAAAATACTTCATATAAAATCTTGAAATTTCTAGCTGAAAACCCGCTTGTTTTGTGGCGATAAAACGGCGAAACGGCTGAATTTTCACGGAACGGTGAGCCGCAACTGCTTTTATGAAGCGATGCGACGGAAACTTGTAGCCGTGCCGTTCCATACTCGCTTCAGGATAACAACCGCGTCGGAAATTCTTCCACCGGTCTCATGAAGGGAGAAGCCACCATGTTCAAGATTACAACTTTTGCAGGCCTTGCTCTTGCAGGTACATTTGCCGCTTCCGGTGCATCGGCTAACAATTTTTATAATCATTCGTATAGCCCGACAATTTCTCAGGGATCGGTTTTCAGCACGACTTATACGTCTCCCACGACGTATACTGCACCGACGATCAACCTTGGCCCTATTGAACAAGTACAGCCGAACAGCACAGTGCAATACGTGCAGCCGGCGACGACTTATGTTCAGCCAGCGAAGGCTACGACTTATACCGCGCCGGTCACGAGTTATGTTGCTCAACCAACTTACACGACGCAAACTTATGTCGCTCCGGCGAGGCATACGGTTCAAACCAACATCGCTCCGTCGAATTACACGACACCGAGCTATGCCGCGCAACCAGTGACCTATACTGCGCCGAGTTATGTTACACAGCCAACTTACACGGCACCCACCATTGGTACGACATTCACGACGCCAGCCTATATTGCTCCGCGTTATGATGGGATCGAGATGGTCCGAGATCGGATGGATCGTCTTCGTTCGCGCATTCGTCACGCATTAGACCGCGGCGATCTGCGGGAAGGTGAACGTCGCAAGTTGCGTAGAAAAATGCGTGATATCCGTGATGATATCCGGGACTTTAGAGCAAATGACGGCATTATTGATCGGGCTGAACATGCTGCTTTGAACAAGAAGATGTCTCGTCAATCGCGCCGGATTGCACGTCTCGCAAACAACCACCGCGTAGAGCGCCCGCTTGTGTCGCCTTACGCCTACTTCAACCGTTTCTAACCAAATCGACGACGGCCCGCCGGAGCACTTCCGGCGGGTTGATTATGATCTCAAGTCATAATGGCGAAAGGGTCATCCCGCGTATTCTCAAAGGTTGAAACTGATCACAAGACCGAATTTTACGTGGTTTTTGCTGCAAATTGTCCGGCTTTATAGTATCAAGAATTATGGGTTGGCTGGGCGCTAACAAAAGGAAATCTGGATATGAAATCTTTGAAAAACATGCTCCGCGTTGCTGCTCTCGGTGTTGCAATCATCGCGGCTGCTGCAGTTCCCACAAAGAAGGCACATGCTGAAGGCGGTGCTGTCGTTGCCGGAATCGCGGGCGGACTGATCCTCGGTTCTATTCTTGGCTCCGCTGCACGCGCGAAAAATGGATTCCACGATAGCGGTTTTGTCGGACATCACCATTACTCCCCTCCTGTGGCGCTCTCGTTCGGCTATAACTCCGGTCACCATTTTGGTCATCGCCGCAGTTTTCGTGGACATCATCGCGGTCATTTTGGTTTCCGAGGCCACGGCTTTAAACGCCACCACGGTTTTAAACGAGGCCACGGCTTTAGGCGTCATCATGGCTTCAAGCGCGGTCATGGTTTCCATCGCGGATTTCGCCGGGGTCACTTCGGTCACTAAAATACTGTAGTGATTTTAAAGTGCCGACATAGTTCTGAGTTGTAGAGTAAATAACGCCGTCTCTCGAGACGGCGTTTTCTTTGAAGTGCTTCAGAAACAAACACCTCACAAAATTCACAGGCAGTCACATCAGTGTTTGGCGCAGGACTCTTATAGCGCCAAGCAGGTATATTTTTGTGAGGGGCAAACAAAACCTATGAGGTCGTTATGCTTAATCGCCGAACAGCTCTAACCGCACTCGTATCTGCGACAGTCGTATCATCTTTTAATACGCCAGCAATCGCTGCGCCTCGTTCGTCTCTTATCAGCAACCACTGGAATCAGTTTGGTCGAATTGTGAACGTTGATCATTCGGCGTGGGATGGCTTTTTGTCGTCTTATGTGTCTCGCGGAGCAGATGGCGTAAACCGGGTGAATTACCGCGTTGCGAAAAATGTTCATGGCTCCTTGAAAGCCTATCTTTCATCATTGGAAGCAATGGACCCTACGCAGTTAAGCAAAGATGCTGCGATGGCCTATTGGATCAATCTCTATAATGCGAAGACGGTAGATGCGATCCTTGATAATTATCCGGTTAGCTCGATCCGTGACATTGGCGGCGGCTTTTTTTCGCGTGGTCCATGGGACGAAAAGATTGTGACAGTGAGTGGACGGTCGCTTTCGCTCAATGACATTGAACATGGCATTTTGCGTCCTATCTGGCGTGATGCTAGGATACATTATGCAGTGAACTGTGCGTCGATTGGTTGTCCAAATCTAAGGACAAAAGCCTTCACTGCAGTAAGTTTAAATAGCGACCTGAATCTTGCGGCTCGAGATTACGTGTTGCATCCTCGCGGTGCAGAGATGACATCGAATGGCCTTGTCGTTTCTTCCATATATGAATGGTATAAATCGGATTTCGGCGGAAGTGATGCCGGTGTGATTGCTCATCTGGCTCAATTTGGCGGACCTCAAGGTGCGACACGCATCTATGATGATCGGTACGATTGGTCGTTGAATGAAAGTTAACATCTCAACGAAAGAGCATTCGATGATGCCAAGTAGCTCTGACGTTCTACTTTTCTGAAAAAGATTAATCTTGCTTGTCAGAATTTTGAGAGCGCCTTGAAGTATAAAGGTCAGGTTTCATGCGGTTCTTGATGTGAGACCTGATTTAATAAATTGTCGAAAACGCTGTAAATGAATTTAATAAAATTTACAGCGTAACAGACTGATATGCATACGAAATATTATTTGCTGTGCTCGATACTCTCGCCATTAAATACGGGGATCGATCTATGCAAAATAACCGTCTGTTTACGATAACTGGTGGCTGTGGTTTCATTGGTGGCCATCTCGCACATGCCTTGATCCGTCGTGGAGACCGGGTTCGCATTATTGATGATCTCTCTACCGGGCATCGTGATGTAGCGCCTGCTGAAGCAGAATTGATCGTAGGCGATATCGCTGATCCCGATGCAGTAGCCAAAGCAGTTGAGGGAGCAAGCGGAGTCTTTCATCTCGCGGCTATTGCTTCTGTTGTGCGGTGTAATATTACATGGCGTGAATCCCACCGCACTAACTTGTACGGTACGGTTACAGTATTCGAGGCTGCACGGGACGCGGCTGATAAACCTCTGCCGGTCGCGTGGGCTTCTTCCGCAGCGATTTATGGTGCGGCTGAAACGATGCCCATCACTGAGGATGCACCAAAGCAACCGATGTCGCCTTATGGTGCTGACAAATTGAGCGGTGAACATCATGCAAGCGCGGCAGCAGATCTCTTTGATCTGCCAAGCACTGCGTGCCGCTTCTTCAATGTCTTTGGTCCTGGTCAAGACCCGTCCTCGCCTTATTCTGGTGTGATCTCGATTTTTGCGGATCGTCTCGCACGTGATGAGCCAATCACAATCAATGGCGATGGCGGACAGACGCGCGATTTTATCTATGTCGGTGACGTTGTTGCAGGCTTGCTCGCCGCGATGGACCGTATGATGAATGCACAAGCGGCTGGAGAAAAGGCTCGCTTTGATCCGATCAACTTTTGCACCGGCCATGCAGTAACCGTGAAAGGTATTGCCGAGACGATAAAATCCCTAACGGGAACAAGTGCTGCAATAAACCATGGTCCTCCGCGCGATGGTGACATCCGAGATTCGCTCGGAACACCGACACGTATGAACACGCTTCTGGGCCTTAAAGCGGAAACAAGTTTAGAAGAGGGCCTTCAAGCGTTGTTGAAGGCGAATGAAGCTGCCAAGCAAGCGGCTGAATAATATTTGTTTGAGAGAGCTGGAGATGTTCCGGCTCTCTCAAACAAACGCGAAGATAAACGCAATCCAAACGATGCTAATGCCAAGTCCGCCCCATAGCGGCGTGCTCATAAAATAAAGCCAACCAAGCATAATAAAGGTTGATCCCAACAGACCGATAAACAATCGGTCGCCTCGTGTTGTGTGAAGGCCAAACCATCCATGACGCGGCGCACCACCCGGAGAGCGCGCTTCTAGAAATCCCATTGTGGCAATTGCCAATACGATGAAGACGAAGAAGGCCGCTGTCGGCCATGTCCAAGCCATCCAGCTCATATCAAACCCTCCCCATCGCAAAGCCTTTGGCGATATAGTTCCGCACGAACCAGATCACGATAGCGCCGGGAATAATTGTCAAACATCCCGCCGCTGCGAGTAGTCCCAATTCATATCCCGAACTTGATGCAGTCTTTGTCATCGTTGCGGCGATTGGCTTGGCATCCACAGCAGTCAGCGTCTTCGCGAGCAGCAATTCTACCCAACTAAACATAAAGCAGAAGAATGCCGCGACACCGATGCCTGCGCCGATATTCGGAACAAAAATTTTAAAGAAGAATGATGGGAACGAATACCCGTCTACATAGGCGGTTTCATCAAGTTCCTTCGGGATACTCGACATGAAGCCTTCCAAAATCCAAACCGCCAGAGGAATGTTGAATAGGCAATGGGCCAAGGCAACGGCGATATGCGTGTCAAACAAATTGACCGACGAATATAATTGAAAGAACGGTAAGGCAAAGACAGCAGGCGGGGCCATCCGGTTTGTTAGCAGCCAGAAAAATAGATGCTTATCGCCCAAGAATTTATAGCGCGAAAATGCATAGGCTGCAGGCAAAGCAACAGCGATGGAGATGATCGTATTAAGTGTCACATAGGTAAGCGAATTCACATACCCCCAAATCCATGACACATCACACCCATCTGGGACTTCCCCGCCGATAACATCTGGATATCCGCATAAAATCGCGTTGTAATTCTCCAGCGTCCATGTCTGAGGAAACAATGTAAACCCGCCAAGAATTTCGTTTGTTGTCTTGAAGGACATCGACAGCAGCCAATAAATTGGCAGCATAAGAAACACGATATAAAGCGTCGGAACCAGCCAACGTCTCATGACTCTTCCCCTTCATTACGCATCATCACTGTGTAGAACAGCCAACTAACGAGCAGGGTGATCAAGAAGTAGATCAGGCTCATTGCCGCCGCTGGTCCAAGGTCGAATTCGCCAAGCGCTTTCTTCACCAGATCAATTGACAGGAACGTAGTTGCATTGCCGGGGCCGCCTCCTGTCAAAACAAACGGCTCAGTATAGATCATAAAGCTATCCATAAACCGCAGTAGAATGGCGATAGTCAGAACCCGCTTCATCTTAGGCAATTGGATATGACGGAACACTGCCCACTTGCCCGCACCATCAATCTTGGCCGCTTGATAATATGCATCCGGTATCGAGATCAGGCCTGCGTAAGACAATAAGACAACGAGCGATGTCCAGTGCCATACATCCATCGCGATCAGGGTTGCCCACGCCGCGAGTGGTTGCTGTGTGTAGTCGTAATTGAAGCCTATTGCGTTCAACGTGTAACCGAGCAAGCCAATGTCAGGCAGCGCAAAGATATTCCACATTGAACCCACCACATTCCACGGAATGAGTAATGGCAGGGACATAAGGACAAGGCAGACTGAGACCCAAGGCCCACTGCGCGGCATCGACAAAGCAATCGCGATCCCGAGTGGAATTTCTATCGCTAAGATAATCGCAGTGAATAAAAGTTGCCGTCCTAGCGCGGCCTGAAACCGTTCAGACTTTAAAGTCTCTTCAAACCATGTCACGCCTGACCAGAAAAACTGATTGTTGCCAAACGTTTCTTGCACCGAATAGTTTACGACCGTCATCAAGGGGACAATGGCATTAAAGGCGACAAGCAAGATTACCGGGATGACAAAGAACCAAGCCCTTTGATTTTCGGTTTTAGCAGCCATTACTGACCCTCCCCGGCGAGCCATCCATCGGCGTAAACCCGTGTCCGGTTTTGATCAAAGGCAAGATGGGCGCTTCCGTCAGGGATAGACATTCCATCATCGACGAATAATTTTATTGTTGTATCGCCCGTTCGTGTTTCGACAATCCTGTGCCTTCCGGCATCTACAATTTTAACAATGTCTACCGGCAATCCTTCGGATGCGAAGGACACAAATTCCGGGCGCACACCTATTTCTAAGCGCGGTCCAGCGGCAGTGGTTTTCCCGCCCTCAACCGGTATATGCGACCCGTGGAAAAATGCTTGGCTTTCGCGGACCTCACAAGGGAGCAAGTTCATCCCCGGTGAGCCGATGAAGTGACCAACAAAAGTATGTGTGGGCCGCTCAAACAATTCGACCGGCGTTCCAATCTGCACGACGACGCCTTCATCCATGACAACAACCTGATCGGCAAAGGTCAGTGCTTCAATTTGGTCATGGGTCACATAGATCATTGTAAGATTGATCCGCTCATGCAGCTCTCGCAGTTTCGAGCGCAGCTTCCATTTTAAATGCGGGTCTATCACCGTCAACGGTTCGTCAAACATGATGACGTTGACATCATCACGCACCAACCCGCGTCCCATGGAAATCTTTTGCTTGTTATCAGGGGTCAGGTTCGCCGCGCGCCGGTTCAACATATCCGTCATGTCGATCATCTCGGCGATTTCTCGCACACGGGTATCGACCTGCGTTTTTCCGACGCCGCGATTTCGTAAAGGAAAAGCGAGATTATCGTAGACGGTCATAGTGTCGTAAATGACGGGGAACTGAAAGACCTGTGCTATATTGCGCGCAGCAGGGGGCACGTTTGTGACGTCAACATCATCAAACAGAATGCGCCCTTGGGTCGGCTCAATAAGGCCGGAGATAATATTGAGCAAAGTGGACTTGCCGCAACCGGATGGGCCGAGCAATGCGTAAGCGCCGCCGTCTTGCCATTCCAGGTCAATTTGCTGAAGCGCGTAATCTTCATCAGATTTTGGATTGGGCAAATATGAATGCCGTAAATTATCGAGGGTTATGCGGGCCATTAGGCAACCAACCTCCCGTCACTACCAAAATATAATCCGCGCGAGGCGTCGAAATAAAAATCATGTGTTTCACCAACTTTAAAAGCGTGAACACCATGTGCTTGCGATACCCAATCTTCATCGCCGCGCGTAAAATGCGCGATGCTCTCAGAGCCGCTCAGTTCTGTGACGATGACTTTCCCCTGTACCTGCACCGCATCCGTACTTTCCCGCACAGGCGTCACGATATGAGGATGAAGGCCGAGTGTATAAGCGCCGTCAGGGGCATTTGTGAGCGCGTCAGGTATGCGCCAGCGCGCGGCATCCATAACGATTTCATGGCCTTGTTTGATAACTGCTGCTGCATTCATTGGCGGATCAGAAAATACCCGAGCCGTGTCAAGATTGTTCGGTTGTCGAAAGACCTTTGACGTTTCGCCAAACTGTGTAATGCGGCCTTCTTTCATTGTTGCGGTATGACCACCGAGGAGTAGCGCCTCGTGGGGTTCCGACGTGGCATAGACGACAATCGCCCCACGCCCTGCAAGCAAACGTGGCAGTTCATCCCGCAGCTCCTCACGCAATTTGTAGTCAAGATTTGCGAGGGGTTCATCGAAGAGCACAACATCTGAATCTTTGACGATGGCGCGGGCCAATGCGGTGCGCTGTTGTTGTCCGCCTGACAGTTCAGAAGGTCGCCGTTTCAACATTGGTGTGAGGCGCATGAGTTCGGCGGCTTCTTCTACACGTCGTTGGCGTTCCTTTCGGCCAACACCGGCTACGCGCAAAGGCGATGCAATATTCTCAAAGACATTCATGTTGGGGTAATTGACGAAGAACTGATGCACGAGGCTGACATTACGTTTTTGCGGAGACATCGTTGTCACGTCGCGCTCTTTAATCCAAACTTCACCGGATGTTGGTCGTTCGAGGCCCGCGATCAATTTGATGAGCGTTGTTTTTCCTGCACGGGTTTCACCAAGAAGGACATTAAACCCTGTCTCGGCAAGCCGCACACTCGTGTCGTAGATATGAGTTTCCCCACCGACGTTTTTAGTAACATTCCTTAGTTCAATCGTCATTTGAACATAGCTTTCCAGTGGGCTGAAATTCGCCCTTTCAGATGTGACAGAAAAGTGAAAAACAAATTTTGCGTTCCTGTCTTTTCCTGATGAGTCAGGTTAAGACAGTCGAGGGATGCCCTTTAAACAAAAAGGGCATCCCATTAAGGCATTATCTTATTTAGCAGCCCAGCGTTTGATCAGCTCGTCATAGTTGACGGTTTTGCCCTTAGGTTTTTCATTGGCGAGCTTTGCTTTTGCTCCGCCTTTGCCCAGCCATTCCGATGGATCTTTCTCATCGTTCAGACGTGGACCACAACCACCGTAGACATTTGCACCTTCGTCAGCGCGCTGCATACGCGCCATGGTGATGTCCATCTCTTCAGCAAGACGGTCCATCGCTTCTTGCGGTGTGAACGCACCTGAGTTGACGTCTCCAATTTGCTGCCACCAAATTTGAGCGAGCTTTGGATAGTCTGGCACGTTGACGCCGGTTGGCGACCACATCACACGATCAGGCGAGCGGTAAAACTCGACCAAGCCGCCAAGCTTTGGCGCGCGCTCGGTAAAACTCTCGTGATTGATCGTCGAGTCGCGAATGAAGGTAAGGCCCGTATGGGACTTTTTCACATCGACAGTTTTTGAGGTCACGAACTGAGCATAGAGCCAAGCTGCTTTCTGGCGCTCAACTGGGGTTGATTTAAACAACGTCCACGAACCCGCATCCTGATAACCGAGCTTTTGCCCGTCTTCCCAGTAAGGGCCGTGCGGTGATGGAGCCATCCGCCATAGGGGTGCGCCGTCTTCATCAACAGTGTTGTTGCCCTCTGACTGGGGCGCGACCATTGATGCGGTGAAAGCCGTGTACCAGAAAATCTGTTGCGCGACATTGCCTTGCGATAAGGCAGGCAGCGATTGATAGAAGTCATAGTTCGCCGAACCTGGAGGCGCATATTTACGCAGCCACTCATCCCATTTGCGAATAGCATAAACTGCGGCAGGTCCGTTTGCACCGCCACCGCGCGACACACTCGCTCCGGCAGGGTTACAAGAACCGGCCTCCATACGAATGCCCCACTCATCAATCGGCACACCGTTAGGGAAGCCTTTAGAGCCAGCACCAGCCATCGACAGCCACGCATCGGTCATCCGCCAGCCCAGATCGGGCGCGCGCTTGCCGTAATCCATGTGACCATACACGGCCACACCGTCGATCTCTTTGACATCTTCAGAGAAGAATTCAGCAATATCTTCATAGGCTGACCAGTTCACCGGAACGCCGAGATCATATCCGTATTTTTCTTTGAACTGCTTTTGCAGGTCTTCGCGGTCAAACCAGTCTTTACGGAACCAGTAGAGGTTTGCAAATTGCTGATCGGGCAGTTGATAGAGACTGCCATCCGGTCCTGTGGTGAAGGATATTCCTACGAAATCCTCAAGGTCTATGCCCGGATTGGTGACGTCTTTGCCTTCACCTTTCATGAACTCGGTAAGGTTCACCGCGAGCTGTAACCGTGAATGCGTCCCGATCAAATCGGAATCGTTGATGTACCCGTCGTAGAGATTTCGGCCCGTTTGCATCTGTGTTTGAACAGCTTGTACGACTTCGCCTTCACCAAGCAGTTGATGGTTCACTTTGATGCCGGTGATTTCTTCGAATGCTTTGGTGAGGGTTTGGCTTTCGTAAGTATGTGTCGGAATTGTTTCCGACAGCACATTAATTTCCATACCCTTGAATGGCTCTGCGGCTTTGATGAACCATTCCATCTCCGCTTCTTGCTCAGATTTGGAAAGCGCGGATGGTTGGAATTCTTCACCAATCCATTTTTTTGCAGCGGCCATATCTGCCCATGCTGCTGGAGCGGTGGTTAGCACGGCCAATGCCGCGACAGCCGACAATAGCTGTTTTCGCATAGCTTCCTCCCAATATTTTATTTATGTTTCATGTTCGCCTTATGCTCAAACGAAAATGACTTGAGCGTCAAGTGAAAACTTGTATTCTGCACATGAAAGCAAAAAGGCACTCCATGGAACTCACAGGGCGACAGCAAGACATCCTAACGGCGGCTCGGACGGAAGGGCGTGTTGGTGTTGATATGCTTGCCCAGACATTTGCAGTGACGCCGCAAACAATCCGCCGGGATTTGAATGATCTTTGTCAGCGTGGGTTACTGAGCAGAGTCCATGGCGGTGCAATGCCTGCAAACAGCGTTTCGAACGTTGCGTATGAAGAGCGCCGCAATCTTGCATCCGAAGAGAAACGTTTGATCGGAGCCGCGACCGCCGCGCTTATTCCCGAAAATTGCTCGGTGATGCTCAACATCGGGACCACAACGGAACAAGTTGCGCGGGCCTTAACTGATCATGGCGGGTTGGTTGTAATTACGAATAATTTGAATGTTATCAATATTCTAAATAGAACGCCAAACAAGGAACTAATCCTCGCTGGGGGAGTTGTCCGTCAAGCCGATGGCGGTATTGTTGGTGAAGCTGCTGTTGATTTTATCCGCCAGTACAAAGCCGATATCGCTGTCATTGGTGCTTCTGCGATTGATAGTGATGGGGCCATTCTCGACTATGATCAGCGAGAAGTCAGTGTGGCGCGCGCCATTCTTGAGTCGGCTCGAAAAGTGATTCTTGTTGCTGATCATCTAAAATTCGAACGCACAGCACCTATGCGGATATGCGGCCTTGACCGGGTTGATATATTCGTCACGGATCGCTTACCGCCTCTGGAATTTGTGCGGGCGTGCAAAGCGCATGGGGTTATGATTGAAATCTTGGACCCAGAATCTGCGCCCGCGCGCATAATTGAACAAACTGACCATTCAGTAAAACGAACATTAGAACAGGAATCCGCGCATGTATGATATTTTCATCGTCGGCGGCGGCGTGAACGGCGTTGGAATTGCCCGTGATGCAGCGGGGCGCGGTTTATCTGTAGCGTTGTGCGAGCAGGCTGATCTTGCACAAGCAACCTCCTCAGCTTCAACAAAGCTGTTTCATGGTGGATTGCGTTATCTGGAGTATTACGAATTCCGACTGGTCCGTCAGGCGTTGATTGAGCGCGAAAGGCTGTTGCAAGCGATGCCGCATATCGCGTGGCCGCTGCGTTTCGTGTTACCCCACCACAAAGGGCTGCGCCCGCGTTGGCTCATCCGCCTAGGATTGTTTATCTATGATCACCTCGGTGGCCGAAAAATTTTGCCCGCAACAAAAAGCCTTGATCTGACTAGCGACATCGCCGGCGTTGTTCTTAAAGACAGCTATACCCACGGATATGAATATTCTGATTGTTGGGTAGAAGATGCACGCCTCGTCGTTTTAAATGCCCGCGATGCGGCGGATCGCGGTGCAGAAATTCTGACCCGCACCCGTATGATTTCTGCAGAACGACAAGGTGATATTTGGAAAATATCGCTCAACGATCAAGAAACCGGCGCGACTCGTGAGATTGAGTCAAAAGCAATCGTCAATGCAGGTGGACCTTGGGTGGAAGATATTATCCGTAATGGTCTAAGGATGAACACGAGTGACAAGATTAGACTTGTGCGTGGGTCGCATATCGTCACCAAACAGCTTTTTACCCATGGAAAACCGTACATCTTTCAACAAGGAGACGGACGGATCGTCTTTGCCATTCCGTACGAGACCGACTTCACCTTGATCGGAACCACGGATGCAGAGCAAACCGAAGATCCCAGCAAAGCCGTCTGCACCCCTGAAGAAGCTGATTACCTTTTAAAAGCAGCTTCAGAGTATTTCGCCAAACCCGTGACTCATGATGATATCGTTTGGACCTATGCTGGAGTGCGACCTCTCTACGATGACGGCGCATCCTCTGCCACGGATGCAACGCGCGATTACGTTCTCAAAATCGAAGGCGACAAGGGGCAAGCCCCTCTGTTGAATATCTTTGGCGGCAAGATCACGACTTATCGCCGTTTGGCGGAAAAAGCAGTTGAGATGCTGCGTCCATACCACGACGATTTGGACCCGGCTTGGACTGCGGGTCTGCCATTGCCGGGGGGAGATTTCCCCGTTGATGGTGTGAAGACACTCACAAGCGTGATCCAAGGTGGGTATCCGTTTCTTGATCCAGCTTGGGCTTTGCGGCTGGTACGTGCTTATGGAACAGACGCACCAAAAATGTTGGGCGATGCCACATCCCTAGAAAACCTCGGTATTCATTTTGGCTGGAATCTTTATGAGCGTGAAGTCCGCTGGTTGATGGATAAAGAATGGGCGCGTACAGCAGAGGATGTTCTCTATAGACGTTCGAAAATCGGATTACGGGTTTCCGAAGAAGATAAAGATCGTCTGGAAACTTGGATGCAGAACCGGCGCGGTGATACAGCAACAGCGGCAGAGTGACTTGACGGATTTGGTTCCGCCGATATCAGATTGACGATCAGTAAGCCGGAGCCTTTGCCATGACCCACATCCTTGCCATTGATCAGGGAACCACATCTTCGCGCGCGATCCTTTTTGATGCCGACATGCGTGTGGTGAAGACCGCGCAGGAAGAATTTGCCCAGCATTTTCCGGCATCAGGATGGGTTGAACATGATCCTGAGGATATCTGGAATACAACGCTTTCGACCGCAAAAAAAGCTGCCGAAGGCGCATCTATCGCAGCCATTGGAATTACTAACCAACGAGAGACAACAGTTGTTTGGGACCGGAATACCGGCAAGCCCATTCACAATGCGATTGTTTGGCAGGATCGCCGTACTGCGGAGATATGCGCGCAGCTAAAAGCGGATGGCAATGAGGCGATGGTTTCCGAAAAGACCGGCCTGTTGCTCGACCCGTATTTTTCGGGGACTAAAATGTCATGGATTCTGGATAGTGTATCCGGTGCGCGCGCGAAGGCTGAGGCAGGTGACCTTCTCTTTGGGACGATAGACAGTTTTCTGATCTGGCGTCTGACAGGTGGGAAGTCTCATGTTACCGACGCAACCAATGCGGCCCGCACAATGCTTTATAATATCCGCGATGGGCAATGGGATGAGGAGTTATTGAAACTCATCAACGTTCCTGTGGCAATGATGCCGGAAGTCCGTGACAGTGCTGCTGAATTCGGCGCAACGGAGTTATTTGGAGGAAGCATACCGATCCTCGGTGTCGCTGGGGATCAACAAGCCGCTACAGTCGGCCAAGCGTGCTTTAAGCCCGGTATGATGAAATCGACATATGGGACCGGCTGTTTTGCGCTTTTGAATACGGGCGATACGCCATCATTTTCGAAAAACAGATTGCTGACGACGATTGCTTACCAGATTAACGGTAAACCGACATATGCTCTTGAAGGGTCGATTTTTATTGCCGGGGCGGTCGTGCAATGGTTGCGGGACGGATTAAAAATTATCGGGGATGCGACGCAGACCCAAGACCTTGCCAGTGAAGCGGATGAAGCCGCCGAAGTAACGCTCGTCCCTGCATTTACCGGCCTCGGCGCGCCCTATTGGGACAGCGAATGTCGCGGGGCCATTTTTGGCATTACACGAGGAACCGGACGGGCCGAGATGGCAAAAGCGGCCCTTGAAAGTGTTGGCTTTCAGACCCGTGACTTACTGGAAGCGATGCACAAAGATTATGCTGGAAGCAGCGAAACGGTTCTGCGCGTAGATGGTGGGATGACTGCATCGAACTGGACGATGCAGTTTCTCAGCGACATTCTCGGCGCCCCAGTCGACAGGCCGAAAACCTTAGAGACGACCGCGCTCGGTGCGGCATGGCTGGCGGGTATGAAAGCCGATATCTATCCGGATCAGGCTGGTTTTGCTGAGACTTGGGCGCTTGATCGTCAATTCACGCCGATGATGGACGATGCAACACGCGAGGCCAAATATACCAGATGGCAGGACGCGGTGAGGCGAACGCTGTCGGTGTAATTTAAGGATAAATCATGAGCGTCGCAATCATCGGGGCCGGAATGGCAGGGATAACCTGTGCGCGAAAGCTTGCGGATCATGGCATAAATCCCATGATCTTTGAGAAAAGTCGTGGTCTCGGGGGACGCCTCGCAACGCGTAGAGTAGACTCGCTCCGGTTTGATCATGGAGCGCAATTTGTAACGGCTCGGAGCGATGAGTTTCGTCAGTATCTCGATCAACATGCCGAGCCATGGCGGCCCAAGGGTGCGGGTGAGTGGTTCGTTGGCGCACCTGCAATGAACGCATTGATTAAGCCGATGACTGAAGGGTTGGATATTCGGCTTGGCGAGAAAGTTTCTCCCCAGAGAGCAAGTACAGGTTGGAAGATCGGCGAGGAGCATTTTGATCACGTCATATCGACAGTTCCTGTCACTCAGGCCCGCACGTTGTTCCCTGAATTAACAACCGTTCTGACCGACGTATCGGTTGCGCCATGCTGGACATTAATGATCGCCTTCGCTGGGCCTCCCGATTGGCAGGAAATGTCGCGCTTCCGGGAGACTGGTATTGCATGGATTGCGAAAAACTCATCAAAGCCTGAACGGGATGCAGAACAAGAGTGCTGGGTCGTCCATGCGTCTGCGGATTGGAGCGAAGCCCATCTTGAGATCGATAAAGACACTGCGAAGAAGCATCTTATCGACCTCTTGCATTCCATGCGCGGGGGTATGCCAGAGATTACCTATGCCGCCGCCCATCGTTGGCGTTATGCCTTGACGACAACACCGTTGGGGCAACCCTATATACGCTCATCCGACCAGACCTTATTGGTCGGCGGTGATTGGTGTCTGGGCGCACGTGTTGAAGATGCATGGGAGAGCGGACTGGCAATGGCATCCGCGCTTCTTAAATCTGCGCCTTTATCCTTTACGGATTAAGGCGCATGATCGTCCAAGGTCCGTCTAACGTATCTCGAGTCCAACGGAATCGGTCATGTAAGCGGTGCGCCCCATCTGCCCAAAATTCGATCTCAACAGGACGAATCCGGTAACCATGCCAGTGAGCAGGGCGCGGAATATGATCATCACCATGTTGTTCGCGAATGGCCGCCGTAGCCGTAACCAGTGTCTCTCTCGCATTCAGCGGGCGTGATTGCTGGGAAGCGACGGCCCCGGCGCGGCTTTGTGGATGACGTGAATGAAAATAGGCATCGGATTGTTCGGCAGAGACGGCCTCGACTGGGCCACGCGCTCTGACTTGGCGGCCAAGGGTCTTCCAATGAAGAACAAAAGCGGCCTGCATATTTCCGCTAAGTTCTTCGCCTTTGGCACTTTCGGCGTTTGTATAAAAGACGAACCCACCTTGTTCGATCTCTTTGAGGAGAACCATTCGGGCATTCGGCAACCCTGAGGCATTTGACGTGGCTAATGCCATTGCATTTGCATCATTTGGCTCCGATTTCCACGCTTCCTTAAGCCATTTGCTCGCAAGATCATATGGATTGTCGCCTGAGAACAATCCGTTACGCGCTTCATGGCGCTCTTGTGCATCTTGGAGAATATTTTCGGTCATTCGGCAGATTCCTTTGTGCACGCCCTATTCGCACCTCAAATGCTCGATATGTACTGCGACTGGTCGAGCAAAAAACACGATAGAACATCTCATTACCTTGGAGTGACATTATGATGACGTTTGGATTGAAGAAAGCCACCTTATCTGCCTCAATTTTGGCAGTTGGTCTTGCTGGTTGTGCTGATGGCAACGGTGGCCAAATTGGAAATCAACAAGCTGGAACCGCAGTTGGCGGCCTGCTTGGTGCTGTTGCCGGTGGCCTGGCCGGAACACAAGTCGGCGATGGCCGTGGACGTACAGTAGCGATTATCGCTGGAACAATTCTTGGTGGCGCTGTTGGTGCGACCATTGGTAATCGATTGACGCAACAAGACCAGTTGATTGCACAACAAACGACCCAGCGCGCTCTTGAAACTGCGCCACCGAACCAACCTGTGCGTTGGGAAAATCCTCAAACGGGCGTTCGAGGAGAGATTGTACCGACGACACCAATATACTCGTATACGCCAGTCTCGACGCAGCAGACTTTCAATCAACAACCGGCCTATACTCAACCTACATATACGCAACCGACGTATAACCAACAACCTGCCTATGTCGACTCAACGTATAGCGCTCAGCCAGCGTTTAATCCGCAGCCAGCGACATCAACCCAGAGTTGCCGTGAATACAAGCAAACAATTGTTATCGCGGATCAAATTGAAACAGCGAAAGGTACAGCCTGTCGCCAACCGGATGGTAGCTGGAAAATTGTTTCCTAACGGCAATAGACCGTCCGAATACCAAGCTGATATGGCATGATATATGATCTACACAGGTCATAGCGACGCCCTAGAAAGCTGATAAAATACAAAGGCGGCGTCTTGATGCCGTCTTTTTTGTATTTATATCCGTGACCCTCCTTGGTTCTGGCCTTTGTCTTGCTTTATTATTTTGTTAACGCAATTTAATGATTTAACGACAAGGTGGCATCATGCGTCCTCGCCTTCAGAATTTCACTGCGGCAGCTGCGCTTATTGGCGGCCTAACATTCGCCGTTACCCCTGCACTTGCACAAGACTCCGAAGGTTTCCAAGCCGGTATTGCCGCTTATGAGATCGGTAAGTACGACGAAGCCATCAAGACATGGGAACCCCTTGCTGAGAAGGGGAATGTCAATGCGCTCAATATGTTGGCGCAGGTCTATCGGCTTGGGCTAGGCGTGCAGCAAGACGACACGAAAGCGTTCGAGCTTTATGATAAGGCCGCTGAGCGCGGGTCGCCCGAAGCACAGGTCAATGTTGCCTTTCAGCTCTTGACCGGTAAAGGGGTTGATCGCAGCCCTGAAACAGCGGCGACATGGTTTGCAAAAGCCGCAGATCAAG
This sequence comes from uncultured Neomegalonema sp., assembly GCA_937990185.1. Classification (GTDB taxonomy): domain Bacteria; phylum Pseudomonadota; class Alphaproteobacteria; order Rhodobacterales; family Rhodobacteraceae; genus JAHDDY01. The sequence continues at coordinate 85,570 of CALKBI010000005.1, read as the reverse complement.
GGAATGCGCTAGCGCAGTATAATCTTGGCCTGATGTATGAAAAAGGCATCGGTGTTGATCAAGATCAGGAATTCGCCGCCGATTTGTATCGACTTGCTGCGGGTAAGGGACAAAAACGTGCAGTCGCGCGCCTCGAAGCACTAGAAGCCAGCGTGGAACAAAATCCCGAAACGGCACAGGCAGAAGCTGAGGCAGCAGAGAAAGCTGCAGCCGCAGCAAAGGCTGAAGCCGAAGAAAAAGCTTCAAAACTAGCAGAAGCGGAAGCTGAAAAGAAAAAAGCTGCTACTAGTCCCATACTTTCGATCAAAAAAGTCGACGCCGCAGATTCAGACTCTTCAGCTCCTCTTGAGTTTGAAAAACTCAAAGAAGACGGTGAAGAGGCAACGCCCAGTTACACCTCTGTGGCAGAAGAGAGCGGAGCTAAAACTAACCGTCCAATTATCAACGTCACTCGGACACCGACACGCAAGCCAGGGCAAAAGGTCGCTGGCGCGCCTAAGGGGAACGAACCCTCAGTTATCAATATTCCTGATGACGTCAAAATCACTTACGCTCCACCTCCACCGGCTCCACCGGTCATTCGCAAGCCTGTTGCTTCTAGTATTGCAACATCGACCCGCCGTGCGCCAAGCGATCCCATCGCGCGCATAAAAATGGCTGAAACAGCTTATCGTAACGGTAGCTTTGATGAAGCAACTGAGCTTCTGATGCCTTTGTCAAATGCGGGGATGCCGGCAGCACAGTTTTGGATGGGTCGCCTTTATAATCGCGGTGAAGGCGTGGTATTGAACCGCTCTGAAGCTTACAGCCTGTGGCGCAGTGCAGCGGCAGCGGGAAGCGAACGCGCAGCAACTGCACTGGCTAACCTTGCGGCACGTCTTTCGCCGGAAGAGATTAGCATTGCCGAACAAAGACATGCTGAGAGTGGTAGGGCGCGTTGACCCTTTAATCGCAATGTGTACGATGCACGGCGCAGGGGAGACCTTGCGCCGTATTTCGTTTCATCCAGCCCGCAACGCCGATCTAGGCGGTTGGGCCTAACTCAGGCGTCATAATGAGCGGACCAAAACCCATCCTTTCCGGCAAACGTGGCCTTGTCATGGGGGTCGCTAACGACCGCTCAATTGCATGGGCTATTGCAAAACAATGTGCTGAGCACGGCGCTGAAATGGCCTTTACGTTTCAAGGGGATGCCCTGAAAAAGCGCGTTGAGCCACTCGCGGCAAGCGTCGGTTCGTCAATGGTGCTGCCATGCGATGTGACAGACATGGCCTCGGTCGATGCTGTCTTTGAACGCCTTGAAAGCGACTGGGGCAAACTGGATTTTGTCATTCATGCAATCGCGTTTTCAGATAAAGCGGAACTCAAAGGTCGGTACGTTGATACCAGCATGGAAAACTTCGACCGGACGATGAATATCTCTTGCTACTCGTTTACGGCCATCGCGCAGCGTGCCGAAAAGCTGATGACCGATGGTGGATCAATGCTGACGCTCACGTATTACGGAGCAGAGCGGGTCATGCCGCATTACAACGTCATGGGCGTTGCAAAAGCGGCGCTTGAAGCAAGTGTGCGGTATATGGCGATGGACCTTGGTCCAAAAGGCATACGGGTTAACGCTCTCTCTGCCGGTCCAATGAAGACATTGGCGGCTTCGGGTATTGGAGATTTTCGCTACATTCTGAAATGGAATGAGTACAATTCGCCATTACGCCGGAACGTATCGCAAGATGATGTTGGACGTGCTGGTTTTTACCTTGTCAGCGATCTTAGCTCTGGTGTGACTGGCGAAACGCATCACGTCGATTGCGGCTATCATGTTGTCGGTATGAAAGCCGAAGATGCACCGGACATTAGCGTCAGCTAAGACGGTTTGCGTTGTTGGTTGATTATCAAGCTTAAGGTATCGCGCCACTCTCGACGCGATATCTGTGCCGCTAGATATGTAAGGCATCCCAATGACTTTTGAGGAATTGAGTGGCCTTATTGAAACGGACCGAGAGGCTGCAGAAATTGCGCTCGACCAAGCGCTTCGGGACACACATGGAACTGGCGATGCACCGGGAATGATGGGGCTTCACAAGCTTGCGGTGCGGTTTTGGAAAGATGATGCTCGCCAAAAATCGTTCCACCTGACCCATGCCTATATCTATGCGTTAGAGAGTGGAGATTGGGAGTCCTCTGACGCGCTCTACGTTGAATTGGCTGCCGAAGGACGCATATAGTGGACGTCTTTCGATATGAAGATTCCGCTTTAGATGCGTTTCGCAGCTTCCTCAAACATGATGACGTGTCGTTGTGCAATGGTACTTGGATCACTCCCATACCCGCCGCCAAGGACAGAGGCGATAGGCTCGTTTCGCGTTTTTGCCCAATCGAATACTGCTGCATCTCTGGCGCGAATACCGCCATCTGTTAGTGACAATCGGCCCAGACGGTCACTTTCATGGACATCCACACCGGCGTTATAGAATATCAAATCAAACGGGCCTGCGAGACTGGCCTGAGACAATGCGCGATGTAGAGCGATCAGATAAGCCTCATCTCCCATGCCATCTTCCAAAGGCACGTCCAAATCGCTCGCGACTTTCCGAAAAGGAAAGTTCTTTTCTGCATGAAGCGATACCGTCAAAACATTACGGTCTGCGGTGAAAATTGCTGCAGTTCCGTCCCCTTGGTGAACATCGCAATCAATGATTAGAATACGGTTTGCGGCGCTTTCAGCTTGTAAAGCGCGAACAGCAACAGCGACGTCATTAAAGACGCAATATCCTGCGCCATGTTCAAACCGCGCATGATGGCTTCCGCCCGCTGCATTGCAAGCGATGCCGGATTCGAGTGCGTGATGCGCTGCGAGCAACGTACCGGCGGCTGCAAACCTCGCGCGACGGATAATCTGTTCGGTTTGAGGTAATCCAATACGCTTTATTTCTTCATTTGTGAGGGACTCGTTAAGGGCACGGGCGACATAGGCCGGATCATGAGCCTGTATGAGCATCTCTGCATTGGCTGGCTCGGGATTAAGAGCCGGGTCGTCGACCAACAACTTTCTTTCGATTAATGCTTCGCGCAGATAGCCGTATTTCGACATCGGAAATCGATGCGTCGGGTTTAGGTTCGCCATGTATTCAGGATGATGGATGATCGGAAGAGTCATTACCACCTCGTCTATCGCCCAAGTGGATGCATTGGCGAGACCTCTCAAAATATCAATATATAGAACAGCTTACGCAGCATCGAACGGCATGGCGTGATCCTCCTAAAATTGGTGAATCACAAATCTGATAAAAAGGGAATCCCTTACGATTCAGCGTTCAGGCAAAACACTCTAGCTTAGTCCTTGAATCGGATAAACCTGACATTCATAGAGCCGCTGAATACCACTTTTTCAGAGCTATTCATAAGGGCAGTTATTTTACCCCGCCATGCATGGGTAGTCTGCCCTGGCTTTTTACGGCCTTGTATCGCCTAACCTTTCCAGTTACGAGCGCGTGTCTGCTTGATGTGCTTCCCCTTATGATGCGTGATTAATTTCACGCTAAGAATTAGGATCTCTTCCGAACGGAGCTAACAACTGCAAGTCGAGGCTATCGGCGCGCTTTTTCGGGTGTTGCTTCAATCCGTAGCGAAAATCCTGGGGTGAACGTTCCGGCTTGGCGAGGTAAGTACCGAATATCCGATCCCAAAGTGCGAAATCGTGACCGAAATTTGTCTCGGTTTCTCTGAAATGGTCAGAGTGATGAAGATGATGAAGCTTCGGAGTGATGATGTAAGGGCAGAGAATGCTTTCAATAAATGCAGGAGATTGCAATGACGTGTGATGCCACATGTCGATTAACAGAACGATCATAGCATGAGCGATGATCGCTTCTGGCTGCAAGCCTAAGACTATTACGACCAGAACATTCATCAGAATTGTCATTAAATAGATCAGGGGGTGCACTCGAAACGTTGTCGTTACATCTAAGTCATAATCGCTGTGATGGACCTTATGAAACCTCCAGAGCAATGGAATTTTATGCGATGCAAGATGGACAAGAAAATACCAAAAGCTTAGAAAACCGACGCTGATGATAAAGGCAAGAACGCCAGTTAAACCGAAGGCATTAAATAATCCAATATCTGTTTCACGCGCCCAATACGCCGCAGAAAAACTACTTATTGGAATGAGCGTGGCGAGACCCGAAGCAATCATAATGAGTGCAATATTGACCGGCCAACGCGCTTTTGCCGACGCAGTCCGCGTCTCACCCCCGCGTCGTAATTCAAGCGCTGCAATCACGATAACGAGCAAAAGATAACCCGTTAAGAAAACTGCGAATACCATATCAAACTTCGATATTCGAATGATGCCAAGCCGTGGTCCAGTCAATTTCAGGCGCATCACAGTCAGCAGGCCATAAAATAGCGAGCTGCTGCTGAGAAGCGCGATATGGCGATAACGAAAGTGAACTCTTCAACCTATTCCATACCCAAATTGCGGTTAGCTCAATTCGTGACGAACCTTGGTGAAAAAAATTGAGGTATTGGAATGTTTGTCGATGATCTTCTTCGGCATAGGCCTGCGCGAAGCGGTTAGCTAAGTGCGTAATCGAAAACGCGATAACTTTCATTGGCTTCGCGCAGCCTTGATAATTAAACTGATACCCAATATTTTTTTGCCCTAACCGAATTTCATTCAGTTCTGTTGCCCCAGATACCAGCAATAAAGCTCGTATTGGTTCAGACATTGGCTTGCCTATCTTCTCACCAATATAGGCCTGACGCGCTTCGAGGCGTATTAATCCTGCAATGACGATCACGCAAAATAGGGCACCCCACCAGATGCGCGTTGTATTCACGTTCGTCTCCAGCTCATGAATGGTAACAAACTTATCGTCGCTATCGCGGCAAGTTGGACAATGCCGAAGATAACAGCGCCATCGCCATGATGCCAGTATTCATAAGAGGCCCTACTGAGTGCCATTAGTCCGATCCTGAAAGAGTTTCCAAAGACAATAGCAATCAATAAAACAGCCAAAATTATCCAGTCGTACCATCCAGGTTGCGAACGGAGAAAACCTTTAATTGCCGCATAGCCGAGAAAGGCAAAACTCACATTCATGAAAGCAGAGCAGGCCCCCACCATTAAAAGTTTCACGTCATTATTGGCGTGCATGAGTGTACCGTCTGTTACAATATTCAGACCAAATTGATTGCCAAGTGAAGCGACCAACTGGACCTCACCATTTAGGAAAAACGGTTTGAATATTTGAAAAACGACGGGTGCGAGAAATCCATTGATCATCAACGCAAAATACACGATTCCCAAAAAAATACCGTCCGGTATACGCGCCGCTTGGTAGAAATAATAAAGTGCAATCCCGCCCATAATAAACGGGATATCATACGTCATACCAACAAAGCTGCTCAGCATCGAAAAACCCATTGCTACAACAATAAGTCGATAATCGGATGCCGTAGCTAGAGCTTTGTTTTGGGTCGTAGTCAGCAGATGAAAAATTGCAAGAAAAGCAAGTATTGCAATCAAGTTTGTACTGAACAGTTTTCCAATCCACTCCTCAGGCGGAAGATGGGCCATTCGCGTCAAAAGACTCATACAGACCAGATATAGCCACAGACCCAAATGGACCTGATTTTGAGGTAAGTTTGGCATGAGGATTAGACAGCGAATGTTAGGTTGGAAAGCACTCTAGCGATTGCGGGTCCAAACGCGATATCCAACATAGCCGGCGACTGCGACTCCAACGCCAACCGGTCCCGTGAGGCCTGCCACTGGAATAGGAACACCCTGAATGGCGCCAGCATATGCCGTGTTTGCGGTAATCATAATTAATGTTACGGACGGCATGAAAATTTTAGTCATAACTAATCCTTAAATTGAAGAAATACGTTGGGATCAGTTATTGTTACAGTCAAGTATTTTGGGATCACATTTAATATTTTCTCATTTGGCAGTTCGGAAAAATGCATCATCGAAAGAACTTCAATCTATTTCGAAGTAGTTTACCATCCCAGCATTTTCGTGGCTGCACTGTTGCTCTGTTCGGCCTTCTCAAAATACCGCTGTATCGTCTGCGGGCTTTGTCCGGTGGTCAAGCTAATGTCCGGCGCTCTCAGTCCTTTGCCAACAGAAAGCTAACGCGGACAGAGTGCGGCGAATATTCCGAACTGAGTAGGCGCTTGAATTTTTTGGCAAGGCCATGTGTGGTGAAACCGTTGCCAACTTTCCCGCCTTTGCTGAGACTGCGAACAATGGGGCCGGTGCTTGGTATTATAGCGCGGTTTTTTGAGTGTATCTTAGACAAGTGTAATTTAGGGTCGCGTCACGAATATTCAGCAATGGTCGTCGATCACAATTGGAACTTCTAACCGTATTGCAAAAGAGGGATCGGACCGGGGCGCGCTTAGCCACAAGTCATTGAATAACTTTTTTTTATTATAAGATTAAGTGGCGCGGTTGACGGGACTCGAACCCGCGACCCCCGGCGTGACAGGCCGGTACTCTAACCAACTGAGCTACAACCGCGCATCGCACTAACATGCGAGCCGTTCGTTTAATCCGAGCGATGCCTTGCGTCAAGCAGTGTCTTGAAAGAATTCGTTAGAAACGCGATTCATCTGAGTAAGTCGTCTACGCCGGACGATTTCCCGAGCTGAAGACCGAATGCGATCTTGATTTCCCATAGGAAGACCACTTGGTAACGTTGATATTCTCCTGATAGTCTTTTGAAATGACACTCACATTTTCAGACCTGATCAAAACAGCCCCTATCCCTAATAATGATGAGCGTACCAACATCATATGGGCCGAGAGTTGCGAAGGGTTCCCGCCGTCGTTTGAGCCGCTTATTCGAGGGGTGGCCGGTTGCAGTCCTTATTTGGCCCGGTCGATTGAAGTAGAGGCTGAGTTCCTCAAGTCCAAGTCCGACCGCGATCCCGCTGAGGTGATGGCTGAAATTCTGAATAAAACCAAAGCATTGGCAATAGAGGCAGAAACACAAGAAACGCTCATGTCTGGCCTGCGCCAACAAAAGCGTCGGTCCGCGCTGATGACCGCGTTATGCGACCTTGGCGGCGTTTGGAGCCTTGATACTGTTCTCGAACAGATTTCAGCCTTTGCAGATGCCAGCATTTCTGCGGCTGCTGAGTGGTTGTTGCGTGATTTCAGCCGCCGGGGTCTGTTGCCGCTCGATCCGGAAAACCCTGTAGAATCATCGGGTTTGGCCATTTTGGGCCTCGGAAAACTCGGCGCGGGAGAGCTGAATTATTCGTCTGACGTTGACTTGATTTTCTTCTTCGACCCGGAGCGTCACGCTGCCGACGAGTATGCCCGTATTAAGCAGCGCTTTAATCAGCTCACCCGGCAGTTCGTAAAAATCCTTTCAGATCAAACGGCTGACGGGTATGTCCACCGCGTTGATCTTCGTTTGCGTCCCGACCCCAGCTCGACTGTTGCTTGCATGGGCATGGATGCGGCAGAGCGATATTACGAAAGTTTCGGTCAAAACTGGGAGCGTGCGGCTTTTATCAAAGCCCGTACCGTGGCCGGAGACATCGCGGCGGGTGAAGAATTTCTGCGTGGAATGCTTCCGTTTGTCTGGCGCAAGTATCTCGATTTCGCGACGATCGAAGACGTCCGCAACATGAAGACTTTGATTCATCAACATAAAGGCCATGCAGAGATCGCTGTCGCCGGGCACAACATAAAACTTGGACGCGGCGGCATTCGCGAGATTGAATTTTTCGCCCAGACGCAACAACTCATCGCGGGCGGGAGAGAACCCGAGCTTCGCGAACGCAAGACGCAAAACACCCTAAAAACTCTTGTAAAACACGGATGGGTCACTTCGAAAACTCAGGAAGAACTCTCGCAAAGTTATGAATATCTGAGAACACTCGAACATCGGCTGCAAATGCTCGAGGATGCTCAGACGCATACGATGCCAAATGACGAAGCGGGTCTCCTTCGCGTTGCAAATTTTTGCGGCCTTGCCGATGTGTCATCGCTCGAGTCAGAGTTACGTTTTCACCTGACGCGGGTGGCTGGTCATTTCGAGCGTCTCTTCAACGAGGATGTTGCCGATGACAGTACCGTGCCGCTGTCGGCACAGACCGAAGATCAAATTGCCGAGATGCTCGCCGGGAAAGGTTTCGGTGATCCGGCGCGCTCGGCGGCGGTGCTGACGGGATGGAGCAGTGCGTCATTAACCGCGACCAAGACACCGCGCGCTCAGGCAAAACTGGACAGGCTGATCCCGCGCATCATTGATGCGACGGCTTCGGCGCATGACCCGGATGGAGCGCTTGCAGAGTTTGATCGGTTTTTGCATGGGCTGCCGTCTGGTGTTCAGATTCTATCGCTTTTCGAAGCGAACCCGAACTTGCTCGATCTTCTGACCGAGATATGTGCCGCCGCCCCGCGCCTCGCGCATTACCTTGGCCGAAACGCGCAAGTTATTGACGCGATGCTGGCGCAGGATTTCTTCGAGCCGATCCCCGATGCAAACGCGCTTATTGAAGAGTTATCGGCGGCTTTGCCAGAGGACGATGACTTCGAAGAAATTCTCAACACCTGCCGTCGTTGGTCGAAAGAAAAGCACTTCCGCATTGGCGCGCAATTATTGCGGGGCATCACATCACCGGAAGAAGCCGCGCAGGGTTATACTACCTTGGCCGATACCTGCATCCGTGCAGTGGCTCCGCATGTCACGGCGCAAATGGCGCGGCGGCATGGCAATCCACCGGGGGAAGGCGCGTGCGTTTTGGCGATGGGGCGTTTGGGTGCGCGCGAGATGACGGCCTCCAGTGACCTCGATCTTTTGGTCATTTATGACGATATGGAAGAGGCGTCCGATGGCCCGTCGCCGCTTTCCCCTCAACAGTATTTTGCCCGTTGGACGCAACGGCTGGTGCGGGCCATGACAGCGCCGACGACTGAGGGCGCGCTTTACGAAGTCGATATGCGCTTGCGTCCGTCGGGGCGCTCCGGCCCTCTTGCGACGAGGTTAGAGGCATTTAGAAAATATCAAGCGGAAGAGGCTTGGACATGGGAGCATATGTCCCTGACACGGGGGAGGATTATTTGCGGTCCTGATGATTTGCTCAACCGCACACGGAAATCCGTCAACGAGGTTTTAGCGATGCCGAGGGAGCGGGCGACGACCTTGGAAAACGCTCTGGAAATGCGGCATCGCCTGATCGACGCCAACCCCAGCGCATACGAACAACCCCTTGACGTAAAACTTGCCAGCGGCGGAATGCTCGACATAGATTTCATTCTGCAAACACGCCTTTTACTGGCGGGATGCGGGTCGCTCAAAACAGTGACGGCGCAAGACACAATGGCGGCCTTAGCGGATGCCTCAGTCCTAACGGTAGAAGAGCGCAACACTCTTGATGCGGCGCATCGTCTGCAAACCGCCATTCTACAATTCTCACGCCTTGCCCTCGACAAACCGCTCTCAAAAGAAACCGCATCGCCAGCCCTCGGCGCAGCCATCTCGAGGGCATTGGAGGTTCCAGATTTTTCGGCGGTACTGGAAAAACTGACGCTGGCACAGCGCGCTGTCAAAACGATCTTCGATGCTCAGTTTAACCGGTGACAGACTAACGAAGTCTCCAAAGTTTTTACCGTTAAAATACCCTGCAACGGTAATTCTATTTCGATCCGTATGACTGTCATGTTCGCGAAAGCGGGCATCTTTTTGAAGTCGGCGGAGATTCACGCATTCGCGGGAATGACACAAGCAAATGATAAAAAATGCAGCGAGCACCCCAGTGATAAATCAAATTTTATCCTCACCCTGAGGAAGCCCGCCGGTCCGTCTCGAAGGATAGTCTCCCAGAAATAACCTTCATCAACAATCCGCCAAAGGCGTTTCATTATCGTTGCGATTCAAATAGGGTCAACCAGCCCGCCAAAACCCATCACCCCTAAGGATGCCATGCCCCTCTCACGCGACTCGCTCAGAAACGACAGCTTCAAACAACAAATGTTGGATGAAGCCCCGGGAGAGATGGAGCTAATGGATGCGGATGCTTTCGAAGCATCGCGGCAAGCGATCCTCAAGGCGGCTGAACAGACAGGTGAGTTATGGGTCTTCGGGTATGGTTCGCTGATCTGGAATCCAATCATCGAAATACAAGAAACCCTCCCCGCTAAGTTAGAAGGATATGGGAGGCGGTTTTGCGTTTGGGCGCCCATTGGTCGCGGCTCGCCGGATTGTCCGGGCTTGTGGCTGGGCTTGGATAAACTGGACGAAGGCGGCAAGCCTTGTGACGGAATGGCGTTGCGGATCGAGGCTGGTCGATGGGATGAGGAAACTCTGATCCTCTGGCGGCGCGAGATGATTTCCGGCGTCTACCGTGCAGCGTGGTTGCCGGTTGAAATTGGCGGCACGCTCAAACAATGCTGCGTCTTTATCTCGAACCCCGATCATGCCCGTTACGCCCATGAGATCGACTGGGATGCAAAAGTCGCCGCCATTGCGAAAGCAAAAGGGTCGCTCGGATCTTGCCGCGAATATCTTGACACGCTCGCTGAACGATTAAGCGCCGCCGGAATGAGAGACGCTTATATCGAAAAGCTCGTAACAGATGTCGAGGCCGTGTCGGGCTAACAGCTGCACGAATCCGGCATTCGGCGACTCTAGTTAAATGTCGTCCGATGGGCTTCACCGAACACCACTGTGACCTGCAAGCTGCTGCCGTCACTGGCAATGCCGAAACCAACTTCACCAAATCCGGGATCGAGCGCGTCTAAGCCGGTTTGCCCCTTTAGCCATCGTTCAATCACATCCATCGCGACTTTCTCCGCTTGCCAGATCAGAGCGCCGGACCCTTTCCAGAAGCCGGCGGCCAAGCGGCCTGTTCGTGAAGGGTCACGCCTGAACACATCATCGAGCACGCCAGCGGATGCAGTGCCAGAATATAATGCGGTCTGTGCATGGGTTCTTGATGTTTGAGCCAACAGCGGTTCAGAGCGAAGGGGAGGCAATCCCAACCGCGCGCGCTCAGTGTTTAATGCTACGGTCAGATTTTGCTCAAGCGAAGCAATGAAGCCTGTTAAATCAGACGGCGGGTCACCGAAATCACGTTGCAGGATTGCTGTTTGCGGATCGGCGGTCGGTGTTCCGTAGAGCATTGTAATATAAATGACATCTCCGCGAACCGCGGTTCCTACTCCAGCGAGCGTGTACTCAGGATTAAAGAGGTTCTCCCGATGGCCGGGGCTTTCGACCCAATTCGCCGCCGCTTGGGTAGAGATATAAGTGGACTGCCAATCGAGTGCGCCTTGACCGCTCCAAAGGTTTTCACCCAATGCCTGAAAACGCCATTTTTCATCAGGGGGGAGGCGCTGTTCGAATGTTTCGCCGTCAGGGGCAACATGATCAAAGAACATCAAGTCCCGCATTTTCCGCGAATACCGGGCGGCGGCCTGATCTAAAACAGGATCGGATGTGAGGGGCGGCAAGCCAACCCGCGCCCGTTCCAGATTGCTCGCTTCGACGACTTGAAACCGCAACGTCTCAATTAATGCGGCAGGGTCAGAGGGCGGCGGTGTTCGTAACGCGGCTTCGGCGGCACTGAGCGTCAATTGCTTTTGGAAAAGCCCCTCTTGTGCCTGTGCGGATACAGGCAAAAGAAGAAGCGCGGCGGTCAAGTATGCTTTCATAGTGCAACGGGATACGCCGGATCATGGCGGCGATGTGGCGGAGGCAATCACCTTGTCGCGACATAAAATCGCGGAATATGCATACTCGCATTTGTTACGGAAGCGGAGCATGCACATCATGCATTACAAGGTCAAAAAGTCTTGCGCTGTCTGAAGGCAGCCGAGATCGTCCCGTCGTCGAGATAGTCAAGTTCGCCCCCAACGGGGACACCTTGTGCAAGGCCGGATACGGATACATTGCACCCTTCCAGGGCATCGGCGATGTAATAAGCGGTGGTTTGACCATCGACTGTGGCATTCAATGCCAATACGATTTCTGTTATTGCCGGATCGCTGGCGCGCTGGGCCAGCTCAGGGATACGCAGATCTTCCGGTCCCACGCCATCCAATGCTGATAAAACCCCGCCGAGGACATGATAACGGCCTTTGAAGGCTCCGGTGCGTTCCAGCGCCCACAAATCTCCGGCTTCTTCTACAACACAAATCGCATCGGCTTTGCGCTCCGGATCACAGCAGATGGAGCAAGGATCGCGCGTATCAACCGCACCGCAGACTGCACATTCGGTTACTTTGTCTGCGACCTCAGCCATGGCACGGGCCAGAGGCTCCAACAACAAATCGCGCTTTTTGATGAGATGCAGCGCCGCGCGCCTGCCGGATCGTGGTCCGAGGCCGGGCAGCTTGGCCAACAAATCGATCAATCGCTGTATCTCATCGCCGGTTTGATTAGAATTCACGTGCAATAACTCTCGTTATGAAGGCGAAGCATACGTCTGCTTTTGCGGTGAGCCTATCTTATCGCGATGCGTAAATCACCTCGGCCTGATGCACAGCGCTCAAACGGGATATAATGCAATGCTGCTACACGTTAAAGCGGCTCTTTAATCTTGGTTTGTTCATGTTTAATGCGGCGTTGGAAATAAAACGCAGATTACTTCGTAAATCTTTATTCTACCGCTTGAAACGTACGACACAGGTCGCTAATGTCCCGGTCTCTGTTGGGGCGTAGCTTAGCTGGTAAAGCAGTGGTTTTTGGTACCAAAGAGCGCAGGTTCGAATCCTGCCGCCCCAGCCAGAGTTTCTTTTACAGAAACTCAGCTACGTTTTCGTATTTAGTTAGATAATGCGTCATCGTCCATGTGGCGCGGTGAAAGCGTTGAGAATGCCGCTTTTTGCAACCAATACTTGCTGCTTTTCATGGCTATGACACATGTGATTGCGTCAGTGAATGAATGCTCGGCATTCTATGAGTCTGAGGTTCTCGTGTTGAAATTCAATATTGAGTCGCAAATTCAGACTCAATATTGAATTTAGCCATCATGATGCTTGGTGGATTGCTGCTTCAGTCCATTCACGAAGCAGTTCTGCGCTCTTCTTTAGATTGTTTGATTCCGTGTTTGGCGGTACGAATGGCCATAATGCGTTTCTTGATTTCGCGGGTTGTTTCTTCCTGCTTCCGCAAATGCTCTTCGATGAGAGACAAGAAAGGAATCGTGATACTTTCGGGCATTGGATCACCCGATGCCAGCGTTAGAACCAGCTGTTTCCGCGTTAGGCCCAAATTTTGCGCAAGCAAAGTGCGCCAGTCATTGCCGTAGAGGGTGGTCGCATATTCAACGATCTCTTCATGAGAAAAATCTTCCAATGGCATTTACGGAATCTCCTACGTCCAAACATCCATCGGAAATCCGTTTCCAGTTGTATGCCAGTTGGTTGATCCGTATGCGGAGATATATGTAAAATTGTTCCTATGATCCCACGGCATGATGGTTGCTATCCCCCTGATTGGTTCGGGATTTTGGGTGGACTGAAGGTCGCCCCCCATCATAAGTCTAAATTCCCGGACCACTTTCATACCAAGATACGAGAGAAATCGGCCTTGATGCTTGAAGGCTATCTCAACACGCCGCAATGCGGCCGCAAGCAGGGCTTAAATCTGATCGTGTCGTAGTTCTTACTGATAATTGGCCGCCTGCCGCTTCTGAACGATCTTGTTACGTCAGAAGCGGCAGAGCGGATATGGTCGTCAAAGGCCGGGGGGAGGTCTTCGACATTCTCCATGATGGTAGCTTAAGCGATTTTCGTGCCAAGTAAGAGTTATTTTTCCGATCCCGGCAATTTTATATCCAGCCACACCAGACGATGGTCCGAGGCGCTGTGTACAACTTCGCGCATTGGATCGCCTTCTTTCGGCCAGAGGACGCCGGAGGTAACGGTTTGCAAATCTTTCGAGGGCAGCACGTAATCGACGCGCAGCTGCCCAACCTCATCGAAATCAGCCGTAGCAGTCTCCGCTGCTCCCTTCGGGGCTGTATCTTCTATGCGGGGGTGATTGATCAGCTTTTTAATCGCCTCGTGGCGACCATCGCCATTCTCCGGGTCGTTGTTAAGATCACCCATCACGACAAAGCTGGCATCATCGGCTAGCCCGCCCTCAGTGCCTTGGTCTGACAGCATCCAATCGGCCCCGTCGATGTAATCGGCCCAAAAGCGGATTTCGTCATGGTTTCTGCGCCCGTTCCGGTCTTCCTCGCCATCGAAAACCGGCGGGGTGGGGTGGCTGGCAAGAAGATGAATTGTCGTATCGCCCGCTTTGATCGGAACATCCCAATGGCTTTTGGAGGACAGCCGCAGGACTTCCAGCGCTTCTTCCGGGTAATAATCGAGCGGATAGAGGTTATCCGGCATCTCACTCCATCGAACGCCCGAAAACGTGCGGGTATCATCGCTGAGGATAGGCAAGCGGGACAGGATCGCCATCCCGAACTGACCTTCAAAAACACCCCACCCTTGGGCATTTTCAGGGCCATAATCTTTCCCGTCGCCTGTCAAATCCAGCTTTGTTGGCTTGCCGGTATTGACGGGGGCAACAAAGCTATAGGCGTATTCAACCCCAGCATCCGCAAGCCTCTCTTGAAATAATTTCAACGCTTCACGTTCGTTGTCATAATCCAGCTCGTTCACCAGCAAGATGTCAGGATTGGCCAGCGCAATCACGCGGACCACGGCATCAACCTGCGCGGACCCGTCTTTTAACTCGGTGATGAGCTTGCCAACCTCACCGCGAGCCAGATGTGTATTATAGCTTGCGATGCGGATGGTATCAGCGGCGCGTTCAGCGCTCGCATCTGGCAGGTCATCACATCCGGTGAAAAACAAAAGGAAAGGGAACCAAGACCAACGCATTACAGCACCTTCTCGAAAAAAATGCTCGTCTCGTTGACAGGGTATGGATCGAACCGGGGGATCTCAATCCAGCCTAAGCGGGGATAAAATTGCAGTGCATCTTTATGCAGGTTTCCGGTCTCAAGTCGTAATGTGCTTAGACCTTCCTCCCGTGCGGTTGTCTCAAGGTTATCCATCAAAGCTCTTGCGACCCCTTTGCCGCGCGTCGCAGGGTCGACAAAAACGGCTTTTACCTCTCCCCATCCGTCATCCATACGAAGTGCGGCCATGCCGACAACAGCGCCATCCAAGCGTGCCACCCGAAACCGCATATCAGGATTTGCCAGTGCGGATATGGGCGGCGTGAAGCAATCTGCAGGGTCATAGCCTTCGAAACTAAAGGCTATGCGGGCGTCGTGCATGGCCGTTAAATCTGGATTCGTCGGGTGTTCGAAGCCTACCGAAATTGCGGACATAACTTGCTCCTTTCGCGCTTGGGTGATAAGCGCGCTGATCACACTTAACACCGGAATAGTAAGATGATGCATACTCAGACGCGATACGGCTGGACAAGCCCTCAAGTTCTAGCAGGCATCTTGGCGATGGCTGTCATTGTTGCAGCATCCAATTATCTGGTAACCACACCGGTAAAAACAATCCTCGGCATCGACATGGATGCTTTGACAGGGCTGAATTTCAGCGGGCACATTCAATGGGCAGCGCTGATTTATCCGATTTCGTTTCTTGTCACTGATTTGATGAACCGCGCTTACGGAGCCGTCTCCGCGCGGCGTGTGATCTTTGTCGGCTTTATTCTGGGCGTTATTCTCTCAGTGATCGGGTCGATTTCGTTCGTGAAAAGTCTGCCGGATATGGGGGCAGTGTCAGCCATGGAGTTGTTGTCGAGCAAAGATTTCTGGCTCGATGCGGGCCGAATTCCTGTCGCCTCTGGGACGGCATTTCTGGCGGCGCAGTTGCTCGATGTCTCGGTATTTAACCGCTTGCGCGAGGGAACATGGTGGAAAGCCCCTCTGATTTCCTCGGTTCTGGCGGGAACGATAGACAGCCTGATTTTCTGGGTGATGGCCTTTGCTGGAACCGGAGACGCCATTTTCCCTGGCGGGTGGGTGAATTTCGGCGTGGCTGATTGGCTCGTAAAGCTGTCGATCACCCTAATGATGCTGATCCCGTTCCGCGCAGTCACGTGGAACCTGCGCGCGGCGTAACGCTTTACCCCCGCCCGCGATAGGTCGGCACACCTTGATCGGGCAGCCAAAGCCCCGCCGGTGGCTCGCCGGTTTGCCAGAAGACATCAATCGGAATGCCGCCGCGCGGATACCAATAAGCTCCGATCCGCAGCCAAACCGGGTCCAGCTCACGCACCAGCCTTTGTGCGATACCCACCGAGCACGTCTCGTGAAAGGCTCCGTGATTGCGGAATGATCCTAGAAACAGCTTGAGCGACTTGGATTCCACCAACCACTCGCTAGGCACATAATCAATCACCAGATGCGCAAAGTCTGGCTGGCCGGTCATCGGGCAAAGCGACGTGAATTCCGGCGCGGTGAAACGCACCAGATAGGCGGTTCCCGCATTGCCGTTCGGGACCCGCTCCAGCACAGCTTCATCGGGATTCGTCGGTGCGACGACATCTTTGCCGAGTTGCGTCAGGGTGGAGGTATCAGTCTCAATCATCTTGATTTCCTAGCGGTTTCGCGCCTCATACGCATTGTTTCGCAAAAGTTCCAGAGGGTACTCGCATCACGGCGCTGAAATCTGTACCTTCTGCACCCCAAGACGATTCGCGAGGGTGAGATGAAAGTAACGGCAGAACGCGCCGCGTTGTTGAAATCGCTTAGTCATGTTCAAAGCGTTGTCGAACGTCGCAATACGATCCCGATTCTCTCGAATTTGATGCTGAAGGCCGACGGGGCCAGTCTTTCGCTCACTGCGACTGATCTCGATATCGAAGCTGTTGAGACGATGGATGCCAAGGTCGAGAGCAGTGGTGCAGTCACCGCGCCCGCCCAGACGCTTTATGAAATTGTGCGTAAATTGCCCGACGGGTCTGAAGTTTCCCTGTCGCTCAATGTCGAAGACGGGCGGTTGACGGTGAGTTCAGGGCGCTCCCGCTTTGCCCTCGCGACGCTGCCTTCGTCGGATTATCCGGTCATGGCGTCTTCGGAATATGGCCATCATTTCGAGATGACCGCCGGAGAGCTAAACCGCCTGTTCGAGAAAACCCGTTTCGCGATCTCAACCGAGGAAACGCGCTATTATCTTAACGGCGTCTATCTCCATGTGATTGATGACAAGCTGCGCGCGGTGGCAACGGACGGTCACAGGCTGGCACGGGTAGATATGCCCTTGCCGAATGGTGCAGCCGAAGCCCCCGGCGTGATCGTGCCGCGCAAGACGGTGGCCGAGCTTGGCAAGCTGCTCGAAGATGCCGACGCGGTGGCTCAAGTTGCCGTTTCAGAAGCGAAAATCAGGATTTCCTGTGGTCGCACGGTGCTAACCTCCAAAGTGATTGACGGTCAGTTCCCTGACTACACGCGGGTTATTCCGGTCGGAAATGACAAGGTTCTGACCGTGGATGCAAAAATGTTTGCCTCTGCCGTTGATCGCGTTGCGACGGTCAGTTCCGAAAAATCCCGGGCCGTAAAGCTGGAAATGGATGAGGATAAACTGACGCTCTCGGTCAATTCACCGGAAAGCGGCACGGCTGATGAAGAAATGGTTGTTGCTTATGCGGCGGAACCAATGGCAATCGGCTTTAACGCCAAGTACCTGACTGAGATTGCAGGCCAAATCGAACGCGAAAATGCTCTCTTCGAGTTTGCCGACAGCGCAGCGCCGACACTGGTTCGGGAAGCTGGCGATGACAATGTGATCTATGTCGTCATGCCCATGCGTGTTTAGCGGTTGCTTCTCCATCGACATGATCGTGCAGGTCTGTGCCGTGCTTGGAAAAGAGTGCGTATAGACCATATCAACGATCAGCGCATATCGGCTGAGGCGAGCGATGATTTATAAAGATAAAAAACGTGCTGCCTTCTCGAAGGGCAGTTTGGAAACCAGCACGGTCGATCCCGAAGAAATCTCGCGTTTCAACAAACTTGCAGATGAGTGGTGGAAACCGGGCGGCGCGTTTAAAGTTGTCCATGCGTTTAATGCCGCGCGCATCGGGAAATTGTCCGAGTCTCTACCTTTGCTGATGGAAAGGGATGCCAATGCGGACCACCCGCTTGCGGGGCTGTCTTTGCTGGATGTCGGATGCGGCGCTGGCATTGTAAGCGAGCCGATGGCGCGGCTTGGCGCAACCGTGACCGCCATTGATGCCTCCGAACAAAATATCCTGATCGCAAAAAAGCACGCTGAGAGTTCGGGTTTGCAAATCGACTACCGCCATGCCTTACCCGAAGATATCGCCGAGTCCGGGCAGGAATTCGATATTGTCATGTCGCTGGAGGTCGTCGAGCATGTTGCCGATGCGGGCGTCTTTCTCGATATCCTGAGCAAATTCGTCAAACCGGGCGGTGTCATGGTCATAGGAACGCTGAACCGGACCCCGACGTCTTTTGTCAAAGCGATTGTCGGGGCGGAATACATCATGCGATGGCTGCCAAAAGGCACGCATAGCTGGAGCAAATTCGTCAAACCGAGCGAATTGGACGATGTGCTGTTGCCGCAAGGGTATCGTGTTGCGGATCATTGCGGCGTTGATTTCAATCCACTGACTCGCAAATGGTCGACATCGCAAAATATGAGCGTGAATTACTTGCAGTTTTACAAGCGTTAGATCGCCTGAGATTTGTAAAACGCTGAGGGATAAACCCTTTCTTTCCACCTCGGCTCGCCTCGCGTAGAACATCCGCGTGACCCTAGCTCTGCGAACCCTCCGGCTGATTGCCTTTCGCTCTTATGCGCGCGCTGACCTTGATGTTGGTGCGAATGTCATTGCGCTTGCCGGTCCGAACGGGGCGGGGAAGACCAATATCCTTGAGGCGGTTTCACTGCTCGCACCCGGTAGAGGGTTACGACGTGCGCAGCCGACAGATTTTGCGCGGACGCAAGCAGGCGTAGGCTGGTCCGTCACCGCCACACTCGACACCCCAACCGATCCGACACTTCTTTGGACAGGGGCCGAGCCGGAGCAACGCCGCATGGCAAAACGCGATGAGAAGACCGTCTCGGTGCTGTCATTGGGCCGTATCGCCCGTATTTTGTGGCTCACCCCCGCGCTGGATCGTGTTTTTGTCGAAGGTCCGGCAGAGCGCCGCCGTTTTCTGGATCGTATCGCCCTCAGCTTTGCGCCCGAACACGCTGAACATGCCTCGCGCTATGAAAAAGCGATGCGCGATAGGAACCGGCTGTTGAAAGATGGCATTTCCGATCCCCGCTGGATGAGCGCGCTTGAGGCACAGCTTGTTGAGGCTGGATTGGGGATGGCCGCAGGCCGCCGCACAGCGCTCGCCGGATTATTGGCCGCCCAAGACGAGGAAAGCGCTTTTCCCCGCGCCGACGCCGTGCTGGAAGGAGAGTTCGAGGAAGAGTCCCCCGATGCGGAAACCTATCGCGCCCGCTTGTTCGATTCCCGTCCGCGCGATGGTTTGGCGGGGCGCACCTTGTTTGGCCCCCATCGCAGCGACCTTGCTGTTCGGTATGCGGCTAAGGATACACCTGCTTCTGCTTGTTCCACCGGCGAACAAAAGGCCCTCCTGGTTAGTCTTATTCTCGCCAATGCCCGCGCTTTGACAGCTCAAACCGGCGCACCGCCGATCTTGTTACTTGATGAGATTGCCGCGCATTTCGATGCCGACCGCCGCGCGTTGTTATTCGCCGAGATTGAAACACTTGGCGCGCAAGCATGGATGACCGGCACTGAATGGGCGCTGTTCGAGGCATTGGGGTCCAGCGCTCAACGCTTTGTCGTAAAGGAAGGTGAAGCTGGGTCCGTGGCGGAGCCTGCGTGAAACCCGATTCAACAAAACGCCAAAACGCGATAGCATAAGTCGATGCCGCACCTTTCCCATCTCATAGACCGCGCTGCAAAAATCGCCCCGAACCGCCCCGCGATAGGCTACGGCGCAAAAACCGTCGCAACTTTTGCTGAATTGGAAGATCGCGCCAGTCGGCTGGCGGGGTATTTCATCAATCGGCTAGGCCTCAAGGCTCAGGATCGCGTTGCCCTGATCGCCTCGAACTGTCCTGAATTTGTGATCACGCTCGCCGCGTGTTGGCGCGCGGGATTGGTTCCGGTTCCAATGAATGCCAAGCTCCATGAGCGCGAATTTGCCTATATGCTCGACCATTCAGGGGCAAAAGCGATTGTCACGACGCCCGATTTGGCCACCACAGCCCGCGCTGCCGCTTCGCCGGAGGTACTTGAGGTGCTGGAGGCGGAAACCCCTGATTTCGCAAAAGCTCTGCAAAGTGAGCGTTATACCGGCCCTTCTGCGTCCCCCGATGATCTCGCTTGGTTGTTTTATACATCCGGGACGACCGGACGACCCAAAGGCGCAATGCTGACCCATCAAAACCTGATGGCGATGGGGTATAGTTATTTTACCGATATCGACAGCATCGCGCCGACCGACAGCATCCTTCATGCCGCGCCGATGTCTCATGGCTCCGGCCTTTATATCGTGCCGCATTTGATGGCGATGGCGGCGCAAGTCGTGCCTGATTCCCGAGGGTTTCAACCCGATGAACTGTTGGCGCTGTTACCTCACTGGCAAGGTGTCTCGATGTTCGCCGCGCCCACAATGGTCACGCGCTTGGCAGATCATGGCGCAACCGCTGAGGCGGATCTTTCACCGCTTAAAACGATCATCTATGGCGGCGCACCCATGCATGTTGGTGATGTCGAGCGCACATTAGAGGTGATCGGTCCCCGCCTCGCACAGCTTTATGGTCAAGGCGAGACTCCGATGTGCATCACCGGCCTGTCAAAGCGCTGGTATGCCGACCGCTCCCACCCCCAATGGCGAGAGATTGTCGGCTCGGTCGGTTTTCCGCAAACTGCTGTCGAAGTGCGCACGGATGAAACCGGCGAAGTTCTGGTCAGAGGCTCGACGGTTATGCGGGGATATTGGCGGGACGAGACGGCCACAGCAGAGGCGCTGCGCGGCGGGTGGCTTCATACCGGCGATATTGGCCGATTTGATGCGGGTGGTTTCCTGCATCTACTCGACCGATCCAAGGATTTGATTATCTCAGGGGGATCAAATATTTACCCGCGTGAGGTTGAGACGGTTCTGCTGGATCACCCTACGGTAGCAGAAGCATCTGTCGTCGGCGCACCGCACCCCGACTGGGGCGAACAAGTGGTGGCTTTTGTGGTCATGCGGGACGGTAAAGCGCTGCCGGAGGCTGAATTGGATGCCCTTTGCCGGGAGAGGATTGCACGGTTCAAACGCCCGAAAAAGTATATCGCTTTAGAGACCCTTCCGAAAAGCGCTTATGGCAAGATTTTAAAGCGAAAATTACGCGAAATCATCGATCTTCCGTAAGCCTCCTAAAATACCGAAAAAGGTAAGGAAAACTTGGACATTACCCCCCGAAACAGGGTAATCTCTTTCTCGTGATATACCTCGAAAAAAAGACCGTTGATCTCAGCCCCTTTCGCGCTCTGAAACGCGAGGGTTTGGTGTGAGTATCGAGCTGTATCAACTTGCGCTTTTTGCGGCTGCATTTGCGGTGATGGTTGTCTCGCCGGGTCCTTTTGTGGCTGCGATTGCCGCGCGCTCTGCGGCTTTCGGGTTCCGCAACGGCTTCATGATGGCGTTGGGCGCGAGTTTGGCTGAGTGCATCTACGTTTTGCTGGCTGTCTTTGGCTTGGCGGCGCTGGCGGCGACCCATGCTTGGGCGCTCGAAAGCCTGCGTTGGATCGGGGCAGCATGGCTGATCTGGATCGGCTGGACTTTGTTGAGCAGCCGCACGAGCATTGTGGCCGCCGATGATGGCCCGCCGATAAGCCCGAGTTCTCTGCGGGCGTTTTGGTCAGGTGCGCTGATTAATCTCGGCAATCCGAAAGCGGCGCTGTTCTATATGGCGATCTTCCCCGGCTTCTTCGATATGACCATGCTGGGTATTTGGGATGCGATAGCGATTTTGGCGGTGACACTGCCCATCGGCTTGGCGCTGGATTCCTCCTACGCCTATGCTGGGGCAAAAGCGCGGACACTCTTGAAAAATGAAAAATCGGTGCAGCGGGTCAACCGCGCGACCGGAGGCGTGATGATCGGCGCAGGCGCCGCCATCGCTGCGAGTTAGACGGGAAGACAGGTACAATGGCTGAAGACACAATCCCCGAGGGTGTAGACCCTGAAACATACGGCGCGGACAGCATCAAAGTCCTGCGCGGGTTGGAAGCCGTTCGCAAACGGCCCGGCATGTATATCGGGGATACCGATGACGGGTCCGGCCTGCACCATATGGTCTACGAAGTCGTGGATAACGCGATTGATGAAGCGCTGGCGGGTCATGCTGATCGGGTCATGGTCGTCCTGAACCCTGACGGCTCTGTCATGGTCGATGATAATGGGCGCGGTATCCCCGTGGACATCCACGAAGAAGAAGGCATCTCCGCCGCTGAAGTCATCATGACCCAGCTTCACGCGGGCGGTAAGTTCGATCAGAACTCCTATAAAGTATCGGGCGGTTTGCACGGCGTAGGCGTCTCGGTCGTGAACGCCTTGTCTGATTGGCTGGAACTAACGATCTGGCGTAACGGCAAAGAACATACCTGCCGCTTTGAGCATGGCGAGACGACGAAGCCTCTCGAAGTTGTGGGCGATGCGGAAGGCGGGCGCAAAGGCACGCGCGTGACATTCCATGCCTCCGCCGAAACCTTCACCATGACGGAATATAACTTCAAAACGCTTGAGCACCGCTTGCGCGAATTGGCGTTCTTGAACTCGGGTGTCCGTATCAAGCTGCGCGACGAACGTAGCGCCGAACATGTCGAGTCCGAGTTGTTCTACGAGGGCGGCGTCGAAGCCTTCTGCAGGTATCTCGACCGCTCAAAAAGCCCGATCTTTGAACCGCCGATTACTGTGCGCGGCGAGAAAGACGGCATTACTGTTGAGGCATCGCTGTGGTGGAACGACGGCTATCATGAGAATGTTCTGGCCTTCACCAACAACATTCCGCAGCGCGATGGCGGAACCCATTTGTCGGGCTTTCGCGGGGCGCTGACCCGTGTGATGAACAACTATGCCAGCAGCTCGGGCATTGCCTCAAAAGAAAAAGTCACGCTGTCCGGTGAAGACGCGCGTGAGGGGCTGACTTGCGTGTTGTCGGTAAAAGTTCCCGACCCGAAGTTCTCTTCGCAGACCAAAGAAAAACTCGTTTCCTCAGAGGTTCGCCCCGCTGTTGAAGGCATGGTCTACGAGAAACTCAGCGAGTGGTTCGAGGAAAACCCGAAAGACGCAAAAGCCGTCGTCATGAAAATCGTCGAGGCGGCGCAAGCGCGTGAGGCGGCCCGTAAAGCCCGCGAGCTGACCCGTAAAAAAGGTCAGGACATTAACTCGCTGCCGGGCAAACTCGCGCAATGCCAAGAGCGCGACCCGACGAAATCCGAACTCTTCATCGTGGAGGGCGATTCAGCGGGTGGCTCGGCAAAGCAAGGCCGCAACCGGAACAATCAGGCGGTGCTGCCGCTGCGGGGTAAAATCCTGAATGTCGAGCGCGCGCGTTTTGATCGGATGCTTGGTAGTCAAGAAATTGGCACGCTGATCACGGCGCTTGGAACAGGCATCGGGCGCGATGAATTCGATATTGAAAAGCTGCGCTATCACAAGGTCATCATCATGACTGATGCCGATGTGGACGGCGCGCATATTCGCACGCTGTTGCTTACATTCTTCTATCGCCAGATGCCCGAGTTGATCGAAGGTGGGTATCTCTACATCGCCCAACCGCCGCTTTACAAAGTTGCGCGCGGCAAGTCTGAAGTCTATCTGAAAGACCAACGCTCGCTCGAAGATTACCTGCTCGATAGCGGCATTGACGGTGCGGGCATGACGCTCGCCAATGGCGAAGTGCTGGCGGGACCGGATTTGAAGCGCGTTGTTGAAGAGGCGCGCAAGGTCAAAGCGCTGATGAGCAACTTGCCGCCATCCTTGCCACGCTTTGTCATGGAACAAGCCGCGATTGCGGGTGCGCTCGATCCCGAAGTTCTTTCGGACACAAAGCAGGCGCAGAAACTTGCGGACCGGATCGCTGATCGCCTCAATATCATCGCGCCGGAAACGGAACGCGGATGGGAAGGCAGCCCGAATGCCGAAGGCGGCATCCGTTTCATGCGGACCGTCCGCGGTGTCACAGAGACCCGCACACTTGACAGTGCAATGCTGAACTCGGCTGAAGCGCGCAAGCTGCACGAGATGGCCGAAAGCCTCGATGAGACTTATGCGAAGGCAGCGGCCTTCGAGCGTAAAGAACGCAAAATCACCGTGCGCTCTCCATCGGATTTGATCGACGGTGTGATGATCGAAGGCGAACGCGGTGTGGCGCTGCAGCGCTATAAAGGTCTGGGTGAGATGAACGCGGATCAGCTTTGGGAAACGACGCTGGACCCCGAAGCCCGCACCTTGCTGCAAGTACAAGTCGAGCATGTGGATGAAGCGGATCAGATTTTCTCGAACCTGATGGGCGATTTGGTAGAACCCCGCCGCGACTTCATTATGGATAACGCCCTCAGCGTGGAGAACTTGGATATTTAGCAATCGCATAGCGATTGCGTCCGATCTTATCCCTAGACCGGACGACGCGCGGCAGGTGCATCGGCGTAGCGTATTACCAAACGACTTTAACCCTGCGCTTGCCGCCGGTATGCGCCCGGCGCGATGCTGAACAGTTTGTTTAACGTGCGCCCGAAAGCGGCTTTATTTTTTAGGGATTAGCTTTCGCTGATTACACCAGCGCGCCATCCGCACCAATCCGGCTCGCGCCGCCCATATATTTTTGTAGGACTTCGGGGATAGCGATAGAGCCATCTTCCTGTTGGCCGTTTTCCATCACAGCAATCAGGCAACGGCCCACTGCAAGGCCGGACCCGTTTAGGGTATGAACGTATTCGGGCTTGCCTGCTTTGCCGCCATCTACAGGGGCCGGACGCCAGCGCGCGTTCATCCGGCGGGCTTGGAAATCCCCACAAGTGGAGCAACTGGATATTTCGCGATAGCTGTCCTGCCCCGGCATCCAGACTTCGATGTCATAGGTTTTGCGTGCACCAAAGCCCATATCGCCGGTGCAGAGCACAACTGTGCGATAGGCAAGGCCGAGTGCTTCTAAGATGCCTTCGGCACAGCCGCGCATCCGCTCTAATTCGGCATCGGAGTCGTCCGGTTTACTGATAGTCACCATCTCGACTTTTTCAAACTGGTGCTGGCGCAGCATCCCGCGCGTATCCTTGCCTGCACTGCCTGCTTCTGAGCGGAAACATTGTGTGTGTGCGGTCAGGCGGCGGGGCAGGGCGGCTTCGTCAACGATCTCTCCCGCAACGGTATTGGTCAATGTGACCTCTGCCGTGGGAATGAGCCACCATCCATTCGTTGTGCGATAGCTATCCTCGGCGAATTTCGGAAGTTGCCCAGTGCCGAGCATGGCTTCATCGCGCACCAGTACCGGCGTCCAGACTTCGGTCAGGTCATTCTTATCAACATGCGTATCGAGCATGAACTGTGCGAGCGCCCGGTGCAGGCGGGCCAGCGCACCCGAGAGCAACATGAACCGCGCGCCTGACAATTTGCCAGCGGTTTCAAAATCCATGCAGCCCATCGCTTCGCCAAGGTCGAAATGCTGCTTTGGCTCAAAGCTGAAACTGGGCGGTGTTCCCCATGTCTTATCTTCAACATTATCGGCTTCATCCGCACCGTCGGGGATATCGGCGTTTGGCAGATTCGGTAGCTGCATCAATGCATCCCGCAGCGCGGAGTCGGCCTCGGCTGTTTCAGCCTCTAGCGCGGCAATTTTATCTTTATTCTCTGAAACCAGCGCGCGGAGCCGTTCGAACTCTGCATCATCGCCTTTGGCTTTTGCTGCGCCAACTTGTTTCGAGGCAGCGTTCCGTTCTGCCAGTAGCGTTTCGGATTGCGTCACAAGCGCGCGGCGCTTTTCGTCCAAGGCGAGCAGAGATGCTGATTGCGGGTCGACTTTGCGACGTGCAAGGGCGGCGTCAAAAGCGGCTGCGTCTTCGCGGATTAAGCGGATGTCGTGCATGGGTTTGGCCTTGGTTGCTCGGGTATTGAGAGGGGTATAAAGCGATCAGCGCGCGATGTCATGCATCGTGATTTTCCCCTTTTTTACCCGGAACAGAAGGCATAGGCTTTAAAGGGTCCGGGCAGCCGAACGCCACCACAATTCGGGGCGCTGGGCGGGCTTGAGACAAAACTGTCACGCTAGGCAGTTATGGCAAAGATCTAATCTCAAGAAGGATACTCGTGATGAAAGATTTTGACGACGCTCCCTCGTTTGATGACTTTGACGAAATAGAATACCCGCGCCCGGAAGAGAATGATTTCGATGCGATTGTCGAAAATGCAATCTCCCGCCGTGGCTTTATGAATGTCATGGCCATGGGAACGGCGACATTCGTAACCGGAGCTGCAGGATTTGGAAAACCGGCCAGCGCAGCCGGGCGCTTTGGGTTTGAGCAAGTTGCCGCGACCACGGCGGATACTGTCACTGTCCCAACAGGATTTAGCGCGCATTCGGTCGTGAATTGGGGCGATCCGCTCTGGTCGAACGCGCCTGAATTCGATTGGTCTGTGCGCGGCACACCTGAACAGCAAGCGATGGCTTTCGGGGATAATAAT
This sequence comes from uncultured Neomegalonema sp., assembly GCA_937990185.1. Lineage (GTDB taxonomy): Bacteria > Pseudomonadota > Alphaproteobacteria > Rhodobacterales > Rhodobacteraceae > JAHDDY01. The sequence continues at coordinate 58,903 of CALKBI010000005.1, read as the reverse complement.
GACGGCATGACTGTCTTTACGATTGATGGCCGCACGGTGCTGGTCATCAATCAGGAATATGTAAACCGCGACATTGCCAATGCGCATCGCGAGTCGAAACTGCCCGAAACCGATGATGATGTGCTCAAAGGAATGTTAGCGCATGGTGTTACTGTTGTTGAGCTGACGCAGAACGAGGGCAAATGGACGCCGGTAAAAGACAGCCCCTATAACCGGCGGATCACACCGCAAACGGAAATGAAGATCGAAGGACCGGCGGCGGGCAGTGATCTTGTCAAAACCAGCGCGGACCCCAACGGGACACTCACCCGAGGCACTTGGAATAACTGTGCAAATGGCGAGACTCCCTGGGGCACATATTTGGCCTGCGAAGAGAACTTCAACGGTTATTACAGTTCTTCCGATCCTGACATTGAGATTTCAGGCGAAAAGAAACGCTATGGCATCGGTGTCAAAGACTGGGGCTATGGTTGGGCGCAGATTGAGGATCGTTTTGACATCGCGAAAGAGCCAAACGAGTCTAACCGTAATGGTTATGTCGTCGAGATTGATCCGTCCGATCCGTATTCGACGCCGATAAAGCGCACTGCGTTGGGCCGTTTCAAGCATGAGAACGCCGAAGTTGTGATCAATGGCGATGGCCGTGTTGTTGTCTATATGGGCGATGATGAGCGCGGTGAGTTTGTCTATCGTTTTGTCTCTGATGAGTCCTATGCGGTGGGCGGCGACACGTCACAGCTGCTCAACAAAGGCACGCTTTATGCCGCGAAATTCTATGAGAATGGGCGCGGTAAGTGGATGGCTTTGACGCCTGAAACGACGCAAATGAGCGCCGCAGAAATTGCAGTGAATACGCGTATGGCCGGTTCAAAAGTGCGTGCCACGACGATGGATCGGCCTGAATGGGTGACCTCACATCCAAATCGTGCCGAGATTTATGTGGCTCTGACCAACAATAAAAACCGGGGCATCAAGCCGAATGCAGGCGGTGATGCCACGCCGGTCGGTGGCGCTAATCCGCGCGAAGGCAATAAGTATGGACAGATCGTCCGCTGGACTCCGGATCGCGGAGATCACACAGCGGAAGGTTTTGAATGGAATATCTTTGTCTTGGCCGGTAACCCCGCTGTGCATAGCGATAATCGAGCTGGATCAGGGAATGTGAACGCTGGCAATATGTTCAATTCTCCCGACGGCATTGCCTTCGATAATAATGGTATCCTCTGGATTCAGACCGATGGGAACTATGGCAACAAAGAAGACTTTGAAGGTCAGGGTAATAACCAGATGCTTGCCGCTGATCCGGATACCGGAGAAATCCGGCGGTTCCTCGTTGGGCCGTTGGCGTGCGAAGTCACGGGGCTGAGTTTCTCGCCGGACAGACGAACGATGTTTGTTGGCATCCAGCATCCGGGCGAAAAAGGATACGACAGTCATTGGCCGGGAGGTGGCGACACTGTGCCGCGTTCAGGAGTCGTCGCTGTGACCCGCGACGACGGCGCAGTGATTGGCTGACTCTCCGGCAAAAATCGGGAGATAACTTTCGCCGGTCAGCATTTAATATGAAAGGGGAGGCGCATGACGCTTCCCCGTTATAGATTTTAGCTGTCGAACCACCAACGGCTGGTGGCGCGGAAACCATCCATAATCCAGCTCGCCGCCATCTGATAAAATTTATCTTGCAGGATTGCGTTAATCCGTTCCGTTGCCGTCGTGTTGGTTAATGCGAAATGTGCCTCCACAGTGTACGTCGTTTGTGAATCGTTCGGGAATCAAGTTCGGGCGTCTAATACGACAACCACAACCTGTATTGACGATTTTGCAGTGTAAATTTTTCAATACACGTTTTTCACGAATTCGTTAGATGCAGTTCAATAAATCGTACGATCTATGATATTTAGACGGTTGTGAAGCCTGAGCTTTCTAACAAACACTCTTTATAATTTTAACTTTTTCTATCCTATTCTGGTTCAATTTAGGAAGCAATTAGGGGGAGATATCCTTTTTTTTTCCCAAATCGTCTCATTTCGTGTCACAATCATTATTATGAAGGGGGACTTGGTCACCTGATTGTGAGATTGTGAGAGATACGAGGATGGAAGTTTCAATGTTTGCAAAAAGAGTAGCGCTCGCCGCGTTGATGAGTTTTGGGATGGGCGGTACGTCTGCTTATGCCAGTTGTGAAGCAGTCCATACGACTTGCTCGTCGCATCAAGGGACGACGACATCAACCACCACAATACAGCATCCTACGACGACAACCCAACAGGTTGCTAAAACCGTTTATGACCGTGTTCCCGTCACAACAAATCAACAAGTTAAACGCACCATCACGGAGCAGTTTCCTGTAACGAAAACTGAGCGGGTTGAGCGTCAGGTCGAACGTCAGGTTCCGTTTACAACAACGGAAGAAGTCGAACGCACCGTCAATAAAGAAGTTACCGAAACGGTTATGGAAACCGTAGAAGAGGTCTACTTCGAAACCGTACCGGTGACTGTTTACAAACAAGTCGAGCGCACACGCACGAAGGAAGTTCCTCGCGAAGTCACCCGGCTGGTTCCTGAAACAATCACAGAAACTGTCGAGAAAACGGAATTCCGTACAGAAATGGAAACCGTCTTTGAAGACGTAGAAACCACTGTGATGGAATCGCGCACCCGTACTGTCGTTGAGAATGTTCCAACCACGACATATCAACTGCGCCCGAGAACGGTTTATGAAACCGTGGCTGTACCAGCAACGGCGACTCGCACGATCATCAATATCACGCCTCCCCCAGTTCATCAGGCGCCACAAATTATTCAAGCTCCTCAGGTCGTTCAGCAACCTGCGCCGATCTATCAGCCGACATTCTTCCCGAGCTTCTATGGCGGCGGGTTCTTTGGTGGTGGCTTCTTTGGTGGCGGTGGTAGCCGCATCAACAACAATGTCACGGTTATCAATCAGGGTCGTGGAAACGGACGCGGCGTAAAACGTCCACATCGCCCTCATCGTCCGCACGGTGTCCATCGTCCTCACCGTCCTCACCATGGAAGAGGTAAGGGTGGCAGAGGCCGCATCGATTAATTCAAGAATATATTCTTAGGTCTCATAGCGGCTCCGTATTTTGCGGGGCCGTTTTTTGTTGAGGGTCATAGGTTCCATATGTGATGCGATACCGGACATCATGATAAAGATGCCGCCTTCTCATACTGACGGATCGACTATGCCGATACATTTTGAAGCCGATGAATTTGCCGCGCGCCTTTCGCGGGCGCAGGCCGCCCTCGAAGCCGCCAATCTCGATGCCATTCTGTTATTTGCTCCCGAAAGCCATCTCTGGCTCACCGGCTATGACACGTTCGGCTTTGCGATGTTTCAGTGCATGATATTGAGTGCGGAAGGAGAGGTTGATTTGCTGACCCGCGCGCCGGATTTACGCCAAGCGCGCCATACCTCAACCCTTGATGATGACCATATTCATATCTGGACCGAAGTTGAGGGGGCAACGCCTGCACAAGACCTCGCGGCTTTGCTGGCAAAGCGGAACCTGACAGGCAAACGCATTGGCTGGGAGACGCAAACACCCGGCCTGACCACTTGGAATGGTGACATGGTGCGCGCCGCCATCCCCGATCTGATCGAAGCCTCGGAGGTACTCCGCGCCTGTCGCCGTGTAAAATCCCCGGCTGAAATCGCCATGCATCGCCGAGCTGCGGCGCTTTCGGATGATGCGCTGGATGCCGCGCTGGAGACGACGCGAGCGGGGGCTTTTGAAGGCGACATACTCGCGGCCATGCAAGGGGCTGTGTTCAAGGGTGGCGGTGATTATGCAGGTAACGAGTTCATTCTCGGTTCGGGGAGCGGGGCTTTGCTGTGCCGGTATTACTCCGGTCGCCGCCATCTGGACGCGCAAGACCAACTGACGCTGGAATGGTCGGGAGCGTATGCGCGCTATCACGCCGCGATGATGCGGACATTGATAGTTGGCGAGGCGAATGCCGCGCAAAAGCACATGCATGGCGCCGCTGTTGAAGCGCTGGAGGCTTGCGAAGCCGCGATCCGACCCGGCGATCCTATGGGTAATGTATTTGATGCCCATGCGCGCGTCTTCGACAAGTGCGGCTTAAACCACGCCCGTCTGCAAGCCTGCGGTTATGGCATGGGCGCGGTGTATAACCCGATCTGGGTTGACTTTCCGATGTTCTACGAAGGCAATCCGCTGATCATGCAAGCCGGACAGGTGTTCTTTTTGCACATGATCCTGATGGATTCAGATGCGGACCTTGCGATGTGCTGGGGCCATTCAGTGTTGGTGACAGAAACGGGCGTCGAACGCCTGTCGCGCAGCGCACTGGATTTGGTGGAGGTTTGAATGGTGGGTGCGCTGCGAAGCGTTGACGGATGTCCGGCGCTTTTACGTTAGCAGTTTAGCCAGCAAAGCATTGAGTAAAATGCGGCCTTGAGGGGTGGCGATTAACTGAGTGCCTTTTTGCTCTAACATACCATCCCCGACCAACTCGGCAATGCGCGCCGGATCAAGGGCCGTGCCGCCGAGGGCTTCGTATCGCGCGAGGTCCGCACCTTCGCGCAGCCGTAAGCACATCAACAAATATTCGGTTGCCTGATCTTCGGGAGCAATCGCGGTCTCTCCCGCCGAGCCGATGGCATCACGATCCGCCGCCTCCAGCCACGCTTCCGGCGCGAGCAACGTCTCTGTCGCAACGCGCCCTTGCTCAAGCGTCAACCGTCCATGCGCGCCCGGCCCGACGCCAACATAATCGCCATAGCGCCAGTAAATCAGATTGTGCCTGCTCTGTGCGCCGGGTCTTGCGTGATTAGAAATCTCATAGGCGGGCATACCGGCCTCTTCGCAGATTTTCTGCGTCGCGTCATACATCGCAGCCGCCGCTTCATCGGTCGGGGTTTTGAGCTTCCCGAGCCGGTAAAGATCGGCAAAACGTGTTCCGGCTTCGATGGTCAGTTGATAGAGTGACAGATGATCGACGGCCATATCGAGAGCTTCGCGCAGCTCTGCCCGCCATTGCTCGACACTCTGTCCCATACGCGCATAAATGAGATCAAAGCTCACGCGGTCAAAGACGTTGCGGGCGATATCGAAAGCGGCACGAGCTTCTGCCACCGAATGCTTCCGGCCCAAGGCTTTGAGGTCTGTGTCATTGAGAGCTTGCACCCCCATTGAAACGCGATTGACACCCGCCGCGCTGAAGGCTCGAAACTTCCCCGCCTCTACCGAAGTAGGGTTGGCTTCAAGTGTTATCTCCGCATCAGAGGCAAGCGTCCATTCGCTGCGTATGGTTTCAATGACCGCCGCAACCGTCTCGGGAGGCATCAGCGAGGGCGTGCCTCCCCCGAAGAAAACCGTATCGACAATCCGTTCCGGCGTTCGCCCCGCCTCCGCTTTCAAGGCTCGCACAAGGGCATCGCGCCAACGGGTTTGGTCAACCTCCCGTCGCACATGGGAATTGAAATCGCAGTAAGGACATTTGGCGGCACAAAACGGCCAATGGACATAAACGCCGAAGCCCGCTTTTTGCCCGTCCGTCACTCCAGACATACCGCCGCGAGCTGTTTGAAAGCATCCGCCCGATGGCTCATCGCGTTTTTGATCGACGGATCAATCTCGCCGAATGTTTGCGATTGGCCTTCGGCAATGAAAATCGGATCATAGCCGAAGCCATGATCTCCACGCGGAGGGAAGGTCAGTGTGCCATGCACTGTGCCCTCGAAATCCTCCATATGGCCGTCCGGCCATGCAATCGTGAGGGCGCTGACGAAATGGGCTTTCGGCTCGGTCAGAGCTTCGCGCCATGCGAGTTCTTCTTCGACGCGTTCCATTGCCGGACCGAATTTTTTATCCACCGCCCAGCGCGCCGAGAATATCCCCGGCGCGCCGTGCAAGGCATCAATCGAAATACCCGAATCGTCTGCGAGGGCGGGTTTACCTGATGCCGTTGCCGCCGCCAGTGCTTTGATTCGGGCATTCTCGATATAGGTCGTGCCGTCCTCGGCCGGTTCCGGCAGGCCAAGCTCGCCCACCGAGACTGCCGCGAAGCCATAAGGCTCGATCAGCTCATTGATCTCGCGCAGCTTGCCTTGGTTATGCGTGGCGATGACCAGCGTTGTCCCATCGCGGCTTTTATCGAGTTTGCGGCGCATCAGGTTCCGACGCCGATAGCATCTTTTTGCAATGCGACCAGTTCTGCCACGCCTTTATCTGCAAGGCGCATCAATTCTTCGAATTGCGCCCGCTCGAAGACTTCGCCTTCGGCGCTGGCCTGCACTTCGACCAAGCCACCGCTTTCGGTGATGACGAAGTTACCGTCTGCCCCGGCCACAGAGTCTTCGTCATAATCAAGATCAAGAACCGGCTTTCCGGCATAGATGCCACAGGAAATTGCCGCGACATGCTCGCGAATTGGCCATGTCGGGAGATTGCCCGCGCGCTTGAGCGCCGCACATGCACGCCAAAGTGCAACGAAACCGCCGGTAATCGCAGCAGTGCGCGTTCCGCCATCGGCTTGAATCACATCACAGTCAATCGTGATCATGCGTTCCCCGAGCGCATGGAGATCGACGCCCGCCCGCAATGAACGCCCGATGAGACGCTGAATTTCTTGTGTCCGTCCGGTTTGGCTGATCGCTTTGGCTTCGCGCCGGTTGCGGGTATTTGTCGCCCGAGGCAGCATCCCGTATTCTGCCGTCACCCAGCCTTTGCCGGAACCGCGCAACCAACTCGGCGGTTTATCCTCGATGCTTGCGGTGCAAAGGACGTGCGTATCGCCAAATTTCGCATAGCAGGACCCCTCCGCATGTTTTGAGCAATCTGCTTGTAGCGTCACATTGCGCATTTCATCCTGTGCACGACCGGAAGGACGCATATTCATACCTCATTCTAAGATTATGTGTTGTGTTCCCTAGCCCGAGCGGGAGGAAGCGTCCAGTGATCGGAGGTTCATCCCGTCTGAAACCACACGTCCGTGATGTTGATCACTCTACAAATTTGCCACTTTAGGTTTATATGGTATGGTGTCTTGCAACGCTAAAGAAGGAGGTCAATCGTGAAAATCATGCTTACTGCAGCTTTTCTGACATTCGGATTTTCTTTTGGAGCACAGATTACACCTGCAAGCGCTGATACCCTGAGCGCTCTGCAATCTGCATGTCGTACAGGTGTTTATACTGCGTGTAGCCAGTATAATGCTGCTGTCATTGCCCGTAATGCCGTTAAAAATCCGGCTCTAACCCAAGGTTTTGATCCCTTTGCGATTCAACTGGCCAGTCATTCCGAGCGAACGCCTAAGGCATCAGAGCCGCTCAATGCGCAAACACCGACACCTTCGACCAGCGCAGTTACGGTCAACACACAGTAAGGCGGATTGACGTAACACGCCGACGGGCCTAGCTCTGAGACATGGTAGAACAGGCCGCAGGATTAGATGACCTCGACGCGCGCAGCCGCGAGATTTTTCGGCGCGTGGTCGAGATGTATCTTAAAGATGGTGATCCGGTGGGATCGCGCACCCTGTCGCGTTCTCTGGAAGACCCTCTTTCTCCGGCTTCGATCCGTAATGTGATGCAGGATCTTGAGCTTGCGGGACTTATTGCCGCGCCTCATGTCAGCGCCGGGCGTGTGCCGACTCAGTCGGGCTTGCGGCTCTTTCTCGACGGGTTCCTCCAAATCGGAGAAATTGGCCCTCAAGAGCGCGCCAGCATCGAAAATGCGCTCAGCAATGACGATACCGGGGTTCAAAACCTGCTTGATGAAGCGAGTCATGCGCTGTCTGGCCTCTCGCGCTGTGCCAGTCTGGTGATTGCCCCGAAACGTGATGCTCCGATCAAGCATATTGAGGTCGCGCCGCTCTCAGAAGGACGGGCGCTGGCGGTTATTGCCACAGCAGACGGAGCCGTGGAGAACCGGCTGTTACAAACGCCGACTGGCCTGACACCATCGGCGATTGCGGAAGCGACTAATTTTCTTAACGCTCACATGCGCGGCCTGACGCTGGAAGAGGCGCGTCTCGCAGTTGGAGAAGGCATTACGCGCAGCAGAGCGGAGCTTGATGCGGCGGCTCAGGCGCTCATCGAAGCAGGTCTGGCCGAATGGAGCGGCCCGAGCGATTCTGATGATGCACGCCTGATCGTGCGCGGATTGTCGAATCTTATTGCTGAAAATACAGCACTGGATGAGTTAGAAAGCGTTCGAAAATTGTTTGATGAGCTTGAACGCAAACGTGATCTTGCCCAAATACTAGAATTGGCAGAGGGCGGCGAGGGTGTTCGGGTCTTTATTGGTGCTGAAAGTAAATTATTTTCTCATTCGGGTTCCGCGTTAGTGATTTCTCCGTATATGGATAGCGACCAAAATATCATCGGAGCGCTGGGCGTGATTGGACCTACCCGTCTAAACTATGCTCGCATTCTGCCGATTGTCGATTATACGGCCCGTATGGTGGGCCAATTGGTTGGCAGAGCAGGGGCACCGAAATTAGGAACGACAAGGCAAAGCTGAATGGCGGATACTCCTATCACACCAGATGACGAAGACGCAGAATACGTGCCTCCAAAGCCAATGGAGCCACAGTTCGAGGCTGATGTCTTTGATTTTACTGATAAGACTGGAGCGCCCCAAGCGGCGGCTCCTGAATTGGATGAGAATGGCGAGCCATTGCCGCCAAAATCTCCACTAGAATTCCTGCAACAGCAGCTTGTCGCTGTTGAAGCTGAACGCGACGACATGAACGACAAGCGCCTGCGCGCATTGGCGGAGGGCGAAAATATCCGCCGCCGCGCTATGAAAGACCGCGAGGAAGCCGAGAAATACGGCAGCGTTCGGCTCGCCAGAGATATGCTCGCGGTTTACGACAATCTCAACCGTGCTTTGGAGGCGGCGGATAATACGGTCAAAGAGAATGCGCCTGAGTTTATCGAGGGCGTAGAACTGACCAAGCGCGAACTTGTTAATGTTTTCGCGAAGCACAAGATCGCGCCGGTTACGCCTGAACTTGGCGATAAATTCGACGCGAATTTGCATCAGGCGATGTTTGAAGCCCCTGCACCGGGCGCTGAAAACAACACGATTATTCAAGTCATGCAGCCCGGCTTCATTATTGCGGATCGTTTGCTGCGCGCTGCAATGGTTGGCGTTGCGAAAAACCCGGCAGGGACAGCGCCCGCTGGACCTACGACTGCTCCCTCACCTGAGGCAAATAATGAACCTGCGGCGAGCGGTGAACAACCGAACCCCGGCCCTCAGCAACCCTCTTAACCTGACGTGCTGAGGGGGATCAGAGTCGAAGGATATCGCTCGATCCGCGCTCTTGAGTTCGAGTTGGGACAACTGACGGTTGTTGTTGGCGCTAATGGTGCGGGAAAATCAAACCTGTACCGGGCGCTCTCCTTATTACGCGAGGCGGCTACGGGTCAGCTTGCGAATGCTATCGCTTTTGAAGGCGGTATGAAATCAGTGCTTTGGGCGGGCGAGATTCAACGCAACGCAAGCCGTTCCATGAGCCTTGCGATAGATTTTGACGATATCAGATATGCCTTGAAACTTGGCCTGCCGGGACCAACGGACCCTGCGCTTGCACTAGATCCTGTGGTCAAAGAAGAGACGGTTTCGATGACTCACCGAGATCGTCTGGCCGTGATGATGCAGCGCAAAGGTCCGAGTATCCTCACCCGTGACTCTGATGGAAAATGGCAGCCCTATCAAAATATGCTGTTGATGGCTGAGACAGCACTGTCGATGCTGCGTGATCCAAGACAATTTCCTGAATTAGAGCGCATTCAAAGGGCTTTGGCGGGCTGGCGGTTTCACCATGCGTTTCGGACTGATGCGGACTCGCCCATCCGCCAACCGCAGGTCGCGGTTTGCTCGCCTGTGCTTGATTCTGACGGTGCGAATTTAGCGGCGGTCTTGGCGACGGTCATGCACCTGAAAGATGGTCCACAGGATTATGTGCGCTCGGAAATCGGGTTGGCGATTGACGAGGCTTTCCCCGGTGCGATGCTTCAATTTGATGCGGCGGCGGGCCGACATTCGGTTTCGCTTCAAACGCCTGATTTCAAGCGTGCCTTTGCTGCGCATGAGATGTCGGATGGGACGTTGCGATATCTGTGTCTTGTCGGCGCGCTCTGCTCCTACCGCCGTCCTCCTTTTATTGCGTTGAACGAGCCGGAAGCCAGCTTGCATGATGAGTTGATCTCGCCACTAGCGAAGATGATCTTGCGGGCATCCGAAGACACGCAGATGATTGTCGTGACGCATTCTCATCGTTTGGCCGATATTTTAGAAGTCGAAGGCGCGGCGACGCGGGTGAACTTAGAGAAACGGCGCGGGGAAACCATCTTGTCGTCACGGTCATCAGGGGATGCCCGCTGGAGCTAAAAATTGATGAGACAATTTGAAGAGTTTTGGAAAGCACATGACGGATCGCCCTACGCCGACCTTACGCAGTGATTATCGCGCCTTTCGCGACATCACGACCCGCTGGAAAGACAATGACGTCTTTGGTCATGTGAATAACGTCAACTATTACAGCTTTTTTGACACCGTGGTTTGCGGGCATCTGATGGAAACGGGTGTCTTTCACTATGAGACGAGCGAGACCATTGCTTTTGTCGTTCAGACCCAATGCAATTATTTCGCACCCATCGCCTTCCCTGACATGATTACCGGCGGGTTACGTGTCGAGCGTATCGGGGGCAGTTCGGTTCGTTATGGCATCGGGCTTTTCCGTGAGGGCGAAGATAAGGCCAGCGCCGCCGGTCATTTTATCCATGTCTATGTAAACCGCGATACCCATAAACCGGTCGCTGCTCTACCAGATGACTTACGCGCAGTCGTTGACGCTTTGGTTGTTTGAGGACAGATGACAGTTGATCGCTTCTCAGTCATCATAGGCTTTGCCACATATAATTCGCGATAAGGACACCGCCATGACCAGCCCTCTTGATCCACGCGAAACCCGCTCGCAGGATGAACGTGAAACGGCCCTGTTTGCGGCGCTAAGGCAGGCTTTCGCCCAAGCGAGCGTGGGCAGTGCGCATTACGCCAAAAGCTTGCAAGGCATTGATGCGGGTGGCCTGACATCCCGCGCGGCGCTTGCGGCTTTGCCGGTCCTTCGCAAATCCGATCTGATTGCTGCACAAGAAGCTGCACCGCCTTTTGGTGGTCTGGGTACACTAGCCCCTGATGCGATGGCGCGGCTGTTCCTCTCTCCCGGACCGATTGCCGAACCTCAAGGAACGGATGGCGATATCTGGCGCTTTTCCCGCGCGTTGCGTGCTGCGGGATTTGTTGCCGGAGATATCGCCCATAACTGCTTTTCCTATCACTTAACGCCGGCGGGTTTCATGTTTGACAGTGCCTCCCGTGCATTAGGGTGTGCGGTCTTTCCCGGCGGCATTGGCAATACCGAACAGCAAGCCCTTGCCATGCGGAGGTATGGAACCACGGCTTATGCAGGCACGCCGGATTTCCTGAAGACGATTTTGGAGAAGGCTGACGAAAGCGGCCAGCCGGTTACGAGCATCAAAAAAGCATCCGTCGGCGGTGGGCCTTTATTTCCTGACCTTCGGGCTTGGTATGAAGATCGCGGTATCTCCTGCCTGCAAAACTATGGCACGGCAGATGTTGGCTTGATTGCTTATGAAACGTCGGCGAAGGAAGGTTTGATTATCGACGAAGATGTACTTGTCGAAATCGTCCGCCCCGGCACTGGCGACCCAGTACCTGAAGGCGAGGTCGGCGAAGTTGTCGTCACCGTCTTTGATCCTTCATATCCGCTGATCCGCTTTGCCACAGGTGATTTGTCGGCCATCTTGTCGGGTGAGTGCCCAACGGGACGCACGAACACCCGTCTCAAAGGATGGATGGGCCGTGCGGATCAAACTACTAAGGTCAAAGGCATGTTTGTTCACCCCGAGCAAGTTGCCCGCGTTGCTAAAGCCCATGGTTTTGAGAAAGTCCGCCTCGAAGTAACCGAGACAGGCGGCAAAGACAGTATGGTTTTGATTTGTGAAGGCGAGGGCGACACCGATGCGGTGGTTGCAACCTTGCAATCTGAATCGCGGCTAAAGGGCGATGTTCGCTTCGTCGCGGTAGGTGAGTTGCCGAATGACGGCAAAGTCATTGATGATCAACGCTCAATGTAGGGCGGGTGAGAGCTTTCACGACCTCGGATCAGGAAAGCTCTCTATTTCTTAGCGGCAGATGCCACCGATCATCCACTCGCCGATACCTTTGTCAAAAATGACGATTTTCGGATCGACAATAAATGATGTGCCTTTTTTCTCGCAGTAATCGCTGTTGAGCGCGTTGGTGGCTTGATCCATTGCCTGATCTTGTTCGCCTTTTGCGCCCACGAAAGCAGGATCACGGACGATATTTGCGGCAACAAGGTCTGTGCCAGGCAATGAGCCAGTCAACCAACCGTATTTGTAATCTGCATTAGCGACAGCCGTGGTAACGATGCCCACAGAGGCTAGTGCAACTGCTGAAAGGATAGCTTTCATAAGAACGTACTCCTCAATTTGCCCCGATATCCATGGCGCGAGAGTTCCACGCTGGACTGTTGTCGAGTCATTATAAGGACAGAGTACAGCGCATTTGCTTCGTACAGGTTAAGATATTCAAATACCATGAAAATTGATAGTATCTTGAAATCAATAACAAAATTTACAATGTACGGCGAAAATATGGCAGCTATTATGAAGATCTGTTAACCACTTTTCGGATCAACGAATCTGGCGGTTTACTCTGCAGCAACCGCCGCGGTTACACGCCCAACCTGCTTCGCCTTGATGCGTTCTTCGATCTCGCCCCGGAAATTACGGATCAGACCTTGAATCGGCCATGCCGCCGCATCTCCGAGTGCGCAGATGGTATGACCTTCGACTTGTTTGGTGACTTCCTGAAGCATGTCGATTTCTTCAATCGCAGCGTCCCCGGTTACAAGACGGTCCATAACACGCATCATCCAACCCGTGCCCTCACGGCATGGGGTGCATTGGCCGCAACTTTCATGTTTGTAGAATTTAGAAAGCCGCCAGATCGCTTTGATGATGTCGGTGTCTTTATCCATTACGATCACCGCTGCCGTGCCCAGACCGGATTTCAGCGCAGAAAGCGCATCAAAGTCCATGAGCACGTCTTCGCATTGCTCGATCGTCAGGCAAGGAACCGATGACCCGCCGGGGATCACGGCTTTGAGGTTGTCCCACCCGCCACGAACACCGCCACAATGCTTGTCGATCAACTCACGAAACGGAATCGACATGGCTTCTTCGACCACGCAAGGCCGCTCGACATGACCGGAAATCCCAAAAACTTTGGTTCCGGCATTGCGTTCACGGCCAAAACTGGCAAACCAACCGGCCCCGCGCCGCAGGATTGTCGGCACAACAGCAATCGACTCGACATTGTTTACCGTTGTCGGATTTCCATAAAGTCCTGCATTTGCAGGGAAAGGCGGTTTCAGGCGCGGCATTCCTTTTTTGCCCTCAAGGCTTTCCAGCAACGCAGTTTCTTCGCCGCAGATATATGCGCCCGCACCGTGAGATAGATAGAGGTCAAAATCAAAGCCGCTGCCGCAGGCGTTTTTACCAATCAGCCCGTCTTCATAGGCTTCGTCGATGGCTAGTTGCAGCGCCTCTTTTTCGCGTACATATTCGCCGCGAATGTAGATATAACAAGCGTTTGCGCCCATCGCGAAACTGGCAATCAAACAGCCTTCAATCAGCGTATGCGGATCATGCCGCATGATCTCACGGTCTTTGCAGGTTCCCGGCTCGGACTCGTCGGCATTGACCACGAGGTAATGGGGGCGACCATCGCTTTCTTTGGGCATGAACGACCATTTGAGGCCCGTCGGAAAGCCCGCACCGCCGCGCCCGCGCAAACCGGAGTCCTTCATTTCCTGAACGATCCAATCCCGGCCCTTGCCAAGAATAGCCCCCGTTCCGTCCCAATGCCCACGCGCTTTCACGCCCTTGAGGGAACGATCTTTCATCCCGTAGAGGTTCGTGAAGATGCGGTCTTTATCAGTGAGAAAATCGAAGCTCACAGCGATGTTCCTTTGGTCGGACGAAGGACGTTATGAATAGTACAAGAACGAGGTGCGTAAAAACTCTAAAGGTCGTTTAGACGACCAATTCGCGGAAAGATCATCCACCCGAGAATAGCGCCATAAAGCGCAATAACCAAGACGACGAAAAACCGATATCCGGCTCCGGCATCCAGCATATGCCCTTTAAGATCCCATAAGCCGGTCATTACGGTGATGACGACAGCCAGACCCACAAACAAAAAGGTCCAGATTGCACGATCAGAGAAAAGACGGCGGCTATCGAAAATACTTAGCCCCGGCTCTAATTGGGAATCGAGTTTCGCCATTATGTGGCTCCTTCGGATATAGCAATTGCGACCGACGCATTCGCGGCTTCGGTATTGTCATCAAGCAAAGACGTTGCACCGCCTATGGGTTCAGAAGCAAAGCGCCCGGTTTGTGAACCCGGTTTGGGGTAATCTCCTTTACGAAATCCTTCGATAAGCGTCTCAAAGCTCGCTACCGTCAAATCCTCGTAATAATCCGAGTGAAATCCGCCTTTAACCCAACTGTCTATCTGGGCCATTGGCGCATTGGCACAAGCCCCGAGGCATTCAACTTCTTCCCAAGACAGTTTTCCGTCTGCGGAGACAGTATGCGCCGGGCCAATCAGCTTTTCGCACAGCGCTGTAAGGTCTTCTGCACCGCAAATCATGCATGTCGTCGTGCCGCATACCTGAATATGCGCGTTCTCACCTGTCGGCGCGAGTTGGAACATGAAGTAGAAAGTCGCCACCTCCAACGCCCGGATATGCGGCATATCCAGCATATCGGCGACGCCTTCAATCGCTGTGCGCGTCAGCCAACCCTCTTGTGCCTGCGCGCGCCACAGCAAAGGAATAATCGCTGAAGCTTGTCTGCCTTCAGGGAATTTCGCGATCTGTCCTTTTGCCCATTCAGCATTTTCAGCATTAAATGCAAAGCTGGACGGCTGAACCGCTTCGGGAGCAAGGCGTCGTGTTGTCATTTATCTCGATCCTTCGGAAGTCTCGCGCGTTATGTGCGGCGCGCAGCGTCGGCCACGGTTGGCTCGCAAGTGAGATCAATCATCGGTCAATTTCCCCGAACACGATATCCAGCGAGCCGAGGATTGCACTGACATCAGCAAGCATATGCCCCCGGCACATGAAATCCATCGCGGCCAGATGCGGAAAGCCCGGAGCGCGGATTTTCAGCTTATATGGCTTATTTGATCCATCGCTGATCATATAGACGCCAAACTCGCCTTTCGGAGCCTCGACGCAAGCATAAGTCTCGCCCGCAGGGACTTTGAAGCCTTCGGTATAGAGCTTGAAGTGATGGATTAACGCCTCCATCGACCCTTTCATTTCCGCGCGTTTGGGCGGTGTCACCTTACCGTCAAGGCTCATGACGGGATCACCGAGCGTATCATCCAGCTTTTCAAGGCATTGGCGCATGATCTTGGTCGACTCGCGCATTTCCAACATGCGGATCAAATACCGGTCGTAACAATCGCCGTTCTTCCCGACCGGAATTTGGAAATCATAATCGCTGTAGTTTTCATAAGGCTGGGAGCGTCGTAAGTCCCAAGCCCCACCGGACCCGCGCACCATCACACCCGAGAACCCGAGTTCTTCGCACTGATCCAGCGTCACAATGCCAATATCGACATTGCGCTGTTTAAAGATGCGGTTTTCCGTCAGCAGTGTTTCCAGATCGTCAATGACTTGTGGAAACTCTTCGGTCCATTGCCAGATATCATCCAGCAAAGCCCTTGGCAGGTCTTGATGCACACCGCCGGGACGGAAATACGCGGCATGAAGCCGAGCGCCGCACGCACGCTCGTAGAAAATCATCAGCTTTTCGCGCTCTTCAAACCCCCAAAGAGGCGGAGTCAGCGCGCCAACATCCATCGCTTGCGTGGTCACGTTCAACAGATGCGAGAGGATGCGGCCAATCTCGGAATAAAGAACCCGGATCACCGACGCGCGATAGGGAACGCCAATGTCCAGCATCTTCTCGATGGCCAGACAATAGGCGTGTTCCTGGTTCATCGGCGCGACGTAATCGAGCCGGTCGAAATAGGGCAGGGCTTGCAGATAGGTTTTCTGCTCGATCAGCTTTTCCGTACCGCGATGCAGCAGGCCGATATGGGGATCAACCCGGTCTACAACCTCGCCGTCCAGCTCTAGCACAAGGCGTAGAACGCCGTGGGCCGCTGGGTGCTGTGGCCCGAAATTGATGTTGAAATTGCGGATCGAGGTTTCGCCGTCTTTGACGGGGCTAATCGGGGTTATCTCGTTCATGACGCGCCCTCTTTTTCATCCGCCTTTTCATCGCCCGGAAGGATGTATTCCGCACCCTCCCATGGCGACATGAAGTCAAAAGACCGCATTTCCTGCACCAGCTTTACCGGCTCATAGACAACGCGCTTGACCTCTTCGTCGTAACGCAGCTCGACATAGCCCGTGACAGGGAAGTCTTTGCGCAGCGGATACCCGCGAAAGCCATAATCCGTCAGGATACGCCGCATATCCGGGTGTCCTGAGAACAAGATACCATACATATCGAAGGTCTCGCGCTCGTACCAATCGGCACAAGGGAAGACGTCCATAATCGACAAGGCAATTTCGCCTTCGCGCAGAGCTGTTTTGACACGAATTCTCTGGTTTTGGCGCATTGAGAGCAAGTGATAAACCACATCAAAGCGCCGGTCGCGACCGGGGTAATCAACAGCCGTGATGTCGATCAGGGATTTATACTGGTACGTCGCCTCATCTTTCAGATGGCGGATAACTTGAATGATACGGTCGTGAGGGACGTGCAATGTCAGCTCGCCGCCGGTCACTTCGTAGCGCAGCACCGCATCTTCGAGTGCCGAGGCAATCGCATCGCCATGATCGTCAAGGGCATCAACATCAATCATCATCGCTGAATAGTCCCCACACGGCGAATCTTGCGTTGCAATTGAAGGATACCATAGAGCAGGGCTTCCGCTGTCGGCGGGCATCCCGGTACGTAAATATCAACAGGTACGATCCGGTCACAGCCGCGCACCACTGAATAAGAATAGTGGTAGTAGCCGCCGCCATTCGCACAAGATCCCATCGAGATCACATAACGCGGTTCCGGCATCTGGTCGTAGACCTTACGCAGCGCCGGAGCCATCTTATTGGTCAACGTGCCTGCAACGATCATCACATCAGACTGGCGCGGGCTGGCGCGGGGGGCAAAGCCAAACCGCTCCACATCATAGCGCGGCATGGATGTGTGCATCATCTCAACGGCACAGCAAGCCAGACCGAATGTCATCCACATCAGCGATCCGGTGCGGCCCCAATTTACGAGGTCTTCAACATTCGTCAGCAGATAGCCTTTATCGGCCAATTCAGCGGAAATTGCGCTGGTCATGACTTCTTTATCGGGTCCGGCCACCGTGGAACCGGCAGGAGACAAGATCAGGTTGGACTCAGTCATCTTATTCCCAATCCAGCGCGCCTTTGCGCCACTCGTAGATAAAGCCAATCGTCAGGACGCCTAAGAAGACCATCATCGACCAAAACCCGAACATTCCGATTTGACCAAACGAAGCCGCCCACGGAAACAGGAAGGCCGCTTCAAGATCAAAGATAATGAACAGAATCGCCACGAGGTAAAAGCGCACATCAAACTTCATCCGTGCATCATCGAAAGCGTTGAATCCGCACTCGTAAGCCGAGACTTTCTCTGCATCAGGGTTCGATGGCGCGGCAATCGCAGCGGCCAATATAAAGACCAGACCCAGTGCGATAGCGATCCCCATAAAAATAAGGATCGGCAGATATTCCAGAAGAAACGCATCCATGTACGGAATCCTGACAAATGTTTTGCCGCGAGGGATACCGCTGCACTGCATCATCGTCAATGAAAGAGCGCGGAATGAGGAGGAACCTGCGGTCACTATTTTGCTGAAAAATTGACGTAGTAACCTCTAAGCATCCGCTGGACGGCCCCCGCGCATTACCATTGCCACTCCGATAACTGTTAATGCGACCCCGAGAGTGGCCAAAAATCCCAATGTCTCGCCGAATAATCCCCATGCCATCAAAGCGGTGCAGGGCGGGACCAGAAAGAATAGGCTCGCGACTTTTGAGGCTTCACCGCGTTTGATCAGGCTCATGAGCAAGCCGACCGCCCCGAGCGAGAGCACAATTACCAACCATCCAAGGGCAAACAGGAATTCTCCGGTCCATGAAACCTCGCGGGTTTCAAATATTAAGGCCAGCGGCGCAATCAATGCCAATGCCCCGAGATACTGCAACACTGCTCCGGAGCGCATCGGCGCGTCCGCACAGTGCTTTTTTTGGTAAATTGTCGCGATAGAAATACCGAAAAGGCCGATGATACAAAGCCCTAAGCCGCTCCAATCGCCGATACCGCTGCCCAATTTGCGCGACACGACGAGCATAGCCCCGGCCAATCCAACGCACAGACCCGCCCATTGCACCCCAGTCATACGCTCGCCCAGCATGGTGCGCGCCAGTAAAGCTGACAAAATCGGCTGCATACAGACTATCAACGCCGCAATCCCGGCCTCCAGCCCCAGCCAAATTGCGGTGAAAACCCCGCCAAGGTAGACGCCATGCAGTAAGACCCCGACGATCAATAAGGCCCCGCTTTGCTGGCGTGTCGGCCATGCGGCCCGACTCGCCAAAACCCATAGCGTCATAAGCGCAACAACGATTCCAAATCGGATCGACAGAAACGTCAGCGGCTCGGCATAAGGCAGTCCGAACTTCGCGCCGATAAACCCTGTACTCCACAGCAACACGAACACAGGTGCAATAAGTGTCGAAATGGTGCTTGAAGACACATCAGTCCGCTGCATATTCACTTGTGAATCCTAAGGTTATGGAGAAACATACGGGATGGATATGCCAGACCTGCTCCCCATCGGGGACGACCCCAGCTTGCTCATCGTGGATGACGACGCGGCATTTCGCAACCGTCTCGCCCGGGCGATGGAAGGACGGGGGTTCATTGTTACCCTCGCCGAAAGCGTTGCCGAAGGCATCGAGGCGGCAAGGCGAGCAACGCCTCCAGCCTATGCCGTTGTGGATTTGCGGTTGGAAGACGGCAATGGGCTTGATGTGGTCGAGGCCCTTCGGGATACGCGCGAAGATGCAAAAATCGTCATTCTGACGGGCTATGGCGCGATTGCCTCGGCGGTTGCGGCGGTAAAAGCGGGGGCGGTGGATTATCTGTCGAAGCCCGCGGATGCTGACGACATCGAAAACGCTTTGCGCGCTCCGAAAGAGGCCAAACCGCCGCCTCCCGAAAACCCCATGTCAGCGGATCGTATTCGTTGGGAGCATATCCAGCGTGTCTTTGAATTATGCGACCGCAATGTCAGCGAGACGGCACGCCGCCTGAACATGCACCGGCGGACGCTGCAACGGATACTGGCCAAGCGTTCGCCGAGGTAGCGCCCTTGCAAAACTCTGAAAGTGCTCTCAAGTTGGGGTGCTTTCAGTAAAAGGGTCGCCGCATGGATCTCAATCTCACAGGACTGCGCGTTGTTGTCACTGCCGGGGCTTCCGGTATCGGATTGGAAACAGCGCGCGCGTTTCGTGAAGAGGGCGCGCAGGTAGCCGTGTGCGATGTGGACCCTGCTGCTGTGGCCGCACTCGGTGACACCGATCCTGACATCATCGCAGCGCTGGCAGACGTGACCAACCGCCCTGTGATCGCAGGCTTTATCAGTGAAGCCGCCGAGCGCATGGGTGGGCTGGATGTTTTGGTCAATAATGCAGGCATTGCCGGACCGACTGCCGGGGTCGGCGATGTCGATCCGGGTGACTGGGACCGTTGCCTTGATGTCTGTCTGACGGGTCAGTTTAATTGTGTGCAAGCGGCTCTGCCTCATCTGCGACAATCCAGCAATGCCAGCATCATCAATCTCAGCTCCGCCGCCGGTCGCCTTGGCTTTGGGATGCGGACCCCTTATGCGGCGGCGAAATGGGGTGTGATCGGCCTGACAAAATCTCTTGCTGTCGAACTCGGACCGGAAGGCATCCGCTGTAATGCCATTCTTCCCGGCCTTGTTGCCGGAGACCGTATTCGCCGCGTGATAGAAGCCAAAGCCCAAAGGCGCGGTATGGCCTTTGCGGATGCCGAAGCCGATGCGCTGTCGAAAACCTCCATGCGCAGTTATGTCACACAGCGGCAAATCGCAGATCAAATCATGTTCCTCGCCAGCGAGCGGGGCCGAACAACCAGCGGCCAATCCCTCAGCATTTGCGGCGATACCCAGATGTTGATGTAAGGGTTTTCTGGAATTAGTCCGTTTCTAACCCGCTGATTTCGTAGTCCTCGGTGTGGACGAGGGTGCTTTCTGGGGTGAAAAAAACGATGCCATAGGCGGCAGGCTCGTCGTTTTCTACCGTTGAATCGAGCGATGTGAATTGCATCGGCATTTGTCCAACCGTGCTTTTGAACACCGAGAAGGGCAGGCCGCGATGTGTGCCGGAAATTGTTCGATGCACATGGCCGCAGATCAGGTGCTTGACGTTGCTGTGTCGCTCTATGCAAGCGTAAAATTCATCACCGTTGCGGAGTTTAATCTGATCCATCGCGGGAAAGCCCGTGTCATGGGGCGGATGGTGCATGAAGATGCAGCAGGGCTTATTGGCGGCTTGGGTTAATTGCCGGTCCAACCACGCAAGGCGGGCTTCGCACAGATATCCGGCATGGGATGCAGGGTATTCATAAGGCGGTCCGAACAGGGTATCGAGCAGGATGAGCCGCAGGTCCGGCAGGTCAATCACCTGCTGTATGAACCCGCCTTCATCCACCGGAACATCAGGAAAAGTCGCGCGGAAGGCTTCGCGGTTATCGTGGTTCCCGAGCATCAGATGCACTGGCAGAGTGGCATCTTGCAGGCGTGATTGCAGCAAGCCGTAAGACGGCGCGTCGCCTTCATGGGTCAGGTCGCCGCAAAAAATAATGCAATCTGCATCCGCGTTGAAAGTCGCTACGTGTTTCAGACCGGCGGCGAGCCTTGCATTCGGCTCGGGTCGTCCTTTGCGCGGATTAATCGCCATGTGGGTGTCAGTGAAGACGATGATTTTCGACATTGGCGGGTTACTCCAACATCATCACGGTAATCGAGTCTCCGGCCTGAGCAGGGGGTGCGGAGACGGGTCTGATGGCGAGGGCATTTGCCTGGGAGAGCAGCGAGAGCCGTGAGCTGTCTTGGCTGTCGAACGGTGTGCAAAACAACACGCCGTCTTTGGATTCGATACGCGCTCGCATGTAATGTTCTCGCGGTCCATTCTGTCCTAGGTCGCAGGCGAGCGTAGCGGTGATTGTCTTGGGGTCTGCCGGTGGAAGGCCGGATAAAGCCTCTATCGCGGGGGCGACGAACAGGCGTCCGCATACCATCGCCGAAACCGGATTTCCGGGCAGGCCGAGCATGGGGGTTTGTCCTAATCGGCCTGCCATAAAGGGCTTTCCGGGGCGCATCGCAATTTTGTAGAGATCGAGCGTCAAGCCTGCATCTTTCAGGGCAGGGCGGATTAGATCATGATCTCCGACCGATGCCCCGCCCAAAGTGATGAACAAATCGGCTTGTCCGCCCATGGCTGCGAGTGTGCGCAGGGAGTCTTCTGTATCTGCGGCGATGGGCAGGATTTCGGCGACGGCCCCGAGGCTTTCCACCAAGGCGGCAAGACCAAAATTGTTTGAGGATACAATCTCTCCGGGACCAGTCGCGGCCCCCGGCAAGACCAATTCGTCTCCGGTGGCGAGCAACGCGACGCGCGGTTTGCGGTAGACGCTGACCAGCGGTACTCCGGCGGCGGCGAGAAGGGCAATATCTTCGGGGGTCAAGCGGCGCGGGGCAGGGAGCAGTGTGTTGCCCTCGGCAAAGTCCAATCCGGCGCGGCGGACATACATTTGCGGGTCAAGCGTGTCGCTGAGGGTGATCTGATCGCCTTCGCGGGTCACATCTTCCTGGATCATAATGCGGTCCAATCCGGCGGGAACGACGCCGCCGGTAAAGATGCGGACGCATTCACCGGACGAGACAGCACCTTGAAAGGGGGTTCCGGCGGCGGCTTCACCGATAACGGTAAAGGTTGCGCCGATTTCGGCCTCAGCATCGCGGACCGCATATCCATCCATTGCTGAGGCAGGAAAGGGCGGCTGAGTCCGCCGGGCAATGACGTCTTCGGCGAGAATTCTGCCGTGCGCTTCGGTCAGGGCGATGATTTCCAAGCCGACGGGCTTTATCAGCGCCAGCGTTTTGGCGCGGACTTCTGGAACCGCAAGCAAACTCACGATGCTACGAAGCGGCCAGACCGCCCGCCATCCTTGAAGACGAGACGGATATCTTCGATCCGCATCCCTTTATCCACGGCCTTGCACATATCATAGACAGTGAGAGCTGCGACCGAGACGGCGGTGAGAGCCTCCATCTCGACGCCGGTCTGTCCGGTGACTTTGGCGGTGGCCTCGATCTCGATGCGGGTCATGGCCTCATCCGGGGCCAAATCGACGGTGACTTTCGATAACCCGAGCGGATGGCAGAGGGGAATCAGGGTGCTCGTCTGCTTTGCGCCCATGATTCCCGCAAGCCGTGCAATGCCGAGAACATCGCCTTTTTTGTGATCGCCCGCGACAATCATGGCCAGCGTCTCAGGGTTCATCAGCACAGAGCCGCGTGCTGTGGCGGTTCGCGATGTCACTTCTTTTTCTGAGACATCGACCATGACTGCGTTCCCCGCAGCATCAAAATGTGTGAAATCGCTCATGTTGAAATCACAGGTGCGGCAAAAAATGAGTGTTCAAGTTTCATTTTTTGAAGTATCCAATCCAGACGCTTGATAGGGCCAGTCCTTGACGGCACTGGTATGAAGGCAGACAAAGCCACGAGTCTTGCTGCACTGCAAGAGACCTGTCCTTACTTTTCCGTCTGGAGAGACCCCATGTCGGCTCGCGATAAAATGCATGTAGAGGCAACGCAAGCCAAATTCGGGCGGGTATCCCGCATAGCGTGCTCTCGATGAAATCAACCACTTATCATATCGAGGGCGGTGACGGCGTTGAGCTGTTCGTCCGCGATGGCGGCAATGAAGACGGGCCGCCGATTCTGTTTATTCATGGCTGGTCGCAGCATCACTTGTGCTGGACAAAACAGTTTGAGGGACCGCTTGCCGAGACATACCGGCTTGTTGCCATCGACCTGCGCGGTCATGGCGCATCCGATATGCACGATGATCCCGAATACTATCTGCATTCCAAAAGCTGGGCAGACGATATTGCTGCCGTGATCGAGACTTGCGAGATGGACCGCCCGTTGGTGGTGGCGTGGTCGCTGGGCGGGCGTATCGCGCTCGACTATCTGCATCATTACGGATGCGACGATATTAGCGGCCTCGCGTTGGTTGGCGCGTCTATTATGCCAGCGAGCGATCCGTCCGTGCAGGCAAAGCGCCGACCCGATGTTATCGCCGAGGGCATGTATTCCGACGATCAGCGTGTTGCGCTGTCGGCAACGATTGCGTTTGTCAAAGGGTGCTTTGCGTCGACGCTCTCGAAAATGGATTTGGCGACGATGGTTGGCTTTAATATGCTGGTCCCGCCTCATATCCGAAAGGCGTCTCGTCTGCGCGAGCCTGACTATGAACCGGATTTTGAGGCGGTTACCTGTCCGGTTTCGCTGTTTTGGGGCGATGCGGATAAACTGGTGTTCCGTGAGATGATCGACGAAACACTGAAGGCGATTCCTCACGGTAAGCTGATACCCTTCTCCGGCACAGGCCATGCGCCTTTCTGGGAACGATCCGAGCAATTTGATGCTCATCTTGCTGAATTTGCCCGTGAAACTTTGGGAGTGAATTGATGACAACGCTACCCGAAACGACGGACCGGAAACTTGGTCTTGTCATTGATCTGGATATTTGCGTGGGCTGTCATGCCTGTGTTGTGTCGTGCAAGGAATGGAACACGGGCGGGTATGGCGCGCCGCTTTCCGATCAACAGCCTTATGGCGATGAACCTGTCGGGACGTTCCTGAACCGCGTCCATACCTTTGAGGTCAAGCCCGAGAGTGGTCCCGCGCGGGTGGTGCATTTTCCAAAATCCTGCCTGCATTGCGAGGATGCGCCTTGCGTCACTGTCTGCCCGACCGGAGCCAGCTTTAAGCGATCCGATGACGGTATTGTGCTGGTGAATGAAAGCTCCTGCATCGGCTGCGGTCTTTGCGCTTGGGCGTGCCCTTACGGTGCGCGCGAGATGGACGGCGCGGAAAAGGTCATGAAGAAATGCACTCTTTGTGTAGATCGCATTTATAACGAGAATATTCCCGAAGAAGATCGGGTTCCGTCTTGCGTGCGAACGTGTCCGGCCAAAGCACGGCATTTCGGCGATTTGAATGATCCCGGAAGTGATGTGTCGATTATGGTCGCTGATCGGGGCGGATTTGATTTGATGCCTGAACAGGGCACGAAACCCGTGAACAAATACCTGCCACCGCGCCCTAAGCAAGAAGACCTTGATGAACCGGTAAACCTTGCGAGTCTTGCCGAGCCGAAAGCAACCGGCTTTCTCGGATGGCTGGATGACGCTTTGACGAGGATTGGCTGATGCATCCCGCTGCTTCCGTTATTTTCTTTACTGTTTTCTCGGGCGCGGGTTTTGGCCTGCTGATCCTGATGGGCTTTGCGACCGGATCGAATGCGACACCCTCGACGGCGTTTCTGGTGGTGCATTTCGGGCTGGCCTTTGCCATGGCGGTTGCCGGTTTGGTGTCTTCGACTTTTCACCTTGGCCACCCGGAGCGGGCTTGGCGCGCCTTGACGCAATGGCGTAGCTCTTGGCTCTCTCGTGAGGGTGTGTTGGCCATTTTGACGTTGGCTGTGGCAGGGCTTTATGCGTTGTTATGGGTATTTTTCGATAAACCCATTGGCCTGCTCGGATGGATTTCTGCGGTGTTGGCGCTGGTCACGGTTTATGCGACCGGCATGATCTATGCGCAGATCAAAGCCGTGCAGCTTTGGAACCGCACACTGACCCCGATTTGCTATTTGCTGTTCAGTCTTGCCGGGGGCGGACTGTTGTTTTTGATGCTCCATGCGCTGTTTTTTGGCAGTGCAGGATCGTTCCTGTCGAGCGTCGCGATGGTGTTGCTTGTGATTGCCTGGGCGGTGAAGATCTTCTGGTGGATCAGCGGTGATAGAATTGTACCGCTTTCAACAACAGAAAGCGCGACGGGCTTAGGCAAGATCGGCAAGACGCGATTGTTTGAGCAACCGCATACCGGCTCCAATTATCTGATGAACGAAATGGGTCATCAAATCGCCCGCAAACACGCAACCAAGCTGCGCTGGATTTCGGTTGGCCTTGGCGCGGTGCTGCCGATTATCCTGATCCTGATTGCACTGCCTGCCCCAGCGGATGCGCTGTGGCTGGTGCTGGCTGTCATCTCGCATATGGCGGGGATGCTGACCGAGCGGTGGTTATTCTTTGCAGAGGCTAAGCACGCGGTGATGACGTTCTACACCTGAGGGTTATTGAACGGTGATAGCGGCGATTTCCGTGGAAACCTGTTCTGTCTGAAACCCGCCGCCCATCACAATCAAATATGCAGCGGTAAGCGCGGCGAAGGGCAGATACGGCGCAGCATCGCTTTTGTTGAGACGCCCCGCAATGTACCCGCAAAGGAAGGTAAGCCCTAAAGATACCATTGTGAATGTGAGGCCGGATGACACACCGAACCACAAAAAAGCGATGGCGATGAGCTTTGCGACACCGGCATTGAGCGCCTTGAATGCAAAGGCCACAAACGCCGCGATAAGGGCCATGATACTCACCTGTGAGTGCCATATGATCTGCTCTGAAGGCATCCCCGTCAGCAGAGCGTAGGCATAAAAGCCCAGCCCGAGCACAGCAATTAGACTGTTTGGAATAACGTGCAAATTCATGACCGGCCCTCGCGTTTTCGTTAAGAAGATATCCGATCCCGGTTAAACTTTACTTATGCGCGATTGGGGGGGCAGTGGATTGAGCGTTACGGCTTTGCACCGCGCCTTATCGTCTTGATTGCGCGTTCGTGCGGGCATGACATCAATTATACGGCTTTCGCTTTTGTTGAGATCGGACGCATTCGCGCAGCGAATGCTTGTTGACAGCTGTTAGTTTTTCGATTTAAATGTTCATGTTTTGTTTTAATCAAAGGGCAGATATGATCTGGAGCCTTGAACGCATGACTGAAAACTATCGCCTCGCGCTTTTGCGGGTTGTGGCGGAGTTGTTTGTGTCAGCAGGGATGGCCTCGGATAATGCGATTGTCGAAAAGCTGCCGCGTCATGTTCGCAATGCGATTTTGCTGATTTTGCGCCCTGCAGAATCAGCGTCGCGACGGATTTTTGCGATGGCGGCGCGGCATGTGGACGTGCCCGAGTATGTGGTTCCGCCAAAGCGGGATCGCTTGAAGAACAAAGGCACGGGCAAAAAACGGGGGCCGCGTGCGCCTCAGTTTTGTTTGATTGATCCACGCAAATATTTCCCTGAATTACATCCGAACCGGCGCAACTCGCGCCCAAAACGGAAACCGAGTGGTTCCACAGAACCTCAGATTCAAGTGCGGATTGCGGGCTTCGATGGCGGGCCGGATTTTATTCTTTGGTCTGAACCGAAAGCGATTCTGACGCCTGATGATGAGGTTTCCGCTAAGGCGCTGTGCCGTCGGTTGTTAGCGCTCAAACTCGCACTGGAAGACATGCCGAAACAAGCCGAGCGCTATGTGCGCGAAGTGGCGAAACGTAAGGCCGCAGCGCCGGGGCCGAAAAGCGTTCCGCCGCTTCGTATGGGCCTGCCGCCGGGGTACAGGAAAAAACATATCCACAAAATCGATGAAATCTTGTGGGATTGTCATTGCCTCGTCCGGCAAGAACCGCGACCACCCGATAAGGCTTGATTTTGAAGTGAGATCATTGCTGTCAAAGTCCCCTCTCCCAAAAGGAGAGGATGCTTTGTGTTGTGCGGTTTAAATCACCCGATATGACAGGCCACGCCGCTGGCAAGGTCTTTCGGAGTTACCTCGTTTGCCCGGTAGAACGTCTTGTATTCCGCATTCTCATCGAGAAGATAAATCGTGTTCGAGTGACTCATCAAATATCCGTCTTGAAACTCGGGGTCTGGAACACGCTGGTAAAAGACTTTGAAAGACTTCGCGGTTTGCGCAATTTCCTCGGGTGTCCCGGTCAAGCCGACCATATCATCGTGGAAAAAGCCTGCGTATTCCCCGACTTTTTCAACGGTATCGCGTTCCGGGTCGATGGTAATGAAGACGGATTGTACGGTTTCGCCATGCTCATCCGCCAAAATATCAACCGCTTCGCCGACTTCAGCCAAATCGAGAGGACAGACATCCGGGCAAGTTGTGTAACCAAAATAAACGAGAGAGGGTTTTCCCTTGAATTGCTCGGACCCCATGCGCGCGCCGGTTTGACTTGTTAGTTCAAAAGGGCCGCCAATGCTCGCATTGGTAATTCCCCCAGGGCAATCTCGCGCCCCCGGCATCTTCCCTCCGAGTGCTGTATAGCTCCCCAAGCCGATGACTCCTGCGAACAAAACGGCTCCTACAGTCAATGAAGCCGTGCGAAATGTACTCATAATGTGTCCTTTGAGGCGTTTCGTGCCATATCTATCTTATCGGGAGGTACTGCAACCCTTCATGTATTACATTGCCCCTGAGTGCTGCGATTTAAGAAATCACGTTTGTTGGAAGTCGAAGCGACCTCGAAAGGCGCATATATGGCTGTTCAAGCCGAAAAGAACTTTAGGACTGGGCCAGGCGATGTCGGTACTGACATGTCCTTCGTGCATGAACGCCGTTATGGCGTTCGGGCCGCGACGCTGGCAAATATCCGGTGGGTCGCTGTAACCGGTCAGCTGATCACGATCCTCTTCGTGCATTTCTTTTTGGATTTCGATCTTGCGCTGATATCCAGTCTCGCCGTGATTTTGGTGTCGGTTTGGTTCAATATTCTAGCCGCCAGTTTCCTACCCCCTAATGCCCGATTGTCTGAGCGCGCTGCATTGGGGTGGTTGATTTTTGATGCAGTGCAACTGGCGATTTTACTCGCATTGTCTGGAGGGTTGTCGAACCCGTTTTGTATTCTGTTTCTGGCAACAACGACAATTAGTGCTGCCGCCTTGACGATTTGGGGCGCGCGGATTGTCGTCGCGGTGTGTTTGGTTCTGATCGTTCTGATCGAGCTATGGCATTTTCCGTTGGTTCGGACGAGTGGGGAAGAGCTGATTCTTCCTGTGATTTATCGTGTCGGGTTTGCGCTCGCCTTGCTGGTGGGCATTACGTTTACTGCAGGCTATAACGGGCGGATCGCCGAGGAAGCCTTTGGCATGTCTCAGGCTTTGGCCGCGACTCAGCTTGCTTTGTCCCGCGAGCATCAGCTGTCGTCACTCGGGGCAATGGCGGCGGCGGCGGCGCATGAGTTGGGAACGCCCTTGGCCACTATCGCGGTTACTGCGCGCGAAATGGAGCGCAATCTGCCCGATGGGATCGACAAAGAGGGCGATTTGGCTCTGATCCGCGAACAAACGGCGCGCTGCCGCGATATTCTCGCGGAATTTGCTGGTATCCAACGGCAAGATATTACTGGTTTCCAAGAAGTGCCATTGCTCTCGATTTTGGAAGAGGCCGCTAGCCCGCACCGTCATGCGGGAAAAACAGTTGTCTTCATGGTGAATGGCGCGCTGGTTCATGATGTTGCGCCGATCACGCCCGGCATCGAACGCCGCCCTGAGATTATTCACGGTCTGCGCAACCTGATCCAGAATGCTGTCGATTTTGCGCACTCTACTGTCACGATTCATACCCATGTATCGGCTGAGAGATTAGAGGTTCAGATCGAAGATGATGGAATGGGATACCCTGCTGAAGTGCTCGGAAGGCTGGGCGAGCCTTTTGTTACGAGCAGGTCGCGGCGAAAAAACGCGGAAACCGATTATGAGGGAATGGGACTCGGGATCTTTATCGCAAAGACTTTGCTTGAGCGCCGGGGTTTGAGCGTAACATTCTTTAATCGACGCGGGCGGGGGAGGGCTTCCGGGGCGACCGTTCAACTTTTATGGCCATTGGACCCCGTTCAGCAGGATGAGACAGATCCCGCTGTAGAGCCAAAGGCAGGAGAGTTACTTTAAGCTGGTCAAGCCAATCTGTTCGACGTATGCAGTACTTGGGACGCAGTACGTATATAAAAAGACGAGCAGAATGCCTGCACCCAGTGGGAAATATCTATTGCTTTGCACATCCGCGCTGATGTGCCCGTCGCCTGTCTGGGCGGCGCAAGAATCCGTTGTGACTTCGGCTGGTCTGTTGCCGACAGTCGCATTAGCTTTATGCGCCATCGGCGGAGTGGGTGCGTCACTCTTTATTTCGCGACAGAAAATACGTTCCGAGCGCGCTTCGTCTTCGCTCATATCAGCAGCACATGGTGAAGTGGACACCATGTCTCAGGCACTTGATGCCTTGTTGCTTGATCGTGCCGATGGCGCGGCAATCTGGTCGGGCCGCAAGCTACAGATGGCGGTAGGTGTGGCGGCTCCGCTGAATGAATTGGAACCCGAAACAAGTACGTCAGATATTGCAGAGTTGCTAGCCGCTCCGGCTTTTGTTCCTCAAGTGTCGGCGGATCTTGATGCCCTGCTTGATACGGGCATTCCTTTTGAGTCGTCGATTAATTCGCCACAATCGGGACCGAGAAAAATTTTTGGCCGGACGCTGGGTGGGCGTGCCCTTGTTAGCATCATTGAAGATGCATCTGAACGCCGGTTAGTTTCCGGAGATGAGACGGCATCGAGCCGAAGTGATTTGCTTAAAAGCGAACTTGCGGAAAATTTTGAGCACGCTCCAATCATCGCTTGGCGCCGGGATATGGATGGAAATCCTATCTGGGTTAATCGGGCTTATATCGAAGCGGTCGAAGCGGCTGATCTGCAAGAAGTTGTCACTGGAAAAACCGAATTGGTTTTTGGCGACGAAGAGAATTTGCTTTCTGATCTTGCAGCCAGAGCACGTACAGTTGGACGCCCTCAGAAAGTCCGTGCTGCGACGGTGATTGGTGGTTCGAAACGTACTCTTGAATTCCGTGAAATTCCTGTCCGGCACGGTACTGTAGGATTTGCAACCGACATGACAGCGCAAGTCGTGGCGGCAGATGCACTCCGTAGACAAATCGAAGCGAATGAGTTGACGCTGGACCGATTACATCGCGGCGTTGCAGTGTTCAGCAAAGATCTCACGCTTTCTTATGCAAATGATGCGATAGCGAATCTTTGGGGACTTGAACCGGGTTTCATGCAATCGCTACCAAGTCTTCGCGATGTTTTGAATGCATTGCGAGAACGCGCGCATGTTCCTCAGTCGCGTAATTTTGCGACATGGCGAACAGAAACGCTCGAACGATATGCCAAGCTGACTGAAGCACATGAGACTCACTGGCATTTGCCGAACGGTGTGGTGCTCCATTTATTGGCACAACCGCATCCGCTGGGCGGTTTATTGTTGATGGTCGAAGACGTCACCGACTTTTTCGAGATGAAACGCGAAATGGCAACGGTGTCGGCTGTTCAGCAAGCCGCGTTCTCCCGATTGCGCGAGGCGGTCTTGGTACTGGGACTCGATGGGCGGCGGCGCTTGTCGAATGAGGCTTTTGAGGCGCTTTGGAATCTTGAGCCTTCGATGGTTGAAGACGCGCATATCCGCGAAATTGCAACACTCTGCGAGCCGTTATTCGGGGATGAAAACGTTTGGTCGCGCATGACCGAATTTGTTTCCGGCGCTACGGAAGCGCGCGGTACTTGGCATGAGCGGCTGTATCGTACAGATGGTACAGTGTTGAGAATGGCGGGAACCGTGTTGCCTGATGGGGCAACGATGTTTGCGTTTACGGATATTACCGACTCGGTGACGAAAGAACGCACGCTGCGAGAGCAGAACGAAAAGCTGGAAGAATTATCGCGCCTTAAAAGCGCGTTCCTTGACGGCATTCATGACGCTTCGCAGGAATTAAAAATTCCGCTCAATACGATTGTCGGATTTTCTGAAATTCTCTCGCAGGAGATATTCGGCGATCTGAATGAAAAGCAACGTGAGTACACGACGGGCGTTTCAACGGCGGCCAATGATCTGCGGCAGTTGGTGACAGGTATTACTGACTTGGCAATGATTCAGGCGGATGATTTTCCGTTCCGCATTGAAGCTGTTTATCTGAAATCCGTGATTGATGCGACTGTGCGCTATATCGAGCGTAATGTTGTTGAACCGATCAGCCTGA
Organism: uncultured Neomegalonema sp.; assembly: GCA_937990185.1. Classification (GTDB taxonomy): domain Bacteria; phylum Pseudomonadota; class Alphaproteobacteria; order Rhodobacterales; family Rhodobacteraceae; genus JAHDDY01. The sequence goes on along the minus strand of CALKBI010000005.1, from coordinate 27,488 downwards.
GGGTGGATTGCCCTGAAAGCATCGGTGAAGTGCCCGGTGACGGCCCGCGGTTCCGTGAAATTATGCACAATCTTATCAACGCTGTCCGCAACGATGCAGAGACGAACGAAGTTATCGAGATCGGTGTGCGGCGTCAGGGTGAGACACTGGTGTTGTGGATAGGTGCAGAGCGTTCTGAGCTGTCCGGGGCAACCTGGAAAGTATTGGAAAAATCAATGCATGGGATGGACCCCCCGCCCTTACATCGTGATGGCCTGAGTATCACACTGGTACAGCAATTTGTTGAACGCCAAGGCGGAACGGTAAGTCTTGAGAAAAATATCGGCAAGACCCGCGAAGCCGTCGTGTGCCGTTTCTTGACGAGTGAATCGCACATCCGGGCAGCCCTTGCTCGCAAGCGCCCGGATTTAGAGAGCACGCCTGTTGCTGATGAATGGACCGGCGGTGACAGCGCGACCCGTGCCTGATACGTCGGGTTCGATGCCTGTCTCACGATCCATATATTTACCCGATGCCTCTGCAACAGATGCGCTGGGCGCGCGTTTGGCATCGGCATTAACGGACAGGTCTGTTGTTTTGTTGTTTGGTGATTTAGGAGCCGGAAAATCTTCTTTTGCCCGCGCTGCAATCCGCGCTGCACTGGGCGACGATGTCCCTGTCCCGTCGCCGACTTTTACACTGATGCAAGACTATGATGGACCTCAGGGAAAGATCGTTCACTCTGATCTTTATCGTATTTCAGACAGCAGCGAACTGGATGAGATCGGATTATTTGATGCTTTTGAAACGGCGGCGGTTTTGGTCGAATGGCCGCAACGGTTGGAAGAGGATATTCCTCAGGATCGGTTAGACGTTCATTTGTCGATAAAGGGCGAAGGGCGTGAAGCGATTTTAAATGCGACCGGTCCTCGGGGAGAGGAAATGTTGATGGCTATGATGCGATCCCGAGATGAATTGATTACGTCTTTCGTAAAGAGCGCAGGCTGGGCGGCTGCCGAAATTGCGCCACTGGCAGGGGATGCGTCAAACCGGCGATATTTGCGTCTCAATAAGGATGGCGAGCGCGCTGTTCTTATGGATGCGCCTGTCGAAAAGGGAGAAGATGTTCGCCCTTTTGCTGCGCTTACGGATGTGCTGCGTGAGCGCGGGCTTAGTGCGCCAGAGATATTAGCACGTGATGTTCAACATGGATTTTTACTGCTCGAAGATTTAGGTGATGCGCTTTATGCAAGGCGATGTGAGCAAGATGCGTTGCTCGAAGTTCCGCTCTATGAAGCGGCGGTTGATGTGCTTGCTGGATTAGATGCTAAGCCGAGTGATGATGTTCCGTCCTATGATGTGGCGGTGCTTGAGCGCGAAGCAGCGTTGCTGACGGATTGGTGGTTGCCTGCGGTGTCGGGCGATGTTTCGCCAGATCTACGCACTGAGTATCTCGGACTGATGGCCGAAGCGACGGCTGAAGCTGAAGCGGACCGTTCCGCCCTGGTCCTGCGCGATTATCATGCAGAGAATTTGCTGTGGTTGCCTGAGCGTGACGGGTTAGCGCGAGTCGGGTTGCTTGATTATCAGGATGCGTTGATCGGACATCCGGCCTATGACCTTGTTTCACTGTTAGAGGATGCTAGGCGCGATGTGTCGCCCGACTTGGCACTTGCAATGATCGAGCGGTTTCTGTCGGCACGTCCTGATTTGGACGGAGATACTTTTCGCGCCGGATACGATGCTTTGGGGGCGCAGCGCAATGCTAAGATCATCGGAATTTTTGCGCGGCTGTCATTGCGGGATGGTAAGCAGCATTATGTCGATTTGATCCCGCGTGTCTGGGCGCATTTCACGCGCGACCTTTCTTCGCCGCACTTGTCCGGCTTAAGGGCGTTTGTGGAGAAGCATGTCCCAGTACCCACACCGGAAAATCTTGCGAAGGCGCGAGGGTGAGATGTTGATGCTGTTTATTGGATTCGCACCGTGACCGCGCCGCATACTGCGATGGTCTTGGCGGCGGGGCTTGGGACGCGGATGCGGCCTTTGACCAATGACCGTCCTAAACCTTTAATCGAAGCGGCTGGACGGGCCTTGATTGATCGCTCGCTTGATTGTGTCGAAGAAATCGGCGTGACCCGTGCAGTTGTCAATCTGCATTACTTTCCAGAGATGGTGCGCGGCCATCTTGCTGGACGCGACACTCCGCGCATTGAGTATTCTGATGAGACTGGCGAATTGCTCGAGACCGGCGGCGGTATTGTCCGGGCGCTTCCGCTGTTGGGGAATGATCCTTTTGTCGTTATCAACAGCGACAACATTTGGCTCGGCGCGAGCGCGCTACAGCCTTTGATTGATGCATGGCAACCTGACAAGATGGATGTGCTGTTGCTGATGGTTCCTGTTGAAACGGCAATCGGATATACGCGTAGCGGTGATTTTTCGCTGGATGATGATCAGCGTTTGATCCGGCGTGGCTCTCGACCCTCTGCGCCGCTTGTTTTTAGCGGGGCGCAAATTATCAAACCCTCTGCATTTGAAAGCGCGCCTGAAGGACCGTTCTCGTTGAATGTGGTGTGGGATAAAATCATCGCTTCCGGGCGGGCGAGCGGGGTGGTGCATCATGGTGGTTGGTGTGATGTGGGAACACCTGATGGTTTGCGATTAGCGGAAGCCGCTGTTAAACAAGGGTGATGTTTCACAGCCCAGCACCGCGCCTCTTTAATATTGCCTCCAGTCAACCCTTCGCAACGACTCTGGCAAAGGGGTTGATTGAGAGGTTGGGAGATGCGGACCCGATGGCGCTTGCTCGGGTTACGTTGTATGCACCAACCCGCCGGGGTGTTCGCGTTCTCACCGAAGCCTTTGTTGAACTGGCGGGCGACAAGCCTGTTATGGTCCCCCGTATTCTGACCCTTGCTGATTTAGACGATCCGATGGGGTTGGGCGCGGGATTGCCTGAACCGATTGCGGGAACCGAACGGCTGTTGACGCTTACACGGTTGGTGCGCGCATTGGGCAGTCAAAAACCGCACCTCGCCCAAGAAGCAACGGCGACGGCGCTGGCACGCGACCTGATGAGTTTGATCGATCAAATCCATGGCGAACGTTTGTCGCTCGATGGGTTGGACAATGCAGCTCCCGAAAATCACGCGGCGCATTGGACCGAAACGGTTACCTTTTTGAACATTCTACGCTCAGGCTGGCCCGCGATTTTAGAGGACAAATCCAAAAGTGATCCGGTGGCGCATCGTGCTGAGTTGATTGCTCTGCAAATTGCTGCATGGGAAACGGAGCCGCCGATTGATCCGGTTATTGTTGCGGGGTCGACGGGTAGCGTTGGTATTTCTTCCGAGTTAATCGCCGCCGTCGCAAGGCTACCTCAAGGGGCGGTTATCTTACCGGGAATGGATCGCTCGCTCGATGCAGAGTCATTCATGGGGTTGACGAACGGTCATCCCGACCATCCGCAAGCGGGCTTGGCACGATTGCTAGCTGCGATTGGCGGGGAGGGCGGTCCCATACCCCGTGATGAGGTTGAAGATTGGACTGATGCTCCTGAATTCTCCCGGGAGTCATTTTTTAGTCTCGCGCTGCGGCCCGCGCCGGTAACGGACACTTGGCTTGCACATAAGAAAGATGTTGCTCAGAGCGCGCCGGATGTGATGGCGCATGTTGATCTGATCGAGGCGGAGACATCGCAAGAGGAAGCGCAGGCGATTGCCTTTGCCATTCGTGAAGCGGTGGAAGTGCCGGGGCAAACTGTGGCTTTGGTCACCACGGATGGCATGTTGGGTAGGCGTGTTTCTGCCGGTTTGCAGCGCTGGAATATTAAGGCGGATGACTCAGCCGGGCGGCCTTTGCATCTGACGCCGCCGGGTGTGTTTTTGTCACTGCTGCTCGAAGAAGGATTGCGCAGTCCGGGACCGGGTGATCCCGCGCGGTGGCTTGCATTGATGAAGCATCCGTTGACATCGCTTGGCCTATCGCGGGGCGTGCACCTAGGATATGTGCGCCGCATCGAAATTGAAGCCATGCGGGATCGTAGCAGCGGAAGTGATCCGGAAGAAATCCGCAAAGCGATTACGAAACGCACAGCTGAACGCAATGACCGCGATGGCACACCGGAAGAAACGAAGACGCAGCGGTTGCTAGCTGACGACGCATTGTTTGAATGGCTGGATGATTTGGGCGATGCACTCGCGCCATTACAAATGTTGATGGATCGAGACGAAGTTCCCCTCAGTGAAATCATGGTGGGCCTTCGTGTAAGTGCCAACCAGATGTCACTGAAAGAGGATGACAGCGAAGAAGTCTGGCAAGAAGAGACCGGCAAAGCTGCGCTGGCATTTGTCGAAGATATCATCAAACATGCGCCGAGCTTCGGCGCGTTAGACCCTGCCGGAGCGCCGTCTTTGATCGCCGGGTTGATGGCGGACAGAAAAGTACGCGCGCCTTACGGTCAACATCCGCGCGTTTTCATCTGGGGGACGTTAGAAGCGCGGATGTTGAGTGCGGATGTGATGATCCTCGCTGGCTTGAACGAAGATGGCTGGCCAAAGCTGCCCGACCCCGATCCTTGGATGAGCCGCGCGATGCGCCGCGATTTTGGATTGCCTTCTCTGGAGAGGCGCATCGGCCTTTCGGCGCATGATTTCCAGCAGGCTTTTTGTGCGAAGCGTGTGATCCTCACCCGTGCGCGAAAGCAAGAGGGAACGCCGACGGTCGCTTCGCGGTGGCTGCAACGGATTACGACTCTGCTGGGCGAAGATGAGACAACTGGATTTGCGCCGCAGGTCTTGGCGGAGATGCGACAGCGCGGAAACCGCTATCGAAGTTTTGCCGGGCATTTAGCGCGCGATGCTATTGGGCTTCCGGTTCAACGGCCCGATCCAACCCCACCTGTCGAGGCGCGTCCGCGATCATTTTCGGTGACGCAGATTGAAACTCTCGCGCGTGACCCTTATGCGATTTATGCTCAGAAGGTGCTTGGATTGCATGAGCTGCCGGGCTTGTCTCCTGACCCCGACGCTCGCGACCGAGGCAATGTCATTCATGAAATCGTCGAGAAGGTTGTCGAGGCAACCATGGAAAAGTGGGTGGATGATGAGAGCGCCGCCGCTTTGTTTGAAGAAGAGATGACCAAGGCGCTGGCGGTTTTCGATGGCTGGCCGAGTGTGCAGGCATTTTATCGCGCGCGTGTTCTACGTATTGCGCCTTGGTTCTTGGAAGAAGAGTCAAAGCGACGAGCGCAGGGTGATACACCGATTGCTCTCGAAGCCAGAGGATCGATCGATCTGAATGTTCCGGGCTTCTCTCAAGTCGAGTTAAAAGGATATGCCGACCGGATTGATCGTCTCGCCGATGAGACGATTGCGATTTATGATTATAAAACCGGTGCGCCGCCGACCGATGATCAAGTCGCGGCTTTTGCGCAGCAGCTTCCTTTGGAGGGGGCGATGTTGCGCGATGGCGCTTTTGAAGATGTGCCGCCTTCGAGGGTATCAAAGCTCGCGCATATCCGACTGCAAGGCGGTGATGTTGGCGGCAAAGAAACTTCCTTGTCTGATGAGGATAGATTAATTGCGGAGGCCTTTCCCAAACTGTCGGACCTGCTGAGTGCTTATGCGGACCAAAACCAAGGGTATCTGTCGCGGGCGCGGCCTATGTCGATTAATTTTGAAGGGTCGTATGATCACCTTGCCCGTGTCGGCGAGTGGGTCAGTGCCGAGGGGGATGGCGGGGAATGAGCGATCCATCTGCTCCGCAACGTGTTGCTGCTGATCCTAATCACTCCGCATGGGTGACGGCAAATGCAGGGTCGGGTAAGACGAAGGTTTTGATTGACCGTGTTGCCCGGCTGTTGCTTGGGCGAAATGAAGATCGTGATACGCCGCCTGATCCGTCGAAGATTTTATGTCTGACATACACGCGAGCCGCCGCCGCAAATATGCAGAACAAGTTATTCGCTCGCCTCGGCGGATGGGCGCTGATGGATGACGATGCGTTGCGCGCGGCGCTTGTCGATTTGGACAAAGAACGCGGCGGCGATATTGAACTCAAACGCGCAAGGCGTTTGTTCGCACAAGCGCTTGAGACTCCCGGTGGACTAAAAATTCAAACGATCCATGCTTTCTGTGAAAGTTTGCTGAGGCGGTTTCCGCTGGAAGCAAAAATCTCACCACACTTTGAATTGATGGATGAAGTCTCTTCTGCCGAGTTGTTGGGAGAAGCAAAAGAAAGAACCATCCGACGCGGGTTGACTGGAGGCAATGGTGCGCTTCGCGATGCAACGGCGCTAATTATCGACCGCGTGCAGGAATTTGGCATTGATGATCTCGTCAGAGAAATCGTCAAGCACCGTCTAGCGTTTGCCGGGACAACCGATGAGGTGATTGAACGCATTGCTGAGGCATTGAATGTTGATGAAAACGACACTATCGACTCGGCGCGCGCCGCATTTGCTAAGGCGCTCAATCTGACTCCGCTGCGTGAGATGGCGCGGGCGTTTGAGTCGGGCGGCAAATATGAGGTATCAGTTGCGCCGGACTTGCTGGCTGCGCTTGCCGAAGGAACCTCCGATGACTTGGTGAATGCGTTACGCGCTGCACTGCTCACAAAAACAGGGACACCGCGTTCTCGGTTTCCAACTGCATCTGTTAAAAAAGCGCTGCCTTGGGCCGAAGATTTCTGTGCTGAAATATCTGAGAGCCTACTTGAACTTGCGGAACATGAACAAGCCATTGAGGGATATGCAAACAGCAAAGCACTGGCCCGGTTCGGTGTCGCGTTGCTGGGTGAGGTTAAAGCGTTGAAGGCGAGAGCCGATGCGCTCGACTTTGATGACTTGATCCGCCTTGCCAGTTCTTTGTTGACCGAAGCGGATGCGCGCGACTGGGTGCGTTATAAGCTCGACGGAGGCGTCGATCATATTCTCGTCGATGAGGCGCAGGATACATCCGCTGAACAATGGCAGGTGATCGGAGCCATCGCGGAAGAATTTTTCTCAGGACAAAGCGCCCGCGAGACGCATCGGACTTTGTTTGTCGTTGGCGATGAAAAACAATCCATCTATAGCTTTCAGGGTGCTGATCCGCGCGGTCTGTCTGTGGTCAAAGAGCGGTTCGATGAATTGACGCGCGGCGTCGAAGCTCCGATGCAAGAGCCACAGCTTCTTCATTCTTTTCGCTCTACGCCAGCCGTTTTGCACACGGTTGATAAAGTATTTGAGTCAGAGGCGGCGCGTGATGGGCTGAGTGGTGATCATGCTTCGCCGAAACATCTGGCATACCGAAAAGACCAACCGGGCCGTGTTGAATTTTGGCCGGTGGTTGAGCCGCGCGATGCGCCGGAACCTCAGCCTTGGTATGTGCCGGTGGATGAAGTGGAACCGGATGCTCCGTATCTAAGGTTAGCCGAGGGTATTGCGACTCGCATTGCTGAATGGCTTTCCGAAGGCACACATCTGCCTTCTCGTGATCGGCCCATTCGCGCGGGGGATGTGCTCATCCTTGTGCGGCGGCGAAATGCCTTTGCGGATGCGATGATCCGATCTTTGAAAGCGCGGGATATTCCTGTGGCTGGTGAAGACCGCATGATCTTAACTCAACAACTTGCGGTGCGCGATTTGATGGCGCTGGCCCGGTTTGCATTGTTACCGGATGATGATCTGACACTGGCTACCGTGTTGCGCTCACCCATTGTGGGTTTGAGCGAAGAGGCATTGTTTGAGTTGGCGCATGACCGGGGTGGGCGGCGGCTCTGGTCGCAATTATATGCGCGGCGGGAAGAGGATGCCTTTGCAGAGGCGTTTGCGATCCTAGATGATTTGCAACAACAAGCCGATTTTCTTCGGCCCTTTGAGTTTCTAGAACGCGCATTGAATAAGCATGGTGCAAGGGCGCGGTTCTTGGGCCGACTTGGTGTGCAATCAGAAGACCCGATTGATGAATTGCTTTCGCAGGCGCTTGCTTTTGAAAGTATCGAGACACCGACGCTTCAGGCTTTCGTTGAGCGGATTGATGCCAGCGATTTTCAAGTTAAGCGCGAGATGGAGCAGGGCCGAAATGAAGTTCGGGTGATGACCGCTCACGGCGCAAAAGGACTAGAGGCAAATATTGTCTTTTTGCCTGATACTGTTGCTTTGCCTCCAAGAAATCGCTCCAGTCTGTTTGTGATTGATACCGAAGGCGGCGATGCGCCGATCTGGTCCCGGCGAAAAGACGAGGACCCGGCACAGATCGCCGGATTGAGAGAGACGCGGCGCTTGCTTGAAATGCAAGAATATAGACGGCTGCTCTATGTTGGGATGACCCGCGCGCAGGATTGGTTGGTCGTGTGCGGGTATCGCGGTTCGCGGGATGCGCCGGATGAGAGTTGGTTGCGTGTCGTCGAAGCTGGCTTTGGAGACGGTGCTCCTTGTGAGACGCCTCTAACCGGAGATGATGAAATGCCGGTAGAGGGGTTGATGATCGAGACCGGCGGCGAGGCGCGCGAAAAGCCTGATCCTTTGATAAGCGAGGATTGGTCGCCGCAAGCTTTTGATGCGGCATTAATGAAGCCTGTGAAATCAGAGGCGGCGGCGGTCGTACCGTTTGCCCCTTCGCGATTGGCGGAAGATGACCCGACCGATCCGCCGCCGTTGCCTTCAGAGGATGAAGACAATGCGCCGGTATGGTCTTCGGCGGAACGCGGGAACTTGATGCATGGATTGTTAGAGCGACTCGCATCCGTGCAACCGGAAAAACGCCGTGATGTCGGAGTGCAGGGATTGACGTCAAATGGTGATCTCGCATCGCTCGAGACAGTACTCTCGATTCTTAATGCGCCTGAGTTCTCGTGGATGTTTGGCGATGGATCGATGGCGGAAGTTCCTATTGCCGGTCCGGTCTCGGCTCTTGGTGGGCAGCGTGTCTCTGGTAAAATTGACAGATTGGTCGTTCGAGGGAATCAAGTCGATATTATTGATTTCAAAAGCGGTTCACCGCACGAACAGATACCGGAAGCCTACCTGCGCCAGCTCGCGGTTTATCGGGCTGTGATGCGGGAGATTTACCCCGATGCAACCGTGAGCGCGCATTTGTTGTGGATTGATGTTCGGAGGTCGCAAACACCGGAGATTGAAGAATTAGAGCGTGCACTGGACCGCACGAAACAAGAGCTGGAGAAACATGGTTGATTTCATCGCCATGCATTCCTAACTCTTATTGTGTTGCAGCAGGGCGAATTTTTCGCCCTCATGAGGAGAATACCATGGCTGTTAAGACTGTTTCCGATACATCGTTTGATGCTGATGTACTTAATTCCGAAACACCGATCGTTGTTGATTTCTGGGCCGAGTGGTGTGGCCCTTGTAAGCAGATTGCTCCGGCTCTTGATGAGATTGCCGGTGAGATGGATGGAAAAGTCGCGATTGCTAAGGTGAATATCGACGAGAACCCTAACACCCCCGGTAAATATGGTGTTCGCGGTATCCCTACGCTGATGATGTTCAAAGGCGGGGAATTAATCTCGACCAAGGTTGGCGTTCAGCCAAAAGGAAAACTCGTTGAATGGATTAACGAGAACTCCTGATTCGATGTAATGAGTAAGGCGAATTGATTTTTTAATTCGCCTTGCGAATGTTCAGTGTATATTAATCTTTAAGCTTGCTATTTGTAGTATATTTTTCAAATTAATGCATAAATACTTATAAATACACAGTATAGATAAAAATATTTATAGACTTTAACCATTCGGCTTCTGCAAATTCATCCGTGTACTGTTTGAATTACGGAAGGTGACAGTCTGCCATGTTGAAGAATTTGCTTAACGGCACTGCGGTGTTGGTCTTGATGAGTCAGGCTGCCATTGCGAACGATATCATTATCAACGGCGTTCCACATGCAAGTGGTGGAACGGTGAATATCCCTTACGGTCATGGGACGGTAAATTGCTGTGCTACGACTGAGCTATCTACAAATACATTGCCGGTAATTAGTCATGAGGCGTTACCTGCGGTCACGACCCATGCAGCGCCAGCAATTACGACGCACGCTGCGCCAGCACCGATCATTACGCATCATGCTGCACCGATCGTGACGCACCACGCTGCACCGATCGTGACGCACCACGCTGCTCCGGTTTTGACGCATCATGCTGCACCAATCGTCACACATCATCCGGCGCCTGTAGTGACACATCATGCTGCGCCAGCCGTTACGGAAACTGTGATCAATATCAAGCCTGCGCCGGTTATTCCTGCGCCTGCGCCAGTTGTTGTTCCTGCACCACTTCCGCCCCTCGCAGCCGCACCTGTTGTCGCAGCAGCCGGGTGGAGCAGCCGTGTTTATGTCGGCGCTCGGGGCGGCATCAGTAACATTCGTGATACGTCGTTCAGATTGCCAGATGGCAGTGTTAATACCGATTACGAAGAAACCGGATATAATATTGCTGGTGTTGTCGGCTGGGGAGCAAAGACAGCCAACGGGCTCGGCTATCGTCTCGAAGCTGAAGTCGGATATCAGACAGCGGATGTGAGCAGTCACAACTTCGGTGAAAATAACTTCACATCAGCTGCGGACGGCGAAGTCAGTACAGTCTATGGTTTCGTGAACGCCTATGTTGATGTGCCGCTTATCCAACGCTTGAATGGTACTGTTGGTGGTGGTGTCGGTATAGGTCGGGTCGATTTTGATGGTCATTCGGTTGATGTTCCCGGTGGCGGAACTTTTCTGGATGATAGTGACACCGCCTTCGGATATCACCTTGACGCGGGCCTGAGCTATGACGTGACAGATCGTATCGCTGTCGAAGCGTTGTACCGTTATACTAACTTTATTGATGTCGATGTCGATGTGGGCGTAGCATCGACGGCAGAGATAGATGTTGATAGCCACAACGTACTTGTCGGCGCACGTTACGGCTTCTAATCCAGCGCTTGAGCGCTGACTCTATGTGATGAGAAACAAAAAGCGACGCCTTGTGCGTCGCTTTTTTTGTTTGACGATTTTGTCTTTGCATGGCCGAATATAGACGCATTATCAAGGACTGCTCATGCCAAAACTTACTGAAGATCAGGTTGCCCAATACTGGCGGGATGGTTTCTTATTTCCTTTGCGTGTCATGCCCGAGGATGCGGCAATCAATTTGCGTAAGAAGCTGGAAGACATTGAAGTTCGATACGCAGCTCGTGACATACCACATGATGTCAGCCAGTACCTTCGCACAAGTCCGCATATCGTTTTGCCGTTTGTCTCTGACCTTGCGCTGGATCGTGCAGTGTTGGATGCCGTTGAAGGCATTCTTGGTCCCGATTTGATGATCTGGGGTGCGGACTTCTTCATCAAGGAAGCAGACTCAACCAAAGTCGTTTCCTGGCATCAAGACCTTACCTATTGGGGGCTTGGCGCGACGTCAGATCAAGTCACGGCATGGATTGCTTTGTCCGATGTGTCGGTTGCGTCCGGGTGTATGCGGTTTGTAGCAGGATCTCATAAGCAAGCGATCGTTCCGCACAATGATACGTTTGATGCTGACAATCTTTTATCGCGGGGGCAGGAAATCGCGGTTGAGGTGGATGAGGCCGATGCGACGAATATTGAACTTTCCCCCGGAGAAATGAGCCTCCATCACGGGCTGCTTTTTCATGCTTCGGGTCCGAATACATCTAAAGATCGACGGATTGGCTTAGCCATCCGGTTTGTAAATCCAAACGCGCGTCAAGAAGTGGCCGAACGTGATTATGCGATGCTGGCGCGAGGTGTTGACCGTGCGGGTAGTTTTATACATTTTGCGCCGCCTGCTCGGGAGTTCGACACAGCGTCTCTTTCGATTTATGAAGAAATTCGCGAGGCGCAACGTGCCGCTTTGGCAGAGGGCGCGATCGGTGAGTTGAACACGTATACGGCAAGCATGTGAGGCTGTTATGGATCAGGTAAAATTTTCTCAAATGAAGGATGGTGATGCTGAAGATTATGCATTCCTGACCGAGCATGAAATTGAATATACGAAAGGGACGGCAGATCGATTGCTTGATGCTTTACGTGATCTGGATGAAAGCCTGTCGGGCTATAAAGTTACCCGCTTAGGCCATTCAGTGCAGTCGGCAACACGGGCTTGGTATGACGGTGCGGATATTGATTGGGTTGTCTCTACGCTGTTGCATGATATCGGAGATATTTACGCTCCCTATAATCATGACGAATACGCCGCGACGATCATAAAGCCTTTTGTGCGTGAGCAATGTACCTGGACGGTCGAAAAGCACGGCGATTTTCAGATGATCTATTACGCGCAGCATGTCGGCGGAAACCCGCATAAGCGTGATCAATTTTCTGGCCATGCCTATTTTGATGATTGCGCGACATTCTGTGAAAGATGGGACCAAGCGAGTTTTGATCCTGACTACAAAGATCTTCCGCTCGATTTCTTCCGTCCGATGGTTCGTGAAGTTTTCGCGCGTGAGCCTTATGATCCGAAATATACCCAGCCCGGAATTCGTGTTCCTTTGGTTAATGCCGAGGTCGCTGCGGAGCGCGCGAACGTAAGTTAATAAAATCTAACTTTGCCGAACTGAGAGATTCGTAGGTAAGTCCTGCGATCCGATATTTTGTCCGATTGCATGTGAAAATATGCATCCGATCAAGGACATTGCGGCAAAAGCCCCATTACTGCGGTTTGTTGCTTGCATTTGGTGCACAAATTGGCGTGAGGGGTGTGAACGTTATTCTACGGACAAGAGTTCTTGTTGCGTAGGTTAACCGTATATCAAAAGAAAAATGCGAAACAGACGCAGGGCCAACATAGTGGTCAAGCCGTTGAGATATGTGTGAGATAGTAGTTGAATAAGCACCTGCCAATTATTCTGTTTGCGATCTGCATACTGATTGCGGTTGTTTTGGCAGTGACTCTAAGCTCGCTATGGCCTGCTGCACTCGCTATCGCAATTGCAGGAGCTGCATTAGCATTGGCGCTCCGGCTTTATACTGATGACGAGTCTACTGATTTTTCGTCTGAAATTGCCGAACTACAAAAAACAAATGAAAATTTACGGGCCGATATCGAAAAAACCAACGAAGTGATCGAAGAACTTGCCGACGTCATTGAGCAAATTGCAGCGGCCTCGGCTAATGATGCAAATACATTTCAACCGCTCATCGATGGCCTTCGGACAGATGTGGTCGCGTTGCAAACTGAGAATTCTTCTGAACCGGATTTTATCGCGCGCTTCGATGAATTGCCTGTCCTTAGCTCGCGTGTTGACGGAGTGAATTCACGTGTAGATGACGTGAACCTACGTCTTGTTGCGATTGAAGACAGAATGAACCGGCAGGTCGAATCGCATGATGGGACCCTGAACTTAACCGATACTCTTTCGACTCCGTCCTCTGCTGTCGACATGTCTAGTGCAAATGTCGGTGATGTGCGTTCATTGATAGCGCGTGCAGGCGGTGCGACTGGTGGTGAGAATACCGAAGGGCAAGGCGCCGAAGAGTCAAACGCATCCGAAATGCCGAGCATGGCGGTGCCGGATGTAAGCCTTGCCCCAGTATTCAACCCTGACCTTGGTGCGCCCGTTGCCTTTATTCTCTCTATGCAAAGTGCTGAAATAGAAAATGCCGCATCGGTATTGTTGAGACACGCCATACAAGTTTCTACTGAATTGGAAGAAGCGGGTCGTCCAATTTTGCTATTGGTGCGGATGTCACCCGAGATGCTTTCGGACGTGTCAGTGCGAAACGAGATATTGACGGCGATTGGAACGTCACACGCCTTACAGCTTCGGTTGACGGTGTTAACGCAACAACATGGATTTGATGCGGCGGCCCGCGATACTCTTGCTGCGCTTGCTGAACATGGGTGCAAGTTTGCCATGGAAGAAGTTCGAGATTGGTCGCTCGATCTTGCTGGAATGGCGACATCGGGTATGCGTTTCATTATTGTTGATGCTCTTGCGATGGCGAACAGCGCCCGTGAACAGGGTGGTGATCCGCGCCGTCTCGCACAAGCACTCGCTATGCATGATATAGCGTTGATCGGTGGTGCAGTGGCGAGCAAAGATGACATGGAGACTGTCCGTACGCTCGAACCCGCGTTGGTGACTGGTGATGGCCTTGGGCCTGCAAGGGTCTTGGAACCCACTACATGAGTGATCATTCTTCAGGTTGCCCGCGTTCTGTTACTCTACAAAGTATCAACTGGATTGGTGTTGCTTGCTTTTTGGGTTCAGTTTGGTTGTTGCGTAACGCCCCTGAAATTTCGAATATTGCGGCAACTCTGATCGCCTGTGCGAGCTTTGCTATTCCGGTGATCGTGCTTGAGTTTCTGATCCTGCGAACCTATCGCAATGAAGACACCGGGCTTGATTGGTCGATGAAACCACGCGTCAGTGAGGCCAGCATTGCACGCGTCGCAATCAAGTTGGTAGGTCTATGGACGACGCTTGCCATCATTGCGCTTATTTATCTGATCTTTCCCGAATATCAGGCGGCCCTTTTTGAGCCGTTCTGGGATGTGCTTATCGTCGTCATTCCATTATTTTTGGTCATCTCTCCGGTTTACTTTTTCTGGATTGACGGACGGATGAAAGAGCCGCGCGACGGGTATTGGCATGTCGGCGCGCTGATGCTTGGGTGGTCAGAGGCCGTTGATCTTGGTAAGTTGCGTCAACACGCGCTTGGGTGGTTGGTCAAGGGTTTCTTCCTGCCGCTGATGTTCAGCTATTTTCACGGCAATATAAATCATCTGCGTGTCACTGAAATTCCTGCCTTCACATGGGATGCAGCTCAGCTCGATATTATCGCTTGGCAGCGCATTCTCTATGATATCCTCATTCTGGTTGATGTTGGCGTCATCGTTGTTGGCTATGCATTGACCGTTCGGTTGTTTGATAGCCATATCCGCAGCGCTGAACCAACATGGTCGGGCTGGATTCCTGCGGTGATTTGTTACCAACCTTTTTGGGGGTTAGTCGGGCCGAATTATTTTGCTTATCGGACGGAATTGGACTGGGCGACCGCGTTGGAAGGTTATCCCGTTCTGCGTGTTGTTTTTGCGGTGATCATTCTTGGATTGATGGGTATTTATACGTGGGCTTCGGTCAGCTTTGGCTTGCGGTTTTCAAATCTGACTCATCGCGGGATCATTACTAACGGTCCGTATCGCTGGTGCAAGCATCCCGCATATCTGTCAAAAAATCTGAGTTGGTGGTTTGAGGCATTGCCTTTCATTGCGCCCTTCGTGATGGGTTTTCGCGGACAAGGGTGGAGCGGTCACTGGACAGATGCCTTGACGCGCACGCTGCGTTTGGTCGGCGTCAATCTGATCTATTACATCCGCGCTCGTACCGAAGAGCGCCATCTGTCACACGACCCGGTTTACGTCCGCTATGCGATGTGGATGGAGACGAAAGGAATCATGGCTTGGGTTCCGCGTTTCCTTCGTTGGGCGCGATATGCACCGCCGCGTTGGTGGCTGGAAGAGCGCGAAGCTGCGCGAGCAGAACGCGCTCGTAAAGATCCCGCTCCAGGTGAATAATATATCTTTCAGGTCGCTGAAAATTCGAATGTACCGCTTGTGATGCGAAAGGTGTCGGCGTAGTTCTTCCCCTGCAAAAATGGGGATTCGAATGTTCATCTATAAAATTTGCGACGCGGCGCTTTGGCAATCTGCTGTCGAGGCTGGCGCGTTCACCGGCGCAGAGATCGACTTACAAGACGGTTACATTCATTTCTCCACGGCAGAGCAAATGCGAGAGACAGCGGCAAAGCATTTCGCCGGGCGAGAAGGATTGGTTATCATCGCAGTGGATGCTGATGCGCTGGGCGAAAAGATGAAGTGGGAGCCTTCGCGGGGCGGAGCATTGTTCCCCCATTTGTATCGCTCGTTAAAAGTTGGCGAAGCTGCTTGGTGCAAGCCTTTGCCTTTGAACGCTGCCGGCTCACATGAATTTCCAGTAGAGGCTGTATGACGACACTAACTGATCTCGGCTTGCGCGCTGTTCGTTCTCTTGATCCTGAACGTGCGCATCGTGTGGCGATTAACGGCCTGCGCGCGGGTCTTGTCCCGAAATGGAATGTTGCGGTTCCCGGTGTTCTTCGTAGTAAAGTTCTAGGTTTTGACTTGGCGCACCCGCTTGGTCTTGCGGCGGGATTTGATAAAAATGCCGAGGCGGTTGGCCCGCTTCTGAATTGTGGATTCTCATTTGTCGAAGTCGGAGCGGTTACGCCCGTCGCGCAATATGGGAACCTGAAGCCTCGCCTCTTTCGGTTGCCGGATGATGAGGCCGCGATTAATCGGTTTGGCTTTAACAATGAAGGCGTTGAAGCCGTGCGGCAGCGCTTGTTCCTAAAGGCGCATCCGGCGCGTGGCCCTATTGGTGTGAACCTTGGCGCAAATAAATTATCTAAAGATCGCGTAGCAGATTATGTCACTGTGCTGACAAGGCTTGCTGATTGTTCCGATTTTTTCACAATCAACGTATCTTCTCCAAACACCAAAGGCTTGCGCGACCTGCAAGAAAAGACCGCGCTGGAAGAGCTAATCCGTGCTGTGCTTACCGCGCGTGATGATGTGGCAGCGGAAAAGCCTGTCTTGCTAAAGCTCGCACCGGATTTGTCGGACGCGCAGTTGGTTGATGTGGTCGAGGTTTGTATGGATCAGAAAATTGATGGGATCGTCGCGACCAACACGACGCTTGATCGTCAGGGTTTGCGTTCGAATTATCAGGGAGAAGCGGGCGGGCTTTCCGGGCAACCGTTGTTTGAAAAATCGACGGCGGTTCTCAAGCGTGTGGCTGAAGTGACGGGTGGAAACATTCCATTGATCGGTGTTGGCGGGGTTGCTTCTGCGGAACAAGCTTATGAAAAAATTCGCGCTGGAGCGTCCCTCGTCCAGTTATACACGGCGCTCTCATATCATGGTATGGGGCTGGTCCCGCAGATTGTAAAAGGTTTGGCGAAACTGTTGGAGCGTGATGGCTATACGAATATTTCTCAGGCCATCGGTGTCGACGTCCGTGCCTCCAGCACCGGGTAAAACCATAATAGGGTGACGGTTCTTAGCAGCAAGAACAGATAGATCGACGCCCAGACACCATGGTTGCCGAAACTTTGTGACAGCACCCATGCCATAGGAAAATAGATCGCGGCTGAAAAGATCATCGCGTTCCGCATAAGCTTTGACTCGGTTGCACCGATATAAATTCCGTCGAGTTGGAAAGCGGCAAATCCAAAGGCTGGGATTAGGGCTGCCCAGAGGGCAAAGTCTCGGGCTATTAAGCGTACTTCTTCGACATTCGTGAGCGCATCAATCACTGTTCCCGATATGACGGTAAACAGCAAAGCGACGGCGACGGCTAATCCACCGGACCAGAGTGAAGAGATTACAGCCGCCTGCCGCAATGCCTTGCGGTCCTTTGCGCCTCGCGCTTGCCCAACGAGTGTCTCGGCGGCGATTGCGAATCCATCCAAGCCGGAAGCCGAGACGATGAAGAATTGCCAGAGCACAATATTGGCCGCGAGCACCTCGTCTCCTTGCAGGCTACCGAGACGCATGATCCATGCAAAGCCTAAGGTCAGTAATGCGGTGCGAATGAAAATATCGCGGTTCATGGCCATCACGCGCCATAGCTCTGAACGGTTCAGAATACGGGTCCAGTCGAGCCACCAGTCTTTCGGTGCGATATGTGTCTTTCGTTTGCGGGCAACAATAACAGCAAACGTAACGCCTAATCCGTTTGCAATGACGGTGGCGATCGCTACGCCGGTTATGCCCATCTCCAAGCCTACGGCCAGTGCCAAACTGAGAGAAATATTTGATAGGGTAATGACGAGTTGATGTTGGAATAATCGATTGGTCATCTCTTGCCCGGCAAACCAACCGAGAAGCGCATAATTGGCAAGTTCGAACGGCGCGCCCCATATGCGGATAGAGAAATACTGCGATGCGACGGCTTCGGTTTGGACGCTTCCCTCAAAAATCTGAAGACCAAGCCACAGCAAGGGCTTTTGGCAGAGGATCAAAACCGCTGCGATACAGGCCGCGATGACCAGTGTCCTGAAGAGAGTATTGAGGACCCGTCCATAGTTTTGCGCACCAAGCGCTTGTGCGGATTGACCCGAACATCCGAGTTGCAGAAAGTTAAAGCTGGTGAAAAGGATTGCGAACAGCTCAGCGCCGATCCCAACTCCAGCCAGAGCGAAAGCTGATCCGAGGTTGCCGATAATCGCTGTGTCGATGGTTCCTTGAATCGGAACTGTCGCATTTGACAAAACGACAGGTACGGCGATGGCAAGGACACGCGGGCCGGTTACCGGGGTCATAGAAGGTCTCGCACAGGTGCTTTCTAAGTTTATCCGTTAGTTGAGTCGGCGTGGTATATTGATGATACGGTCGTCCAATCATTCTAAGACAGCAAAAAGTGTCCGTGAGCAGCAATGAAAGGTTTGCTCCTCTCATCTTGCCAAGCCTCGACTCTGACATTCGCGACCCGACGTCCGCGCCGTAGGATAATCGCACGGGCATAAGCGTCTTGAGGTTTGCCGGACCGTAGATAATCAATGCTGAAATCTACGGTTTTGGGTTGCGGGGCAAATGTACCATCCCATTCCGGTTTACTGTGAATCCGCTCAAGAGCCGCGACCCACGTCAAGGATGTTATGGCAGTGATCTCCAAGAAAGCGCCGGTAGCCCCACCATGAAGCGCAGGTAGAATGGGGTTGCCGATTAGGTCGGGTGTGTATGTCAGAAGGGCAGAAACTTCGTCGCCCCGCCGCTGGAACGTGACCCCAAGAAATGAGATATACGGGATCTTTTCTGTCAGAGCTGCGAAGGCATCATCGAGCATCTGTGGTGTGGGGGTGTTGACCGTGCTCATGCAGACCCCCCCTTGAAATTTAGAATGAAGGCGGCAGAAGCCGTCGCTATGGGGTCGTCTCTGTCTTCATGATAGGCAATGGCGCGGACAAAGCCGATGGAGCGTGTCGCGCGATAACAATGGGCATGGGCATAGACAGATTTCTCTGGCGTTGCCGGTTTCATGTAATTGATCCGCAAATCCAATGTCGCTGTTGAGGAAGGCTTCTTACTCGACATCATCACGGCGGTTCCACAGCAGGTATCAAGCAGTGCTGTGATCGCTCCGCCATGCATAACGCCGGTTTGAGGATCGCCAATAAGTTTGGGATCATAGGGGATCATTAACACGGCCTCATCGTCCGCGCGTGAAATGAGACGCATTCCCAGCTCCCGCGAATGCGGAAGCGCCGACATGAGTAAGCCGTCTTCGTTATCGTCTTGGAGAGGCGGTACGATCGAATCTTTGAATTTATCGTCTGTCACTCATGCCTCTCAAATTAGGATGGGGATGAGCGTAGCGCGCAAGCGGCAAATCTGAAAACGAAAAGGGCGCTCCGATTGGAACGCCCATTAAGTCAGCTTAGAGAGTGTGCCTTACGCTCCGAATAGGAGCTTATAAGCGAACCAGCCGATTCCGCCGAATAAGATTGCGACACCAGTACCAATAATCGGCATTGCGATTTGTTTCTGCTTGCGATCTGTGTCGATTGCATCTTGCCAGTTGTCGTCTTCGGCCACCTTTAGATCATGATTGTCAGCGAGTAGTGCGCTGTCGTCATTGCTGTCCGCTTCGAATGAGGCGACGAGTTCGTCTTCGTTGAACTCATTTTGATCAGCTTTTTGAGATTTTTTGCGATTTGAGTTTAGCAGACGAGAGAAAAAGCCCTTGTTGGCCGCACCGTCAGAACCCGCTGCAAGTCCTTCTGCTTCTGCTTTAACGGTTGCGTCGCCTTCGGCAGACTCACTTTCTTCTTTTGCTACGCTGCGCAATTTACGGCGCAAGCTGTTGATCGATGGTTTTCCTTCGTCATCGAAGATTTTTTCGAAATCCTCGTCCAAGCGCGATTTCCGTGCCCGGTCACGGCGACGACCCCGTGCGCCAGGGATGATCCGAAGGCCGTCAGCGTCTTCTTCTGTTTCTGATTCGTCTTCGACGAGTGTCGCCCCGGTGCTTTCGGTTTCGATGGTTTCTTCGATTTCCGGTTTGCGATCACGGCGAGAAATGGTGACTTTCTCGTCTTCGGCGATTGAGGCCACTTCGGGTTTTTCTTCCCGTGCAGCTTTCGCGGTGTTGCCGGGCGTGACGATGGTTGCCTGACTCGAAGTCGGGGCAGAAGCTGCTTTCACTTCAGGCTCTGGCGCAGCTGTTGCCTCTGGCGTTGATACTTCGGCTGGCGCTTCGCCTGTAGCTGCGGCGCGAGCAGCCTCTAGCTTCGCCATGCGCTCTTTCATTGTCTTGGATGGCGTCCAACGCTTCGTACCAACGCGGCGGTCATCAACAAGTTCGCTGACACGTTTAGCGGTATTGCCTCGCGATTCGTCGAATTGCGACTCAGCTGCTTGTGCAATCCGGTCAAAAATATCGACCGGTCCTGCTTTGGATCTTTCCAATTCGCGCTCGGCGGCTGCGATATGTGGAGCGACGGCATCATCACGCATGGAAGAAGGGCTTGCCATCTCAGCTGCATAATCTAGCGCTTGTTCGTCCAGATCGTCTTCGTGCTTTGCAAGGGCTCCAATAGCATGTCCGAATTTGCTCATTGCATCATCGCCTGTCTGTTCAATCGCCGCGTCCGTAACGGAAGATTCGGCGCGGTCGGTTGCGTTTTGTTTGTCATCGTTAGGAAGATTGCCTGATTCTAGATCTGTTGAGTCAGCACCCAAAAGACTTGAGGCGCAGAGTTCATCATCCTTACCACCGGCTTCAATTTCGGCACGGCATGCCTTTATCCAAGCATCGTCTTTTTGCGCTTCCGGGTCATCGGAAACGTGCGATTCAACGACAGCTTTGTCTGCTGTCTCCGCCTGTCGTGGATCGGTTGAAGTCATAAATATCTTCCACACGGTCGTCAGGAACAGACGCGCTGACGTGCCTGCTGGCCATCTATCTACATCGATTATCTTTAAGATTGATCTAACATGGACTTCGTATGAGATAATCTGAATGAAAAAAACATTTCGAAATACCATGTTGACGTTTACGTTAGCGTATATAAAATGAGCGTATGATGAATGCAGACATTTCAAAGCCCGATGACGGGGCAGTCTTTACGGTAACGCAGCTATGCCGTGAGTTTGACGTGACCCCGCGTGCGCTTCGTTTCTATGAGTCGAAAGGGTTGTTGCACCCTAGTCGACAAGATACACGCCGCCGTTTCGGAAATCGTGACCGTGCGAGACTCGCTTTGATACTGCGCGGGAAACGTTTCGGTTTCAGTTTGGCCGAGATTGGCGAATTGTTGGATTTGTATGATACCGGCGATTCTCAGGTGACCCAGCTAACCCGTACCATCGAAACTGCAGAGCAACGCCTTGCAGAAATGCGTCGCCAACGGGAAGAGTTGGAGGTTGGTATCGCTGAACTACAAGAGCAATTGAAGCTCGTGCGTAATATTTTAGAAGAAAAAACGGCAACGAGTTGAATGGCTTAAGTAATTATAAATTAAACTTATCACTAAGTTGGACGCAAGTTTGAAGCTAAAGCACTGCCGATAGAATGTTGGTATGATAACCGCCGAAAAATCCGGTGCGATTGACGCCACATAATCGAAATGAAGAATTGATGGAGAAACCATGGCGATTTATCAGGCTCCGACCGAAGACATAAAATTCATTTTGCATGATGTTTTGCGTATTCATGAACAGTCGGTAATCGAGGGGTACTCCGATTTAACCGATGACATGACCGGCGCTATATTTGAAGAAGCCGGCAAAATTGCTACGGAAATCCTGCTGCCGATAAACGAAGTAGGCGATAAGCAAGGCTGTGTTCTCGAAAATGGCGTTGTCCGCACGCCCGATGGTTTCAAAGAAGCCTATGCCGCACAATGCGAAGGGGGATGGCCGGGGATTGATTGTAATCCCGAATATGGCGGGCAAGGCATGCCCTACATTGTTCATGCAGTCACCGGCGAGATTTCTTCATCAGCCGCGATGGCGTTTTCGATGTATTCCGGCCTTACCCACGGTGCGATTAAAGCCATCGAGGGTTTCGGTTCTGAAGAGCAGAAAAACACCTATCTGCCGAAAATGATCTCTGGCTCGTGGACTGGCACGATGAACCTGACGGAGCCGCATTGCGGAACCGATTTGGGTTTGCTTCGCTCGAAAGCCGAACCGAATGGCGATGGCAGTTATAAGGTTTCTGGGCAGAAAATTTTCATTTCGTCGGGCGAGCACGATATGAGCGAGAATATCGTTCACTTGGTGCTCGCTAAAATCCCCGGTGGGCCGGAAGGCGTGAAGGGGATATCGCTTTTTGTCGTTCCTAAGTTTTTGCCGAAAGATGACGGAAGCCTTGGAGAACGAAACACTCTCTCTTGTGGTAAGATTGAAGAGAAAATGGGCATTCACGGGAATTCGACCTGTGTGATGAACTATGACGAAGCAACCGGATGGCTCATTGGCGACGAGCATAAAGGACTGCGCGCGATGTTCCTGATGATGAACGAAGCGCGGCTTCTTGTTGGGATGCAGGGCCTTTCACAAGCCTCAATCGCATATCAAAACGCAGCAGCGTATGCGAAAGATCGCTTGCAAGGTCGCGCGCTTGATGGCGATAAATTCCCTGAACAAAAAGCTGACCCTCTGTTGGTTCATCCCGATGTTCGCCGGATGTTGATGGATGCAAAGGGCTTTGTTGAAGGAGGCCGTGCATTTTATTATTGGGCCTCGACGCTGATCGACGAAGAACTGCACCACGAAGATGAGAAAAAGCGGGACCAAGCCGGTCTGTTGATCGCGCTTTTGACCCCGGTGGTGAAGGGCTTCCTCACGGATAAGGGCTTTGATACGGCAGTCCAGATGCAACAGATCTTCGGGGGTCACGGATATACCGAAGATTGGTCGCAAAGTCAGTTCGTCCGCGATGCCCGGATTGCTATGATCTATGAGGGCGCGAACGGTGTTCAGGCTCTTGATTTGATTGGCCGTAAGCTGCCTCAAAAGGGCGGCGCTGGAATGCAGACATTCTTTAATATCGTCAAAGATTTCTCAAAAGAGAATTCTGGTGATGAGATGGCGGAATTCATTGAGCCAGTTAAGAATGCCTCGAAAGAGCTTCAAGAGGCGGTTATGTGGTTCATGGAACACGGCATGAAAGACCCTAATCAGGCCGCTGCCGGATCAACAGACTTTATGCATCTCTTTGGTCATGTCGCGATTGGTTTTATGTGGGCGAAGATGGCGAAGACAGCGCAAGAGGCGTTGGCCGCAGGGTCTGATAATCCAGCGTTCTATGAGGCTAAGATTGTCACGGCGCGGTATTATATGCAGCGCGTGATGCCAGCGACGACGGCACATCTTGCCCGCATCAAATCAGGTGCTGACACGGTGATGGCATTGGACGCCGAAGCGTTTTAATCTTGTGGGTGCGTTGTTTTTTGACGACGTACCTGCACCCATTATGCGCCGTAAGTTTGCAAGCGGTATTGGGCTATTTTACCGTTAAAATGGACATGACTGCCAAAAGTGATGAACGCTGGCTTTATGTGATGATACCAATTTGCGTCAGATAATGACGTATAACACTTGAGGTAGCGTAGCATTCTACGCAAACGTATAACTCAAGGCTTTGGAGGGACATCTTGACTGATTTCAAACTTCACTGCTTTGCGCAGTCTGGACATTCCTACAAAGCGGCCTTGATGCTGTCGCTTTGCGAAGCAGATTGGGAGCCGGTTTTCGTAGATTTCTTTAACGGCGAAGCGCGCAGCCCAGAATACCAAGCGATGAATTCGATGGGTGAAGCGCCGGTTCTGTTTCACGGCGATAAGAAGTTTATTCAATCTGGCGTTATGCTCGACTATCTTTCAAAGCAATTTGGAAAACTTGGTGCGGACACCGAAGATGAACGTCTCGAAATTTTGCGTTGGACTCTTTGGGAAAACCACAAGCTGAACAGCTTTCAGGGTATTTATCGCTTTATGTTGAACTGGGCGCCTGAAGCCGCCCGCAGTGAAGACGTCAACAAGTTCATGCGCGGGCGTGCGCTTGGTGCGATGAAGGTACTCGACCAACACCTAGCCAATCGCGAATGGATTGCTGCGGATCGTCCGACGACCGCCGATGTCGCATGTGCAGGGTATCTGTTTTATCCGCGCGACGAATTCCAATGGACCGATGCAGAGCGATTTACACATATCGAAGCATGGCAAACCCGAATGCAAGCCTTGCCGGGTTGGAAACATCCATACGATCTGATGCCGGGGCATCCTATGCCGGGAGCAACGGTGTGAAAGATACCAAGATAATAACTCTCATTTCTCAGTATTTGCAGACCGCAATAGCGGTGGAGGATATTCGATGACCGAAGCCTACATTTACGACTCCGTCCGAACCCCTAGAGGTAAGGGCAAGAAAGATGGCTCGCTTCACGAGGTAACCTCGCTGAGATGCGCGTCGACTATTCTCGAAGCACTGCGGGATCGCAACGATCTCGACACGTCAGAAATTGAAGATGTGATTTTGGGTTGTGTTACGCCGGTCGGAGAGCAGGGCGGTGAAATTGCCCGGACTGCTGTTCTGCAAGCTGATTATGACGAAAGCGTCCCAGGTCTGCATATCAACCGGTTCTGTGCATCCGGTATGGAAGCGGTGAACCTCGCAGCAAACCAAGTAAAAGGCGGTGCTGGCAATCTGTATGTTGCTGGTGGTGTCGAGATGATGAGCCGTGTCCCGATGGGCAGCGACGGCTTTGCCATTGCGGTTGATCCAACGCCTGCGATGAAATCGTATTTCGTCCCGCAGGGAATTTCTGCTGATATCATCGCAACAAAATATGGGTTTTCCCGTGACGATTGTGATGCTTTCGCGGTGGAAAGTCAGAAACGTGCGGCGGCGGCTTGGGAAGATAAGCGCTTTGCCAATTCGATTGTTGCCGTCAAAGACATGAATGATGTGACAATCCTCGATCATGACGAACACATGCGCCCCGGCACCGACATGCAATCGCTTGGCGGTCTGAAAGCCTCGTTCAAAGATATGGGCGAGTCGATGCCAGGCTTTGATGCCGTGGCACTGCTAAAATATCCTGAGCTTGAATCCGTCAATCACGTTCACCATGCCGGTAACTCATCGGGTATTGTCGATGGTGCAGCGGGCTTGCTGATTGGTTCGAAAGAGATTGGCGAGAAACTTGGCCTGAAACCGCGTGCGCGAATTAAACACACTGCGAAGATTGGAACTGATCCGACGATCATGCTGACAGGCCCGGTTCCGGTAACGGAGAAGGTTTTGAAAGAGACTGGGATGTCGATCAGCGACTTTGATCTTTTCGAAGTGAATGAGGCTTTCTCGGCGGTCGTTTTGCGTTTCTTGCAAGCGTTTAATGCGGATCATGCCAAGCTGAACCCGAATGGCGGCGCCATCGCGATGGGCCATCCGCTCGGAGCAACCGGCGCGATGATTATCGGGACGGCTTTGGATGAGTTAGAACGCACCGGCGGCGGCACGGCGCTATGTACGCTTTGCGTTGCATCGGGCATGGGCGCAGCGACTGTTATTGAGCGCGTATAAGCGCGACCGGAGGAACGAATATGTCGAATTGGAAATATGAGACCGACGGTGATGTGGCGGTCATTACGTGGGATATGGCTGATCGTTCGATGAATGTGATGACGGCTGATGTTATCCGCGAACTGGATGGTCATGTTGATGCGGTGCTTGCCGATGGTGCGCTCAAGGGGGCGGTTATCACCTCGGCGAAAGCTGATATGGGCGGCGGTGTTGACTTGACGATGCTAGCAGATATCAAGGCGCAGGCCGCAAAAGAAGGTGGCAATGTTGGCGAGGCGCTTTTCGGGTTTGTTTGGGCGCTACATTCGCTTTATCGCAAGATAGAAGTGGGTGGTGCGGATAAGAAAACTAAAAAGGGCGGCAAAGTTTTTGCTGCTGCAACACCAGGTACGGCGCTTGGCGGTGTTTTTGAGTTGCTGCTTGGGTGTCACCGCCGGTTTGCGGCGGATAACCCCAAGGCTAAACTAGGCCTTCCTGAAACACTGGTTGGACTTTTCCCCGGTGCAGGGGGGACAACGCGGTTGGTGCGGATGCTCGGTGTGATGGGCGCGGCAGATTACTTGCTCAAGGGTAAGCTGGTGAACCCGAAAAAAGCCAAAGCAGGTCTATTGATCGACGAAGTTGTTCCGCAAGAAGAGCTGGTTTCCTCTGCTGTGGCTTGGGTGCGCGGTTCCAGCGAGAAAGATGCCGTGAAGCCTTGGGATGATCGCGGTTATAAAATTCCCGGCGGTGCGCCTTATACGCCGAAAGGCTTCCAAACGTATCTCGGCGCTGTTGCAATGACACATGGTCAGACCGCCGGTGTTTACCCACAAACCAACGCGATGCTTTCAGCGGTTTATGAAGGCTCGCTGGTTGACATGGATAACGCGCTCAAGATCGAGGCGCGGTGGTTTACCTCGGTCCTTATGGACCCGCGTTCATCTGCCATGATCCGCTCGCTCTTCGTTAACAAGCAAGCCATCGAAAAGGGTGCGCGTCGTCCCGACGTGCCGGATCAGAAAGTAAAATCTGTCGGCATCATTGGGGCTGGCATGATGGGCGCAGGAATCGCGTTTGTCTCCGCCCGCGCAGGCATTGACGTTGTGCTGGTTGACCGCGATCAAAAAGAAGCCGACGAAGGCCGCACTTCGGTCGAGGCTCTTCTGGATCAAGGTGTCAAACGTAAGAAAGTCACCGAAGATCAGAAGAACGAAATCCTGGCCCGCGTCACAGCAACGGCAGACTACGATAAAATGTCCGGCTGCGATCTGATCGTTGAAGCGGTTTTCGAAGATCCAAAAATCAAAGCCACCGTCACGCAAGCAACCGAGGCGGTTATTCCTGAGGATGCAATCTTCGCGACCAACACCTCGACCCTCCCTATCACGGGTCTGTCCGAGGCATCAAAACGCCCGGAGCAATTCATCGGCATTCACTTCTTCTCCCCGGTTCATAAAATGAACCTCGTTGAGATCATCAAGGGTGAGAAAACGGGCGACATCGCTGTGGCCAAGGCGCTCGACTTCGTGCGCCAGATCAAGAAGACGCCCATCGTCGTCAACGATGCCCGCTTCTTCTACGCCAACCGCTGCATCATCCCGTATCTGAACGAGGCGATGACGATGGTGGGAGAGGGGGTAAAACCGGCGCTGATCGAAAATGCCGCGAAGCAAATCGGCATGCCCGTCGCGCCGCTTCAACTGACCGACGAAACCAGCCTCGAACTCGGCCATCGGATCATGTCGGCAACCAAGGCGCAGATGGGCGATGCCTACGAGCCAACGGGCGCTGATGATGTGATCATCAAAATGTTTGAAGGCCAGGGCCGTGCGGGTCGGAAGAACGGCAAGGGCTTTTACGATTACAACGAGAAGGGCAAGCGCCAAAAACTTTGGCCCGATCTCGCCGAGCACTTCCCCGTTGCGGATGAACAGCCCGACTTCGAGGAGGTCAAA
>CALKBI010000004.1 GCA_937990185.1 uncultured Neomegalonema sp. | reverse complement strand
AAGTAGAGCAACCAGTTTGGCCTTCGGCCAAAGCGGCCTGACACGCGTCAGCTTCTTGGCGAGCACGCGCGCCAGTCCGCTCCGCTCAACTGGCCAATTTTACTCCGCGAAACTGTCCCTTTTTGCTCCGCGATTGACAACTCAGTGTTTTTATAACAGATCATGAGGATGATCCCTTCGAAGCCGTTGCTCAAAGCTCTGATGAATCTGTGACGCGCGCTAAAAAGCTGATCCGATTTGAACCTGGCAGCATGCAATGCGATGGCATGGTCGAACAAATCTTACAGCGAGAACCGCGCGCTACGAAGGAACCAACTCCTGCTCATTGTGCGCTTTATGGAGACAATAATGTCCATTCGGCATTGATCCTTGCCCCTGCAGGTAAATGGATTATCAAACTGCGGCATACCCGTGCAGGCGCTCCACAAGTCGATAGAATGACGCAACTTATCATCAATACGATTGATATGATGCGTGAACTACGTCGCGGCGTCTTTAAGGAAACATAATGAAATCACTGGTCACATGCTTTAGTTTGAGTATCGCCTTGCTTGGCGCTGCGATCCCTGCGGCGAATGCAAATGACAATTCTACAATCAGTTGTCCGGACAACATTGCCGGTATGCCGCTCAAAGAAAAAACGGGAAATGCTGCTTGCAAATATGTTCGTGGCAACGTCGATTTGAAGCTTGTTTCACTATCAGATGAACAGCCTTCATTTGATAAATACGTAGACACGTTAACTGCGAAACTGAAATTACGCGCACGAAAAAATGCGACGCGGCTTTGTAATGAAGCGATGGCTGAAAAGAAACTCAGCGCGCGTTGCACGGTTTCGTATGACAGTCACGTCATAGGTCTTGTTTCAGAGGTGACTCTTGAGGATCAGAGGCTTCAAGCGCGGATGACGCTTTTCGAACGTGCGGGGGTGAATGAAAACCATCTTTATTGGTCTATCACAACTATCAGTGCTTTTTAGCTGAAATAACCGCAGAGTAGTTTTCCTGCGGTTATCTTTTATTTTTATTATTTTTCCGACGGTTCCTCTGAAGGCGGCGTTTCGCCTTCTTCGTTTGCGTCGTCGCCCCCATTATCATCATCACTTTGTTCAGCCAATCGTGCGACCGACACAACCCTTTCATCATCGGCGGTGCGAAGCATCCACACACCGCCCGCCGAACGGGAGCGAACAGAAACGTCAGAGACACCGCACCGAATAGACTGTCCGGCATCCGTCACCAACATGACTTGATCGCCTTCATCTACCGGGAAGGTCGCAACAACATGCGTTGCGCCACCCTTTTTATTGGCGGAAAGTGCCATTGCTGCAACGCCTTGACCGCCGCGCCGCATCGGACGGTATTCGTAAGCCGATGCGCGCTTGCCCAGACCGTTCTCAGCAACCGTAAGGATGAACTCTTCTTGCGCGCTTAGTTCGATATAACGCTCATGAGTAATTGCGGTTTCCGTTACATCATCCTCATCATCCGATGGCCCTGCTTCATCATCGCCAGCCATTTGGCGGCGCATTTTCAGATAAGCACGGGCTTCTTCTGTTGTGCGTTCGACATTTGAGAGCACGCACATTGAAACGATCTCATCGCCTTCGGCCAGTTTCATGCCCCGCACGCCGGTCGAATCCCTACCTTTGAAGACACGGACTTCGGAAGCAATCGGGAAGCGAACCGCCTTACCCATTTTACTTGAAAGAAGAACATCGCTGTCCGGCGAACAAATCTGTGCCGAGATCAGACGAACACCTTCTGGCAGTTTCATCGCAATCTTGCCATTGGCTTTT
This sequence comes from uncultured Neomegalonema sp., assembly GCA_937990185.1. Taxonomy (GTDB): domain Bacteria; phylum Pseudomonadota; class Alphaproteobacteria; order Rhodobacterales; family Rhodobacteraceae; genus JAHDDY01. The sequence continues at coordinate 11,890 of CALKBI010000004.1, read as the reverse complement.
ACATTCACAAAGTCGGACAACTCGTTGCGTCTGACTTGCCCATCGGAAGTACAGAAGACGATCTGAAGGTTGCCCCATTCTTCTTCAGGTGCCTCCACAGGCATCATTGCTGCAATGGATACTCCTGCCTCAATCGGCAATAGATTGACCAACGCTTTGCCTTTTGCATTGCGTCCGCCTTGAGGCAAGCGCCACGTTTTCAGCTTATAGACAATACCGTCCGTCGTGAAAAAGAGCACAGGCGTCAATGTATTGGCCGAAAAGAGTCGAGTGACAAAATCCTCGTCCTTTGTCGACATGCCCATGAGACCTTTGCCACCACGTTTTTGCGAGCGGTATTCGGCAAGCGGTGTCCGCTTTACGTATCCAGAATGCGTGGCGGTCACGACCATATCTTCCGGTTCGATCAGGTCTTCATCATCGAAGTCGCCCAGGCTCTCAACGATCTCTGTGCGGCGAGGAACAGCAAACTCATCTTTGACAGCCGTCATCTCTGCGGAGATTATCGCAAGGATGCGTTCGCGTGATTGCAAGATATCGAGATAATCGAGAATCTTTTCTGCAAGCTCTTTCAATTCATTCGTGATTTCTTCAACACCAAGAGCGGTAAGGCGTTGGAGGCGAAGGTCGAGGATCGCGCGCGCCTGGATTTCGCTGAGGCGATACGTGCCGTCCTCATTTACCGTATGGCTCGGATCATCAATCAACTTGATATACTGCGCGATCTCCTGAGCAGGCCAATCTTTGCCCATCAGCTTTTCGCGCGCTTCACCCGCATCGGCAGATCCACGGATGAGAGCAACGACTTCGTCGATGTTCTCAACGGCAACGGCGAGGCCGCATAAAATATGTGCGCGTTCTCGCGCCTTGTTCAAGTCGAAGGCAGTCCTGCGGGCGACAACTTCTTCACGGAAGGCAATGAAGCTGCTCAGGATGCGCTTCAAATTCATTTGCTCCGGGCGACCATTATTGAGCGCCAGCATGTTCGCACCAAAGCTGGTCTGCATCGGCGTAAACCGGAATAATTGGTTCAGAACAACTTCGGCAGTCGCGTCGCGTTTCAGCTCGACAACAAAGCGAACGCCGTGGCGGTTGGATTCGTCACGTACATCCGCGACGCCCTCGATCTTTTTCTCTTTGACAAGCTCGTTAATGCGTCCTTCGAGCGTCCCCTTGTTCATCTGATAGGGGATTTCTGTCATGACGATTGCGTAGCGGTCCTTACGAATTTCCTCAATCGAGGTTTTCGCCCGCATCATCACGGAGCCACGCCCTTCCATATACGCTTTGCGCGCACCTGACTGGCCAAGCATCAACCCCCCGGTTGGGAAGTCAGGACCGGGAATGTATTCCATCAGGTCAGCAACTTCGAGTTCCGGGTTGTCGATCAGAGCCAATGTACCGTCGATGATTTCTCCGAGGTTATGTGGTGGAATATTTGTTGCCATACCAACCGCAATACCTTGCGAACCATTGACCAGCAGGTTTGGAAAACGGGCGGGAAGAACGGTCGGTTCTTGAAATTCGTTCGAATAGTTTGGTTGGAAATCTACCGTATTTTTATCGAGATCTTTTAACAGCTCTTCGGCGACCTTCGCCATTCGGACTTCGGTGTAACGCATGGCAGCCGGGTTATCGCCATCCATTGAACCAAAGTTGCCCTGCCCGTCTGCTAGCATGACGGACATCGAGAAATCTTGCGCCATTCTGACCATGGCATCGTAAATCGCGGTATCACCGTGCGGGTGATATTTACCCATGACGTCACCGACGAGGCGGGCCGATTTTTTATAAGGCTTGTTATAGTCATACCCGCCCTCGCTCATACCGAAAAGGATGCGGCGGTGCACGGGTTTGAGGCCATCACGCAAATCTGGGATCGCGCGGGAGACGATCACGCTCATCGAATAATCGAGGAAGGACGTCTTCATTTCCTCTTCTACTGAAATGCTTGGCCCGTCGTAAGAAGGACGCTCAGGCGGGGTATCCGAAGGGGGTGTTTCAGGAGGATCTGTATCGTCGCTCAAAGGGTCTCTCCGTGGCCAGTTAACAGCCTAAAAATTAATACCTTTTTATAATCGGGAGAGGGGTATGAAAGCAAGCATAGACACTCATTTTAGGCCCTAATGCTGTTTAATTTTTTCGATCTATCGGTAGCGACTGAGTAACTGCAAAATCATCCGTGACTGGAGCAAAAAGACAAAAGAAATCAGGAGTGAAGATTGCAGGTACAAAACTTCAATCCTAGAACTTAACATCGTCAATCAATTTTTATTCGTTGGAATCGGAGCCGTCAGCAACAACCACCCGATTTCGACCGCCATCTTTCGCAAGATAAACCGCGCGATCTGCTTCCGTCAGCAATTCTTGTGGAGATCGTCCGCAAAGCGGGAAGGATGCTATCCCGATAGAAATCGTAATCTTTGGTAAGATCACGCCACCATATCGAAGCACATTTGCCTCGACTCGCGTTCTCAACGTTTCAGCAATCGCTAAACATTCAGCCGGTGTTTTATTTGGCAAAAGGATGGAAAACTCCTCTCCTCCAAACCGGGCAACAACGTCACCATCGTCCACGATATCAAGCATGACTTCCGATATGCTTCGAAGCACTAAATCTCCCGCATCATGCCCATGCGTGTCATTGAAACTCTTGAAATGATCAGCATCAAGCGAGATCAATCCCAGAGGCTTGCTATGGCGATCCGCGTCACCGATTTCACGGCGACATCTATCCAAAAAATAACGTCTATTAAATAAGCCAGTAAGAGGGTCTTTAATTGATTGATCGCGTAGTTCGTCTCTCAGTTTAACATTCGCAATAGCGAGACTAATTTGCTCTGTACAACGAATTGCGAATGAAACGAGTTTTTCGGGGATTGGTTCCCCTGCCTCTGTAGGAAATGCAGCATCACCTTGGAATCTGATATGAAGAAGACCTACCGTGTCTCCATGAGCAATAATCGGCAGACAAAGGTAATGGCCTTCATAATGATCCGAAATTTCGCCATTTACATGATTACAAGAAAAATCGACCAAACCTTCGCCGAACTTATAAAGCCGCCCTCGGCGCAGCGCCCAACAATCGTCAGGTTGAATATGCGCTGCGGGCGCGGTGATACCCCATGAACAAGCTCCATCGAGTACATCCCGAGAGTTGCTGTAGATATATAGTTCGCCAGCAGACCCTTCGAATAACTTGCTGAGGAATGACTTTACGATCACCAACAGTTCATCAAGCGATTTGCAACTCTGCAACCATTCTCCTAATTGAGATAGCTTTCGCGCCTCAACTTTTCTTTCTCGCTCGAGAGACAGCGCTTCATTCGCTTCAATCTGTGCATCTTGCGATTTCTCACGCTGTGCTTCCAGCTCTATTTCTTTTCTGCGTGTTTCGGTGACATCCGTAAATGTTACGACAAAACCGCCAGACTTCTTTGGACGAGCTGTACTCGCAACGACCGATCCCGAAGGCATGTGACGGTCGAAAGAAAACGGTGCAAGTTGGCGAAATCGTTGCTCTGTTTTATGCGCAGTCTCTTCATTAAATTCTCCGCGTTCAACTGCCATGCGGAGAAAGTCTGAGCGATGCATTCCACGATAAAGATGTTGTGGAGACAATTCCAACACGTCAAAAATACGTTTGTTATGCATCTCGCAAATGGCATCTTCAGACCAAACAACGACGCCTTGCTCCATAGAGTCGATTATCTCTGCGATTGCTCCTTCAGCCTTGGTTAGATCACGGAGTTGGTTTGGTTCATCCAAGCAAGATTCATTACCATTCAATGCAGGGGTCGTGTTGGATTGCATACAGTGAGCCTTCGATTGGAATAAAATTCACCTGAAGAAAACTCTCACTGAAATATTACCGTAGCACTGCGAAGTGCCGAATTTTTTAAATTCATTAAATAAAAATTTTTAAGAGCATTTTATCCATACAAAGTCTTATATTCAGCCCTCGATAATTTCTCGCATTGCAGTTAGAAAAACGCTGACTTCCTCAATCGTGTTGTAATGACAAGTGGAAACACGAATACAATCTGGCTGTCCCAAAGGATCAAGAATATTACCCGAATAATGGTCCGCTTTACGGATGTGCGTCCGAATACCGCGATCATTTAGCGCTGAAACAATCTCTCCCGTGTCGCGGCCATCCACCCAACAGGCCACAAGACCTTCGCGGCGTGAATTATCAATACCTCCGATAATTTTCACTTGCTCCATCTCAGCGAGACCCTTGAGGTTGCCTGTGCCATGCAGCATCGCATCTGTAAGCGATTTTTCATGTTCATGGATTGCTTTACCCGCCGCTTCAAAGCGTTCACGCGCATCGGCGCTGTCTGAAAGTTCACCGCCCAACCAATCGAAATAGGAAACAACATCTGAAAGGGTTGCGTATGCGCCGGTATCCCGTGTGCCGAGTTCCCAGTTGCCTTCAGGTGCATCGATCAAGCTGTCATGCGGCAGTGCAGTAAGGCGATCCGAAATCCACGCGATACCATAGCCATGGCGCGAAAAGACTTTATAAGGCGAGATTGCATAGCCGTCGATTCCGTAACTTTCAATGTCGAGTTGACCATGGGCCGCATGTTGAATGCCATCTACAATAATATAACAATCAGGCGCGACGGCCCGAATTGCCTTCGAAACTTCTGCGATATCGACGCCCATTCCCGTAACAGGTGATGTGTGAATGATCGTTGCGACGCGCGTATCGGCAGTGATCAGAGCCGCATAACTTTCAGCATCAACAGAACCTGTTTCGTTGTCATGAGGAACTGAAATGTATTTCTTATCTGCGATTTTGGCCCATCGTTGTGCAGCACTTCTAGATGCCGGGTGCTCTAATGTTGTCCCAATAACGCAGCCGCCTTTTTCCGATTCAATAATGGCGTTAGAGATCATACGGAAAAGTAATTCCGTTCCGCTCTCACCAACAAAAATTTGACCCTCCTTCGCATTAAGAAAGGTCATTGTTGCGGCTTTTGCTTCTGCAATGGTTTTTACCAAGTCATGCGACATCGGATTATCGCGACCCTGATTGTCAGGTATCGCGGCATATTTTGCTGAGGTTTCGACAACGGATTTCAACGTCAATGCACCGCCTGCATTTTCAAAGAAAATACGCTCCCCCTGTACAGGACACGTCGCAACATGAGCAAAGCGATTGCGAATTTCATCTATAAGACCGGGGCGTGTATCGAGCATCAAACTATCCTTCACAGCATACACGACTTAGGTACTGCCTGATTGTTTCGTACGCAAACAAAAGCACGCCCCCACTAGAGAGCGTGCTAATCTTGTGTAATGTCGAATAGAGAAGGAAGATGAATTAGCTGTCCGCTTCTTCTTTAGCTTCCGGCTCTTTTGTTGGCTCTGGGGCGGGCGCACCAATAAGCTGAACTTCAATCCGGCGATCATCGGCATTGTTCGCGGGGCCAGATGTCGGAGCATATGCTTCGCCTTCGCCGCTTGTAAGGATCAAGCCGCCTGGTAGTTCGCATTCTGTGATAACATAATCTTTTACCGCCGCAGCACGATTTTGAGACACTTCGAGATTTTTCTCTGCACGACCTGAACGATCTGTGTGGCCAATCAAGTGCAGGCTTGGCATGCTCTCCATCGCACGCATCGCATCACAAAGTGCGGTAACTTGCTTGCCGCCTTCCTTGGTAATACGCGAAGAGCCGACTTTGAACTGTACGTCAAGCATGATGCGAGCATGAGGCTGGACTGCCATGTACCCACTATCACTAAGTGGTTTGTCGTTTTCGTCAGTACGCACTGAAGCCGGTTCGATTTTTTTCGAATTACCCTGAGATTCCAGTCGAAGTTTGATGTCTTGCATACTCATCGAAGCTGCAAAAGCTGGCGCTGCAATACCACAGGCCACAATTGTCGATAAAATCGTTGTATAGCGTTTCATAGTCTTTTCCCTGCGCCTGCCGCACGCCCCCTGATCAGTGTGCGGACGATTAACTCGTACATACCTAACGTTCGCTCATAGCTGTCGCAATTAGGATGCCATTAACTAACGCAAAATCGAAATTACAGCAATGCCATACACTGTACTATAAATTAACACTCAGCGCATTAAATCTCATATTATCGAAGCATAACAAAAGCTTAAGACTAAAAGCGCGCCTATGAAAAATCCGAACAAATATTAAAATAAATTAACTAATCGCAGAAAAATGCAGCAGGAAAAAATGCTCGTAAAAGAACAAAGCACCCTTCCGTTTCACTTTGATACACAATAGTTTATTCTAGGACAGCAACTTTAAGGCGTAACAGATACTATCTACAAAGGAATATTGTCATGCTTTCGATGTGGTTTTTCTACCGTTTTGTTTGCTAGGCTTGCGAAAGCCCGAACCACACGACGACGCGTTGAATGAGGCATAATTACTTCGTCAATGAAGCCCTTTTCAGCCGCGACAAAAGGATTTGCAAAACGATCTTCATATTCTTTTGTTCTGGCTGCAATTTTCTCAGGATCATCTAGCTCATTACGATAGAGAATTTCAGTGGCCCCTTTAGCGCCCATCACTGCGATCTCTGCAGTCGGCCATGCGTAGTTGACGTCACCGCCGATGTGCTTTGAACTCATGACGTCATAAGCACCACCATAAGCCTTTCGCGTAATGACGGTTACTTTCGGTACAGTTGCTTCTGCAAATGCAAACAATAGCTTAGCGCCATGCTTGATGATGCCGCTGTACTCTTGCGATGTGCCAGGCAGAAATCCGGGAACATCAACGAGCGTCAGTATTGGGATGTTAAATGCATCGCAAAATCGAACAAAACGCGCAGCCTTACGGCTTGAGTCAATATCAAGACATCCCGCTAAAACCATTGGTTGGTTTGCTACTATTCCGACAGGCTTACCCTCTAAGCGAACAAAGCCGGTTATCATATTCTTTGCGTAGGCTTCTTGAATTTCGAAGAAGTCACTTTCATCGGCAATCTTCGAAATTAATTCCTTCATATCGTATGGCATATTGGGGTTTGCCGGAACCAACGTATCGAGGCTCATTTCAATACGAGTGGGGGTGTCATTTGAAGGACGGACAGGTGGTTTTTCGCGCGCGCTCAAAGGCAAAAAGTCAATAAGTCTGCGTGTTTGCACCAATGCTTCTACGTCATTTGCAAAAGCAGCATCTGCGACAGAAGACTTAGAAGTATGCGTTCGTGCACCACCTAATTCTTCAGCTGTAACAACCTCGTTTGTAACTGTTTTTACTACATCAGGCCCAGTTACAAACATGTATGAGCTATCTTCTACCATGAATATAAAGTCAGTCATGGCAGGCGAGTATACCGCACCACCGGCGCAAGGCCCCATAATAACTGAAATTTGAGGGACAACACCCGACGCTTTTACATTACGTAAGAAGACATCTGCATAACCTGCTAGTGATGCAACACCTTCTTGTATTCGAGCACCACCAGAATCATTCAACCCAATCACGGGAGCGCCGTTCTGAAGCGCCATATCCATTATTTTACAAATCTTTTGAGCATGAGTCTCAGACAGACTTCCGCCAAATACTGTAAAGTCTTGTGAAAAAACATAAATCAAGCGGCCATTGACGGTTCCCCATCCGGTCACCACGCCATCGCCCATAGGGCGGTCATTTTCCATGCCGAAGTCAGTACAACGATGCGTAACGAATGTATCGTATTCTTCGAAGCTTCCTTCATCGAGCAAAAGTTCTATGCGTTCACGGGCGGTTAGCTTGCCTTTTGCATGCTGTTTATCAATACGAGCCTGTCCTCCACCTAACCGAGCCTGCTGACGTTTGGCTTCAAGTTCATCGAGAATGGCTTGCATAGAACCCCCCTTTGGGCGTTTGAAAACACTGGTATTTTGAGGGAAAACCCTCGTTTAAATCGTGCAAAACTCTGAAACCGTCAGAGAATATTGATGACGACTCTGCTCATGCCCGAAAAAACCCTCTCCAAGCAACAAAATTTCGCACCGCAGCATAGCATTAAATCGTCTCGGTCAAGACCAACAAACGCGCTGCCTCGCCAAAATCAGCAGCCTTTTTCGCGGCAACCTCGGCAGCCTCTTCGTCTGGCCCCCATTGCTCGATTTGCCATTCATCATCCAAGCGCGAAAGCGAAAGCGCCTCGTCTGCTGTGAGGCGCTTCGAAGATACAGCTAATCCGAGAACCAACGAACCTGATATCGAGACAAGATCATGCAGGCCAGCCAATGCATAATCATGATGCTCTGCAACAGCTTTGCTCAGATGATCCAAACTGGTTTGGGGTTGCGACACTGGCATCACTCCGGCGGCCAATACTAGTGGAGCATCATAAGTATCACGCGCCCAATCCAACAGAGGGTCCCATTGCTCTGCCTGCCGTGCAATCAATGCATCGGGGTGATCGGCGCGATAGCATAACAAATCCGAAGCGCCGTAAGCAGCGACCGTTTCAACAATTGACGCACGTTGGGGAGTGATCCCGTCAATCACTGAATTGACATAGCGTGTTTGCGGCATCTCTTTAGGCTTCATGACTTCGCCCTGTGCACGCCACTCTTCGGCGACGGCATCGGCAAGCGACCGTGTCGGCACAGCAAAGCTTTGCTTCGCAGGTGTCTTGATTGGCCTGCCATCAAGCGTGACAGCGTAACCATCACCCTCTTCCACAACACCAACATCTGTCCAAAATCGTTTTGGTCCGCTCATCCCGTTCCTCGGAGTTAGTCAGGCAAGCCACGTCTTTCAAAGTCGAACAACGCGAAGTCAAGGCTTGAGATCAAACCGGCGTATGAATTGCCTTACCGTCGCGCCATTGACGTTCATCAAAAATAGGAAGGGCCAACTTTGAAATGACTCACTCGGACCGTTCCCACGACCAACTGATAGCGAAGAATTTAGATTGGCTATGATCGTTCAGGTGATTTCAGACTGCTGCAATAGGCTCAAAATATTGCGGCGCTTCTTCGCGTTCAAACATGCCATAATCGCGTGTTACCAAAGACAGCATTGCATTCGTGACTGTTGCGGTTCGACTTGCCAGATGAATTAAATCGCGACCGGCAGCTTCAGTCTGTACTGAAGCCACAGTCAGGTACGTTTCATCAAAATTGACACTTAGATAAGTCTCTCCCGCCTCCTGCGCAAACGGCTTTTGTTCCGAAGCTATTATCGTCAACAGCCGCGTATCATGAGTTTCCGGATCGCTGTAGGCGCCCTCTGAAGACCAAGCCGCAACATTTGCGCCGCGCGCGTAATTTTGGAGGACATGAGAAATTCGGATTCTGTAGTCTTTAAAATGTTTATTCCTACCCGCCGCTTGTGTCTTGTGATGTTTTGCATCAATGCGCCATTTCGCTATCGCCGCTTCATCGCGCCAATGGGAATGTGACAAGATAATTTCCGGGCGAGATAATGATTTAAAGCGGTCGATGAAAATCAATCCGGTATGTTCTTTAAGTAACGGACGTAATGCTGCGGCATGTGAAAAATAATGATCCTCATGTCCTGCGCGTGGTTCGACTTCGAATAACAATGCCTGCATCTACGCCTCCCTTAAAACACTCTTTAGCGAAGACGATATGACAATTCAGGAACAAAAGCGGCGGAAATTAATCGTCTTATATGCAGAAAAATTCATTAGGCGCTGTGTCAGTTCTGCGATGAGCTCAACCCGTTAGAGAGCATTCGCACGTTTCTGCAAGAGAGAAAGACAGCCAGAAAGTCGCACCTTCACCCTCTACTGACTCTAGTCCGATTTTCCCACCCATGGCCTCTACCATATCCCTGGCAATGGTAAGTCCGACGGAGATGTTCTCGACAGAACGGTCGGAAGGGTCCATCCGCTCGAATCTGTCGAAAATTTTATTATGCTGTTCGGGTGCTATCCCCGGTCCTTTATCAGTAACACGCAACATAATTTTGTTATTTTCTGCGATACGCGCTGAAACCTCGATTGTTTCGTTCTGCGGAGAAACCTTTATCGCATTTGAAACAAGATAAACGAGAACCTGCGATAGCTTGCCTTGGTCCGCAACAACACAGGAGAACGGTTCTTGGATCTTCGTGAATAGAACAGTTTGGTTATTCTCTGTGGCATTCGCTGCCGTTAAAGAACGCACATCTTGCAATACCTCGTTGATATTGACCGGCTCAAGCATGGCTATATCAGATTCCGCCTCCATTTTTGCCAAGACAAAAATATCTTCGATCAAGGACAACAACTGTGCTCCAGCGTGTTCAATGTCTCCGGCGTATTCTCCAATTGTTTCACTCGCTTTGCCTTGTTGCTCCATCATTTTGATGACTTGGCTAAAGCCAATGATTGCATTCAAGGGCGTTCGAAGCTCATGATTCATATTTGCGAGAAACATCTCTTTAAGACGTTTTGCACTTTGGGCCACTCGGAGCGCATCGCCCAACTGCATATTAAGTTCACGCTCGGCGGTTATGTCGGTCAACGTCCCTATAATCGTCTCAGGCACACCTGTAATGTCTTTGCGGACTTCACCGTTGACAGCGATCCATCGAATTTCTTTCGCAACAGTTTGAAGCCGCGCTTCATAAGAAAATGGAGTGCCATCCTTCGCGGCTATCGCGACTGTTTCCGTCACAAGTTGGCGATCTTCGGGGTGATACCATTCAACACATTCTTTGACGCTATCAGGTCTATAACCCGGCGGTAGACCATGTGTTCGGCAAACTTCATCTGAAAAATAAGCAAGCTCAGTACGCAAATCGATACGCCAATATCCGACACGTCCAAATTTCTCGACGACATCGAGAAAATCGGGGGCTGATTCTGGTGAAAGAATCTCCCCTAAGGAGTGACCAAATGTTCGCACGTGTCGCCCAGTCAAGAAAAGTTTGATGTGATACTACTTGACTACAGAGTCTTAATTTTGAGTGATCAACCCTAGGGGTTAATTTACAAAAAATTAACTGTTGAAAATTTCAAATCGAAATAAATTATATATTTTCGATACCTTAGGCGAGCTTCACTAAGCCTCTTAACGGACTGTGGCTCTATGACGCATAGCGTTTAAATTTTTACCTTACCCTCAAAGATAGCTAAATACTTCAATCCTGCGGTGTCCTTGAAGCCTGATTTCATAATGTAGAGCTGACCTAGCATCGAGCAGTTTAAAAGTATCTTTCGCGTGATTTGGGTGAATCCCCGTTGCTCTCGATCATGACGCTGTGCAAATTGCATACATGATAAATGAACTCGGACACTTCGCGCTTGTCTTGGCCTTTGCGGTAAGCATTGCGCAATCAATCATCCCCATGTGGGGGGCGCATAAAGGCTATGCCGAGCCAATGCGCTTTGCACAACCGGCTGCTATAACGGCCTTTTTGCTGGTCGGCCTGTCATTCGCGGCGTTGACACATGCTTTCCTGAACTCAGATTTTTCATTGAAAGTGGTGGCATCGAACTCGCACAGCCTCAAACCGCTATTGTATAAAATATCGGGCGTTTGGGGAAATCATGAAGGCTCGATGCTTTTATGGGTGCTGATACTCACGCTTTTTGGAGGATTGGTTGCTGCTTTAGGGAATGCGATCCCACCGGAATTGAAAGCCCGCACGCTGGCTGTTCAAGGGATGGTTGGCGTCGCATTTTTGGCGTTCATTCTGTTCACCTCGAACCCGTTTGACCGCCTGCCTTTTCCCCCGGAAGACGGAAGTGGATTGAATCCTCTCCTGCAAGACCCCGGCTTAGCGTTCCATCCGCCTTTCCTCTATCTTGGTTATGTTGGCCTCTCAATGCCGTTCAGTTTTGCCGTAGCGGCACTGATCGAAGGGCGCGTAGACGCGGGATGGGCGCGCTGGGTGCGTCCTTGGGCATTGGCCGCATGGTCCGCTCTTACAATCGGAATCGCGCTCGGCAGCTA
>CALKBI010000003.1 GCA_937990185.1 uncultured Neomegalonema sp. | reverse complement strand
ATCTTTTTTGTCGCGGACTACAATAACTGTCTCAAGACGGGCAATGTTCGCGTACATAGCAACACGCTGTTCAAAGACCGATATCGCAATCTGTCGCCCGAGGGGTGTTACGACAACCGACGCCGGATTCACCGTATGGCCAACTTGACACGGCAATCCTATGGCAAGGCAGGCCGCCCCGACCCGAATAAACGTGTGAAGTATTTCTCGTTGGCTACGGGTCACGTCGATGAAGGCTGGGGAGCGACGGAATCTTGGAGTCGTTATGCGGGAAAAACAGGCACGGCTTCCAACGGGATGACTCGTACAGATATTCAATCCCAATACCATTCTATCATGGGTATCAGCGCCGAAAAAATCGTGGCCGATGAACTGCTAATCGTACGGGATGTTTTGAAAAACCCGCTCGGCGCTGTTTTAGATACGGTGATACCGGGACGTTGACGTGGAGTGCGCCCCACCGACGCTCTCTTGGAAAATTCGTGGGACCATGAGGACTTCTTTTCGTATGAAACCTTTCTCCGGATTATTAATTGCAGCTCCAATTGTTGCATAGCGCCTCACGATTTGTGCACCCAAAGCGCCCGTCAATGAAACGGTGTCTTAGCTCCTAGAATGGCACCGTTGCTTGGCAAATGATGGAAGAGGCCCGATGGCCCCGAAACGTGACCAGATGAAGACATCCTGAAACTAATGCGTGAGATTGAGTTAAGCCTAGCACTGGGGAACGACGCGGCGACAGCGCGCCGATCCGTCCCTGAACGTCGGCATTCGGCCAGAGTCGGACTCTGTGATCGTCAGACCGCGATGGTCGCGAAGGAACCGAAACCAGTCCAGCCTTCTCCTGCATTTTGCAATCCACTCCAGCCTTCTTCTAGCGGCTCCACTTCTCTTCTGTATTTATGAAGACCGAAATTTCGCTGTTTTCGGCGCGTTCATTCCAGTTCTCTTCTGAATTTGACATCTTTCAAGAAATGCCACTTGACAAGTTTTATTTAAATTCTTTATTTGTTCTTATATTGTTTTTAATAGGGTATGAACTGCGTGAACACTGAACGGGCATTGGAAACGCATCGGCTTGCACTGCTTTGTCATTTGACGGGGCTGGCCCTGTTGGTTGAGTTTTTAGCCTTTGTTCCGGTTGTCTCGATGATGCCGCAATGGATACGGTCTTATGCTCTGTCTATTTTGGTGCGCATGGAGGCGGCGGCTGAGTGTTTGGTTATCGTGTCTGCCCGCCTTTTAAATCAAAAGATGCCGGGTGTTTTCGATTTTGATCGGGCTGTGCCTGCGCCCTATCCTGATTTTGCTGCTGACGAGGTTATCTCGAATGAAGCGTTGTTGAGTCGCATCGCGGCATTGAAAGCTGTTCTCGAAGACCTGCCCCGATATGCAAAACGGCTTATCCGCCGGTTAGAGAAGCAACGTGCTGTTGAGCAACAGGATGCTTCGTGGCCTTGCGGTCTGATCCGGCGTATTCTTGATCATCGAAATGATGTTTCTCAATGTATTACGGTGCGTTTTGAACACCGTAGCAGCATTCCGTAAGCGGATTTTTCTCCAGACTGAGGGTGTTTTAACTCCCGCTCCATCAGCGAACGGGAGGGCGTTGTCGCGTGGATTTTTCATTTAATTTTCTTATCAGAGTATTTTACTCGGAATAATTCTTGACTAAAAAGCACGGATAATCAATTTAAGTGTCAGAGACTTTTGACACGGGACACCAACCATGCGCTTTACGATTATTGCGGCGACCGTACTTGCCTTCACCGCCCCGGCCTTCGCCGATGGTGAATTGAACCTTTATTCGTCGCGGCATTACGACACCGATGAGCGTCTCTATTCAGATTTTGAAAAAGACACCGGCATCAAAATCAACCGGATCGAAGCCAAGGCAAGCGCACTAGCCGAACGGATCAAAGCCGAGGGCAAAAACTCCCCTGCTGACGTGTTTGTCACCACGGATGTGGGCCGAATTTGGCGCGCTGAACAAGAAGGACTGCTTCAGGAAACCGAGTCGGATGTGCTGGCCAAAGCGATCCCGGAAAACCTGCGCGATCCCGCAAATACCTGGTTCGGTTTTTCCCAACGCGCCCGCATGATCTTTTTCGCAAAAGACCGCGTGGACGAGCCGCCGATGACGTATGAAGCGCTGGCCGATAAAAAATACGAAGGTCTGATTTGCGCGCGCTCTTCGTCCAACATCTATATGCAGTCTTTGCTTGCCTCGATGATCGCACATCACGGTAAGGGGGCCGCCACCGAATGGGCGCAAGGTCTGAAAGACAATCTCGCGCGTAAACCTCAGGGCGGCGATACGGATCAACTGCGCGGGTTGGTCTCCGGTGAATGCGATATTGCAATTGCGAATAGTTATTATTTCGCTCGGGCGCTGCGCAAAGAAGTGCGCGGTCTAAGCGATGGTGTCGATGGAATCGGATGGATTTTTCCCAACCAAGATGATCGCGGCGCGCATGTAAACATCTCGGCAGCGGGCATCGCAAAACACGCCCCTAACCGCGAGAATGCCGTAAAGTTTCTTGAGTATCTGACCAGCACGTCCGCTCAGGAATATTTCTCCGCCGGAAACGATGAATACCCTGTCGTCGAGGGTGTAAAGCTGTCGGCCAGCGTCAAAAAGCTCGGCGATTTTGAAACCGATGATTTGTCGCTGCGCGAGCTGGGCGAAAATCAGCGCGAAGCTCAGAAGATTTACGACCGCGTTGATTATCGCTGATAAACTATGACAAGCCCTGCTGTTGCGGCGGGCCATGATAGATCATCTTCCACTTGCCGTTTTCCTTGTGGAAGATGTTCTTCATCTGGATCGTTCCCTGAAAAAGATACTCGTCGCAATGGACCGTTACCGTCGGGCCAGTGCGGATAATATCTTTCACATCGCAACTGATATCAGGGGATGACCCCGGCAGTGCCCAACCCCAATACCCCATAACTTTTTCGCGGTTGTCGAAGACATCGCCATGCGGATGGTCGAGGATGATCGGCTCACGTTTGCCCCAAATTTCTTTCATGGCCGGAAGGTCGCCGCTGCGGAAGGCTTCATAGAAAGCGCTGTTCTGTTCCAGAACTTCTTTTTCCCAAGCGGGTTCCTGTGCCATCGCGGGCATCACCACGAGCGCCTGAGCCAAAGCGCTTTGGCAAAGGATTGGAAAGGTCTTCGATCTCATTGTTCTGAACTCCCCGGTCGCGAACGGCGAATTTGCCAACTCAACAGCACCACGGGTATCAACCCCACGGCAACAATCGCCAATGATGGCGTTGAAGCCTGTAGCAATCTCTCATCCGCAGCGAGACGATAAGCCTGCACCGCGAGCGTATCGAAATTGAACGGCCTCATAATCAACGTAGCAGGCAGTTCCTTCATTATATCAACAAAGACAATTAAAGTTGCCGTGAGCAACCCGCCCCGGATCAAAGGCGCATGGACACGAACAAAGGCTCCGCTTGCGCCCTGCCCCAATGTTCTCGCAGCTTGATCCATCGCGGGCGTAACTTTGCCGAGGCCCGCTTCGACAGTCTGTAATGCAACCGACATAAAGCGAACTATGTAAGCGAAAAGCAAAGCGGCAATCGAGCCTGTCAGCAAAAGGCCGGTGGAAACCCCAAACTGTGCCTCCATCAAACTGTCGAGCCAATTATCAAACGCACCAAGCGGGAGCAACAAGCCAACGGCAATCACTGACCCCGGCACGGCGTAGCCCAACGAGGCAACCATGTTGGCAAATCGAACATCTTTTCTTTGCACAAGCCGCGCAGCATATGCGAGCAACACAGCGATCAGGACCGTCAATACCGCACCGATGCCAGCGAGCATGAATGAGTTGAGCGCAAAACCGATATATCGCTCTCCGAACAGGCTGTGCCCTCCAATCCATGTCATGCGGCCCAACACAACGAGCGGAAGGAGAAATCCGAAGAATGTCGGAGCAGCGCAGAATACCATCGCAGCAGTTGCCCGCCATCCGGTGAGTTTGAACTCGGGGAGGACTTGGTACTTTTTATCAGTCGGGTGGTATTTGGCGGCTTTGCGTTGGGTACGTTCTAAGACCAACAGCACAAGGACAAAGATCAAAAGGCACGCCGATAATTGTGCCGCCGCGATCCGATCTCCCATCAACAGCCAAGACCGATAGACGCCGGTCGCAAAGGTAGAGACACCAAAGTGCGAGACTGTGCCGAAATCGGCGAGCGTCTCCATAAGCACCAGAGCAATGCCGGTGGCGATTGCAGGCCTCGCCATGGGCACTGCAATTTTCGAAAAGGCGCGCCAAGGGCCGTATCCTAATGTGCGCGCAACGTCGAAAGCAGCGACTGATTGATGCAAGAAGGCCGCCCGAGCCAAAAGATAGACATACGGATAAAGCACCAATGCAAGCATAACTCCTGCACCGCCCAGCGAACGGATCTCCGGAAACCAATAGTCGCGCGGCCCCCATTCAAACGCATACCGCAATCCGCTTTGAACAGGGCCGGCATGATCTAATAGGTTGGTGTAAGCGTAAGCCAACACATAAGCGGGAAAGGCTAACGGTAAAGCCAATCCCCATTCCAGCCAGCTCTTGCCCGGAAAGCTGCACATCGTCACTAGCCACGCAGTACCAATGCCAATGACCCCTGCCCCGATACCGACAATCAATGCCAGTTGAAAGGTGTTCAAGATATAGAGCTTCAGCCGTGTCTCAGCGATATGAGCCAGTACACCATCACCTGATTGGAAGAGCGAAAAAACAACCGATAAAATCGGTGTCGCTATGATGATCGCCAATATGATAGTCGCCGCCACAAGCAGACGTTCGCGCAAAGGAGCCTTCAAGCGTTCAATTGGAACCTCAACGTCAGCCATGCGCCCTCGCAAATCTGTGACCTGTGCGCCGTGATTTTGCCTTTCGGCGATCTACTCTTATAGGAAAGCAGGAGAGCATTGATGATTTCTCGCAGACAAACAGTTCTCGGATTGGCAGCAGCAACAGGTATTGCGTCGCCTGCGCTGGCACTGACTCGCACCCCCAGACAAACGACTGGTCCTTTCTATCCTGATGTGTTGCCGAGTGAAAGCGATGCTGATCTCGTTCGCATTGGTTCCGGTCCAGCAGCCTTTGGCGAGGAAATCGAAATCACAGGCCGCTTACTCGGCAGCGATGGCCGCCCGATTTCCGGCGGTTTTGTTGAGCTTTGGCAAGCGAATGCGTATGGGCGCTATTCTCATAGCCGTGATACATCGAATGCTCCTCTTGATCCGAACTTCCAAGGTCACGGAATTGTTCGCACGGATGACCTAGGCCGCTATCGTTTTCGGACGATAAAACCCGGCGAATATACGGGTCGTACACGGCATCTACACTTCCAAGTTGGGGGACCAGGTTTCGAAACGCTCCCAACGCAAATGTACTTTGCTGGAGATCCTGGAAACGAACGTGATTTTCTGTGGACCGCGATCCGCGATCCCCTTGCGCGCGAGGCATTGACTGTACCATTCGTTCGAGAGGCAGGCAGCAGCGTTGACGTAGGGATATTTGATATTGTTCTCGGTGCATAACTCTTGTTTGAGCGACGAGATATGACGTTGTAATCTTGCCTCAAAAGAGGGCATAAGCTGACTGCCCTCAACGAAATCAGAGTCTCTAATGCGAATACCTTCTCTCTTTGGAAAGTCTCGTGGCGCTGCTCCTCCGTATCCCGAGTTTTACGATGCTGAAGGAGGAACCCTTTATGCCGTCGGCGATATTCACGGTGAGTTAGATTTGCTCGAACGGCTCATGACTAAAATCATTGCCGACGTCATGCGACCCCAAACTGAAGGCCCGAAAACGGTCGTCTTTATGGGTGATTATGTTGATCGAGGCCCGAACTCACGGGGTGTCTTGGAGTATTTGGCGGAGCTGGAAATACCAGGTTGCGAAATTGTTTTCCTGCGCGGAAACCACGAACAACAGATGATTGATTTCATTGATCTGCCATTCGAAAAACGACGTTGGCTCGAATGGGGAGGGACAGAGACTTTAGCTTCTTTCGATATTGCGCCGGTCTTTCCGACCGCTGATGAGAGCGAGTATATACGCACCGCGAAAGCCTTTGCGAAAGCATTCGGCAGTTTACGGCAGTTTATCGAAGAGCGAACCGTGTTTTCGTGGCGAGTCGGAAATATCGCCTTCAGTCATGGCGGCATGGACCCTACGCTGCCGATTGACCAACAAATGCCAAAAACAATGTTATGGGGCAATGAGGGCTTCATGCGGTTTGGTGGTCCGCCCGAGTTTTGGCATGTCCATGGCCATGTTATTCACGAAACTCCAGGAATTTTTGGGAACAGAATTGCTGTTGATACTGGTGCTTACAAGACGGGTGTTCTGACAGCGGCTCGTATCACGAATGATGGTTGCGCTTTTCTCGAACAAACGTAACCGACATTAACTTTTTGCAGCGCGCGGTCTTGAAACGACAGCCTCACAAGACGATATTTGAACGCAGACGATCAGTAGAGCGATTATGCTTAAGCTTGAATGCAATGCTCGCTGTACTCTCGATGACCTCAATCAAGCTTTGAGCATTTGGCAGAATCAAACAAACACCCCCACATATTGAACAATTTTGGTTGGGTGCGATTTTTGAATTTTAGTATATTTTTAAGATACTAATAAGGTTTTATTAATTCATTATTTAATTCTGACTAACAAATAAACCAAATAACTTACGCCATAAGTTAATCTCTAAAATTTTACTGATTTTGTTCAACCGAATTGGATCGGAATGGTTTCTTTTTACGTTGAAATAGTGAAAACGTAGCCGTGGGCGGCGAACACCATATCGTCCTTTGAAAGACCGTTTGAGTGTCAAGTGACACTTCATTCAATCAACCTTACGCGACAAGCAACTGGTTGATTTTAGGTTTTCTGAAGCGGCGTTGACGTTGTGAATAACTATTGAAGCGGAAAGGCCGTCGTATGAAATTTGCATTGTTCACAGCAGCAGCACTTGCTCTTGCAAGCGCACCGACCTATTCGCAAATAACGAATCTGTTCAACGAAAACGCCACGTTGATCAGCGCATTTGCGCCGGGAACTGCAGCCCTAGTTTCCAAAGACCGAGCAGAGAAGCAACCGGCGGTCATTGCACTCGCAAATTAACAGGCCATTGCGGGTTTTACATTCCGTCCGGACCACGGCTGATTGCAGCGACACCTGTACGACTGACATCGACCAAGCCCAAAGGCCGCAGTAAATCTACAAAGGCATCGATTTTTTCCGGATCTCCGGTCAATTCGAAGACGAAGCTCTTTAGCGAAGCGTCGACCACCTGAGCGCGGAACGCATCTTTGAGACGAAGTGACTCGACGCGTTGCTCCCCAGTATTGGCAACTTTAACCAAAGCCAGCTCGCGTTGGACAGACGGACTTTCAACCGTCAAGTCGCGGACGCGATGAACCGGGACCATTCTTTCAAGCTGAGCTTTGATTTGTTCGATCACCATTGGCGTACCTGTTGCTACGACCGTTATCCGGGAGAGATGTCCGGTATGATCCGTCTCCGCAACCGTCAGGCTTTCGATATTGTAGCCACGACCAGAAAACAGGCCAATGACCCGCGCCAACACACCGCTCTCATTATCGACGAGGACAGAAAGCGTGCGCCGCTCTTCACCTTCAGGAAGAGCGGACCGAAGATTATAGGCACTTTGAGAAGAACTTCCGCGTTTTAAATCCATTGTCTTACACCATTACCGCGCCATCAGATTTGATCGCGTTGGCGATCTTTTCGGGGTCCACATCGGAACTAAGCAACATCTCGTTGTGCGCTTTTCCTGACGGAATCATCGGGAAACAATTCTCATGCTTTTCGACAAGGCAATCGAAAATCACAGGTCCATCGTAAGCGATCATCTCCGCAATCGCCTCGTCTAAATCGCCGGGTTGAGAGCATTGAATGCCCTTTCCACCAAAGGCTTCCGCCAATTTGACGAAATCAGGCAACGCCTCGGAATAACTGGAGGAATACCGCTCGCCATGCAGCAACTCCTGCCATTGGCGGACCATGCCAAGACGTTCGTTGTTTAGAATGAAGACCTTAACAGGTAAGCGATATTGAACTGCCGTGGACATTTCCTGCATGTTCATCAGGAAAGAAGCTTCACCGGCAACATCGACAACCAGCGATTTCGGATGCGCCATTTGCACACCGACAGCCGCAGGAAGACCGTACCCCATAGTTCCGAGGCCCCCGGATGTCATCCATCGGTTCGGCGCTTCAAATGGGATATATTGAGCTGCCCACATTTGATGCTGTCCGACTTCTGTCGTCACATAATAATCGCCATGCTTTACCAGCGCATCCGCGAGGCGCTGGACTGCGTATTGCGGTTTGATCACTTCGTCTGAGTTTTTATAGCTGAAACAATCAACGGCACGCCAAGTCTCAATCACTTTCCACCAATCAGCGATGGCAGCGGCATCAGTTTTTGCGCCGCCGGAGCGGAAAATCCGAAGCATATCTTCAAGCACATGCCCGACATCGCCAACAATAGGAACATCGACGCGAATGTTTTTGTTGATCGAACTTGGATCAATATCGATATGGATTTTCTTCGAATTCGGAGAGAACGCATCAAGACGGCCTGTAATGCGATCGTCGAACCGTGCGCCGATGCAGATCATCAAATCACAGTCATGCATGGCGAGGTTGGCCTCGTAAGACCCGTGCATGCCTAACATGCCCAACCAGCTTTCGCCGGATGCCGGATATGCGCCAAGGCCCATCAGAGTCGATGTGATCGGAAAGCCGGTCGCCGCGACAAGTTCACGCAACAATTGCGAGGCTTGCGGACCTGAGTTAATCACTCCGCCGCCTGTATAGAAGACCGGTTGCTTCGCTTCTCGGATCAATTCTACCGCTTGCTGAATTTGGGTCAGATCGCCTTTTACTCGTGGTTCGTAGGTTTTGATCTTTGCATTGCGCGGCGACGTGTATACGCCATCAGCGAATTGAACATCTTTGGGAATGTCGATCAGAACCGGACCGGGGCGACCAGTTGTTGCAACGTAAAATGCCTCATGAATTGTCTTTGAAAGAGCATCGGTATCCTTCACAAGCCAGTTATGCTTGGTGCAGGGGCGTGTGATACCGACAGTATCCGCCTCCTGAAAGGCATCATTGCCGATCATAAAGGTCGGGACTTGTCCGGTCAGGACAACCATCGGAATCGAATCCATCAACGCATCTTGCATCCCTGTCACGGCATTCGTTGCACCGGGACCGGATGTAACCAGCACAACGCCCGGCTTTCCGGTCGAACGCGCATAACCCTCAGCAGCATGGGTTGCGCCTTGTTCGTGACGAACGAGGACATGGCGGATTTGGTTTTGCTTGAACAACTCATCGTAAATCGGAAGGACAGCGCCACCGGGATAACCAAACACAGTGTCCACGCCCTGATCCGTCAGAGCCTTGATCACCATTGCTGCACCAGTCATCGTGCCGTTCTTATTATCAACCATCGACCTTAGTCCTCGATTTGCGGGCGTTCACCCCGCGAGACATAAAAAAAGGCCCCGTGTGGGACCTGAACAGCGCATCGAACCCGAGAAGATTACACCTCTCGCGCACCGATGCGCCCAATAACGACTAGAGTTGCGATCATTTCGCGTATCTCTCCTGTTGAGAGGCTTTCGTACCGTCCATCGTGGAACCGGTCAACCCGTTGTGGAGAAAAAACCATACCAAAGGGTAAAAACGAAAGATTATTACGCGAAATGTCTCCCACGCTCCTCCTCCGAGCCTCTATTGTTACGCTCTGCTCGTCGGCAAGGCATCATTAATGACCCAGATTCTCAACATTGTTGGCCCAGTCTTTTTGCTGGTCGGGTTCGGATATGCTGCTGCAGCCTTCAAACTGATCTCAGATCAAGGTATCGACGGGTTACTCAAGTTCGCGATGCATTTTGCCGTCACGTGCCTGCTGTTTCGTGCGACTGCGACCATTGATATTGGAAGTTCATTAAAGCTCACTACTCTTACGAGCTACTACCTCCCGGCATTCATATGTTTCTTTTTCGGGATCGTCATCGCGAGGAGGCTGTTTAACAACAGGCCCGGTGAGTCGATTGCTGCTGGCTTTACGACATTGTTCGCCAACTCATTGTTTATCGGAATTCCGGTTGCTCAACGCGCTTATGGTGATGCAGCAGACCCAACGATCTTTGCAATCATCTCAATCCATGCAGCAACGATGTATGGCATCGGCGTGATTTGTATGGAGATGAGCGCCAGAGACGGAGCTGGGGCAGTCGTGGCAATGGGTAAAGTCTTTCGCTCATTATCAAAAAATCCGTTGGTCATCGCTGTTGCTCTGGGCTTCACTTATAACTTTACCAGCCTTCCAATTCCCGCAATGGCAGATGATGCTCTTATTCTAATGTCGGGGGTTGCTCTGCCCGCCGGTATGTTTGCGGTGGGCGCGGCTCTGACCCGTTATTCCATCGCAAAAAATGTGCTCGCCGCAGGTTCGATGGTCGCATTAAAGGTTCTGGTGCATCCTGCACTCGCAATGCTTTTCGCAGTCGGTGTATTTGGAGTTGCAGAGATCGAAGCAAAAACCATCGTTATTATGGCTGCTGCCCCAGGCGGCCTTAATATCTATCTTTTCGCCGTTCTCTATGATCGCAATAAAGAACTTGCGGCAAATGCGATGTTACTCGGGACTCTTGCGTCTATCGTAACGCTTCCTTTCTGGCTTTATCTTTTGGGGTAACGGTTGATCAAGACAGATTTTGCTGTCGCATCTGTCCCACAAAACCCTTGCCCCAAGCGCCCCGCCCCTTCAAAACCTAATTATGAAAATTCTATTCCTTGGCGACCTGTTTGGTCGCACCGGGCGGACCGCCGCCATTAACGCGCTTCCTATGTTGCGCCGTCGTCTCAAAGCCGATTGTGTAATCGTCAACGCAGAGAATGCCGCCGGTGGTTTCGGGCTTACGTCGCAAATTGCGGAAGCAGTCTTCGAGGCTGGTGCGGATGCGATTACGCTTGGCAACCATGCTTTTGATAACCGCGAGATTATACCGCATCTCGCGAACGAGCATCGCATTGTCCGCCCAACGAATTTGCCCAAGGGTGCTCCGGGCCGGGGATCGACCCTGATTGACATTCACGATGGACGCCGCGTTTTAGTCGTTAATGCGCTTGGCCGGGTCTTTATGAATCCGGTAGATGATCCGTTCTCAACCATCGAAGCCGAACTTGAGGCATGCCCGCTTGGTACGGCCTGTGACGCTTCCATTGTGGACTTTCATGCGGAGGCAACATCTGAAAAATGCGCGATGGGGCATTGGTGCGATGGACGGGCAACGCTTGTTGTTGGCACTCACACCCATATTCCAACCGCAGATGCGCAGGTCTTACCACGCGGGACAGCCTATCAAACCGACTCTGGAATGTGTGGCGATTTTGACTCGGTCATTGGCGTTGAGAAAAGCGAACCCATCCGCAGGTTTATCACCGGCATGTCGAGCGGGCGCTTTGAACCGGCGACGGGAGACTCGACTATCTGCGGTGTCTTTGTCGAAAGTGACGACAGTACCGGTCTTGCTACTCGTATTGCACCGCTGCGTATTAAAGGCAGATTGATTCAATCATGGCCCGATCTTGAAGCTGCGCCAGTCTCGCTTGAGGATTGATCGCGGATGATACCAGCCGAAATTGCTCCGTATCTATCACTTGTCGTCATTTTTGTGATGTTCGTCGGTTTTGTCTGGGAACGCTTTGAACCTGATGTCATTGCAATAGCGGCAGTCGGATTATTCCTCGCCACCGGGATGCTCAACACCGACGCTTTCATTGGTGTTTTTGCCAACGGTGCACCCATCGCCATAGGTGCGTTATTCGTCCTGTCAGGCGCATTGCTGAGAACCGGAGCGCTGGAACAAGTCAGCGCTCTTGCTATGACCGGGGCCAAACAATCGCCTCTTTTAACTTTGGCCGGGCTTACACTCTTTGTGATGGTTGGATCGGCATTTTTGAATAACACGCCGATTGTGATGATTATGATTCCGTTGGCCATTCAATTTGCAAAAGCAAGTAGCTGGCCAGCGTCGCGCCTCATGATGCCACTGTCTTACGCAGCGATCCTCGGCGGAGGCTGTACTTTAATTGGAACTTCCACAAACTTGTTGGTCGATGGCGTCGCGCAACAAAACGGCATGGATGCTTTTTCTATTTTTGAAATTTCTGCTGTTGGTATCGGCGTGGCGATAGTTGGGATTATATTTACTGCACTGACCGCACCGCTCCTGCTGCCAAACCGTCCAACGCTTGCGGAAATTACAAGCGAGGATCGCACACCGGCTTTTATGACCGAAGTTCTGATCCAAGACGGATCACCGCGTGTCGGCAAAACGCCTTCCGAGGTTAATGAATTCAAACGTAGCGACAGCAAAGTGATTGATGTGTTGCGCGGCGAAACTTCACTCCGCCGTGTTCTCGCAGACGTAAAACTACAAGCTAAAGATCGAGTTGTTCTAAGAACGTCAGCTCAAGATGTTGTTGATTTACGCGAAGATGGACTTGCCGTCGGCGGAATCGCGCGTGTCTCCTCAACAGGCACGGACACAATGGAACTCTTGGTTGGTCCCGGCTCGCGTCTTGTGGGGCGGATTTTGGGCAAACTTCGCCTGCGCCGTCGATATGGCGTTTATCCAATCGCTGTTCATCGGAGAGGTCAGGCCATTGCACCGCAACTTGATGCGGTGCGGCTTGCGATTGGGGATACGTTGCTGATCGAAGGCCCGCGTGAGAACATCCTTAGACTCATCGAAGATGCCGAGTTGATCGACCTGACCCGCGACACGAAGACAATTCCTTTGCGCCGCTCGCTCGCCCCTATTGCTATCGCGACTATGATCGGTGTCGTTCTTTTGGCCGGCTTGGGGGTCATGCCAATTGCAGGCGCAGCGATCCTTGGGGTTGCCGTGATCTTACTGACAGGAGTTATGGACCCTGACGAAGCCTTCTCACATATTGACGGGCGGCTTTTGGCGCTGATTGTCTCCATGCTTGCGATTGGGGCAACCTTGCAAGCGACGGGTGCGGTTAAGCTAATCGTCGATGCTATCGCACCGTTGTTGATTGGATCTTCGCCGCTTGTGGCTCTGGCGGTTATTTTTGTCCTGACAACGATACTAACGGAATTGGTAACGAACAACGCCGTCGCCGTAGTCGTCACACCGATTGCGATTGTATTGGCGCAACAGCTTGGTCTCGATCCGCGTGCTTTTGTCGTGGCGGTTATGGTTGCCGCCAATGCTAGTTTTGCGACACCGATTGGATATCAAACGAATATGCTGGTTTATGGTCCCGGCGGATACCGCTTCGTTGATTATCTTCGTTTCGGTATTCCGCTGAAAATCGTTACAGGCATCGCTGCAATTTGGCTGATTCAGTGGCTCTGGCCGCTCGTATGACGGACACTGCATTAGATCGACGCAAAGGTTATCTTATCACTCTGCTCGGTGTATTCTGGCTCTCGCCGGATGCCCTCGTTTTGCGCCTCATTGATACGGATGCATTCAGCATTATCGCTTTTCGTGGCGGGTTTGCGGTCATCACCTTAAGCCTCGTGCTGATTTGGCGAGATGGCAGGGATGCTCTTGGAAAGTTTCTGCGTGGCGGCTGGCCTATGATCACTATCGGTGTCTTCTATGCCATTAATAGTGCCGCCTTCGTATACGCCATCGAGAAAACGACTGTGGCCGACGTGCTTGTCATCCTTGCAGCCACACCGCTGGTTGCCGCCATACTGGGGTGGTTGTTCCTCTCCGAGATACCAAGTAAAATGACATCGCTCGCGATTGCGTTGGGTGGATTGGGCGTCGCCATCTCGGCGGTTGGCGGGGTCACGGGTGGAAATACCATCGGCATTATCGCTGCAATCACGACGACGACTTTGCTAGCAGCACAGTTCACGATGCTGAGGTATTGGCCTCAAGTCGACAACGTAGCGGCGGTAATTGTCGGATCAATCATGATGGGCATTTTCGGATTCACATTCGGCGAGCCACTCGCATTGGAGGGGACGCCTTTACTTCTAGCAATGTTATTGGGGCTGTGCCTCACGCCAATAGCTTATACTCTCGTCACGATAGGTCCCCGCTATCTGTCAAGTGCAGAAGTCAGTCTGACAATGCTATTAGAGACAGCTCTGGGACCATTGTGGGTTTGGTTGGTGTTGAGCGAAAAGCCGCCAACGACTGCTTTGATCGGCGGGGCGGTTATTGTGCTCGCAGTCGGTGTTGCATCCTATTCCGCATTCAGGAGGTCAGAATGAGCGTGTTCAAAACCAACATCGGCCCGATTGAACACTTGTTTGGCCCGCTGTCGGGCAAAAAAGTGCTCGATATTGGGTGTGGGCGCGGACGCCTTAGTCGCGCACTCGGCAGGCGCGGTGCAGTCATGACCGGCATTGATCCTCAAGCCGCTATTCTGGACCTCGCCAGAGAGATCGCCCCTGATGCGACTTTTAAACAGGCATGCGGCGAAGCGCTCCCTTTCGAAGACGATACTTTCGATGGCGCGGTCATTCTCAACAGTCTGCACCATGTCCCTGAATCTGTCCTAGAGGAGGGGCTGGCTGAGGCGATGCGGGTAATCAAACCGGGAGCGATATTTCTGATTATGGAACCTTTGGCAAAAGGCGGGTATCAGACTGTCTTTGCCCCGATTGACGATGAGACGGAAGTGCGTGCTATGGCGCTCGCGAAACTTGATTCCTTCATTGAACGCACTGATACGAAGGTGATCCTTCGCGCAGAATACGAAACCATGATCCCGGAAGAAAACGCTGAGAGCGTGCTTTCCGGCGGTTTGGATGTTGACCCTTCTCGGGCCGCTTTGATTGAGGAAAAGCGTGATGAAGTCACCCGCCTATTCGCGCGGCATGTACGGCAAACCGAAAGAGGCCCTGCTCTTGATCAACCCATGATCGCTATCGCTCTGCAAAAAGCATAATTATGCATTATTTTTAGTCAAAACCTTATCTATGCATATTTCATAGGCAAATTTTATTTTTAGCGACTTGACTAACTTGCCCGAATAGAAACGGTCTCCCCCAGCCATCAAAAGCGCTTTCCTGAGAGCGCGTCTAACATGGGAGGGACACCATGAACGGAGCGGATACCGCTTGGATCATCGTCGCAACGGCGCTGGTTCTTTTTATGACTTTACCGGGACTCGCACTTTT
Source organism: uncultured Neomegalonema sp. (assembly GCA_937990185.1). Taxonomy (GTDB): domain Bacteria; phylum Pseudomonadota; class Alphaproteobacteria; order Rhodobacterales; family Rhodobacteraceae; genus JAHDDY01. The sequence goes on along the minus strand of CALKBI010000003.1, from coordinate 3,653 downwards.
CTACGGCGGGTTGGTTCGATCACGGAACGTGCTGTCGGTATTGATGCAATGCTTTGCGATTGCCTGCGTGATGTCAGTCTTGTGGTTGGTAGTCGGCTATTCAATCGCTTTTGGAGACGGTGGAGCAGCGAACGCCTATTGGGGCGGGTTTGGCAAAATGTTCCTCATTGGAATCACGCCCAACACACTGTCCAATACGATCCCGGAAGTCTTATTCTTCGCGTTTCAGATGACTTTCGCAATCATCACACCAGCCCTAATAGTCGGCGCATATGTTGAGCGGATTGGGTTCGGATTTGTCATCGCGTTTTCATCGCTTTGGATGTTGCTTTGCTATGCCCCAGTCACGCACTGGGTATGGGGCGGCGGTTGGCTCGCTGAAATGGGCGTGATGGATTTCGCAGGCGGCATCGTTGTTCACGAAACAGCAGGCATTGCTGCGCTGGTTCTGGCCTTCATGTTGGGATCGCGTCGCGGTTTCCCAAAGGAACTCAAGCCACCGCATAATCCCGGCATGACGATGATCGGCGCGGCGATGCTCTGGGTCGGTTGGTTCGGATTTAATGGCGGGTCTCAACTCGCAGCGGATGGCGGTGCAGCCATGGCGTTGGTTGTCACCCATATCTCAGCGGCAACAGCGTCGATCACATGGGCGGCTTATGAGAAGATCAAATACGGTAAGTTCTCGATGATCGGCCTTGTCACGGGTACGATTGCGGGCCTTGCTTCGATTACCCCGGCCTCCGGCTTTGTCGGTCCAGTTGGCGCATTGTTCATTGGTGCTGTGGCCGGTGTGCTCTGTCAGGTCATGTGCGGTGTCGTGAAGAACATGATGAAAATCGACGACTCGCTTGATGTCTTCGCTGTTCACGGTGTTGGCGGTATTTTTGGGACACTAATGGCACCGTTGCTCGCCATGAACGCTCTCGAAGGCGGCCAAGGTCTGATGACACAAATCATCGCGTTAATTGCCGTCGGCATCTTCACGCTGATCGTGACGGTAGCGATTGCGGTTCTGTGTAAGTCTGTCTTCGGTTTACGTGTCAGCGAAGAAGATGAGATCGAGGGATTGGACTACACCGCTCACGGGGAACGCGCCTACGATATGGCATCGTAAAAGCCGACTGTATCAAGCCGCTGAGGGTCTTCTCTCAGCGGCACTCGTCACATGCAATGAAGCCTTTTCAATGCAGCGCCCTACAAAGATCAAACCATCCTGCAATTGAAACTTTTGCCAAAACTTCCTATGTTTCTCTGTAAGGGGCATTTGAGTGCAGGAGCATCAAGGATGGTCTCTTTATATCGTACGTTTGCCGCTACGGTTTTACTGACAGCGTTGAGTGGTTGCGTAAGTTCTCCAGAACCGGTGTTCACGCCGCCCGCGATTTCGGCAACGCCCGCGCCTATTGCGCAAAGTGAACTAGAAATTGATGCCGACGAGTTCGAGGCCGGTTTCGCGAAAGCGCGTAAAAAGCAAGACGCGATGTTTCAGATATTGACTCTGATGCTGCAAGAGGCGACGCGCCCGGAATTGCTCGCTGCCGTGAAACAATCCGCCGAGCGCTTGAAGACCGCAACACAAGATCTCAACGCAGTTCAGTAAGTGTGTCAGTCCTTTTTGCGGAAATATAACGCGATATAGGGCGGCATATTGTTGTGGGGTTTCACCATCAAAAAACCCCGCCGTTTCCGGCAGGGTTATCATAACTTTCAGCTCTAGTCTGTCTAATAGGATTTATGCAGACTTATTCTGTCGGTTCTCGATTAGATCATCGACAACTTCCGGCTCGGCCAGTGTGGAAGTATCGCCTAATGAACCGAAATCGTCTTCGGCGATTTTGCGCAGGATACGGCGCATGATTTTACCGGAGCGGGTTTTTGGCAGGCCCGGTGCGAATTGGATTAAATCCGGTTTTGCGATTGGGCCGATTTCTTTGCGGACCCAAGCCTGCAATTCTTCACGAAGGTCTTGCGAAGAGTCCTCGCCACCCATCAACGTGACATAGCAATAGATGCCCTGCCCTTTGATGTCATGCGGATAGCCTACGACAGCGGCTTCGGAGACTTTCGGATGCGCAACCAGCGCGCTTTCAACTTCGGCAGTTCCCATGCGGTGGCCGGAGACATTGATCACGTCATCAACGCGGCCCGTGATCCAGTAATAGCCATCGCTATCCCGACGGCAGCCGTCGCCCGTGAAGTAATAGCCTTTATACTGCTGGAAATAGGTCGCGACAAAGCGGTCGTGGTCTCCATAGACCGTCCGCATTTGTCCGGGCCATGAATCCTTGATGCATAGAACACCCGAAGCTTCGGTTTCAGGAATTTCCTTGCCGCTTTCAGCCTCAAGAATAACGGGATGAACCCCAAAGAACGGGACCGTCGCGGACCCCGGCTTTGTTGCAATCGCGCCGGGCAACGGGGTCAGCATGTGCCCGCCGGTCTCCGTTTGCCAGAACGTATCAACGATAGGCAATTTTCCTTTGCCGATAACGTCGTTGTACCAATTCCAAGCCTCAGGATTGATCGGCTCGCCAACCGTGCCGAGCACTTTGAGATCAGAGAGGTCTTTGCCGTCTACAAAGCTATTCCCTTTACCCATAAGAGCGCGGATAGCAGTTGGAGCCGTGTAGAACTGATTGACTTTGTGCTTGGCACAAACATCCCAGAAGCGTCCGGCATCAGGGAAAGTAGGCACACCCTCAAACATGATCGTTGTCGCGCCATTTGCGAGCGGGCCATAGACGATATAGCTGTGCCCCGTGACCCATCCGACATCAGCGGTACACCAGAAGATATCACCCTCATGATAATCGAATGTAAGCTGCTGCGTCATCGAGGCGTAAACCAGATAGCCACCCGATGTATGCAGCACGCCTTTGGGTTGCCCCGTTGAGCCGGAAGTATAGAGAATAAAGAGCGGGTCTTCGGCATTCATTGCTTCAGGTGGGCAATCGTCGCTCGCGCTTTCGACAACATCGTGCCACCAGACATCGCGTGACGCATCCCATGCGACATCTCCGCCAGTGCGTTTGACGACAAGGAGTTTTACATCATCGCCGCATTTTTCCATTGCTTTGTCAGCATTGGCTTTAAGCGGCGTATTGCGTCCACCGCGCGGCGCTTCATCTGCCGTTATAACGAGTTTTGCGCCACAGTCTTTTACACGATCTGCCAGCGCATCTGGTGAAAAGCCGCCAAACACAACGGAATGAACCGCTCCGATACGCGCACATGCAAGCATTGCATATGCAGCTTCCGGGATCATCGGCATGTAGAGAATGACGCGATCACCTTTCGCGACGCCCATATCCTTCAAGGCATTGCCGAGCCGGGAAACGTGTTGCTTCAGCTCTGCATAGGAAATGTGTTTATCAACAGTCGGATCGTCGCCTTCCCAGATAATCGCGGTTTTTTCCGGCGTCTTATCAGCGTGGCGATCCACGCAGTTGGCGCAGACATTGAGTTCGCCGTCTTCATACCATTGGATCGAGACATTTGGATATTCAAAGGTCGTGTTCTTGACCTTGGTGTAAGGTGTCATCCAATCGAGACGCTTGCCCTGCTCGCCCCAAAACGCTTCCGGATCATTGATGGATTCCGCGTACATGGTTGCGTATTTGGCCGAGTCCACATGCGCATTTGCTGTCATT
>CALKBI010000002.1 GCA_937990185.1 uncultured Neomegalonema sp. | reverse complement strand
CTCCATCGACTCCTTCAGATCGGCCATGATCATGTCGATGCCCGAAGCCAGGGTCTTGGTTTGCCGTGTGCGCAGATCCTGGGCCAGGCGGTCAATTTCGGGATTGCGGACCGGGTCGCTCAAGACCGCCTGGGGCGGCAGCGCACAGACACCGACCATGGCCGCATCAGAAAAATATCCAAATGATTTCAGATGATTAGATCGCTCGACCGGGTCCGATGGCACCTCGGACACCGTTTTTGCGACCAAGCCGTCCCGGATCGCATCCAGCATGGCTTGGTATTCGGCCATGGCGTTGACGATCGAGGCCGGGTCATCGCCCCGGTCAAAGCTGACCGGAGACCAGGGCGGCACCTTTTCCAGATCGGGCGGCACATCAGACCGCGCCAGGCGTTCCAGCGGATATGGCCCCTTATGCACGGGGCGGCGGCGGTTCGAGAATAACTTGGCACCCATCCCAAAGATGTAGCAGAAAACGCGCCCCGTCCGAAACCATCCCTGCGCCCGGTTGCGACATGTCGCCCCCCGCAAAAATGGCCGCTCAGACGTCTTGACCGCCACCCCCGGTCCGACTAAACAGCGCCTCTCGTGTGGGCCCGTAGCTCAGTTGGTAGAGCAACTGACTTTTAATCAGTGGGTCACAGGTTCGAATCCTGTCGGGCTCACCACATTATTCAAAAGCTTAGCTGGAATTACGATACAGGAAGACTTTGCTGTGTCACCAGTGCGCCGAAAGGCTACTTTAGATGAAGAGTCGTATTCCCCGCGCGAGAAACAATTCTTGAATTGTCGATCGCAGAGTTTGCGTAAATCATTCTTTGGTAACTGTACGATCATTACCAAGAGCGTGGAAATTCTGCGATCGGTGTGATCGTTGGTCCGCTCGATAAGGACGGTGAATTTTCGTTGCGTTCCATCGGAGGATACGTCGGGCTTAAGTCGGTCGTTGAAGAGTTCGCCGGTTCAATTGCAATAACGTGCGTTGGCGGGGATCGACTTGCATGCTGGTCGTGAATTCTCCTTAAGTTGGGATACGGTTGACGCGCACCTGTTGCCTGAGGACAGGCAATGAGAGCCTGAAATAACCACTGCTGCCCAATGTTGAATCTGCACATCAAAAGCGACAAAAAGTGACGTTATTTTACTAGTCTGAATGCTGCAAAAATGCGAATTACAGGTCGAGCGCATTGGCGATGGCGTCGTCAGAGGGTCTCGTAACCCTTGCTCATTTTCATCCTGAACGCCGGGACTTTCAATCGGAAGATTGGAGGTTCGCCTCTGACTTCCGCGCTTTTGGAGGTCACGATGACTCAAGCACTCTTAAAACCTGAACTTCCCGTTCGTCTGGAATTTTTCACGTTCCATAATGGCGAAAAAGCCCCGATGATTTTCAGCCGTGCCGAATATGACCGGCGGCTTGCGGGTTTGCGCGCAATTATGGCGGAGCAGGGCATTGAAGCGACCATCCTCACGTCAATGCACGGTGTCGCGTATTATTCAGGCTTTCTCTACTGCGCCTTCGGTCGTCCCTATGCCTGTGTGGTGACTCAAGATCGCTCGGTTACCGTCTCGGCCAATATTGATGGCGGGCAGCCTTGGCGCAGGAGCGCGGATGAAAACGTCGTTTATACCGATTGGAAGCGTGATAATTACTGGCGCGCGGTAAAGGATATTGCAGGAACCGCAAAGCGCATTGGTATTGAAGGCGATCACTTAACCCTCGCCCAACATGCTAAATTATCGGAATTTCTCGGTGCGGAGACAATCGACCTTGCAGGCGCGACTATGACGCAGCGCATGGTCAAATCAGCCGAAGAAATTGCACTGATCCGCGAAGGCGCAAGGGTAGCCGATATTGGCGGCGAAGCTGTGCGCGATGCCATTCGTGTTGGCACGCGAGAGATTGACGTTGCGATGGCTGGCCGCGATGCGATGGAAGCTGAGATTGCCCGTTCCCATCCCGACAGTGAGATGCGCGATAACTGGGTCTGGTTCCAATCCGGCCTGAACACAGACGGCGCGCATAATCCCGTCACGACCCGCAAGCTGGAGGCAGGTGATATCCTCAGCCTCAACACGTTTCCGATGATTTCGGGGTACTATACGGCTCTGGAGCGCACGCTGTTTGTTGGCGAACCGGATGCTGCGTCCTTGAAACTCTGGGAAGCCAATGTGGGGGCGCATGAGCTTGGTCTTTCGCTCATCAAAGAAGGTGCGACCTGTTCCGGTATATGTGCCGAGATCAACGAGTTTTTTGGGTCCCGCGATCTCTTGCAATATCGCTCCTTCGGGTATGGGCATTCCTTTGGCGTTCTCTCGCATTATTATGGACGCGAAGCGGGCCTTGAACTGCGCGAAGACATCGACACAGAGCTGACCAAAGGCATGGTTGTTTCTATGGAGCCGATGCTGACGATCCCCGAAGGCCAACCCGGTGCGGGCGGGTATCGCGAACACGATATCGTTGTCCTTGGTGAGAACGGCCCCGAGAACATCACCGGCTTCGGCTATGGGCCTGCACACAATATCGTTGCGGCCTAAAATCTGGGCGGCCTCACGAAGCGAGGCCGCTGTTTTTTGAAGGTTAAAGGCATCTACAAAGAGATGATGGTTGCCCGTTTTGTTGGTGCTGCAAGGCCAATATTAATATCTAACGCAATAACTTAGACACAGTAAAATTTCCAAACTACGTGTCCGCCAGAATGACAAATTCTATTGTTTGAGACCGGATACCGGGTTTCGATCACAACAGTTAGATAAACAACCTGCAGGGCTTCCCGTCGATTATCGAAGAAGGCTACATTTTTGCATTGTCTAGTGGACGGGTCGTTCAGATGGGGAATATGAGCGTTTATCCGTACCATTATGAGATAAATTGCAGGCGTAGACGCTATGTTGATGTCAAAAAGAAACGTAGAGCTGATTTCGGATTTGACCCTGATCCCAGATGCGGTTGAGGTGGCGGAATGGCGTGCTGAAGAAAAGCTGGAAGCGGATATTATCGCCTATAAAGCAGTGTTTGATTATAAGCGGTACGGCCAAGTGACACGTCGTGACGACGCTTTAGGCAGACGGGTACGCGGAATAGACAATTTTGCTCCGATCCAACGCGATGATCCAAGCACATGGAAACGCCCGAATATGGACAAGCTCAAGGCGTCGATCCGGGCCGACTGGATGGGTGGGCCGGCTGCGGCCTAACCCGTTCATCACTGGTATATTATAAGCTTCGTATTTATTGCTAATGCGCCTCGGCCCAACTTGATCCTTTGCCGCCATCGACCAACAGCGGGGTGGTGAATTTAATCACAGGATCGCTCGCATTTTCCATCACGCCGCGCACGGTGTCGATCAATGTGTCTGCTTCGCCTTCGGGTGTTTCAAAAATTAGTTCATCATGGACTTGCAACAGCATCCTTGCTGATAGCTTTGCTTTTTCCAAAGCCGCCGGAATGCGGATCATGGCGCGGCGAATGACATCGGCAGCGGTTCCTTGGATCGGCGCGTTGATCGCGGCGCGTTCGGAGTATCCGCGCATCGGACCTTTTGAGTTGATCCCCGGTGTATGGATGCGCCGCCCGAACAGGCTTTCGACATAGCCATCCCGTTTTGCGCGCTCTTTCATCTCGGTCATGTAGTCTTTGATGCCGGGGAATTTTTCGAAATAGGTATTGATGAATTGCTGTGCCTCGCCGCGCGGAATACGCAGGTTGCGGCCTAGGCCGTGGCCGGAAATGCCATAGATTACACCGAAATTAATCGCTTTGGCTTGCCTGCGGATTTCGGGAGTCATCTCGTCCAGTGGGACACCGAACATCTCGCTGGCGGTGGCGGCATGAATGTCTTGGCCTTCGTCGAAGGCTTTTTTCAGCGCTTCGATCCCCGCCATGTGTGCAAGAATACGCAGCTCGATCTGAGAGTAATCGAGGCTGACCAAGACATTGCCCGGTTCCGCAATAAAGGCTTCGCGGATTTGGCGGCCTTCCTCGGTACGCACGGGAATGTTTTGCACATTCGGCTCGCTTGACGCCAAACGTCCCGTTGATGTTGCGGCCATTGAGAAGGATGTATGAACGCGGCCTGTTTCTGCGTTGATGTGGTTTTGCAGGCTGTCGGTATAGGTCGATTTGAGTTTAGATACCCCGCGCCAATCCAGCACGCGGCGGGGTAGGTCGTGCGTCATGGCAAGGTCTTCAAGCACATCCGCGCCGGTTCCCCAAGCGCCGGTCTTGGTCTGCTTGCCGCCGGGCATATCCATCTTATCGAACAGGATTTCGCCAAGTTGTTTCGGTGAACCGACATTGAATTTCTCGCCTGCCAGCTCGTAGATTTCGTCTTCCAGAGCGGCCATCTTTTGCGAGAATCCGTTGGACAATCGCGAGAGCATATCGCGATCGACTTTGATGCCGTTCATTTCCATTTGGCGTAGGATTGGCGAGAGGGGCCGCTCTAGCGTTTCGTAAACCGTGACCGCGCGATTAGTGACGAGCGACGGCTTGAGAATTTTCCATAACCGCAACGTCACATCGGCATCTTCAGCGGCATAGGGTGCGGCTTTCTCGATGGCGACTTTATCGAATGTCACCTGAGATTTTCCCGTACCGATAAGCTCTTTGATCGGGATGGGTTTGTGATTGAGATGCCGTTCGGACAAAGTATCCATCCCATGTCCGCCTTGTTCGCCCGAGGCTTGTGCGTAGGAGATCAGCATCGTGTCATCAATCGGCGTGATCCGAATACCGTTCCGTTCGAGAACCTTCATATCGTATTTCAGGTTTTGCCCGATTTTCAGGATTGATGTGTCTTCCAACACCGGCTTAAGAATGGCTAGCGCCGCATCAAGTGGCATTTGCCCCTCGGCCAGTTTGGCCTCACCAAATAAGTCGCCACTGTCTTCGCCATCGGTATGGGTGAGCGGTATATAACACGCGATACCCGGCTCTACGCATAGTGACACGCCGACCAGATCAGCGACCATTTCATTCAGCGAGGTCGTCTCGGTATCGATAGCGACGTAGCCGCGTTCATAGATTTTCTCAATCCATGGCGCGAGGGCGGCTTCATCGCGGATTGTCTCATAGGCGCTGTGATCTATGGGGGCGAGCAGAGCCGGATCGGTTTCAACATCGCTTGCGGCTGCGGCCACCAGTTCCGGTTTTGGCATTGCCTTAGGTTCAGGCGCTTCGGCCTCATATTTGGAGGCCACACGGCGCGTCAGCGTGGTAAACTCCATGTCGTTGAGAAACGCGAGCAGCTTTTGCGGGTCGGGTTCGGGGATGCTGAAATCTTCGACGGATTCTACATTCGGCACATCGTCTTTCAATGTGACCAGTACTTTCGACATCAAGATTTGATCTTTGTGGTCGATGAGCGTCTGGCGGCGTTTGGGTTGTTTGATTTCTTCCGCGCGATCCAGCAAGGCTTCGAGCGTGCCGAACTCAGCCAGCAATGTTGCGGCGGTCTTGACGCCAATGCCCGGCGCGCCCGGAATATTATCTACGCTGTCTCCGGCGAGCGCCTGCACGTCGATCACTTTATCCGGTGTGACGCCGAATTTCTCTTCGACCTCGGCTTCGGCGATGAGCTTGTTTTTCATGCCGTCGAGCATCACGACTTGCGGGCCGACAAGCTGCATCAAGTCTTTATCCGATGAGACCACCGTGACTCGTGATCCGGCCTCGCGCGCCTGTTTGGTATAGGTCGCGATTAGATCGTCGGCTTCATAGCCTTCCATCTCGATGCAAGGGATCGAGAACGCCCTTACCGCATCGCGGATCACCGGAAACTGAGGAATCAGGTCTTCAGGCGTTTCAGAGCGGTTCGCTTTATATTGATCGTAAATCTCGTTACGGAAAGTCTTCGATGACGCATCAAAGATCACCGCTAGATGAGTCGCGGCCCCGCCATCTTCGCTTTCTGCATCGGCCACCAATTTCCACAACATGTTGCAAAAGCCCGAAACTGCGCCAACCGGCATCCCGTCGGACTTTCGTGTCAGCGGAGGCAAGGCATGAAAAGCCCGAAAAATAAAGCCGGAGCCGTCCACCAGATAAAGGTGAGAGTCTTTGCCAAGTGCCATGTCTGCCGTGTCCCTGCCGGAGAATCGTGGAGGGATTGTAGCGCGATTCAGCGGCAAAACGACAGGACCGATACGAATATCAGGAAAACACGGCGTATCCGTTATTTTCCCGTTGCCTTTCCGTGTCTTCCCCGAAAGACTTACCGTTAAGGAATAAGGGCCTTACACGGCCCGCTCAAACGGGGAGACGAATATGAAGAAATTGCTCATTGGAGCCACGGCTGCGCTTGCATTGCTTGCTGCGCCTGCCTTGGCGAAGGATACGCTGAAAATCGGGATGATTGTTACGCTGAGCGGTCCTCCGGGAGCGCTAGGTAATCAGGCGCGCGACGGGTTCAAGCTGGCAATGGATAAGCTGGATGGCAAAATCGGCGGCATGGAAACCGAATTTATCCTCGAAGACGATGAACTCAAAGCAGATGTCGCGCAATCAAAGGCGAAAGCTCTCGTTGAAAAAGAAGAAGTCGATTTTGTCGTCGGCACAATTTTCTCGAATATGCTCGCTGCGATTTATAAGCCGGTGATTAAATCCGATACTTTCTTGATCAGCCCGAATGCAGGACCATCGACCTTTGCGGGTAAAAACTGTCACCCCAACTTTTTTGTAACGTCCTATCAGAACAACCAGAACTTTGAGGTTTTGGGAAAGATCGCCACGGATAAGAAATACAAGAAAGTCTTCATGCTCGCGCCGAACTATCAGGCGGGTAAAGATTCGATGGCTGGCTTTAAGCAGAACTACAAAGGCGATATTGCCGATGAAGTTTACACCCCGCTTGGTCATAAGGATTTTAGCGCCGAGATCGCGCGGATGTCTGAGTCCGGTGCTGATGCGCTGTTTATCTTCATGCCCGGCGGTATGGGCGTTCGCTTTGTAAAGCAGTTCCGTGCCTCTGGCTTAGCGGATAAGATGGCTTTCTTGTCGGCCTTTACCGTGGATGAAACCACGTTGCCGGGTCAAAAAGACGATGCGGTAGGCATGAACGGCGCAACCAACTGGGCGCCTGATCTCGATAATGATCAAACCAAAGCGTTCGTCGCAGCGTTTGAGAAAGAATACGGCTATATCCCCGGTGGTTACGCGATGCAGGCTTATGACACCGCGATGCTGATCAACTCGGCTGTTAAGAAAGCTGGGGGCGTAAAAGATCAAGATGCGGTGCGTGAAGCGCTGGCGGCGGCGGATTTTGAATCCCTGCGCGGTGATTTCTCATTCAACAACAATAACTATCCAATTCAGGATTTTTATCTGCTTGAAGTAGTGAAACGCGACGATGGCAAGTTCCACACCTCGATTGTTGAGCAAGTCTATGACGATTATGCAGATAGCTACGCTGCAGAGTGCAAGTTGTAATGATATGCGGTTCCGCGAAAGCGGCGACCGCAGTCTTTATCCTCGGCAAAAACTGGGGACCTCGTACCACCAAGATTGCTCGTGATTGAGCGAGGCCCCCGGTTGTTGCCGGGGGCGACGGATTTTAGAAAACCATGTCCACCACGCTCCTTCTCATCCAAATTCTGAACGGGCTGCAACTCGGGGTGTTGCTGTTTCTAATTGCGGCTGGGTTGACGCTGGTGTTCGGCGTGATGGGCTTTATCAATCTTGCCCATGGCGTGCAGTACATGATCGGGGCCTATCTGACGGTCTGGTTCTATGGACTGACCGGACATTTTATGATTGCGCTGATCCTCGCATTGGCCGCCGCGCTGATCCTCGGCCTTTTGCTTGAGACATTCATTTTTAGCCATCTCTATGACCGGGATCACCTTGATCAAGTGCTGGCGACTTTCGGGGTGATATTGTTCCTCAATCAAGCAGCAAAAGTCCTCTGGGGACCAACGCCGCTGAATATGCCCGCGCCGGAAATTCTGGCAGGCTCGTTCCAGATCACCGAGAACCTGCAATACCCGCTTTGGCGGATTGCGATTATTGCCATCGGTTTGATTGTTGCGCTGTTGCTTTGGTTTCTGGTGACCCGCACGCGCGTTGGTATGTTGGTCAGAGCAGGGGCGAGTAACGCAGAGATGGTATCGGCACTCGGGGTCAATATCCGCCGTTTATTCATGGTCGTGTTCGGTTTCGGCGCGATGCTCGCTGGATTTGCCGGAGCCATTGCTGCACCGATTTATTCGGTCGAGCCGGGCATGGGCGATGATTTGCTGATTACGGCTTTCGTTGTGATCGTGATCGGAGGCATCGGGTCCATCCGAGGGGCGTTTATTGCGGCGCTGTTGGTCGGGTTGGTCGATACGCTCGGGCGGTCCACGATTACCGATATCCTTAAATTATTTCTCGAACCGTCAGCGGCCAATCAAATCGGCCCGGCACTGGCATCAATGGCGATTTATGTGTTGATGGCTGCGGTTCTGTTTTTCAAACCATCGGGATTGTTTCCTGCAAAGGGTGCAGCGTGAGGAATGCGCTTCCCGCCTTGTTTGCTTTCGCCTTGTTTGCGGCGGTTCCTTGGCTGTCGGAATACTGGGGCGGGTCGTACCTGACCTCATTAGCGATGCGCGCAATGATCCTTGCGATTGGTGCAGTGTCGCTTGATCTGTTGATCGGTCATGGTGGGATGGTCAGTTTCGGCCATGCGGCGTTTCTCGGGATCGGCAGCTATGTCGCGGGTATCGCGCTGACAGAAGGTACAACGGATCTGACGACAATACTCGCGTTGACAGTTGGGATTGCAGCCTTGTTTGCGCTCGTCACTGGGGTGATCAGCCTGCGAACGACGGGTGTTTCTTTCATCATGATTACGCTCGCTTTCGGGCAAATGGTGTTTTTTACCCTCAGTGCCTTGAGTGATTATGGTGGTGATGACGGCTTGACATTATGGGATAGAGCAACGGCTTTTGAAGAAGATACCGTTCTTTATTTCTCCATTCTCGGAGCGTTGGTTGCGTCATGGTTTTTGATCACGCGCATTGTCGGGTCGCGCTTTGGTCGGGTGCTGCGCGCGGCCAAGCAAAATGAAGCCCGCGTCGAGACGCTTGGCTATGGCGTTTTCGGTATGCGTCTGACGGCGTATGTGATTGCCGGTGTGATGGCTGCGATTGCCGGTGTTTTGCTGGCCAACCAAGCCGAGTTTGTCAGCCCTGCCACAGCGGCTTGGCAGCGGTCGGGTGATTTGATCATCGTTGTTGTGCTTGGCGGTATGGGAACCCGCTCGGGGGCGGTTTTGGGCGCACTCGCTTTTGTCGCATTGGAAGAAGGCTTGTCGAGCCTGACCCATGATTGGCGATTGATCTTCGGGCCGTTGCTTATCCTGATCGTGCTCTATGCAAAAGGCGGTCTTGCGAGTCTTTGGGAGCGGCGGGTATGAGCGCGGTTCTCTCTATATCCGGTCTGACGAAACGGTTTGGCGCGCTGTTGGTAACAGATGATGTGTCGCTCGACCTGAAGGCGGGCGAGTGCCACGCGGTCATCGGACCGAACGGAGCCGGAAAGACGACGTTGATTCATCAGCTTTCGGGCACGTTGAAACCGGATGCCGGAGCTATCCATTTCGATGGACAAGAAGTTACCGCACTGAGCGCCTATGCTCGTGCCCGAAGGGGGTTGGGACTGACTTTTCAGATTACCTCGATTATTCCCGGCTTTTCCGTGCTGGAGAATGTCGCGCTGGCGGCGCAGGCAAAGGATGGGTCCAGCTATCGGTTCTTTGGATCGGTTGCGCGGGAACGGCGATTGAATGAACGCGCGATGGCAGCGCTGGAATTGCTCGGCATAGAAGACCGCGCACAGCGCTTGGCCGGTGATCTCTCGCACGGCGAAAAACGCGCGTTGGAACTTGCGGTGGCCATCGCTTCTCAGCCAAAGGTGTTGTTGCTCGACGAGCCGATGGCGGGCATGGGACGCAAGGAAAGCGCGGCGCTGATCGCGACATTGCAAAGCCTCAAGGCCGATTATCCGCTTTTGCTGGTCGAGCATGATATGGATGCCGTGTTTGCGCTGGCTGATCGGGTTTCGGTGTTGGTTTACGGGAAGATCATCGCAACCGGAACGCCGGAAGAAATCCGCAGCAACGCAGAGGCTCGCGCCGCCTATCTGGGGGAGGAGGCATGAGCTTGCTTTCCGTCTCCGGCTTGCAAGCGGCCTATGGTGCGGCTCCGGCGTTATTCGGGATTGATCTCAGTATCGCGCCCGGTGAGGTCGTTACGCTGCTTGGCCGTAACGGTATGGGGAAGACGACCACAGTACGCACGATCATGGGATTGGTCGCGGCGACATCGGGGCAGGTGATGTTTCGCGGTAAAGACGTGACCAATGCACCGCCCTATAAAATTGCGCGGCTCGGTATTGGTCTGGTTCCCGAGGGACGGCAGATTTTCCCCACATTGAGTGTAGAGGAAAACCTGATTGCTACCGCAACGGCGCGGCCTTCCGGCAGTGGGACGCGGTGGACTGTTGAACAAGTCTATCGCTTCTTCCCGCGCCTTGCGGAGCGAAAGAAAAACCTTGGCGCACAGCTTTCCGGCGGGGAGCAACAGATGCTTGCGATTGGGCGGGCCTTGATGACGAACCCGCATTTACTGATCCTTGATGAAGCCACCGAAGGGTTAGCCCCGCTGGTTCGGGCCGAGATTTGGGAGCGGCTTTTGGAGCTTAAGAAGGATGGTCAGGCGATCCTTGTGATTGATAAGAACATTGACGCGATGCTCAAGCTGGCCGACCGTCATGTTATGCTTGCCAGCGGGCAGGTGGTTTGGAGCGGCACATCCGCCGAGCTGACCGCCGATCCGACGGTGATTGACCGATATTTGCATCTTTGAAGGAGCGCATGATGGAACCGGGAATTACGAAAGAGAAAGACGGGATCGAAGGCAAAGTCTGGAATATTCTTGGCCAGACTTACACGCCGAAACTAAAGAGCGATAATGCGCTGGTTTGGTATGCGGAGCTACCTGCTGAAACCTTTGTCCCGCCGCATGTTCATCCCACGCAAGATGAATGGGTTTCTATGTTGTCGGGCGAGCTGGAAATCGAGTTCGGCCCTGATACGCTTACCGCAAAGGCGGGGGATGTTGTTCGCCTGCCGATGGGCATCGCACACGGTATCTTTAACCGCTCCGGCGCGACAGCGACGGCTATGTTCGGCGTCGCCCCGACGGGCAAGCTATTCGACCTCTTCAATGCAATCCACAACGTTGCGGACCCGGCGGAAGTCGTGCGGCTGGCGGCAGAGCATGAGGTCGATTTCCTGCCACCGCCAGACGCTTAAAATTATCGCGAGCGGGACCGAAGCCAAGTGTAGGTGTCGGGATAATCGAACAGCAGTGAGATGGCGTTGACGATTAGAAGAACCGTCAGGTACGTATCATATGCGCCGCCCGCTGCTGGTCTCGCGACGAGAATCCAGACCACCAACAAGGTCCAAGGGATCAGGTGAGGTATTGAAAGCGCCTTCGTAAACCCGCGTTGATGCAATAACACGGGTGCGTTCGCCAGCATCCCGATACAGGCAAGGAAAGCAATCCAAGCCCCTTTCGGCTCGCCGAGAAAGAACAGACTTGTAAGGTTGACCGGGACCAAAATCAGGGCCATCCAGATTTTCACCCATGCCGGCAACATCAGGAAAGATGTCCAGATGTCGCCAATTATGGATGCGCCGGTTTGCGAAGAAGTGATCTTAGCAATCCAGCGTTTGCTCACGCTCCCAATCGGTCAGGTGGCGTGAGTAATCGAGCCAGTCGTTCATCTTCAATTTCAGGAACGCGGCAGAAGTTTCTTCACCGATGGCGGCTTTCAAATGCTTGTCTTTGTCAAAGGCACGCAGCGCATCGAGCAAGTTAAGCGGCAATTTCTTCGCGCCTTTCACCTTGTGGCCCTCTTCGTACATATCAATGTCGTGGCGCTTGCCGGGGTCGAGTTTGCGTTCGATGCCATCAAGACCGGCGGCCATGATCGAGGCGGGCAACAGATAAGGGTTTGCTGCACCATCGGGCAGGCGCAACTCCATCCGGCCCTCGTCAGGAATACGGATCATATGGGTGCGGTTGTTGCCTGCATAGGTGATCGAGGAAGGCGACCATGTTGCCCCCGATGTGGTGCGCGGTGCGCTCAGGCGCTTATAGCTGTTCACGGTCGGGTTCATCATCGCGCACAGCCCTTCGGCATGATCCATGATACCGCCGAGGAAATTATAGCCGAGCTTCGAGACGCCAAGCTCGCCCTTTTTGTCGTGGAACAGGTTTTTCTTGCCCGTTTTGTCCCATACGCTGACGTGAGCGTGACAGCCATTGCCGGTCAGGTGCGAGAATGGTTTGGGCATAAAGGTCGCGCGCAGGCCGTGCTTTTCCGCGATGCTCTTGGCCATGTATTTGAAGAAAGCGTGACGGTCGGCGGTCAGCAGCGCGTCGCCGAAATCCCAGTTCATTTCAAACTGTCCGTTCGCATCCTCATGGTCGTTCTGATACGGACCCCAGCCGAGCGTTTGCATCGCGTCGCAAATCTCGGAAATTACGTCATAGCGGCGCATGAGGGCTGAGACGTCATAGCACGGCTTTGACTGTGTATCGCGCTCGTCCGAAAGCTGTGTGCCGTCTTCGGAGATCAGGAAATACTCGCACTCGACGCCATGTTTCAGGCGATAGCCCTTTTTCTCCGCACGGGCGATGACACGCTTGAGTGTGTTGCGCGGGCCTTGCTCGACCTCTTTGCCGTCCATGTATAGGTCAGCGGCGAGCCAACCGACATTCGGTTTCCACGGCAGTTGAATGAGGGAGTCAGGATCAGGAACCGCAAACATATCCGAGTTGGCGGGCGTCATATCGAGCCATGAAGCAAACCCGGCAAACCCCGCGCCGTCTTTGGCCATATCGCCGATAGCCGACGCCGGAACCAGTTTCGCGCGCATCACGCCGAACAGATCAGTGAAGGAGATCAGGAAATATTCGATCTTCCGCTTTTTGGCTTCGGCTTTCAGATTGAGTGGCATGTAAGTGGCTCCCCGTTCGTTAAGATCATTCTTCGTAAAGTTCCTTGAAAAGCATTGCCTTGATGTCATCAAGATCTGCTGGGGCTTGACCGGGCAAGGTTTCGCGCCGCATTTGTTGGATTACGTCAAGCAGGGCGGAGATAGCCTTTTCGTTATCCAATTTTTCGTTCGTTCTCTGGAATCGCGCTATGAGGCTGATTAGCTCTTGCGAGCCAATAGCTGTTATTTTCGTCTTCGAGATTATTAGAGCAGTTATATCGCGTTTCGCTACAGCTTCGAGGTATTCACGATAAGCGGTATCGCGAGCATCCAGCGCAGTTTCACTTCTGAACTTTTTGCGAGCAATAAATGATTGAAGTAGAATACCAATGACAACGCCGAACAAGGGTAAAATTGCTGTAACTATTTGGCTCATGGGTTCATCACTCCCCCGGTATCCAACTCGTTCCCGCAAGCGGTACTTGCGCCATCGCCGCCGCTTCGACTGTCAACGCGACGAGGTCTTCCGGTTCCAGATTATGCACGTCCGACTTGCCACAGGCGCGGGCGATGGTTTGGCATTCCAGCGTCATCACGTTGAGGAAGTTCGCGAGCCGCTGGCCGGCTTTCACCGGATCGAGGCGCGAGGCGAGTTCGGGGATTTGCGTCGTAATCCCGGCGGGGTCTTGGCCTTCATGCCAATCGTCATAGGCTCCGGCGGTCGTGCCGAGTTTGTTATATTCGTCTTCCCAACGCGGATCATTATCGCCTAAGGCCACCAATGCTGCCGTGCCGATGCTGGTCGCATCCGCGCCAAGCGCCAGACATTTCGCCACATCCGCGCCATTGCGGACACCGCCCGAGACGATCAGTTGAACCTTGCGGTGCATTCCTAAATCTTTGAGTGCCTGAACCGCCGGACGGATCGCGGCGAGGAT
>CALKBI010000001.1 GCA_937990185.1 uncultured Neomegalonema sp. | reverse complement strand
GGCGAGGTTGGCAGGCAACAGACTGTCAATCTACCATTTGATCGTCACTTTACGCTTGCTGAGGCAATCTACGGTGGTAATGGCATTGAACCGATTACCGGCGATCCGTCACGTATCTACGTCGTTCGGGTAAAATCCAGCGTTGCTGGAAGTGTCGAATCGTTCATTTTTCACTTTGACGGCGGCAATCTGGCAAACACACCTGCAATGACTATGTTCCAGATGCGCCCGGACGACTATGTTTTGGTTATGCCGAGAGCGATTACCAATTGGAGCCGCTTTGTAACCCAGTTGGTCCCGACCCTGAACAGTGTCGTTTCTGCGGCGAGACTCGCTGGAAGTCCTTAAATTTCCGGTAGCGGACATTTTAGTCTCCAGCATCGGGTTTTGATAAAAACAACAAGGCGGTCGTGAATGGGAGCGCCTTGTTTACATCTCCGTTACCATGCGGACTTACTCTGCACTCAAATACGGAATTCGGAGCAGAGACATGACCAAGATTATTCCCGCTATTTTGTGCGGAGGCGTAGGTTCACGCCTTTGGCCTATGTCCCGTGCTCTCTATCCAAAACAGCTGCTGCCTTTGCTCTCTGAACAGACAATGCTGCAAGAAACTGTGGCTCGCGTGAGTGATGCCGCGCGATTCGCCCCACCAGTCATGCTTTGCAACTCTGACCATCGGTTTCTGATTGCAGCACAACTTCAAGAATCTCAAATAGAGCACGGCGGCATTATCCTCGAACCGGCAGGACGAAACACCGCCCCGGCTGTGGCTTTGGCGGCACTTCACGCCGACACACCTGATGCGTTGCTGTTGGTCCTCTCAGCCGACCACATGATTGCCAATACTGAGGCATTTCATGCCGCAATCGACAGTGCTGCCGTCGCCGCGCAAGATGGAAATCTTGTGACTTTCGGCATTGAACCAAACAGCCCAAGCACCGGATACGGTTACATCCGAGTTGGGTCGGCTAAAGTGGCCCCCGGCGTTAAGGCTGTTGAGAAATTCGTTGAAAAACCTGATTTGGCAACCGCTGAGGGTTTTCTGGCTGATGGCGGTTACCGCTGGAATGCAGGAATGTTCCTGTTCAGAGCGGATCGGTATCTTGAAGAATTAGAACGCCATGCTCCTGATATCCTGGCTCAATGCCGTAAATCCATGGCAGAAGCATCGAATGACCTCGATTTCGTTCGCCCGGATGAAACCGCGTTCCTCGAATGCCGCTCCGATTCTATCGACTATGCCGTTATGGAAAAAAGTGACCGCGCAGCGGTTGCGCCTTGTGACCTTGGGTGGTCAGATATTGGCTCTTGGGGACAGCTTTGGGAAGTTGGCGACAAAGACGGGAACGGCAATGTGACCGTTGGCGACGCAATGACCGAGGACTCAAGCGGATGTTATATCCGTTCTGAGGACAAATTAATCGCTGCTGTCGGTGTCGATGATCTGGTAATCGTTTCAACGCCGGATGCAATGCTCGTAACCCGCAAAGACCGCGCGCAAGACGTCAAAAAGATCGTGGAACGTCTCGCCAAAGAAGGCCGCGAAGAGCATAACACTGGTAAGCGTTGCTATCGCCCATGGGGTTTCTATGAGGGCATCCACATTGGCGAGCGTCATCAAGTCAAGCATATCTGCGTTAATCCGGGTGCGGCCTTGTCGCTTCAAATGCATCATCACCGCGCGGAGCACTGGATCGTCGTCAAAGGAACGGCACAGGTCACACGCAATGACGAAGTATTGTTGCTGACCGAGAATGAAGGAACATATATTCCCCTCGGTGCGACACACAGACTTGAAAATCCTGGAAAAGTTCCCCTTTCAATGGTGGAAGTTCAATCTGGCAGCTATCTGGGTGAAGACGATATTGTCCGTTTCGAAGATGTGTATAACAGAGTGGGTGAACCGGTTAAGTAACCCACAGCTACTGTTCAGAGTGAAGGTGAGGTTTTGAATACCACGTCAATCGACCCTTCAGCTTTGATTGCCTGCCCGAATTGCGATCTGCTTCATACCGCAAGGCAGGTTTCTGAAGGTGAGCGTCTTCGATGTGCTCGATGCGGCACTAAACTGGCGTCGAGCCGACCAAACGCGATAGACCGCACCCTCGCGGCAGCGGTTACAAATGCTATTTTGATCGTTGCTGCTCTGTTTTTCCCGTTTATTCAACTTGATGGGGGAGGCACGCGCCAAAGCGCCACACTCATTGATGCGGTATCTGCTTTTGGAACGGGTTTGACAGCGCCGCTGGTGCTCGTCGTTGCGGCTTTTATCATTGTAATTCCGTTTATGCGGGCTTCGGCCCTTGTCTATACACTGTGGCCATTACGCTTCGGTCGAGCACCTTATAAGGCAGCGCCACAGGCGTTTCGCCTCGCTAACACACTTAAACCGTGGTCTATGGCCGAAATCTTCATTATCGGTGTCGTCGTTGCATTGGTGAAGATTGCTGGTATCGCGCAAGTCTCGCTCGGTCCGGCATTTTGGATGCTCACTGCTGTCGTGCTCGTTTTACTGCTGGAAAATCATAACTTTTGCAGATGGACAATTTGGCAAGTTCTCGGAAAACATACGCAAGCTTAACGGCCCGAGAAGCCGGTTTGGTCGCCTGCACAACATGCGGGTTATTGGATCATCCACGTCAGACTTGCCAACGATGCGGTGCAGCGCTGCATAGTCGCGAGCCGCTTAGTTATCAAAGGACTTTAGCGTGGCTGATCGCAGGTATGGTCTTTTTCATCCCTGCCAACCTTTACCCGATGTTGATCACCAATACGTTCGGAAGCGAGCAAAAGAGTACAATCATCGGCGGCGTTATCGAGTTAATCGAATACGGATCGTATTTTGTCGCCCTTGTTGTTGGCGTCGCAAGCATCCTCGTGCCTTTGGCTAAATTTGCTGTGATTGGCTTGTTGTTGGCCAGCATCAGGCGGGCATGGAAATTAAACCCGCATCAACGTCTTCATCTTTATGAAATAACAGAATTTATTGGCCGCTGGTCCATGATTGATGTTTTTGTTGTCGCGATTCTTGCTGCCCTTATTCAGCTCGATTTTGTTGCGAGTGTGAATCCGGGCTTCGCTGCTGTCAGCTTTGCGCTATCAGTCATTTTCACAATGCTATCCGCGCAAAGCCTCGATCAAAGATTGATATGGGATTCCATGAACGAGACCGATCGACATGAGTGACACCGACCGGATAGCCGAGCCAATCCGCGAAGAACATCGCAGAATGCGCCCTTCTCTCGTGTGGTTGGCGCCCATCATCGCTTTAGGCGTGTCGCTTGGAATTGCTTGGTCCAACTGGTCCAATCGCGGACCGCTGATTGAAATTGTTCTTGAAAGCGCCTCCGGCCTTGAAGTCGGTAAAACCGTCCTCAAGCATAAAGATGTCGAAATCGGTGTTATCGAAGACATCGGTTTCACTGAAGGCTTGAAGAATGTTCAAGCTTCCGTTCGGATTGAGCAAGAATTCACGCCATATCTGAACGAGTCTGCCCAATTTTGGATTGTCCGTCCTCAGGTCAGCGCTCGGGGCATTTCAGGTCTTGAGACCGTTCTCTCCGGCCCGCATATGGAAGTGTCTTGGGATGGCGAAACCGGGACGCCGCAAAAGCGCTATACCGCATTAACAGAAGCACCACTCGCGAAACCCGGCGACAAAGGCACAAGGCTCCGTCTCCGCGCGAGTGACGGTGGTTCGATGGTTGCCGGCGCACCCATTCTTTATAAACGGATTGAAGTCGGCAAAATCGAAAGTAAGGAACTTTCAGCCGATGGCGAGCGCGTTGATTTTAGTATTTTCATCAACGCGCCTTATGATCGTTTAATCACATCAGGCACACGCTTTTGGAATCTTTCTGGCATCGCCGTTGAACTCGGTGCTGACGGCGCAAAACTCAAAGTCGATTCTCTCGCCTCTCTTTTGCAGGGCGGTGTTTCCTTCGATAATGTCACAACAGGTGGAGCACCGGTCGAGGCGCAACAGTCGTTCCTTCTTTATGAGAGTGAAGAACAGGCGCGGCGGAGCGTGTTCGCGGATGATCCTTCATCACAATTGCGGCTTACCGTCGAATTTGAAGGGTCTGTCCGGGGCCTACAAATTGGCGCTCCTGTAGAATATCGCGGCCTGCGCGTCGGCGAAGTAACCGATGTCGCAGCGAACCTGAACGCTGATGGCAGTCGCGACAGGGATATTTCACTTATCGTTACGATTGTAATCGCTCCAGCCCGTTTAGGTTTGGAAACGACGGGACACGAGGACTCAATCGAATTCATAAAACGCGGCGTTCAGCGCGGTCTGCGCGCCCGCTTGAAAAGCGCCAGCCTTCTCACCGGAGCTTTGTTTGTCGAGCTGGTTGAACAACCCGATGCGCCAATTGCGCTGCTCGATGAACTCGCCTCTCCCTACCCGCGCTTGCCAAGCGTTCCCTCCGACTTTGAGGACTTCACGGCGTCGGCTGAGGGTGTCCTGAACCGGCTCAACGGTTTGCCTATTGAAGAGATGATGTTCTCGGCAACAGAGCTTTTGCGGAACCTCAATGCCTTGGCGAGTTCTGATGAAACCAAATCAGTGCCGCTCAATCTAAACGGTTTACTTGCAGATGCGCGAAACATCGTTGGTGATCCGGCTTTAGAGGACGCACCGAAAGACCTAGCCGCGACTCTCACGGCAATCCGCGATGTTATGGAAGAAATTCGGGCGGCAGGCGCAGCGAAGGCTTTGGTGACAGCACTCGAAGACGCCAGCACCGCAGCGCAAGCCTTTACCACAATATCAATCGGCGTCCCCGCACTGATCACATCCGCGACCAGTTTGTCGGACGATTTAACTGAAGTCCCGATTACCGACTTAATCACGACCGCGACAAAATTACTAAAAGATGCGGATGCCGTCGTGACCGCTGAAGGCATCACTGAGATTCCGACGAACCTGAATGCCAGCATCGCAGCCCTTCGAGAAATTCTCGAAGGATTGCGCGAAGTTGAAACGGCGAAGACCCTGCAAGCCGTTCTCTTGGCATCGCAAGAAGCCGCCAATCGCGTAACCGCCGCCTCTGAAAATATCCCCGGCATGGTTCAAACCATGACAGGTATCGCAGACAATATTAATCAACTTCCATTCGAAGATTTGGTGGTCGCTGCGACAAGCCTCGTGGAAAGCGCGGACGGTTTGGTTGCCAGCGACGGCATACAAGCTGCACCGCAAGCTCTGGCGGACACCTTAGAAGCCGCACGCGCGCTGTTGGTGGACCTTAAAGAAGCGGGTGCCGCTGAAAATCTTTCTGATGCGCTGAAAGCCGCACGGGATGCCGCAACTGCCTTTGCGATGGCGGCGGAAGAGACACCGCAATTCATTGCCCGCCTCAATAATATTGCGGCCAATGTTGAACAGCTTCCGCTGGACGATCTTCTAATCTCTGTGAAGGCGCTCGTTGATGATGCGGATGCTTTGATTGCCAGCCAAGGCATACAACAGGCTCCGCAGGCCCTTGCAGATACGCTCAATGCGGCGCGCGCCTTGATGGTTGATCTACAACGGGCAGACACCGCGCAAAAACTATCAGATGCGCTTGTCGCTGCTCAAGGCGCTGCGCAGAGCTTTAGTGGTGCAGTCGAAGGTGTACCGCTCCTGTCACTTCGCCTTACGGAGCTGGCCGAGAAAGCAAACGCGATGCCCATCGAAGGGCTTCTCGCCTCAACCACATTGGTTATGCAGGATGCCGACCGCATTTTGCGTGCGCCGGGCGCAGAGCAAATCCCCGGTTCCATCACGGCGGCACTCGATCAGATTCGATCACTGGTCATCGAACTCCGTCAAAGCGGTACAGCGACAAATGTGAACGGAGCGCTCGTCTCCGTTGCTGAGGCCGGTCAATCGTTTCAGACATTATCGCAAAACCTTGCGGTTATGATTCCCAAACTTATCTCTGTCGCTGAAACAGCGGACTCGGTGTTGTCCTCTGTCGATGTAGGATCAGAGCTAAACTATGAAGCGGCCACCGCTTTGCGCGAAGTTCGTGATGCTGCCCGCGCAATCACAGCACTGGCCTCAACTGTCGAACGCCGTCCGAACTCACTGTTGTTGGGAAAATAAAGATGCGCCTTTCTTGTGTTGGTTTGATTGCATGGCTTGCGGCCCTGAGTGGTTGCGCAACAACGCCGGAGCCAATCTATTATCTTTTGCCCACGCCGGATGTGAAAGCGAGCGCCGAATATACAGGCGGGACGATAGCCGTTCGGGAATTGGCCCTACCGCTTTATGCGCGGGCGCAACAAGTGGCATCGTTGGCTGAGGATGGATCGGTTTTCTTATCAGATGATCATCGGTGGGCAGATGAACCGGCACGCGCCTCAACCCGTACTTTTGTCGCGGCCCTCAAGCAAAGCACTGACGCGCCCATCGTTGCGGAACCTTGGCCTTCCAGTGTCTCGCCCGCCGTTCGTATCGACGTCGCCGTTGATCGAATGATCGGCGATTTGACCGGCGGTTCTCTGGAATTCACCGGACAATATCGCATCGTCCGCACTGGCAGCGACAACGACAGGCAAGACAGTTTCGCCTATCGTATCCCTATTGACGGCACGGGATATAAATCCCTCGCTGCGGCCCATTCCAATGCAATCTCTACGCTGGCGGAAGAAATTGCATCCCGGCTCACGAATACTGGCACATAGGTCGCTGTGGAACAGCGAAAGTTATGCCGATAACAAATCAACGCTTGAGGACGATATGGCTCTGACAACCGGATTAATCTGGGTAGGAAGTGCCCTCGCTATCATCGGCCTGCTCTTGCTCGGTTGGTGCATTTGGCAAGCCTTGGCCATTCGCCGCGCGGGCGACTCTGAGAGCGCTACAGCCCAAATGCAGGTCTTGCTCGCGATCAACATGGCTGCCGTGGGCATTGCTGCGATGGGGCTTGGATGTATCGTGATGGGGCTCATTCTCTAAAGGCATCAATCATGACAAATTGCCACGTCAATCATGCGGAACGAGAAAGCCGTCGCTAACAATCGCGTATCATGCTATTAAAATATTCGCTGTATAGCCGCTGAAGCATCGCGTGGGGGCCTACGAAAGTAGGATGCAACAGCATTTTGACTTTGATTCGAATGGAGCGACTGCAATGGCTACCGGGACGGTTAAGTGGTTCAACCCCGATAAGGGATTTGGTTTTATTCAGCCAGACACAGGCGGAGATGATGTTTTTGTACACATTTCTGCTGTCGAGGCGGCTGGCCTCAGAACTTTAAATGACAATGCGAAAATCAGCTACGAGATGGTCGAAGACCGTCGCGGGCGCAGCTCAGCTGGAGAGTTGCAGCTACAGGACTGAAATATATCCTATATTCGGAGGTATAGACTTTTCCATCATATGCCTCACTAAAATGCACTGACGTCTTGATGTCTTTGGAGCATTTTAATCAACAAAAACGGCGCATTCTCGCGAATGCGCCGTTTTTTATTCTATCAATCGGCAACCGAAAAATCGGCTGCTGAAGGCTTCTACATGCCTTCGCGTTGCGCCTTTTTACGGGCCAGCTTACGAGCGCGTCGAATTGCTTCTGCGCGTTCACGAGCGCGACGCTCGGACGGCTTTTCGTAATGCTGACGCAATTTCATCTCGCGGAAGACACCTTCACGCTGCATCTTCTTTTTCAGGGCTTTAAGCGCCTGATCGACATTGTTATCACGGACCAAAACCTGCACGGTTTTCACCACCCTTCGAGTGCGTTAGCGTCATGACAACCGCGAATGGGCCACATGACGGATAAATTCGAGACGCGCTCTATATCAACGGCCTGCGTCTTTGTCGAATCGTTGGAGCAAAAAATGCCGGATAAGCGTGAAGAAAATACCTCTCAGGCTGGATCAAGCGCAAAAATGCCAGATTATCTGCATAAAACCCGAGATTCTGTGCTTGATGCCGCACTCCCAAACGTAGCGTTCGACGGGTGGTCCGAAACTTTGCTCCGCAATGCAATCTCAGACGCAAGTGTTGACCCCACCGAAGCAAAAATGGCGTTTCCGCGCGGGGCCATCGATCTGGCCGCAGAATCGCACCGCCGCGATGATCATCGGATGATCGAACAGGTAAACAGAAACCCTGATGTGCTGCGGATGCGAGAGAAGATCGCAAAAGCAGTCCGCATCCGGTTGGAAATCGCCGGTGAATACGAAGACGCTGTGCGGCGCGCTGCGGCTTTATTCGCCTTACCGCTAAACACGGCAGAAGGCGCAAGACTGACATGGGGCACGGCAGATGCAATCTGGACCGCGGTCGGCGACACCTCGACAGATTACAACTGGTACACAAAGCGTATGACGCTCTCTGGTGTCTACTCTGCCACGCTGCTTTATTGGCTCGGGGACACGTCACTCGATAAAGAGGCGACTTGGCGTTTTCTGGATCGACGCATTGACGACGTGATGCGGATTGAAAAAGTAAAAGCGATGGCACGGAACAACCCCCTTGCCAAATTCGCTCTCGCAGGCCCCCGCGCCCTCCTGAGCCGCGTAAAAGCTCCGGGGACGAAAACGACACCTGATACTCTACCGGTTGGTTTTCCGGGGCGACGATAAATAAAGAGGACGTAGCCTCGCGTCTAAAAGTTCACGCCTTCGGCGACAGGCTCGTAACATGGCCCATTTTGCGTCCGGGTCGCGACTCCCCTTTACCGTAAAGATGAACCGCCTGTGTATCGCTGGCGAGCGATTGCCAATCATCGGCTTCCGCGCCCAGTAAATTTGTCATCACTGCGTTTGAATGCCGCTCAACTGACCCGAGCGGCCATCCGCATACCGCGCGGATATGTTGCTCAAACTGGCTGATGGCACAGCCTTCCAACGTCCAATGGCCGGTATTATGGACGCGCGGCGCAACCTCATTGACGAGAATAGAACCATCCGCCTGAACGAACATTTCAACGCCCATAACGCCGACATAATCGAGCTTTTCCACGATTTTTTGCGCGATATCCAAAGCCGCTTTACAGGCGTTATCGGTTATGTTTGCAGGAACAGTTGTGCGTCGAAGAATACCATCTTCATGAACGTTCTCACCCGGATCATAGCAAGCCATCGACCCATCTACATCCCGTGCAACAATCACACTGATCTCACGTTCAAAAGCGACAAAGCCTTCAAGAATAGAAGGCGCAGCCTTCATGTCTTCAAAGGCGGCCTCCACATCACCGGCAGCTTTAAGACGGATCTGCCCTTTGCCGTCATACCCAAGCCGTCGGGTTTTCAGGATTGCTGGCAAGCCCAAAGCCTCCACCGCTTCGCGCAAATCATCCAAAGTAGAAACAGCCCGCCACGCAGCCGTGCCAATACCTTGATTATTCAGGAAAGACTTTTCCGCAACGCGGTCCTGCGCAATCTCTAACGCGCGCGCATGGGGCCGCACGGGAACAAATTCAGCAAGAACATCGCATGTCCCCGCCGGGACATTCTCAAACTCAGTTGTCACAGCGTCAACCGACCGCGCAAAAGCCCGCAAAGCCGCATCGTCATCATATCCGGCGCATGTAAAAGCCGCCGAAACCTGTGCTGCAGGGCTGTTTTCTTCGGGGGCATAGATATGCACATCAATACCAAGGCGCGCGGCGGCCATCGCCAGCATCCGCCCCAACTGTCCACCCCCGAGAATGCCGAGCGTCCCCCCGGTCGGCACAACGCTCATACCGGCATCTCAGCAACCGATGCACTTTGTGCTTCGCGCCATTCTGACAGACGCTCTGCAAGGACCGGATCAGTCATCGCAATAATCTGAGCCGCGAGCAAACCCGCATTCCCTGCTCCCGCTTCGCCAATTGCAAGTGTTCCAACAGGAACACCCTTGGGCATCTGCACAATAGAAAGCAGGCTATCCAAACCTGAAAGCGCGCGGCTCTGCACCGGAACCCCAAGCACCGGCACAATGGTCTTCGCCGCAATCATTCCCGGCAGATGCGCAGCTCCACCTGCACCGGCAATAATGACACGCAAGCCACGCTCTGCGGCGCTTTCCGCATAAGCAAACATTCTATCCGGCGTTCGATGTGCCGAAACGATCTTCGTTTCATGCGGCACACCAAGCTCATTCAGCATTTCCGCAGCCGTTTTCATGGTGGGCCAGTCTGATTGGCTCCCCATCACGATCCCCACAAGAGGCGTGTTTGTGTTCGTCACAGGTTTCGTCCCTCTTAGGCAATAATGTCGGGGTGAAGCAGGTCATAGAGCCGCTCAATCTCGTCTTTCAGCGCCAGTTTTCGTCTTTTCATCCGGGAAAGAGCGAGTTGATCACGGATTGGCCCAAGCGCGCCACCGGAAATTTCATCATCAAGTGCCCGGTGTTCTTCTCGCAGCATTTGATAACGCGCCTCTATATCAGCCCTATTATGATTTTCGTTCATTCTGCTATCCGAGTATCAAAGAGGGTTCTTGCGCTGAAAGACCGCGTTATAACCGAGGCATGACAGAGAAGAAAGCGGCAGAACACTTTTGGGCATTTGCCCTTTCAATTTATAGCCGCGAGGTTGCGCGCAAAGCATTCCTGAGGCTGCAAGATCGGGATGGCGCAGATGTGCCTCTGCTGCTCTGGTGTCTCTGGTGCGGCGCGGAGGGGCGATCTATTTCTGCGACCGTCATGAAGGAAGCCATTACATTCTCTCATGCGTGGCAAACTGCGGCGATTACACCTCTTCGTACGCTGCGAAGATCTCTTAAATCAGGCATTGAAAACATTGCACTAGCATTGAGCGAGCGTGCTCGCAGCGAGATAGGGCAAACAGAACAAGCATTAGAACGGATGCAAATGGATCATCTGGCAAGCCTTGCTCTACAAAACTCTCATACAGATGCCGAGACGTTGATTGCCCTCTATGCTGAGCTTGCAGGTTTGAATTTAAACGCAGAGGACATCGCGATTATTACACAAGATATATGAGCGGGCCTTGTTCTACTCGACGGCTTCCCTTACGTGCATCCTATGAAAAAAAGTAAGTGGAATCCGATAAACTGGTTCAAACGCGGACCACAAGTTTCGGTCATTAGATTGTATGGTGCCATCGGCACGGGTGGCCGGTTCTCGCAGACGATCTCGCACGCACCGTTGGAAAAATCGATTGATGCTGCGTTCGCATCGAAACGGGTGAAAGCCGTCGCGCTGATTATCAACTCACCTGGTGGTTCCCCGTCGCAAAGTGGGTTGATCGCCCGACAAATCCGGCGGCTCGCGGATGAAAAAGAGATTCCGGTTCTTGCTTTCTGCGAAGATATCGCGGCCTCCGGTGGATATTTACTGGCCTGCGCTGCGGACGAGATTTTTGTCGATGAATACACGGTTATTGGCTCCATCGGCGTTATCTCGGCCAGCTTTGGCGCTGTTGATGCGATTGAGAAAATCGGCGTAAAACGCAGAGTTCACACAGCCGGGAACAGCAAATCCCTTATGGACCCGTTCCTTGAAGAAAAACCGGAAGACGCCGCACGCCTCGACACGATCCTCCAAGCAATCCATGAGCGGTTTATTGCATGGGTCAAAGGATCACGCAGGGATCGCCTCGATGAAAAAATCGATTACTTCCAAGGGGATGTTTGGGTAGGTCAGAAAGCAGTCGATGTCGGCATCGCTGACGCCGTAGGCCATGCTGTGCCGATACTAAAAGATCGCTTTGGCGAGGAAACAGCAATCCGCGAATTTAGCCCTAAAAAACCTGGGCTATTATCAAAGCTAACCGGCGGAACTAACGCGGCATTAACCTTCGAGGCCGCAGAATCCGCCGGAGCCGGTGCGGCGACAGCAGCATTAGAAGCTGTCGAAGAACGGGCATTGTGGGCACGCTACGGAAAGTAAGACGCCATGTTGATGAAAATTCTTATCACAGGTGGGATTGTCATTGGTGCGCTGATGGCATTCCGCATTGTTGGGCGCGCTGCCGATACAAAAATGACCCGTGAAGAAGAACGGGCGCGCGATACCGTACGCCAAAAACTCAAGGGTGAAGACTACGTTAAATGCGAAGATTGTGGAGCTTACACAGCCCGCGCTGATGTTTGCACATGCAAATCCTGACGTGGCGGTAGCCGCTTAGCTGTTCTTCGTAGGACTAATGCAAACACAAGGGTAATTTAGAAAAGTTTTGCACAAACATTCTTGACTCGTGGATTTCACAACAAGAATCAGAATTAATTGCTTTTTAACATTTTCTCGATTCATTTGTTGAAATATAATATATTAAAAACAGCATGTTATCATATATGCATAATTTTTAGGCAAATCGCCAATAGCCTAGATTTTCTCATGTAAGACGCTTTTCTCTCTCATGTTTCCAACAGGGTTATCCACAAGCAAATGGGATGGGGGTAACATCGACTGCTAACACCCTCAAACGTTGAGAAAATCAGGATATAGATCTATAAATTGTACTTATTTTGATACAGTTTAACTGTCTTTTTGGCCATCCATAAAACCCCTCTGAACCCACGGGGTAAATTGCTTTGAATTCTAATTCAGCTCCGACGCAACACACTCTATAAAGGGCGCATGACAAAAGCGCGCCGTCCCGACCACGCACCCTCTTTGCCAGAGCCATCTTCACCGATTGGCTTTGAAGAGGAAGGCACGGCCTATGAAATAGATGCGCCCACAAATCCGGCGGCGCGCGAGACTGGGCCGGATGTCATCAAATCTTATCTTTCGCGTTTGCCCGATGGTCCCGGCGTATACCGGATGCTCGATGCAAAAGGAGAGGTGCTCTACGTCGGCAAAGCGCGCTCACTCCGCAACCGTGTCGCCAGCTACACCCGGTACGAAGGCCACACAACACGCATCCAACGCATGATTTCTAACGCGGCATCGCTGGTCGCTGTTGTCACGCGCACGGAAACCGAAGCCTTATTGCTCGAAAGCAATCTGATTAAACGTCTGAAGCCGCGTTACAACGTGCTGCTGCGAGACGATAAATCGTTTCCGTATATCCTGATCGAAGGCGGCCATGATTTCCCGCGACTGCGAAAACATCGCGGGGCGAAATCAGTTGATGGGCGGTATTTCGGACCTTTTGCATCGGCTGGGTCAGTAAACCGTACCCTCAATCACCTGCAAAAGGCTTTCCTTCTGCGCTCTTGTAACGATTCCACATTCGATGGACGAACACGCCCCTGTTTGCTCTATCAAATCAAACGATGCTGCGCGCCCTGCGTCGATTATATCTCGCCGGAAGAATACAAAGAGTTGTCTGACGAAGCCTTCGATTTTCTCGAGGGTAAATCAACGTCAGTGCAAGAGCGCCTCGCTGCGGAAATGAACACGGCAGCGGCAGATATGGATTACGAACGCGCCGCTATCTTTCGGGATCGGATCAAGGCGCTCACACAGGTCCAGTCCCATCAGGGCGTGAACCCGCGCGGCGTAGACGAGGCCGATGTGGTTGCTCTACACATGGAAAACGGACAGGCATGTGTGCAGGTGTTCTTTTTCCGGGGCGGGCAGAATTGGGGCAATAAAGCTTATTTCCCAAGGCTGGCATCCGATGCAGATGAAGCAGAAGTTCTGGCGGCCTTTCTCGGGCAGTTCTATGATACGCGTCCCCCCGCTAAATCAATCCTGCTCTCCCACGAACCCGGAGAAATCGACTTACTCCAAGCTGCTTTGACAGAGGCCGCAGGTCATAAAATCACGCTAGCAATGCCCGCACGGGGTGAAAAGCGCGAATTGGTTGCCGATGCCTCGCGAAATGCCCGCGAAGCCCTCGCGCGGCGCATGGCGGATTCAGCGGCACAAGGAAGGCTGCTCGACGGATTGGTTGATGCCTTTGACCTGAATGATCGCCCCTCCCGGATCGAAGTTTACGATAACTCACATATCATGGGCACAGATGCGGTCGGCGCGATGATCGTTTCGGGACCGGATGGCCTCCAAAAGAACCAGTACCGTAAATTCAACATCAAAGGCACAGACCTAACCCCCGGTGATGATTTCGGCATGATGCGCGAAGTCCTGACCCGGCGGTTTTCGAGGCTTATGAAAGAAGACCCGGACCGCGAAAAGGGAAACTGGCCTGATCTGGTTTTAATTGACGGGGGCCAAGGGCAATTAACCGCGACACTCGAAACACTGGGCGAGCTTGGTGTGGAAGATGTGGCCGTTGTCGCGGTTGCCAAAGGACAAGAACGCGACGCAGGCAAAGAAATGTTCTACCGCCACGGCCATCGACCAAAGGCACTGCCACACCGGGACCCGACGCTCTATTTCCTGCAACGCCTGCGCGACGAAGCCCACCGCTTTGCCATCGGCACACACAGGGCCAAACGCGCCAAGTCTCAGATGGTCAATCCGCTGGACGAAATCGGCGGCGTCGGCCCCGCCCGAAAACGCGCATTGCTGGCACATTTCGGCTCGGCCAAAGCCGTCAGCCGCGCCGGTGTAACCGATCTAGCGGCAGTCGAAGGCGTCTCAAAAGCCATGGCTCAAAAAGTCTACGACCATTTCCATGGAGAGTAATCCGGTGCTCTATGTGCTGGAATCTCTCCAATAATTGGGCAGATCATCACTTCGTACATTGCCGTCACGAGGTCTTCAGTCGAGTCAGCCGTAACAAATTGGCCGCCGGTGCTATCCGCCAAACACCTGATCTCGGTATGCAGGCGCTTTCGCTCATTCGCCGTCAGTTCGCTTTTCTCGACATAGGTTGTGTGGTCTGAAAACGCGAGCGTATCAAAGGGAAGCCTAAACCCGATCACATGCACGGTGACATTGGTTCGCGCCAAGCTGGAAGCCAAAGCACAAGGTTGCCCATCGCACGTATCCGCACCATCCGTGACGAGCACCACAACACCGGGTTTACCCGTGCCTTGCAACAGGTTTGCTGCATCCTGCACGGCATTGGTCAGCGGCGTGCCTCCATCCGGCTCGATAGCATCAACTTCTGCAATAATCTGCGTTGCTGCGTTCGGGAGCGGCAAGAGACGCAGGTCGATATTGTCACACGTTCCTCCGGGACCGGGACCATAGACCACCAGCCCAACCCGTCTAAAGGGCGCGATATCCGGCATCGATTCCCGAACCGCATCCCGCGCCTCTTCAATGCGGGGCACTGACAGCACGCTATTACCAACACCTGCCATGGACGCCGAGGCATCGAAGACCAGCATCGCATCCGCGTTACAATTCGCGATGCTATTGCCAATCGCAGAATTCAGCGTCAGCAAACAAGCGAGCGCGGTTGCTGCGGATCGAATCGAAAAACGTTTGATCGTACCGGACATAAACGGCGTTCCCTTCGCATTGCTTGCCTAACGATAGGACTGAAGTGATTTTCCTCCAATTCAACTTCCTATCACCGGAAAACGGCTTGCCCGTTTGTATTGGGAGTGACAGGTAGAGGCATGAGCGAAAACACCCCGCATATTCTCGTCGATGCCGATGCTTGTCCGGTAAAGGAAGAAATCTACAAAGTCGCCTTCCGGCACGAAACTCCGGTAACGGTGGTATCCAATGGCGGTATCCGCATCCCTGATCATCCGTTGATTCAGCGGGTTGTGGTTCCTGCTGATCCTGATGCCGCCGATGATTGGATTGCCGAGCGTGCGAATGCGAAATCAGTGATTATCACCGCCGATATTCTGCTGGCGGAGCGCGGCGTGAATGCGGATGCCACGGTGCTCGCGCCGACGGGCAAGCCTTTCACCAAAGACTCCATCGGCTCTGCGGTCGCAACACGAAACCTGATGGCAGAGCTGCGTGTCGGCGGGGATCAAATGGGCGGACCGTCGGCGTTTAAGAAAGAAGATCGCTCACGCTTCCTGCAAGCCCTTGATACAGCACTGGTGCGGTTGAAAGCAGCAAGCTAAGGTAAGCCCGAACAACCGGAGCGACTGAATATGATCCCGACCGATGCCGTCTCGCGTCTTGGTACAGAGAGTGCCTTTTCCGTCCTTGCTCGCGCTGCTGAACTACAGCGAGAAGGCAAAGACATTATCAACCTTGGTATCGGTCAGCCGGATTTCCCGACGCCTGATCATATTGTTGAGGCGGGGATCAAAGCGCTGCGCGATGGGCATCATGGGTACACCCCCGCGAAAGGCATTTTGCCCCTGCGCGAAGCGGTATGTGCCGATATTGCCAAACGGCGCGGAGTCGAGGTGTCCCCTGAAAACATCACGATCATGCCGGGCGGAAAGCCCACAATGTTTTTCTCGATCCTGATGTTTGGTTCACCGGGAACGGAGATCATCTACCCCGATCCCGGTTTTCCAATCTATCGCTCGATGATCGAATATTCCGGTGCAACCCCGATCCCGATGACATTGCATGAAGACCGCGATTTTGGTTTCAGCGCCGATGAAGTCTTAAACCAAATTACCGCAAAGACACGGCTCATTATCGTGAACTCCCCGGGCAACCCGACGGGCGGTGTCACCCCGAAATCGGAAGTTGAAAAGCTGATTGCAGGGCTGGCCGATTGGCCAGATGTAGCCATCATGTCGGATGAGATTTACAGCCGTATGCTCTATGGCGGGCGTGAGCATGTCTCGTTTCTTGCTTATCCGGAAATTCGGGACCGTCTGATTGTTTTGGACGGTTGGTCAAAGACCTATGCGATGACCGGCTGGCGGCTTGGCTATGCGGTTTGGCCCGGTAAGCTAATCGATTTGGCCGAACGCTTCTGCGTGAACGCCCATTCCTGCGTAAATGCCGCCACGCAATATGCGGGTATCGCAGCGCTAGAAGGCCCACAGGATGCAGTCGATGTAATGATGAAAGCCTTTGACGAACGCCGTGTTGCCATTGTGAAGATGCTCAATGACCTGCCCGGTTTTCGCTGTGCCGACGCTGCCGGTGCTTTCTATGCCTTCCCGAATATCGAAGGCACGGGCATTGACGCAAAGACAATGCAAACCCGCCTTCTGGAAGAGGCAGGCGTCGCGACGATTGCCGGAACCAGCTTTGGCGTGAATGGCGACGGGTTTTTGCGGTTCAGTTATGCCAATTCATTAGAAAATATCGAAGCCGCGATTGGCCGGATCGGAAAATTGCTCTGAGTAAAGAGCACGATAAAAGCCAATAATCTGACGTATAATTTTGCTGGTGCGCCAAGCTGTACCTTGCGCTGCGTCGTGCCTCTCCCACATAAAGATAACAAACAAGGATAGAGACATGCAGACCAATAACCGCATCTTCGACGATATCTCGAAATTGATGACCAACGCCGCAGGCATGGCAAAGGGCGTCAAAGACGAGGCCGAAACCGCAGTACGGGGCCGTGTCGAACGCCTTTTGGCCGATATGGATCTTGTCACCCGCGAGGAATTCGACGCTGTTCGTGCGATGGCGCAAAAAGCGCGTGAAGAAAACGAAGCTCTCAAAGCCCGACTCGCAGCGCTCGAATCAAAAAGCTGAGTCGACGCCGGGACAGTATTTTTCGGCAATACTAACCTTTTTCACACCTTGTGATCAGTACACCTACGTTAATAATTTAGCAAACTACATTCACAAATGGTTATTACCTCTTGATTTAATAGATTATTTACCACATCGTCTGCTCATAACAACGATCCGTTAAACGAGATCGACAGAGCAGGATGAGCAGGCATGGATACCGGAGTAAGCAGGAGGGCACAGATGCCCGACCTGTCATCGCCATTATTGGTTGAGAGCGTTGAGCGCGCGACACAGGACTATGGCTGGCGTCTTTCAAATCATAACCCTGACGGGTCTATAACTCTGCGCGTAGCGGGCGATTGGAGCGATTATGATCTGACGCTCAGAACATTGCCCGACCATGACAGCATCGAGATTAGCTGTGTTTTTGCGTTGGCCCCGCCCCGCGAACGCTGGATCGAAGTTTCTAAACTAGCAGATAGCCTGAATCGCAACTTTCATCGTGGGTTGCTAGAATTGCGTATCAAGGAAGATCATGGCACTTACAAAGACTGGGTGTCCATGGCTGCATCGCGCAGCCCATGCGATCTGGATTTGATCGAGGCGATGCGGTCGGCGGTCGGAACATGCGATATGCTATTGTTCCCGGCGTTCCACTGCGTAGCATGGGCAGAAATCAACGCGGAGACTGCTCTTGACCGCCTCAACTTCGGACCAACAAGCCATCAGTTCCACTGATCTCTCTGTTTTCAATGCTGAACGGCCATTCCTATTACTCGGATGCGGGAAGATGGGCAGTGCATTGTTGGATGGGTGGTTGGCCAACGGGTTAGACCCTCATGCAACCATCATCCTTGATCCCTATCCAAGTGACGCTCTCAAAGCGATTGACGGTCTGACACTCCTGACCAATGGCAAGTATGACGGTCCTTCACCGCGTGCCGTTATGTTAGCCGTTAAACCGCAAATGATGGATACAGCCCTGCCAACCGTCGCAGGCATGGCAGGTACAGATACGCTGTATATTTCCATCGCAGCGGGAAAACCCCTCGCTTATTTTGAACAACTGTTAAGCGCGGAAACATCCATTGTCCGTGTGATGCCAAACACGCCTGCTGCTGTTGGTGCAGGCGCATCCGCACTGATTTCTAACGCAGCATGTTCCCCGGATGACAAAGCCCTTGCGACGGCCCTCACGGACTCAGTGGGAGTTTCTGTGTGGCTCGACAACGAAGACCAAATGGATGCGGTAACTGGCGTGTCCGGATCTGGCCCGGCATATGTGTTTCATATGATTGAGGCTCTAACCGCCGCCGCTGAAGCAGAGGGGCTAGCCCCTGAACTGGCATTGGCTCTGGCACGGCAGACGATTATCGGAGCAGCAGCCCTCGCTGGAGCTTCATCTGAGACAGCCGAAACGCTTCGAATCAATGTCACAAGCCCTAAAGGAACGACAGAAGCAGGCTTGGTAGAGTTAATGAACAATGAATCTGGACTTACCTCGCTCATGCGAAAAACCGTAAAAGCCGCAGCAAACCGGAGTCGAGAACTCCGTACGTAGAAAAAATGCTGCACCGCACACAAACTTCTCTTGACGTTTTTGTTGCAATGCAGCATATATGCTCCATCTAGAGGCAAAGAGCCTTCACCAAATTTCACCGATGGAGCATCCAATGAGCACCGAAAAGAACTGGTTCGATCCAAACACCTACGTCGAAATGATGAAAAGCGCTGACATGACGAAGATGTTTGAAGGTGCTCAGGTTCCCGGTTTCGACACAGAAGCTATGACCGAAGCTCAAAAGAAAAACGTCCAGGCATTTGTCGATGCGAACCGCGTTGCGGCTGAAGGATATCAGTCCCTGTTCAAAAAACAGGTCGAAGTCATGCAAACCAGCATCACCGAGATGACTGAAGTCATGAAAGAGGCTTCCACAGCGCCGATCTCAGCTGAAAACGCTGAACAACGCATGGAAGCAGCGAAAGCTCAGTTCGAAAAAGGCGTTGCAGTCTTCACCGACCTGTCCGAATCCGCTCGCAAAGCAAACGAAGACGCTTTCGCAATCATCCGCGCCCGCTTCACCGAAGGCGTAACGGAAATTCGCGAAATGACCGACTCAGCCATGAAAACTGCTGCTTAAGAACTCTATATCTGACGCGCGAAACCCCTCCCTTTTCTTCGCGTCAGCAATAGATAGCCGTTCTCCTGAAAAGGAGAGCGGCTTTTTTTATGGAAAGAATCCCTCTATCCCTTCCCCTGCAAGCAACAGGGAAACACAATGTCAGAGACAATTTCTTTCGATGACTTTCTAAAAGTCGATATCAGAGCCGGTACGATTGTTGAGGCTGTGCCGTTTCCCGAAGCGCGTAAGCCCGCCTATAAACTAAAAATAGATTTTGGCGATGAGATTGGCGTCAAAAAATCTTCAGCTCAGATCACGGTGCATTACGAGGCAGAAGCGCTTGTCGGACGGCAAGTTATGGCAGTGGTCAACTTCCCACCCCGTCAAATCGGACCCTTTATGTCTGAAGTCCTGACGCTTGGTCTTTCCGACGGAAACGGCGACATCGTTTTACTAGGAGCAGATCAAACCGTTCCGAATGGATCGCGGATGCATTAGATTTTCCGCCTTGTAGGTTGCAATTCAAGAAAAATACCACCGATATATTCGCACTTCATTATTAACTGGAGAAATTGTTTATGGGCCTCTTTTCAAAAAAGCAGCCGAAAACATGGATTGGGCGCTATATTGCTCATGTCGGATCTATCGGAATTTTAGCTCTTATCTTTGGGATATTTCTGAGTATTGGCTTCATCGGCAATGTCGTAAATTTCTTCACATTGAATACTGTTCAGGCTGAAATTATCGACTTTCGCGATGAGTGTAGTTTGGTTTGGCAACAAGAAGGTGACAGAAAAAGTCAGCCTGCCGAATCCTGTGAAGAGGCAGAAAACACAAAAAATACATCCACCGAACGGTTATTCAAAGTTGATCGCACTCGCTTCGCTATCGTCGAATGGATCGGGCCAGACGGCAAGAATCATAAGCGCGAGCTTAGCCAATCAGTGTCGTTACGCATTGATCATCTAACAATTGGAGATAGCACAAAAATTGCCGTTGGAAGCGGGGATAATCCGAGAGTTGGTTCTCATGAAACACTCTCATCACTGGGGATCACTGCAGGAATCCTCGTACTGCTTGCAGCGTTTGCATGGCCGCCAGCAAAAAATGCGAACAAACGCCCCCCCTTTCTCTATCTTAAAGGAAGCAATAAAGGCGGAAAAATTGGCGAAGCAGCCAGCGGCTTCAGAGCTTTTCTAGCTCGATGGTCGTTTCACGGCGTTACTTTCGGCCTCACCGTAATGGCCATGGGAGCATGGTTTTCATTTTCATCAAGCGGTGATGACATCGAATATATAAACACTAATGCAGAAATTACTGAAATTGAAAACCATTGCCGCCTTTCACCCGTTGACGGAGGTCTCCTCAAATTTGAACTGACTCAAAAACTTCCATGCGCGCAAGCACGTGCGATTGCTGAAAGCCGCTCAGAAGAACAATACAAAATCGCAGAGATCACTGACTACCATCTAAAATACGACCATCCGAAAAAGGGGGAGCAAGAAAAAGTTAGTTCTGCGAGCTTCTTAAACGTTCGCTCACTATCAGTGGGAGATCAAATTCCAATAAAAGTTGCTACGGACAACCCAAATCGACTGATCGTACTCAGATTGGAAAATGAGAAACTTAAAGACACTGGCAAAAGCATAAACATCTATCATTTCATGATTTTTGCTGGTGCTGCTGCAACAGTATTATCCGTAATAATCTTATTAATTCTTGGGGTTAAAGTTAACTGGTCCCGTTTCTCACGATTCAAGAAACCGGGATAAAAGCTAATGTCTTCTCGTGCTTATTGCTCTATTCGCTCTTATCCTTGCAATGAGTAAAAATAGCGGCACTCAATTCCGTTGCAGCCATCCCTGAGCTTCATTGCCGATCACATCGACCAACATATCGATGTGATCATCGCGGTCGTTCAGACACGGCAAATAGGTGAAGCGCTCGCCGCCCGCTTCTTCAAAGGCTTCCCTGATTTCCTCGTTGATCTCTTCCAGAGTCTCAACGCAATCTGCCGAAAATCCGGGGGCAAAGATCACCAGATCCTTTTTCCCTTCTTTGGCAAGCTCGGCGACACGTTCAACAGAATAAGGCCGCAGCCATTCTTCCTTACCGAACAAAGATTGGAATGTTGTCTCCAAGTAGTCTTTGTCCCAACCAAGATACTCACGCAGCAAGCGCGTCGTTTTTTGGCATTGGCAATGATAGGGATCACCAGACATCAAATAGCGCAGCGGAACTCCGTGATAGGAGGCAACCACCACATCAGGTTTGCCTTCGCCTTTGGCTTCGCGTTCCGCCATATGCTCTTTCAAAACATTCGCGAGCGAGCCGATATAACCGGAATGCTCATAATATGCAGGCACAGTCCGAATATAAGGCTGCCATCTTAGTTTTTGTAGCGCATTGAAAGCTTGATCATTGGCCGTGCCCGTTGTTGGCGCAGCGTATTGTGGATAGAGCGGAAAGAAGACAATCCGCTCACAGCCCTTCTCCTGCATCTCTTTAATTTTGTGAATGGTCGAAGGATTGCCATAACGCATGCAGAAATCGACTTCGACCTGATCCCCATAAAGTCCGTGAAGTTTATCTTTCAGTTTTACGACCTGGTCCTTTGTGATCGTCAGCAACGGCGACTCGTTTGCTTCCTCGTTCCAGATAGACTTGTAAGCCTCGCCGGAGCTAAACGGACGTTTGGTCAGAATGACGAGATTTAAAAGAGGCCACCAAAGCGCGCGATTCACATCCACGACACGTCGATCACTCAGGAACTCTTTGAGATAGCGCCGCATGGACCAATAATCTGTTCCATCAGGCGTTCCGAGATTCGCAACCAGAATACCCACCTTGCCGCGCGGGACAGCCGGATGATCAGAGTCCGCATGTTGCAGGCGTCCAACTTCGCCGGGGTGGTGCATCTCAAGATTTGTTTGGTTTGTGTCGTCTAGCATCCGAATCTCCGAAGGGGAACAGAATGCAAGCTATGTTTTTGTTGCATCGCGTCAATGCCGCAGCCTTGTTAGAGGCAAACTACGTTGGCAAATCAACAAACTGTGGACCCCAGGGTACGGAGTGCCTTCAGCTTCCGGTTTTTAAACCCTGCTTGCATTCAACAGGCGGATTTCCTGTTGATGAATACCCGGTCACCCCGCACGTATCGCAGCGATACTCGCGCAAACGGCGTTCAGGATCACCTGTTGCGACCCATTTGCAATGACGTTTGATCGGCTTTGGTTGGTTATTGCCGAGTCCGACGCCCCGCCGCCGATTGTAAAATACGACCACGGCGATCAACACGATCACCCCGAGCAAAGGTCCAATCATGACGCGACTCCATCCGCCTCACGGATATAACGCATGCCTTTGCGGAAATAATCCCAGCCGGTAATCAAAGTCAGCGCAGCAGCTACCCAAAGCAGGCCCATAGACAGATAGAAGACATAACCGCCGCCAACCCGCGCAATCTTCATCTTGCGTGTGGCAAGCTCTCCGGCGGCTTTGACATCCGCAACATCAAAATAAGTGTTCCAACCCGCAGCGAGGAACAAACCGCCAATCGCACACATTTGGGCAGTCGTCTTCCATTTCGCCAGATTGGTCACGTCGAGCTTGATATCGCCAAGGTATTCCCGCAGCCCGGAAACCAGCACTTCCCGCAGCAGAATCACTGTTGCAGGAATTGCAAACCACCAATTCACACCGTAGAGCACCGCAAGCGAGAAAAGCGCAATGATCACCATCGCTTTATCCGCAATCGGATCGAGCATCTTACCAAATGCACTGGTGGCGTTGAATTTCCGCGCATACCAGCCATCAACAAAATCGGTAAATGCCGCGCCCATAAACAGGCAAAATGCAAACCAATCAGCAAAGGGACGCTCAAAGACAGCAAAAGACAACGCGACGAAAGGCGCAGCGATAACACGAATAATCGTGAGTATATTAGGTACAGTCCAGATCATTGGGCCTTGATAGCGACTGAAACGCCTCATAGGAAGCTGTGATGAGCAGATTAGATAGTGTTATTCGTCGCCTCACCGCCCAAAGAGACTGTTTGGGCTGGGCTGTTGACCACGCACCCGAAGGGCAATTCCTTGATATTGGCCTTGGAAACGGGCGGACATACCATCACTTGAGCGAAATCGCACCCGAACGCGACATCTGGTCAATTGATCGTGCGATGAAAGCGCACCCGTCCTCTATTCCACCAAAAGAGCTGTATCTTGAAGGCGAAGCGGTCGCGATGATCGAAGATCTTGCGGAACGGGTCGGGCAAACCATATCGCTCGCCCATTATGACCTAGGCATTGGCGTCCCTGAGAAAGACCGCCCGTTAGCGGATGCTGTCGGGAACGTCTTGCATAATATCCTAGCGCCGGGTGCATTGATCGTCACGAACGCTAAATTTGAGGGGTTCGAGATGCTACCCACACCTGACGGTGTGCCGGAAGGACGGTATTTTATCCAACGTGCTTAGCATCGCGATCAGAAATCAAAAAAGCCCAGTGAACTCAAGATAGCCGCGATCAAATAGCATTTGGTCGCGAGCACGACAAAAAACACACCGGCAGACCCCAAATCTTTCGCATCACGCGCAAAATCACTCCGTTCCGGTGAGATATGATCTACGATTGCCTCAATCGCCGTATTGAGCGCTTCAACAGCCAATAAAATAAGAAACAGCACTGTCATGATAATCCAGTGCCGCAGCTCTGCGCCAAAAAGAGCCAAAAGACCAAGGGCTATAAAGTAAGCCCCGATTTCAATCCGTGCAGCCATCTCGCGCA
This sequence comes from uncultured Neomegalonema sp., assembly GCA_937990185.1. Taxonomy (GTDB): domain Bacteria; phylum Pseudomonadota; class Alphaproteobacteria; order Rhodobacterales; family Rhodobacteraceae; genus JAHDDY01. The sequence goes on along the minus strand of CALKBI010000001.1, from coordinate 61,803 downwards.
TAAGCACCTGCGCGCCTTGCAGGGAGTAACGGGTCGACCCGATTAAATGGCGTATAGGAGCAAGCATGTCGCGAGCGTGAACTTTTATGGTAAATGGATGGTTAAAAGGCGGATGATTAAATCAGAGCTTTGAGGCGATAGAGCGCATCAAGAGCCTCGCGCGGATTCATTGCATCAGGATCAAGCGACGATAGGGCTTCATCAACCGGAGACGGGCCACTTTCCGCTTCAGCTTTAACGGCTGTCGCAGCAAAAAGAGGCAAATCATCTACAAGGGCGCGTATGCGCGCCTCACCGCCCTCGGCATCGCCTTTTTCCAATCGTTCGAGGACTTCACGCGCACGGGCAACGACCGATGCAGGCAAACCCGCTTTGCGCGCCACTTGAACGCCATAACTGCGAGTGGCTGCGCCCGGCTCGACCTCGTGCAAAAAGATAATATCGCCCTGATATTCAGCCACTTTCATAGCCGCATTTTTTGTGCCGTCCAACCGCGCCGCTAATTCGGTCAACTCGTGATAATGCGTTGCGAATAGCCCCCGGCATTTATTGACATCATGCAGATGCTCAACAGTCGCCCAAGCTATGCTTAGTCCATCAAAAGTCGCGGTCCCCCGACCAATCTCATCTAGGATTACCAACGCACGTTCGCCGGATTGATTAAGGATCGCAGCAGTTTCGACCATCTCGACCATAAAGGTCGAACGCCCCCGCGCCAGATCATCCGACGCCCCAACACGGCTAAAGAGGCAATCCACAATCCCGATATGTGCCGCGCGCGCCGGAACAAACGACCCCATTTGCGCCAGCACTGCAATCAAGGCGTTTTGCCTGAGAAAAGTGGACTTACCAGCCATATTAGGCCCCGTAAGCAACCACAGCCGCTCATCCGAAAGATCGCAATCATTGGCAACGAACTGCTCGCCCCCGGCTTTTAATGCCGCCTCTACAACAGGATGCCGCGCGCCTTCCACGGCAAAGACGAGCGACCCGTCTACACGCGGGCGAATCCATCCTTCATCTGCGGCCAGCTCTGCAAGCGCAGCCGACGTGTCCAGCACCGCCAGCGCCTCCGCCGCTGCGGAAATCTGAGGGGCGCGTTCGAGAATTGCCACCCGCAATTCTTCAAACAAAGCAAGTTCCGCTTCGATGGCTTGCGCACCTGCTCTTGAAATGCGGCCATCCAGATCGGCCAACTCACCCGTCGTATACCGCACAGCACTTGCGAGGGTTTGCCGATGGATAAATTGCTCGTCTGTCATCTTGTCGGCATGGGCAGGAGGGACTTCGATAAAATACCCAAGCACACCGTTAAACTTGATCTTCAGCGCATTGATGCCGCTCTCAGTTTTTAGCCGAGCCTCCATGTCGCGGACAATGCGGCGGCTGTCATCACGCAAGCCGCGCAGTTCATCAAGGGCAGCATTCCAACCCGCTGCGATAAACCCTCCCTCGCGGGCCAACATCGGCAAGTCAGCAGCGAGCGCACCGCGTAATTGATCGGTCAGAGCCTCGTGTCCCTGCAAAGCCACGCCCGCATCGGCGATTTCGGCAGGCAGGTCATTCATCAATTCCAATCGCCGCGCTAAAGTCGCTGCTGCTGCCAACCCATCGCGCATAGCGGATAAATCGCGCGGCCCTCCCCGGCCCAGCGAAAGGCGCGACAAAGCTCGCGCTATGTCAGGAGCAGATTTCAAACTGCTCCGGCAGGTATCCGATAAATCAGGATCATCGCGCAGGCATGAAACCGAATCCTGCCGCCTCACAATCGTCGCTACATCCGTAAGCGGCGCAGCAAGGCGCGATGCGAGAAGGCGCGCTCCGGCACCGGTGACAGTCCGGTCAATCGTCGCAAGCAACGATCCGGCACGTTCACCGCCGAGTGTCTTGGTCAGTTCGAGATTGCGCCGCGTCGCTGCATCAATCCGCATTGCCGAACCAAGCTCTTCCCGCCGGGGAGGACGGATATGTGGCAATGCCCCTTTTTGCGTGATGGCAACATAATCCACCAATGCGCCCATTGCCGAAAGCTCGGCCCGGTCAAACGCGCCGTAAGCATCAAGCGAGCTGACTTTAAACAGCTCGCAAATCCGCCGGTCAGCCGATGTGCTGTCAAAACTTGCCGCGCCGAGCGGCGTTACCTGAGCGACCTCTTCTAAAAGCGATAGCAATTCGGAATCTTCAAAGAATTTTTCAGAGACAAGAATTTCCGAGGGCGCAATCCGCGCAAGCTCCGCGTTTAATCCATCAGCAGTGCGCGACACGGCAAACTCGCCCGATGACATATCGAGCCACCCAAGTGCTGCCTCTCCGCGCACCTCTGCGTAAGCCGCGAGAAAGTTATGAGTGCGGGCATCCAGCAACGTGTCTTCAGTCAACGTACCGGGTGTTACGACTCGAACGACATCACGGTGAACAACAGATTTTGACCCGCGCTTCTTGGCTTCTGCAGGCGATTCCATTTGATCGCAGATGGCCACCGTAAAGCCTTTACGGGTTAGCTGCGCGAGATACCCTTCAGCGGAATGCGCTGGCACACCGCACATTGCGATATCTTCACCCTGATGCTTGCCGCGTTTGGTCAATGCAATGTCGAGCGCGGCGGCGGCTTTTACGGCATCATCAAAAAACAGCTCATAAAAATCGCCCATACGAAAAAACAGCAACGCTTTCGGATGCTGTTCTTTAACGGTGAAATATTGCTGCATCGACGGCGTAATTTTTTCGCCGCCAGTTTTAGTTGGCGCGCTCATGGGGAAGGATACACATATCGCATCACGAAACCCAACTCGGTTTCGTTTTATCAAAGAAAGCGGCAAGACCCTGCCGCGCCTCGTCTGTCTCCCACGTATCCACCAACCTATTGATGGTCCCTGCAATCACGTCATCATCAATCACCGGACCTAAGCTGCGGACAAGTGCTTTTGCCCGAGCCACAGCTTCAGGAGCGGCATTCAGATAGGGAGCAATCTCCGCCTCGACCGCTGCATCGAGATTCTCCGGAGTGACAACTTTCGCAATCAATCCTAGATCCTTTGCTTCGTCAGCGCCGAATAGCCGCGATGACATCATAACCTGCCGGGCACGTCCCTCGCCCATCCGCGCAATCACATAAGGCGAAATTGTTCCGGGGATAATTCCAAGCCGCGTTTCCGTGAATCCGAATTTTGTATCCTCAACACAGATCGCCACATCGCAGACGCTGATAATCCCCAACCCCCCGCCGAAAGCATTACCATGCACCCGAGCAATGAGAGGCTTTGGCATCTCATTCAACGCTCGCAGCATGTTCGCAAGCCGCGTGGCTTCGGCGATACGGCCCGCCCGATCCGCCGCCACTTGCTCACGCATCCAACCAAGATCAGCCCCAGCGGAAAAGCTCTTTCCTTCACTGGAAAATACAACCGCGCGCACCGCAGGATCAGCCCCTAATGTTGCGGCAGCCTGCGTTAGCTCGGTCATCATCTGACCATTCATCGCGTTGTGCTTTTCACCGCGTGTGAGCGTGACTGTCGCAACACCGCGCGCATCACTGTCGATGCGTAAAGTCCCGGTCATGCCGCTGCGCTCCGTTGCTTATGCTGTTTGATCCGGCCCAAGAAGGCCGCACCATAGCGTTCGATCTTTTTCTCGCCAACTCCATGCACATCGCGCAACCCATTTTCATCGATCGGCGCAAGCGACGCCATTTCGATCAGCGTCCGATCAGCAAAGATAACGTATGCAGGCACATCGCGCTCTTTGGCAAGATCCCGCCGCAGCGATTTCAGGTCATCAAACAAAGCCGCATCCGCATCGCTCATATCAATACCAGCTTCGCGCGTTTTTGCAGTTTTACCCGGTTTACGCAATGTAACGGCTTGCTGCCCGCGCAAGACTTTCCAACCCTCTTCCGTCACAGTCCAACGGCTGTAGTTTTCGACATCGACGCTGGCATAGCCCGCTGCATAAACCTGCCGAAAGATACTGCGCCATTCCGTTTTCGGAATATCCGCACCCACACCAAAGGTCGGCAAATCAGCATGACCATGCTTATCGCACATCGGATTGCGTTCGCCGCGAAGCACAGTAATCAAATGCTCCATGCCGAAAATCTCGCGGGTTCGTAAAATGACAGACAGCGCCTTTTGAGCCAACACAGTACCATCAATCGTCTCAACCTCGCCCCGGCAAATATCACAATTGCCACAGCCGCCAGCCGCTTCACCAAAATATCCAAGCAAAGCCGTGCGACGACATTGCGTTGTTTCACAAAGGCCAACCAGCGCCGTGAGTTTTTGGCGCTCAATCCGTTTCTGATCTTCGCCAGCATCACTTTCATCAATCCATTGCCGATATTGGCGTACCTCGCCCATGCCATACAGCAGATGTGCCGTAGCAGGCAGGCCGTCGCGCCCACCGCGACCAATTTCTTGATAATAGCCCTCGATGTTTTTCGGCAAATCCATATGAAAGACAAACCGTACATCCGGCTTATCAATTCCCATACCGAAAGCGACCGTCGCAACAACAACCACACCGTCCTCGCGCAAAAATGTGTCTTGCGTATTGCTCCGCATTTGAGGGTCTAACCCGGCATGATACGCTAAGGCATTGATGCCGTTTTTACGCAAATGATCCGTTGTATCCTCGACGCGCTTACGGGACTGACAATAGATAATACCGCTCTCACCTTTGTGCTGTGCCAGAAAATCGAGGAGCTGCTTTTTGCCATTGTTGCGCGGCGTCATAGCAAGGCTGATATTCGGACGATCAAACCCACGCAAAAACGTGCGAGGTTTTGCGGCAAATAATTTGTCTTCTATATCCTTGCGGGTCAGTTCATCCGCCGTCGCAGTAAAAGCTAAAACCTGCACACCGCCCAGCGCATCACGCACCTCGCCGATCATTCGGTATTCAGGGCGAAAATCATGTCCCCATTGCGAGACACAATGCGCCTCGTCTACCGCAATCATCGTCACGCCAATTCGTTTAAGGAATGCCTTCATCCCATGCCGTGCCAGACGTTCCGGCGACAGATACAGCATGTCCAGCGCACCATCCTCGGCCTCGGTCATCGCCAGCGCGTTTTCCTCGGATGTATTGCCCGACGACAATGACCGCGCGGCAACGCCGATCTCTCTCATTTGCGCTACTTGGCCCCGCATCAGCGCAATAAGGGGTGAAACTACTACTGTCAGCCCGTCACGGATAATCGCAGGAAGCTGAAAACAAAGCGACTTTCCACCCCCCGTCGGCATAATAGCCAATAAGTCTTCGCCCGCCATTGCAGCATCGACGATCTCTTCTTGACCGGATCGAAAGCCGTCAAAGCCAAACGTATCACGCAGGGTCGTGAGGGTCTCAGTCATGCGAAACAAGGCATCAGGTTGCTCGATTATCGTTGTTTTAGCTACCTTAGATCACTCATGCTTGTTTGTGAATCCCACAAGTTCTTTTGCAAATATCGCAGCGGCAGAAACCGCCTCCATATCAATGCCGGTGACAAACCCTTTTGCTTCCACAAACGGGATCACAGCTTCTGTCGCGACATTTCCTTGCGCACCGGGTGCATAGGGACAGCCTCCCAAACCGCCAACACAGCTATCAAAAACCCGCAATCCATGATCGAGGGACACGCCAATATTCTCAAGCGCGCGGCCTTTAGTATCGTGAAAATGCCCTGCGAATTTTTCTGCCGGTGCAACTTTCATGATTTCAAACAACATGGCTTCAGTCGTTTCCGGCGTCGCGTGACCGATCGTGTCACCGAGCGAGACCTCATAACACCCCATCTCAAACAAGGCGTCAGCGACGCGTGCCACAACCTCAGGCTTGACGGGACCATCGAAAGGGCAATCAGTGACAACCGAAACATATCCCCGCACGGGAATACCTCGTTCCTGCGCGGCGAGGGCCACATCCCGAAACCGTTCCAGACTTTCCTGCATCGTCGCATTGAGATTTGCTTTAGAAAATCCTTCCGATGCTGCGGCAAAGATTGCCACTTCATCCGCTTTCGAAGCCACCGCAGCCTCTAACCCGCGCATATTCGGCGTCAACACTGCGTAAGAAACGTCCGGTGCTCTGTCTATTCCCGCCATAACATCAATAGCATCAGCCATCTGGGGAACCCATTTCGGCGGCACAAAACTCGTTACTTCGATCTTAGAGAACCCGCACAAGGACAGTCGATCAACCAACGTAACTTTATCCGCCGTGGCGATTTGGCGCTTTTCATTCTGAAGCCCGTCCCGCGGGGCCATTTCAAAAATAGTGACATGTTCACTCATAGATCGAATACCAAACAAGTGGTTGTCCCGGTTGCGTAGACTTTCCCGTTCTCGTCAACCATTTCGCCAGTTGCCGTCGCGATCCGACGACCGGAAGAAACTACGGTTCCTATGGCCTGTAGAGGAGGCGTCGTGATGAAAGCAGGCCGCAGTATCGTGATTTTGTACTCGACTGTTGTATAACCCTTGCCCTGTGGACAGGTGGTTTGAACCGCGCAAGCCATGCAACTATCCAGCAACGTTCCAAACCATCCCCCATGCGCGCCGCCAAGCGGATTGTATGAAGCAAATTCAGGCGTCCCGGCAAAAACAACACGGCCTTCCTCGACCTCAACCAATCTAAAGTTCAGCGTCTTGGCAATGGGCGGCGCCGGGTATTTCCCAAGTCTAATGCCATCAATAAAATCAAAGCCGCTCATCTTGGACAAGTCAGCCGGTGTCAGCAAATCATCCGGCGATGCCGCAAATTTATGCTCAGTCATCCTTGACCTTCTCCATGAAACAGCGGGGCACATTATACACCATTTCGGTCTCTTTCGCGCAGCTCTTGACGGATAATCTTTCCAGTCGTGGTCATAGGCAGAGTATCGAGGAACACAACTTCACGCGGATATTCATGCGCGGCCAACCGGGTCTTAACAAACGTACTTATTTCCTCGGCCAGATTATCACTGGCCTCATGTCCTTCGGCCAGCACAATGTAGGCTTTGACGATCTCGCCGCGTAAGCTATCCGGCTTTCCAATTACACCAGCCAAAGCCACCGCTTCATGTTTGAGAAGGCAATCTTCAACTTCGCCCGGTCCAATACGATAACCAGCCGAAGAAATCACATCGTCATCGCGCCCGATAAATTGGATTGCGCCATCTTCGTTCTGAAGGCCGCGATCTCCGGTGATCAACCAATCGCTGTCAAACTTTTCAGCGGTAGCTTTTGCATTGTTCCAATATCCAAGAAACATCACGGGCGAGCCGCGCTTAACCGCGATGCGCCCTTCGCTGCCAATCACCGGGTTTGCACCTTCATCCAGCACTGCAACATCATGCCCCGGCACACGCCATCCCATGACGCCGGAACGTTGCACGCCTAGTGATTGCGCCGATGAAACGATCATGTTGCATTCGGTTTGCCCGTAAAATTCATTGATGGTCACGCCAAGCGTTTTTCTACCCCAATCGAGCAGTTCCGCACCAAGGCTCTCTCCGCCGCTGCCGACGGTCCTTAAATTCGGACGAGGCGGATCAACAACGCCGCGCATAATCTTTAACGCGGTCGGCGGCAGAAACGCATTGCGCACTTGCTGCCTGATCATCAGATCAAATGCCGCTTCTCCGGTGAACTTAGTAAAACGGCGCGCGACCACAGGAATACCATGATGCAGGGCAGGCATTAAAACATCGAGCAATCCGCCTATCCATGCCCAGTCTGCAGGCGTCCAGATTTTATCATCCGTCTGCGGGAAAAGATCATGGCTCATTTCCACACCCGGAAGATGGCCTAACAAAACACGATGCGCATGAAGCGCACCTTTAGGCTTTCCTGTTGTCCCAGAAGTATAAATCAGGATCGCAGGGTCGTCTGCCAAACTATCGTAAATCGAAAAGTCTTCAGACTGCGATGATAACGCCGCACCCAACCCATCATCTACATTCAGCACGGTTGTTAATGCGGGCAATACATCACGCATCCCCGCAACTTTCGCTGCACCCTCGTGATTGGTGACAATCAGTTTCGCTCCGCCATCTTGCAAGCGATGGCCCAAGGCCTCTTCGCCAAACAAAGTAAAAAGCGGAATCGTGATTGCGCCCAGCTTTAGCGCCGCGATGTACGCTACCGCAGTTTCCAGTTGCTGCGGTAGTAAAACACCAACGCGATCTCCAGACTTTACACCATACGCTTGGAATAGATTTGCAAGCTGGTTGGATAAGCTTCGCAATTCGCCGAAGCTAACCGTGCGGTTTTCTTCATCGAGGATCAGCGCAACACGGTCCGGTTCCACCTCTGCCCATTTATCGCAAACATCCCAACCGATGTTATACCGATCAGGGATTTCCCATGAAAAACTCCGGCATAATTCATCATAAGTGCCGACTTTAGGAAGCATATGGCGTCCCTCTGAGAGAATGTTTCGTTATAAACACCGCATGACACAAATGCGTGAAAGCCATATCGCTATCGACTATCCCTTATCTAGCATCGGACAATCATAAAGCGAAAGTCATTGCCATGCTTAGAAACCTCATTATTGGAGTCATCCTGTCAATTCTTCCGCTCACCGCTTTTGCTGATGATCGGCGGGAAGGATATTACTACCCCGAAATTACATCCGAAGAAGTGTTTGACCGCACCGTCGCCAAGGCACCAAAAGCAATCGCAGCGATCAGGACAGCGTTTATTACCGAGATCACAAAAGGGCAACTCAACAAGCCAACCAAACCGCGCATCGCTGTTTTCGCCAAGGGCGGAGAGACACAACATCTGATCGTTGTTGCATTGGATGATGAGGTTTTCAGCACCCTCTTTCGCGCCCGTGCCGTGATGGCGCAATTTACATCTCATGCCCGCACAACACCGTTCTTTAAAAAGAATGGGATTCAGTTCGCGGCAACGTGGTATGATCTCGCTAAAATTCTCGGGTTTACCGACATCGTATTAAGCGACGGCAAAACATGGGCTCACAAAGTGCACCTTAAATAACGAGCAACTTTTGAGGCCAATGGCCGCGTTCTGAGGTTCATTAATCAGGTTTCACACCACGGGCAGCATGAAACCCGATACTCATAACTCAAAAGTACTGCGAGAAGCCTTTACTCAAATGGCGTATAAACAGGAGCCGCCAAACTCGCCGTACTGATATCGATACAGCTCGGTTTTCCAGCGGCTAACGCTTCGGCCAATGCAGAACCAATATCATCGGAATTCACAACATGAGCGCCATGGCATCCCAAAGCCATTGCTGTTTGATCATATCGAGCGTCTGGCAAAATTCCACAGCCATAGGTTCGGTCAATACCATAATCCCGAATTTGGATTTGGTGCTCGGCATTCCAAAGCGCATCATTGCAAACAATGGCAACAATGTTTGCTTTCTCGCGCGCCGCCGTTTCAAATTCCGCGAGATGGAAACCAACAGTCCCGTCACCCATTGCCGCAATCACAGTCGCTTCGGGACGGGCGATTTTGGCGGCAATAGCGTAGCAAAATATTCCACCGATTGCGCCGGATAGGCCGTTGATGAGGCGCGTCTTCGCGTTCGTGCTGGACTGCATCCATTGCCCACATTCCCCGCCATCAATGCACAGGATCACATCATCCTGAGTTTCGACAATGTGCTGCATCGCTTCGCCGACACTGCGCGCATGAACACGACCTCCGGCATCTGAATTTGAGTCTCGATGGTTTAGAGCGCTTTCCACACGCGCTGACCATTCTGACCGATCTACAGGTTGGGCCGCCGCCGTTAATGCGGCCATTGCAGAGGCCGAATCCGCCTGAACGGAACTGATCAACCGATCACCACATAAAAACGCCGCACGCTCAAGGGCCGCCGCTTCTGGATCAATGGCAATGACAGGAACATTTTCTGACAAAGCAGGAGGACGAGCAAAACCGGCGGAAAAATCCAAAACCTTCCCGATGCTTAAGATAAAATCAGCTTCCTTCAACACCAGCGGGAAAGCGCCCAAAGCCGGATCACGCAATCCCCGAGGGCTTTCTATTGGTAGTACAGGCGCGCCCGTTGCGTTGCGCAGCGCTTCCAGTGCGCTATGGGCACGGCTATCGGTCAATGTCGGCCCGGTGACAATCAGCGGACGCTTTGCAGCATTCAGCTTTTCGAGAACCGCTTCAGCATCGTTGAAAGACTGAACGACCGGGGCGAAATCTGTTCCGGCAATACCACCATCATTTTTCAAGACATCGAAAGGCAACGCAACATGGACCGGACCGGGGCGGCCTGACTTTGCGATACGAATGGCTTCTGCAATCGTTTCGCCCATTGTTTCGGCACTCGTCACACGGACCGCATGTTTAACGACAGGCGCGGCAATCGCAACTTGGTCAAGCTCTTGGAATGTACCTGTTCCATCACCGTTGACGGGCGAATCTCCACTTAGAAACAAAACAGGTACTTCTTGCATCCGCGCCGTATAGAGCGCTGAAATCGCATTCGCGAAGCCCGGTGCAGCCGTCACCAATGCCACGCCAAGCTCACCCGTCACCTGCGCCCAACCGTCAGCCATATAAACTGCCGCCGCCTCGTGGCGCGTATGCACGATACGCAAGCCGGAATCGATTGCTGCATCATAAACCGGCATAATCTGATTGCCTGACAGGCTGAATACGGTGTTTACCCCAGCATTACGAAGGGTTTCGGTCAGGGCGGCGGCTCCGTTCATCGCTCTCTCCTTATTTAATACAACACAGGTGCGTCACCGATGAGATGAAGGCAACAAGGAAAGCACAGTTTCACAGATTTGCGTCCAAGCGACTTGTTGCAAAAGCACCATGTACCCATATAGTCAGCGAAATTTTGTAATCGTGCGCAACCCTGCGCCAGAAACTTGGAAAAAACGTAGATGTTTGTAACTCCCGCCTATGCACAGGCCGCTGGTACACCGCAGGTTAGCCCTTTGATGCAATTCCTGCCGTTTATTCTGATTTTTGTGATCATGTATTTCCTGCTGATCCGTCCGCAACAGCGCCGGATGAAAGAGCACCAAGCGATGATTAATGCGGTGAAAAAAGGCGACCGCGTTGTCACTGCCGGGGGAATGGTCGCAAAAGTCACAGGTATAGGCGCTGACGATACGGATGAAATCACCGCCGAAATCGCATCAGGTGTTAAAGTCACCTTATTGCGTTCAACATTGACGGCTGTCCTGTCGAAAACGGAACCCGCCAACAAAAACTAGCGCTCAGATGCTCTAAATTTTGAAAGACTGCGATGCTTCGCTTTACTGCCATACGCAAAGTTATAGCCGTCATCACAATGACGGTTGCTGCGCTATGCGGTGGCGGCAAAGCTTTGGCGGCTCAGAAAGGTTTGCTTTCTGTTGTTGAGGTTCAGGACGGCGGCACTCTCCATTCTAACGACAGCAAAAGCCAAACTTCACCTGCTCCTGTAACTGCGGAAGCCGTCATTGTTTCCGGTAATGTTGCTGTCAGCGAAAAAGGTGTCTTTGACACCTCTTACGCAACCCGCACCAAAGTCGCTTTTGCGCTTCAAAATAAAAGAGCGTTGCTGCCAGCCAGTCAATCGGCAGATCAATTCAGGAAATTGGGCGCATTCGTCCGGCCTCGCACCCGAGCGCCCCCTGTGATTTCCCAAACAGGCTAACCGCATCTACGGGTTGCTTTGAAGGCAACTGGGGTGACGGCGAGTCATCCTTAATTTGCCCTGCGCTTTTGCGCTTTCGTTTCAAAGAGATATATTATGCTTCACTTTTCTCCAGTGAAGAAGGCGATGATTCTGCTAACAGTTTTGTTCGGCTTTATCCTCGCGCTTCCAAACTTTCTCGACCAAAGCACACGGAATTCACTGCCATCGTGGGCGCCCAGCGAACAAATCCGCCTTGGCCTCGATCTACAAGGGGGCGCTCATGTTCTCGTTAGTGCCGAGATGGATGCCGTTTTTCAAAAGCGGATGGACACGCTTGCACAAGACGTTCGGCGCGTTCTGCGCGAGGCCGGCAACATTAAGCGCGGCACACCAGTTGTAAAACAAGACTCCGTTACCATCCGTATCAGGGATGCAGCGGATATCGAGCGCGCGCGTGTCGCATTAAACGAATTGCCTCAACCTCTGCAAAGCGGTGCAATCACAGGAATCAACAGCAACGATCTTGAAATCACGCTTGACGAGGCAAAGCAGGCTTTCCGCCTTCAGATGACCGAACAAGCCAAGGTCGAACTGTCAGACCGCACCATTATCCAAGCCTTAGAAGTCGTGCGCCGCCGTATTGACCCCGAAGGCATCAAAGAACCAACGATTGCCCGTCAGGGCGCGGATCGTATCCTCATTCAAGTTCCCGGCGCTGACAGTGCGCGGGAAATTTTGGATGTTATTGATGAAGCTGCCGTCCTGAATTTCCATGTCGTTACACCTTCCGGTCAAGGCGATTTGGTCAAAGGCATCAAAAAACCAAGTCAGGAAATTTACCCTGATGTTGTTGAAGGCGGCCCCCTCTGGCTCGTTGATAAGGTGCCTTTGGTTCGCGGCGAGCAAGTCGTCGATGCCAACCCCAGCTTCGATCAGAACGGCGAACCCGTCGTCGCGTTCCGTTTTAATGCAGCAGCGGCGCAAGCCTTCGGACGTTGGACGCAGCAAAATGTTGGCGAGTTGTTTGCGATTGTCGTCGATGACAAAGTGATTTCTGCTCCGGTGATCCGCGAGCCTATCCTTGGCGGTTCGGGCCAGATCAGCGGTAACTTCACGGTCGAAAGCTCCAGTCAGCTTGCGATTCAAATTGCATCAGGCGCTTTGCCTGCCAAACTAATCGAAGAAGAAAGCCGCACGGTTGGACCGGAACTTGGTGCAGACTCGATTCATGCGGGTACAATCGCTTGTATTGTTGGCTTCATCGGCGTGATGATCTTTATGGTCGCGATTTATGGTCGCTTCGGCGTGATGGCTGATGCGGCTTTGCTCGCGAATATGGTGCTGATTTTCGGTGCTTTATCAGGATTGGGCGCAACGCTGACCTTGCCGGGTATCGCGGGTATCGTGTTGACGATTGGTATGGCGGTTGATGCCAATGTGCTGATTTTCGAGCGAATACGAGAAGAATTGGAGTCCGGAAAAAAACCGCTAAAGGCCATCGAGATTGGTTACGAAAAAGCCTTCAGCGCGATCATTGATGCGAACGTCACCACCTTACTTGCGGCGGCGGTTCTGTATGCAATGGGTTCCGGTCCGGTGAAGGGCTTCGCCGTTACACTGGGTATCGGTATCGTCACTTCGGTCTTTACCGCTGTGTTCCTGACACGCCTATTACTGTCAATCTGGTATGATTGGAAACGCCCGAAGGCGATGAAGATCACACTGCTCGAGATGGTCAAAAGCGGCACAAAAGTCGGCTTCATGAAAGTGAAAAAGATTGCCGCGATTGGCTCAATCGCAGCAGTCGTGTTGTCCGCCGTCTTGTTTGGATCAAAAGGCTTGAATTACGGTATCGACTTTCAGGGTGGCTCGATTGTTATGGTCGAAACACCGGACCAAGTTGACCCGTCAGAATTCCGAAGCGCCTTGAGCGACCTTGATCTTGGCGATGTGCAAGTTCAGGAAATCTCCGACCCCGGTAAAGTCATCGAGGGCGATACGACGTCAACTGTTGTGGTCCGTATCAATCAGCAAGATGATGATCCCAAGATTCACCGGGAAGCCATTAATGCGGTTGAGTCCGCCATCCCAAGTAAGATCGAGGGCGCAAAGATTATGGCGTCCGATACCGTTGGCGCTAAAGTCTCCGGAGAGCTGGTAACCGCTGGTATCATGGCCGTTGTTCTCGCGATTACCGGAGTGCTGATTTATATCTGGCTCCGGTTTGAGTGGCAGTTCTCCGTTGGAGCCGTGGTTGCCTTGACGCACGATGTGGCATTGACCATCGGGGTGTTCTCGCTCTTGAATCTCGAGTTTAACCTCAGCATTATTGCCGCGATTCTAACCATCGTCGGGTACTCGCTCAACGATACCGTGGTCGTCTATGACCGCATGAGAGAGAATTTGCGCAAATATAAAAAGATGCTGTTGCCTGAGTTGATCGACCTGTCGCTCAACGAAACCTTGTCGCGGACCTTAATGACATCGCTGACGACTTTGTTGGCGTTGTTCGCGCTCTACATCCTCGGCGGCCCTGTGATGCAAGGCTTCACATTTGCGATGATCTGGGGTGTCTTGGTCGGTACATATTCGTCGATTTTCGTTGCGTCACCAATTCTCGAATATCTCGGCGTGAAGCGGGATTGGTCGAAAGTGACGGGCGAAGGTCCGGCGGGCGTGACGTTCGGAGAGCCTGACGCGCCTTAAAGCACTTTGCATTTACATTGAGATACCAACGGATCGAAAGGCATGCACTCTTGGCATGGCTTTCGATTCAACTTTAACGCAATGTGCGTTAAATCACGATACGAGATCTTTTGATTTAATATCGGCTCCGGGTTACCGCTCGGGGCCGAATTTTTTTGGAGAACAAGCCATGGCGATTGAACTGCGTGAAGTTCATTTCGATGCCCCGACCGCCATTGATGGGTATGGGCCGGGCGGTTTTCGCATCGGGGGACATTGGATTGACGGTGCGGTCTTTGTCACCAGCGAACGCATGACGCCTTGGACAGTTATTCCGGGCGGTCCAACACGCGCGGAAGCCGAAGCATTAAACGAACACATCACCGGCTTGGATGTCATCCTCATGGGCCTTGGGCCTGACCAAAGAATGATTGCGCCCGATGTTCAAGCCTTTTTCGATGAACGCAATATCGGTGTAGAGCCAATGGCCACACCAGCGGCAGCACGAACCTTCAACGTCTTACTTGGCGAAGGACGGCGCGTTGGTGCGGCCTTGATGGTAGTTTAAAAAATCAGCTTTTTTCTTCGACCGCGCCGCCAGCTTTTTTCCAGCCGCCGAAACCGCTGACGATATGGCTGACATTCTCAAGTCCCATATCCTGTGCCGTTTTCGCCGACAGTGCCGACCGCCAACCGGAGGCGCAATAGAAGACATATTTTTTGTCACCTTGAAACTGCTCCTTGGCATAGGGGCTTTCCGGATCAATCCAGAATTCAAGCATCCCGCGCGTACAGCTAAACGCACCGGGGACCATCCCCTCACGGGTCAGCTCACGCGGATCACGCAGATCAACGAAGAGAACATCGTCATTCCCATGCAGCGCCATCGCTTCTTCTGCTGTGAGGCATTCAAGTTCGGCATTAGCCTCTGCCACCATGTCTTTAACGTGCTTCATTCAGTCAATCTCCAATGCAACAGCGGTTCCCTCACCGCCTCCGATACAAAGCGATGCGATACCACGCTTTCCGCCCGATTTCTCTAACGCATGAAGCAAGGTTACAATAATCCGCGCACCCGATGCACCAATAGGATGGCCTAACGCGCAAGCGCCGCCATTCACATTGAGCCGATCCCGTGGAATGCCAACCTCGCGCTCGGCAGCCATAGGAACAACAGCGAAGGCCTCGTTCACTTCCCACAAATCAACGTCATCGAGCGACCAGCCCATACGGGACAGAACAGTCTGCATCGCGGGAACAGGCGCAGTGGTGAACCAACCGGGTTCCTGAGCATGAGAGCCATGCGCGAGCAAACGCCCCCGGATCGTCAATCCTTTTGCTTTCGCATCACTTTCGCGCATCAACACAAGAGCCGCAGCACCATCTGAGATAGACGATGAGTTCGCGGGAGTCACTGTGCCATCTTTCTTAAATGCAGGCTTGAGCGTCGGGATTTTATCCGGGCGCGCATTGCGCGGTTGTTCATCTTCGCTGATGGTGACTTCGCCTTTACGGGTCTTGATCGTCACCGAAGCAATCTCGTCAGCAAACCGACCTTCAGTCTGTGCCGCCAAAGCGCAATCAAGAGAGCGCAGCGCATAGTCATCCTGTTCGGCACGACTGAACTGATACTTTTCCGCGCAATCTTCGGCGAAAGTTCCCATCAGCCGCCCTTGATCAAAAGCATCTTCCAAACCGTCGAGGAACATATGATCGACTGCACCGACATGCCCCAGCCGTGCGCCGCCGCGCATTTTAGGCAGCAAATACGGCGCATTGGTCATGGACTCCATACCGCCTGCAATAACGACCGACCCATTCCCGGCGCGCAGTTGATCCATCGCCATCATGGTGGTTTTCATGCCGGAACCACACATTTTATTGACTGTCGAGCATGGTACGCCGAGAGGCAACCCTGCACCAAGCGCAGCTTGCCTTGCAGGGGCTTGTCCTTGTCCGGCGGGCAGAACACAGCCCATCAGCACCTCGTCAACGTCGTCGGGGGCGATACCCGCCCGCTCTACCGCAGCACGGATTGCGGCTGCTCCCAATTCCGGGCAAGTGGCATCAGATAACTCGCCCTGAAACCCTCCCATGGGAGTACGCGCAGCGGAAACGATGGCGATGGCTTCGGTCATGACGGTTATCCGTTAACTTGATTACCCAATTTTCTGTCTCGTAAATACAAAGTATCAATGCATAAAATCAAGCCGATTGACTTTAACGTCACTTACGCAAACTGTATCACTGACACGACGATAAGAGGGTTCCCATGTTTCACGCCAGCATGAATTTCGCCTTGAGCGAAGAGATCGAAGCCTTGCGTGAGATGGTGCATAAATTTGCGCAAGAACGCATCGCACCAATGGCCGCTGACATTGATGCGTCAAACGATTTTCCGTCTGAGCTTTGGGAAGAGATGGGCGCGCTCGGCCTTCATGGGATTACGGTCGAAGAAGAGTTCGGCGGCGCGGGTCTTGGGTATCTCGCCCATTGCGTTGCGGTCGAAGAAATAAGCCGCGCATCGGCTTCGGTGGGCCTCAGTTATGGCGCGCACTCAAACCTTTGCGTCAACCAGATCAGGCGCAACGGATCGCAAGCGCAAAAAGAAAAATACCTGCCAAAGCTGATTTCCGGCGCGCATGTGGGATCGCTCGCCATGAGCGAACCGGGGGCCGGGTCCGATGTCGTATCGATGAAGCTGCACGCAGAAAAGCGCAATGACCGTTATATTCTGAACGGCAGTAAGATGTGGATCACCAATGGTCCCGATGCGGAAACGCTTGTCGTCTACGCAAAGACCGACCTCGAAGCGGGACCACGCGGGATGACGGCCTTTCTCATCGAGCGGGACATGGCCGGTTTCTCCACCGCGCAAAAGCTCGACAAACTGGGGATGCGTGGGTCGAACACTTGCGAGTTAGTATTTGAAGATTGCGAAGTCCCTTACGAGAATGTCCTTGGGGAAGAGGGACGCGGCGTCAACGTGCTGATGTCCGGTCTCGACTATGAGCGTGTGGTTTTGTCCGGCGGTCCGGTCGGGATCATGGCCGCGTGTTTGGATGTGGTGATGCCTTATGTGCATGAGCGCGAACAATTCGGGCGTCCCATTGGCACATTTCAACTCATGCAAGGCAAGATCGCAGATATGTACGCCGCGATGAATTCTGCGCGGGCGTATACCTACGCGGTTGCGGCAGCGTGTGATCGCGGAGAAACGACCCGCCAAGACGCGGCAGGCTGTTTGCTTTATTCCTCAACCAAAGCAACCGAATGTGCGTTAGAAGCCATCCAAGCGCTCGGCGGCAACGGCTATATCAACGACTATCCGACGGGCCGCCTGCTTCGCGATGCCAAACTCTACGAGATCGGCGCAGGCACACAAGAGATACGACGAATGCTGATCGGGCGTGAATTGTTTGAGGTGACGGGATGATTAAAGGATGTGAAGATAGAGCAACGCGCTTATCAACATGCCTAACCTCTGCCAAAAGCATTCCTTACGGTTTTGTAAAATCTGCTTGGTCCTTTAGATAGTGTAACGAGATGATAGAATGAAACTCACCTCCTCTCTCTCGCCCCGCTCGGACACTTACCGCGTCAACGAGGCGGCACAGTTGGAACAGCTTTCTGTTGTGGCCGAAGCTGCGGAGGCTGGGTTATCCGGCGGCGGGCAAAAGAACCGTGACCGGCATGTCTCTCGTGGGAAAATTCTCCCCCGCGAGCGTATTGCCCGAGTGATCGACGCCGGCTCTCCGTTCCTTGAGGTTGGTCTTTTCGCGGCGCATGGCCTTTATGATGGAGCGGCTCCGGCGGCTGGAATGGTCGCGGGGATAGGGCGTATCGCAAATCGCGAATGTATGATCCTTGCCAATGATGCCACTGTCAAAGGCGGTGCGTATTTCCCACTCTCGGTGAAGAAACATCTCCGCGCGCAAGAGATCGCAGAAGAAAACCACCTGCCCTGCATTTACCTCGTAGACAGCGGCGGCGCGAATCTGCCGCATCAGGATGAAGTCTTCCCTGATCGTGATCACTTCGGGCGCATTTTTTATAACCAAGCACGCATGTCCGCGAAAGGCATAAGCCAGATCGCGGTTGTGATGGGCAGTTGCACAGCGGGCGGCGCTTATGTCCCCGCCATGTCGGACGAGACCATCATTGTGCGCGAGCAAGGCACGATCTTTCTCGCCGGTCCGCCTCTGGTGAAAATGGCAACGGGCGAAGAAGTCTCCGCCGAAGACCTCGGCGGCGGCGATACCCATACGCGGCTTTCGGGTGTGGCCGATCATCTTGCGGAAGATGACGCTCATGCCTTGGCGATTGCGCGCCGGATCGTTGGCAATTTAGGCGCGCCGACCCGCGCATCGGTCGAGCGGTTGACACCCGAAGACCCCGCCTATGACCCGGAGGAAATTCTTGGTGTTGTCCCGGCGGACCTGAAGACGCCGTATGACATCCGCGAAGTGATTGCCCGAACAGTTGACGGCTCCCGGTTCGACGAATTCAAAGCGCAGTACGGCACAACACTGGTCTGCGGCTTCGCTCATATTCACGGATTGCCTTGCGGGATTATCGCCAATAATGGCGTGCTGTTTTCCGAGAGCGCGCTGAAAGGCGCACACTTCGTACAGCTATGCAGTCAGCGCGGCATCCCGCTTGTATTTCTACAAAATGTCACCGGCTTTATGGTGGGCCGAAAGTATGAGGCGGGCGGCATTGCCAAGGATGGCGCAAAACTCGTTACAGCCGTTGCAACCTCCTCCGTTCCAAAAATTACGATGCTGGTTGGCGGGTCTTTCGGGGCAGGCAATTACGGCATGTGCGGGCGCGCGTATCAACCGCGCTTTTTATGGACATGGCCGAACTCGCGCATCTCGGTCATGGGCGGCGAGCAAGCGGCGGGCGTCCTCGCACAAGTTAAACGCGGCGGATTTAACAGCGCCGAAGACGAGGCCGCATTCAAGAAACCCATTGAAGATATGTTCGAAGAACAATCGCATCCGCTTTACGCCTCCGCCCGCCTTTGGGATGACGGCATCATCGACCCGCGCAAAACCCGCGACATACTCGGATTGTCGCTATCCGCAGCGTTGAACGCGCCCATCGACAAAACAAACTTTGGCGTGTTCAGGATGTAAGGTGGTCCGTTGGAACACCCATAACCCAAACCGCCTGTGCCTCCCGCCCGGATTTCGGGGGGAGGTCAGCAAACGACGACACGAGCAAGCCCTTATCGGGCGGGCGCTCAATGCGGGGTCCGGCTAATTGCCAACCGCGAAGCACTCCTGAAAGACCTTCATCCGAGCGAAGCGAAAGCGGATATGTGCGGGCCACGTCCCGCATTTGCTTTTCGATCCGGCGTATCAGGCGCGCGGCGTGGCGTGGTAAATGCGTCAGTACGGCATGCAGGGCTTTAAGCCGTTCGCGGCAGTCAGACAGGGAGACATCCTTGTCCTCTGCTATAACGACGCGGACGAGTAACTCTGAAAACTGGCTTTGCTCGATAGCCGAGCCGCTGCGGGAGTCCATCAAGCGGGCCTGTGCAATCACCAGATACCGCGCAGCGATTTCCGCGCGGGACAGCATCGTCCCAACAAAGCCGCAGATCGAGATTGAAAAGCCGCGCGCGATCGGGCCAAGAGACAACACCGCAACCAAAACGACCAGCCCCGCAACAACGCGGAGCAGTTTGAGCCGCTGAGTTTCTATTGCCCGTTCAAAGTCCACGCCGTCTTTTGCCTCTCGTTTAAATCAACGACAGCAAAAAGAACTAAATAAGAACATTTGTCAACAACGAATTTGCAAAAGCAAATTCGTCGGACCTCGACACGAGCGCAAAACTGGCAGCGGCAGATGCATTTTTCGAAGAAAAATCATTGAGAGCCGAAAAGGTCGACGCCACAGGAAGGCAAATTCATCCAGCCTCAATCCAAGCACGAACCAAACCACACCCCGCTTCAAAATATTTAGGTCATCATCGGACTTGTTCCGGTGATCCAGGGCGACAGACGCCAGTGTTTTTGGCTCTGGATTGCCCGAACAAGTCGGGCAATGACAGGGCAGGCAAAAATCATCGAGAGCAGAAAAGGTCAGCGATACAGGGAAATTACATACCTTTTAACAATGACGGCCAATTAGACTCTATTGTTTCTTCAATGTAAGTTTTATTAGTTGATACCAAAATACTAAATGATATATATTCATCTACATGCATCAGTAATTTTTCATTATTATTATTTACAAATAATATTGACTTTAATATTTCTTCCTCATGGCCAAATAAAATCTTTATTTGACAATTCAAAAAGCAATCTATTTTACAGTTTCCTGGAAATTCCGTTACCGTACTTCTGGCAGGTCTAATTTTTTTTTCATGATCGGGATTCCCGAAATTTTTGTCTATACCGACATCCAATGAAAGTTCGTCTTCATCAATACAGGATTCCTCAACTGTAATCCATATCGGGTCTTCAGCTATAATGATACAATGCCCCATCCGGTATGCAGGACGGTCATTTGGGATAGGATCTTTAAAGACTCCGCCTTGTAGTTGGAATGAAGTCCAGGGATGTTTTGCGAGTAAGCATCTGGTGTTTTTCAAAACTGTTTGATCAATCAAAATGAATTGTTTCCCTTCCCTTTGGCCCGCGGCCAGGAATATCTATGCGCGGCCCACTATTTCCCTCAGGAAATCTCAAGGTAGTTCCATCATCGGCTCCTCGGCGCAATCCTCCTTTTTTTGTCGTATCGTTTTCAACGTTCTGGTTCTTAGTCAGTCTACGAAAAATCGATTTAGCCGTTGCAAGGCCACCATCTAAGCCAGTGTTCACACGCTTTTTAGCTGGTGGGCGAGGATTTCGACCAAGAAGAGGCTTGTTACAATTATTATGCACCCAAACCGGCTCATCGCCAAGTTCAGCACTTACGAAGAACGTCTCAAAATATTCGGGTCATCATCGGACTTGTTCCGATGATCCAGGGCGGCAGACGCCAGTGTTTCTGGCTCTGGATTGCCGTCGTATAGTGTGGTCAAGCGGTCTAAAGTTCTGACCTCAAATCACAAAAAAGCCGCCCGGAATAATCTGGGCGGCGTTTCTGTATTCTATGCAGCAGGGTTAAAGGTCGCGCACGTCCGTTAGTTTACCCGTTATCGCCGCCGCCGCCGCCATCGCCGGTGACAGCAAGTGAGTCCGCCCACCGCGCCCTTGCCGACCCTCGAAATTACGGTTCGACGTTGAGGCACAACGCTCGCCCGGCGCAAGCTGATCAGGGTTCATGCCGAGGCACATAGAACATCCCGGCTCGCGAATATCGAAACCGGCTTCGGCCAGTTTTTGCGCGAGGCCCTCGTCTTCCATCTGCTTTTTGACCAAGCCGGAACCGGGGACGATCATCGCGCGCAGACCGTCTTTGACCTTTTTGCCTTCCATGACTTTCATCACTTCGCGCATGTCTTCGATCCGGCCATTCGTACAAGACCCGATGAAGATCGTATCGACGGAAATATCCGAAAAGCGTGTGCCGGGGGTCAGGCCCATATAATCGAGACTACGGCGCACCGCGTCGACTTTACCGCCCTCGAAATCTTCGGGGTTCGGAACCATAGAATTGATGGGCAGAACATCTTCAGGCGACGTTCCCCATGTAATCACAGGCGCGATGTCCGCTGCATTGATCGTGAGCACCGTATCGAAATGCGCCCCGTCATCGGTGTATAGCTCTGACCAATTTGCCAGCGCTGCATCCCAATCAGCCCCCTTTGGTGCTTTGGGGCGGCCCATCACGTAGTTGAAGGTTTTCTCGTCCGGCGCAATCAAACCGGCGCGCGCACCGCCTTCGATGGCCATGTTACAAACCGTCATCCGGCCTTCCATAGACAGCGCCATAATCGTGTCGCCACAATATTCGATCACATGCCCCGTGCCGCCAGCGGTTCCGGTCA
This sequence comes from uncultured Neomegalonema sp., assembly GCA_937990185.1. GTDB lineage: Bacteria > Pseudomonadota > Alphaproteobacteria > Rhodobacterales > Rhodobacteraceae > JAHDDY01. The sequence continues at coordinate 39,581 of CALKBI010000001.1, read as the reverse complement.
AACCGATCACGGAGAGCGTGATATCTTTCGCCGTCACACCGGTAGGCAGCGTTCCAGTGACTTCGACCTTCATGTTTTTCGATTTTTTCTGGATCAGCGTTTGAGTCGCCAGAACATGCTCGACTTCAGACGTGCCGATACCATGCGCCAATGCGCCAAATGCACCATGGGTCGCGGTATGGCTGTCCCCGCACACGATTGTCATGCCCGGCTGAGTGAGGCCTTGTTCCGGCCCGACGATATGAACGATGCCTTGGCGGATATCCATGACATCAAAATACTCGATACCGAATTCCTCAGCATTCGAGCGTAGGGCATCGACCTGAATGCGGCTTTGTTCGTCTTCAATGCCTTTGGCACGATCAGAGGTGGGCACATTGTGATCTGGTACAGCCAATGTCGCGCCCGGTGCGCGGACTTTGCGTCCGGTCATGCGCAGGCCTTCAAAGGCTTGCGGGCTGGTGACTTCGTGGACCAAATGGCGGTCGATATACAGCAAGCATGTGCCGTCATCGGCTTCATGGACGACATGAGCGTCCCAAATTTTGTCATAGAGCGTGCGCGGTGCAGTCATTTTTTCGTTCCCGATATCGGTTGAGGCAATCAATTACGGTGCATTATCAACGCCCGTCACTGCTGCTCATCAGCCCGAAAAAGCGCCACGGCAGGCGGTTGTGATCGGAAACCCCTGCCATCGCGCGATATATGTGTCTCAAACTCATGGCTTCCCATATCAAGGCCAGCGCTTTCGCACAACGCATTGCGGACCATAACTTTCACCAAATCGGGTTAGGCGGTTCCAAAGGCCGAAGCGCAGCACCCTGCCTAGTCCGCATCAATATCCGACTTTTCCGTCCAGCCAGTCTTTCAACAGACTCGCGGCAATAGAACCCGCACGGGGCGGCGAAATCTTTTCGTTTTCATCCCTGAAAATTGCTGCCAGAGCGTCGCGGTCCAACCAACACGCTTCGCTGAGTTCCGCCTCTTCAAGCGTAAACTCATCATCCAGCGCTTCTGCAATGCACCCGAACATCAATCCGGCGGGAAACGGCCAGGGCTGCGAGCATAGATAATCCACGCGGCCACAGCGGATACCGAGTTCTTCCAGAGTCTCACGGCGCACGGCTTCTTCGATGGTTTCACCGGGTTCCACGAAACCGGCAATCAAAGAATAAAGCGTATCCGGGAAATTCACATTATGAGCAACTGCGACCCGCTCATCTTTGACCACAAGCATGATGACCACAGGGTCGGTACGCGGGAAGTGTTGTCCATTGCATGTTGGACACTCCCGCTTCCATCCCCCTTGCGCGGGTGAGGTCTTTGCACCGCACCGGGCGCAATGTTGATGCGAAGCGTGCCAGCCGGAAATCGCCTTAGCACCTGCGACAATGGCGGCTTCATCACCGGAAAAATCGCCGGAAAACAAAGCAGAGCGAAGGTCGATAAACTTACAATCATCGGGGGCTTCCGCGTCTTCTACGCGGGTTACAAACCGGGGTTCAGTGCCATCAAGACCCAAGAAAATAGGCGGTTCCTCGCTTGGCGCAGTATCCAGCGGCAACCATTCCAAGGCTAAACCGGTGTTTGTCAGGCGAAACAGCGTTTGATCTTGCGAAAACAGAACCATACGCGCATTGGGATCACCGGCCATGCGCGCCAAGGCTTCGGGATCATCGCGCAAATGGGCCGCGCGATCGAGCGAAGCACCCGTGAGCGGCGGCGGTGTGGGATTTTGTTTCATCCCGCGTTCTATGCAAGGCGGTCACCCGTTCTGCAAGGCCCGTTCTGCTGCATACTTTTTAGGAAACAACACCCACCTACGGAAAAGAACCGTTGCTACAACAGCTCCAATGAAGACCATGATTGCGGCAAGCGTCAAAAAATAATCATCTGCGAGGAAGGTTCTTGTGAAATTGTCGCCTCCATGTGTGAACTCGTACTGAAGGAAGAACACAATACAGGCTGTGAGGACAAAGGGTGTCCCAAAACACCATAGATTAGGCCGGGCGAGGATCTTCTTTATAAAAACGCTATATAAAACAAGAACAAGTATCAAAGCAGGTAGGCCGAAATACATCCCATACATAAAAACAAAGAGCCAATATCCTGGACCAAACAACAATGAGGGCAACGCAGCCACGGCTGAACCTAACAAAAAGCAAACCACTATCTTCAGGTAATCAATAGCCCGGATCATGTCGCCACCCTCAAACTTGAACATCGTTCAATACAATATGAACATTGTTCAAATTAATTGCAAGACATTTTTCCCCGCCAAATTATCTATGAAAATCTTTGGCAAAAAGGATTTCGAATCCTTGCGATTTTTACCGATTTCCGGTTACAGAAGTCTCGAGGAGTCGCCGGGCGAGTCTGCCGCCAACCTGGTCAGGTCCGGAAGGAAGCAGCCACAACGGTTTGTGCTTGGGTCGCGCGGCTTCTCACTTTACCCCTTTCGCACATCGTCCTACGGTCTGCTTATGACGCGAGGAAGAAACGCCCATGAGTGACGATGCGCATGGCGCTTATCAAGTGCTGGCACGGAAATACCGACCACAAGACTTCTCTGCCCTTATCGGGCAAGAGGCGATGGTGCGTGTTCTGCGCAATGCCTTTGAAAAAGACCGCATTCACCATGCCTATGTGCTGACCGGCGTAAGGGGCATCGGCAAGACAACGACGGCGCGAATCATAGCCAAAGGGCTGAATTGCATAGGCACTGATGGAACAGGCGGACCAACGGTCGAACCATGCGGTGTTTGCGAACATTGCGCGTCGATCATGGAAAGCAGGCATGTCGATGTCATCGAGATGGATGCCGCCAGCAACACCGGCATTGATGATGTGCGGGAGGTGATCGAGGCCGCGAAATACCGTCCCGCGATGGCCCGCTATAAAGTCTTTATCATTGATGAGACTCACATGCTGTCAAAGCAGGCTTTCAATGGCTTGCTCAAGACGCTCGAAGAACCACCAGAACACGTCAAATTTCTCTTTGCGACGACCGAAATTCGCAAAATGCCGGTGACTGTCCTGTCCCGCTGTCAACGGTTCGACTTGCGGCGCATCGACCCTGAACGCCTGATTGAACATCTCGCATCAATTTGCGAAGCCGAAAGCGTTGAGATTGACACCGAAGCGCTGGCACTGATTGCCCGCGCAGCGGAAGGATCGGTAAGGGATTCGCTCTCATTGCTTGATCAGGCCATTGCCGATGGCGGCAAGGACGCTGCCTCTGTCCGAACCATGCTCGGACTTGCGGATCGGGCGCGGGTGCTCGACCTCTTTGGGCTGATCATGAAAGGCGATGCCAAAGCCGCCATAGAAGAATTGCGCGATCAACATAAATCCGGCGCTGATCCAGAGGCCACCTTGCGCGATCTTGCGGAGACAACCCATTGGCTCTCCACCTTAAAAATTTCACCGGACTTGGCAAACAACCCTGCGCTTGGAGCTGACACAGCGGCGCGCGGCGCTGAGATGGCGGGAACCTTAGGAATGCGCGTTCTCGCGCGGACGTGGCAGATGCTCTTAAAAGCGTTGGAAGAGCTTTCACGCGCTCCCTCTGCGATTATGGCGGCAGAAATGACCATCATTCGCCTATGTGCCGTTTCGGATTTGCCCACCCCGGAAGAACTCGTCAAAAAACTGACCGACGAGCAAGCGGGTTCTGCTGGTTCATCTGGGCCTGCACCAACACCCGGCCCCGGCTCGGCTCCACAAGCCCGTCTGAGTGTTGCCTCCTCAAATGCGGTCGCCGCGCCTAAACCACAAGGCATGGCGCAAACAAGTGTCGCACCTGAGCAAGACCTCTCCCACTTGCCACAAAGTTTTGAGGCCGTCGTTGCCCTCATCAGCGAAAAGAAAGATGGCGAGCTGCTCTATGACGTAGAGACAGGATTACGGTTGATCTCTTACACGCCGGGACGGATCGAATTCCAACCAGCCACGGGTGCGCGCGAAGATTTATCAGGGCGTCTCTTACAGGCCCTCTCAAAATGGACAGACCACCGCTGGATCGTTTCAGTGGGCGATGCGCCCGGCGGTGAGACAATCTCCGAGATGCGTAGCGAGCAAATGCATTCGCTCGAACAACGTGTCCGCAAAAATCCCCTTGTCGCGGCAGGGTTGGAACTTTTCAAAGATGCGGAATTGCTTGTGATTCCCCGTAAGCGTATGACAAGCGAAGAGTTGGGTGATGTTCCCCATGGGGAAGACCTCGACGATGATGAAGACCTATTTGGAGAAGACTGAATGTTTGGCGGACTCAAAGGACTTGGCGACATCAAAGGCATGATGGAGCAAGCGCAACAGATGCAAACTAAAGCCGCTGAGATGCAGGAATCTCTGAATCATATCGAGGTTCAAGGGTCTTCCGGTGGCGGTATGATTGTGGCGACAGCAACGGCAAAAGGCACGCTCAAAGCGATGCAGATTGATCCGTCGCTGGTCAATGCCGAAGAGGTCGGCGTTCTCGAAGACCTGATCGTTGCCGCAGTCGCGGATGCGCAGACAAAAGCTGCGGCTCGGGCAGAAGAAGAGATGCAAAAGCTGATGGGCGGGATGGAGTTACCACCCGGTCTGCAAGGCATGATGGGTCAGTAACTTTACCGTCCCTGCGATGACGATGAAGAATGCTGTTATTGTCCGAAAGACGTAAAAGCCACGTTCAATCTCTCGTCAAAAAGTTCCCGAAAGCGCGGGGACCATCGCCAACGTCAATTTCTGTCACGACTTCCAGAGTCGTGGCATCTAGAACCGAAATCGTGTTCGAAAACCAATTCGCAATAATGAGCGATGTACCATCAAATGTCGTTGCGATGCCTTCAGGGTATTCGCCGACATCAATGGTCTCAATGACCTTCAGCGTTTTCAGATCAAAGGCGGTCACGGTGTCCCCGTACTGATCGGTTGCAAAGCCTTTGCCTTTGGCTAATCCCACAGCATAAGGCCGTTCTCCGGTTGGAACGCTTCCAACGACCTTGTTTGTTGCGAGGTCGATCACTGTAACAGTGTTAGAACCAACATCCGCCGTGTAAGCGCGTTCACCTTTGGCATCTATCGTGATTCCAAAAGGCCGCTCACCGGTCTTGATTTGCTTCGTATCTCCAGCTTCAAGATTGATGATCGAGATTTGATCTGAGTCGCGATCCGCAGTCACAACCGCCTTACCATCGGGCGTTACGGCGACACCCGAGGGCGATTCTCCCGTTGGAATTTTTCCTGTAACGCGGAATGTCTTTGTATCAATAACGAAGAGCCGCGCCTCAAACCAATCTGCAACATAAAGAGTGCGACTATCCGGGCTGATCGCGATGCCCAGTGGCCCACCCTCTAAAACCAGCCGCCTGGAAACTTTCAAGCTTGCCGGATCGATTTCTGAAATCGATTTATCCCCCGGACTTACGACATAGACAGCCTTTCCATTTGGAGCCGCAACAATACCGGCAGGCTGTCCACCCACCGGAATTGTCGCGATAACCTTGCTCGCGATGAGGTCAACAACCGAGACATCACCGCTCGATTGATTGGTGATCCAAGCTGTGTCCGCCATCGCAGGCAAAGCAAAAAGCGCGCCTACGATGGCCGCAACAGCGCGCATCATTGATTTGCGTCAAACTCAGCCGCAAGCGCTTCCAGACCAGCCTCATAAACTCCTGTGACAGCAGCAACAGCGGCTTCGTCATTCAGGTTTTCTGGTGGATCATTGTTCGGGTAGCCGCGATAGAACGCGCCTTTCCATTCCACCAATGAGCCCCCATCTTTGCCTTCCTTGACCGTCAAGTGGGACGAGTAGTTGGTCACTGGCAGAACATCGACTTCTACAGCAGTGATCCGATAGGAATAACTGCGCTTTTCTTCTTTGTATTTATAAAGGACTTCAGAAATCGTCGGCCCATCCTCTGCACCGAGAGTCAAAACACGGGTTGCATCAATGTCATTGCCCTTTTTGCCTTTCGTTGAATGAACTGCCGGATGCCAACTCATGTCCTGAAAATCACCGATACGCGCCCAAACTTTCTCAGGCGGCGCAGCGACCTCTTGCGTGATGACGATTTTCTGCCGAGTCGGGCCGTGTGCTTGCGCCACAATCGGTGTCAACGCTGCAACGAAGCCAAGTGCGATCATCAAAGATTTCATCAGTACCTCCCGGTTCGTGTTTTTTATGTCTTCAGGACCTGACGTTATCAGTGCTTTGGCCAAAAACAAGGCACTCACAGGAAAGCACATGGCAAATTCTTGAAAGATCGTGAGATGACGTGCAACGTGACTTACAGCCGAATCTAGGCAGAATGGCGTAAGCTGATGCTCTATGTTTATTTTCGGCTTCTCGGTGCAGACGATATTCGAGCCGTTGTTATGCGATATAATGTCTCGGAACGAAGTGCTTTAAATGCATAGATTGACCATGCGCTAAACTTGGATACGGTAATGAACACGGGGGAATGAAAATGCGCGTTTGGCTCTTGGTCTGCTTTTCACTTCTATGGATTGGGTCCACGCCTGCGCGCGTCAATGCCTCAGATAAACAAGTAATCAGTGTAGGCGTTCTCAAGGTAGAAAGAGAAACACCCCTACCCATATCGCGCCTCGACCTACCGCCGGAGGGTCTCGGGTTTCAAGGCGCGCGGCTAGCGACCGAAGAAAACCAAACGACAGGTCGATTCACGGGACAAGACTACCAACTCAATGAGGCCACAGCCTCACCTGAAGAAGCATTAGAGGCCCTAGATACATTGATCGAGGGCGGATCAAACCTCATCGTTACAATGGCAACGGGTGACGACCTTACTGCTTTGTCAAAGCATGTATCAGGCCGCGATGTCTTATTGCTGAATGCACAGGCTGAAGACGATTCACTCCGAACAGATGTTTGCCTGCCGAACGTGCTTCACGTTGCGCCGAGCCGAGCGTTAAAGGCCGACGGGTTGACGCAGTTTTTAGCGGTCAAAAAATGGCGCAAGGTTTTCCTTATTTCCGGTTCGCATGACGGCGATAAACTTTGGGCTGATGCCCTGCGTCGTTCGGCAAATAAATTCGGGCTAAAGATCGTAGAAGAACGAACCTTCGAAGATACGGGCGGCGCGCGGCGCTCAGATACCGGCCATGTTCAAGTGCAAAAACAAATGCCGATATTTACCCAGCGTGCACCTGATTACGACGTCCTTCTGGCTGCTGACGAGTCCGATGTGTTCGCCGCTTACCTGCCCTATCATACCACTGATCCGCGACCGGTAGCGGGGTCAGCGGGCCTGCGTCCAATCGGTTGGCATCCAGCGAATGAGGCATGGGGAGCAACGCAATTCCAGCGCCGTTTCGAAAAACTAGCCTCCCGCCGGGTTCGCTCGCTAGACTATCAAGTTTGGCTTGCCGTGCGTACAATTGGTGAGGCGGCAACGCGGGTTAAATCAAGCGAAGCGACGCCCTTGAAAGAGTACATTCTCGGTCCTGATTTCGAACTCGGCGTTTTCAAGGGAACGAAAGTCACCTTCCGTCCGTGGAACCATCAATTACGTCAACCTGTTCTGCTGGCGAATGATCGCGTGATCGTATCGGTTTCACCCCAAGACGGATTTCCACATCGTGTCAGCCTAATGGACACCCTCGGTTTTGATCAACAGGAGAGCACATGCGCCTTCAACAAATAGCTTCTGCACTTTTGGCTCTCGGAGTCATGGCAACAGCGACCCAAGCATGGGCTTACCGTGTGTATGTCAGCAACGAAAAAGGCAACGACATCACTGTTATCGACAGTGAAACGCTTGAAGTGATTGATACCTTTAAGGCAGGGCAACGCCCTCGGGGTATCGGAATGTCCAAGGACGGCAAGGAGCTTTATGTCTGCGCGTCGGACGACGATATTGTGAATGTCTTCGATCCGATAACGTACAAGCGCTTGCACACGCTTCCCTCTGGACCTGACCCGGAATTGTTCACGCTACATCCGAGTGGCAATCCTCTCTACATCGCGAATGAGGACGACAATATCGTAACGGTCGTTGATGTAAAAAAACGGTCCGTGCTTGCAGAAGTGCCCGTTGGTGTTGAACCCGAAGGCATGGGGGTCAGTCCGGATGGCAAGATCGTGGTCAATACGTCCGAGACCACGAATATGGCACACTTCATCAATACTGAAACCTTTGAGATCGAAACCAATGTGCTGGTCGATCAGCGCCCGCGTTTCGCGCAATTCACGGATGACGGTAAACTGCTCTATGTCTCTTCCGAAATCGGCGGCACGGTCAGTGTGATTGATCCGGCGGCAGGCGAGATCATCAAGAAAATTGAGTTCGAAGTGCGCGGCATTGTCCCCGAGGCAATGCAGCCGGTTGGCGTTCGCGTCACGAAAGATGGCAAGAAAGTCTTTGTCGCTCTCGGTCCGGCCAATCGCGTGGCCGTAGTAAATGGCGAGACTTTTGAGGTGGAAAAATATCTGCTCGTTGGCCAGAGAGTTTGGCAGCTTGCCTTCACGCCTGACGAAAAACTGTTGTTCACAACGAATGGCAACTCGAACGATGTTTCTGTCATTGATGTAGAATCGCTGAAAGTTATCAAAACCATAGCCGTCGGAGAGCAACCGTGGGGAGTCGTTGTAGCACCTGAATAAGATCCCCTATGGAGACCTTGTGTCGTTTCGCCTCTGGCTTTTGGTTTGGTGCTTGCTGTTCCGGCGATTGCGAGACAGACTAAAGCTCCGACAATAAAGCACGAGGTCGTTCATGCTGGATGAGGGCGAAGCCACCGCTACAGTATCACGCTCGCGCGTTGTGGCATTGGGCAAAAGTATCGACGACCGTCTGATCGGACTTCATTCGCTCGTCGAAAAACTTCAAGTCGGATTGATTGTCGGAGGACACTTGCTGGTCGAGGGTTCGCCGGGGCTGGCAAAAACACGCGCTGTGAAACTGTTGGCAGAAGGTCTGGATACCGATTTTGCACGTATCCAATGTACGCCAGATTTAATGCCATCTGACTTAACCGGAACATCTATATTTAGGCCCGATACAACGCAGTTTGAATTTGTCGAAGGGCCGGTATTTCACGGACTCGTTCTTGTTGATGAAATCAATCGCGCACCGCCAAAGGTGCAGTCAGCCTTACTCGAAGCGATGGGTGAAGGTCAGGTTACGGTCGCAGGAAAGACCTATCCGCTTCCCGATTTATTTATGGTGGTCGCAACACAAAATCCGATTGAGCAAGAGGGCACATTTCCGCTCCCCGAAGCGCAGCTTGATCGCTTCATGCTTCATGTCGTTGTCACGCCTCCTAGTCCTGAAGACGAACGTGCGATCCTTGATTTGGTCGAACAGGAAACAATTACCGACCCATCTTTATCGCAAGACACTTTGTCGATTGAAGGTGTGATGGAAGCCAGACAAGCGGCTGCAAAAGTGCATGTATCGCCTGCCCTAAAAGATTACATCGTGCGCCTTGTGACGGCGACACGCGGCGGTGATCTCGCGCCGGACTTAGCGGCTCTCATCGAACATCCCGTTTCTCCGCGTGGTTCCCTCGCGCTCGCTTCGGGCGCGCGTGCGCTGGCATGGCTGCGCGGCCGGGATTATGCGACCCCGGAAGATGTGCGCGATCTGGCCGCTGATGCACTGGCTCACCGCCTGATCTTGAATTGGCGCGCCACCGCCGATGGTGAGACGCCGCGCGGCGTCATTGGCCGCTTGCTGGAACAGGTTGAAGCACTGTGACTCATCCGGTCCTCGATGCGCCCGGCGTTTCGGTCGATGTGGATGCACTACTGACCTTACGCCACTTGGTGAGATCAGAGACAGACGCAAACGCTTCCACGACCGCAATGCATGGCGGGTTCGTGCGCCGCCGCCGAGGACGGGGGTTAGAAGTCGCAGATGTCCGCGTTTTTCAAGATGGGGATGATATCCGCCATATCGACAGAAACGCAACCGCGCGAACGGGTACTCCCCATGTACGGACTTTTCAAGACGAGCGCGAACGGACGACTCTTTTGATCGCAGATTTTCGTAGCCCGATGCTCTGGGGGACGCGCAGGGCTTTTCGCTCGGTCGCGGCGGCAGAACAATTATCGCTTGTTGGTTGGAGGGCAATCACAGAAGGCGGGCGTGTGGGGTTGATGACAATTGGCGGTACAGCGCCGTTATTTGTTCCAGCGCGTGGCCGCAAGCGCGCGATGATCTCCGTTATTGGCGGCCTAGCCCAAGCCCACCGCGCGGCTCTTGAAAATCAGGCAAGCAATCCATCCAATAATCCCGAGCCATTAGAAGAGTTCTTGCGGATGGCGAAACAAGTCGCCCCGCGCGGTGCGTCTGTTGTGCTCGCGTCAAGTCTCGATGCGCCGGGGGAAACCTGTGAGACTGCGATCTCTGAACTGGCACATCATACATCTTTTTCGATCTTGCATTTACGCGATGCAGTCGAGCAAAATCTAGGAGACGGTGCTTATCCATTTGAAACCGAAACCGGGCGGCGCGGTTTAGGGTTGGTAACAAGTGGCGCTCATCGTGCTGAAGGCGAACTTGTTGCGCGTTTACGATCGCGAAGAATACCTATTCGAGAGATAGACACGGCGACCGCACCGAGTGATGCTAGGAAAGTGTGATGGCGACGGACCTGCTTACTGAGTTGCGCGGATTACACGGCCCTCCGACTGATCTGAGCGCTTTAATCACTGATGGCACAATCGCATTGGCCATAGGGCTTCTCACGTCATGGGGAATTGCAAAACTCATAAACTTGGTAACCATCCGGCGCGTCTCACCGGAACAAGAAGCCTTACGGCGGCTACAAAAAATTAGACAAATTTCTGGCATGGAAGGTCTCACGGAACGGGCACATCTTTTACAAAAACTATCCGAGCACCTGCCCGATAAAGAAGGCGATTGGCTGCATCAGGTTGATAATCATTTGGGTGGGTTTTTATCTCAGGGTTCGGGCAAAGGTTTGCGTGATGCGCTTTATAAACCGGGTGCTTTAATTGATATCGAGCGATTTGACGGTGAACTAAAGACATCGCTTAAACGGGCTGGCCGTTAAATGCCAAGCTTTGGAACACCCTTATTTTTATTGTTGTTGCCGCTGCCTTTAATTGCGATGCGTGTGCTACCGCCGGTTCGGGCACACGGTAGCGCTCTGATCGTTCCCGACAGTATTTTACATCAATTTTCGAGAGAGGGCGCGGGGGCGTCAGTCTTGCGACGATGGGGTCTTCCAACATTGCTTTGGTTCGCTCTCGTTATCGCCCTTGCGGGGCCACGCATTGTCGTACCCTCCGTGGCTGCACCTGTCTCTGGCCGTGAAATTATTTTGGCGCTTGATCTGTCTGGCTCGATGGTAACGAAAGATTTCGAACTGGATGGGCAAAAGGCACAACGCATCGATGTGGTGAAGCGCGTATCGAGTGCTCTTGTTCGGCGGCGGCGCGGTGACCGAGTGGCGCTGGTGTTGTTCGGTTCCAAAGCGTATTTTGCGACACCGCAAACATATGATGTCGAGTCTGTGGCCGCTGCTATCGAAGAGGCAACGATTGGCATCTCCGGGCGCGCGACTGGCATCAGCGGCGCATTGGGACTCGCGTTGAAACGCTTGAAGCAATCAGATGCCCATTCAAAGGTCGTCATCTTGTTGTCAGACGGTGTGAATAATTCCGGCGCCGTAAAGCCTCGCGACTCGGCACAACTCGCTGCGCTCAATGGTGTCCGCGTTCATACCATCGCGTTAGGACCGGATGATTTGCTCGAAGGCGGAATAGCTCAAAAGGGCGGCGTAGACAGCGCGACTTTGGCAGCCATCGCCCGGATCAGCGGAGGGACATTTTTCCGGGTTAAATCGACCTCAGACCTCGAACAGGTCGCAAGGGATATTGATCGCCTTGAACGCTCGGACCGGATCGGGCCAACAGCAGAGTTTTATCGTGACCTCTGGATTTGGCCCGCGCTGGTCGCCTTTCTCGCTGCGCTGGGACTTTTATTCGACCGCAGGGTGTTGGCGTGATGTCGCTCTGGGGATTTGAGTTATTGCGCCCTGCTTGGGCACTCGCATTGCCATTGATCGGGATGTTTGCCCTACTATTCGCCCGGCGAGGCTATGCGCTCGGTGCATGGGAGAAAGCGGTCGACACACCGCTTATGGCGGCGCTGGAACGTCTGGGTAAAGTTTCACATGGCGCAAAGCAAACCCGCTGGCTCGCGCCTATAACAGCGGCCCTTATCGCTCTTGCATTGACCGGACCGGCGAAAAATCGCAACGACGGTATCGCTTTTCGAAATCTCGACGGCGTGGTGATTGTTATCGATTTATCACCTTCAATGACTCAAGGCGGACGGTTTCGCGATGCGAAAACGGCGGCTCGACTGGTAGCGCAAAGCGTCGGAACACGGCAAGTCGCACTTGTGGTGTATGGCGGCGATGCCTATCGCGCGAGCGCTTTCACAACGGATGCTGATGCACTGGGTCAAACCATTTCATTTCTTGATGCCGAGACGGTCCCCGACGATGGCTCCCGCCCGGAACGCGCGTTGGCGCTGGCGGCGAAGATGATCAACGATGCTGAAATTATCCTTGGCGATATCGTGTTGATAACAGATGGTGGCGGCGTTGGACCATTGGCTGAAGCACAAGCGCGCACTCTCAGCGAAACCGGTATTCCGCTTTCAACGATCTATGTATCGTCGCGTGTAGAAGATGGCCCGTCGTCTGATCGCAACGCGATTGATGCGCTTGCAGTTTTAGGCGGCGGCGCACAGGGCGACCTTCTTGACCCTTTCCCCGTGACCCGTGCTTTGCGGCAAGGTTTTGAGCGCCGGATGCGGGCAATGGAAGACCCTGTTCAGATGCAACGGGACTACGGACGGTTTCTGTTACTATTAGCCGTATTCCCTGCTCTGGCGCTTTTCAGGAGGCAAGCATGATGACGCGCTCAATGCTTCCTATCGCCGCGACTTTAATGTTGCTCGCGGTTATCCTGCTTGGAGGGAGCGAGCCTTTTGCGCGCCTCATGCTGCGGGTCGGTTTGCCAAGCGCTGCGATCAAATTATCAAATGATCCTGTCTTGCAAGGTGTGGCGCTTTCGAAAATGGGACGACACAGCGATGCGGCTGTTCAATTCACAGAAGCCGGGCTTGAACAAACCTATAATCTGGCAACGGCACATGCCCTTAATGGGGATTATGCCGAAGCTCTTCTTGCCTATGACGACTTGCTTGCCAGAAATCCAAACCATGCCGATGCGCGAGCAAACTTTGCCCTGCTGGTCTCGGTTTATGGCGGGACTGAACTTGAACTGTCCTTCGCAGATATTCAGGCAGAAGAAAAAGAAGGAGAGACGATAAAAGGCCCCGAGGCACAGGGCGGCGCGCGAGCCACTGGCGATGGCGCAGAAGCAGACGGCAACGCGACTGATATTTTCGCGCCCGAAGTTCAAACAGCTGCGGGTATCCGTGTTGTCCCAAAAGTCTTTGACGATATGTTTATCGCTGCAACGGACGAATGGCTGGCAACAATGCTCGACCAACCCGGACAATTTTTAGCGGCGCGCTTATCAGCCGAGCAAAAACGCCGACGCGCTGAGGGTATTGGTGTGCCAGAGGAGGAAGGCGCGTGGTGAAACTTCTCCTGGCTTTTCTCTTTATGCTGACCACGACGACAGGATGGGCGCAATCCGTCAGCTCTGATGATCTCAAACTTGAACTGTCGTTCGAGGAGCGGTCCAGCCCTCTTTATACAGGCGAGATGGTGTTGCTAAAGGTGCGTGGATTTTACAAAATCCGCATCGCCCGCGAAAAAATAATCCAATCCGATCTCGACGGATTCGACTGGATGCAACTTGGCGAAGATACATGGACGAAAGACAAGACGAAGGGCCATGAAATCTTACAGCTTGAGCGCATTATTGCGCTGTTTCCCAATCGGGCGGGAACCTTAGAAATAAAACCATTCGACCATCAACTTGAGCTTTGGACCCGTACCGGCGAGCGATACGATCATACTTTGACATCTGACCCAATTTCTATTGAGGTCACAGAGCGCCCCGACACCCATGACTGGTGGTTGCCCGCGCGCCGTTTAACAGTCGAAGATAATTGGAGCAATCCACCGGACCAACTCGGCACAGGCGAGGGGGCGCTGCGCGTGGTTACGATTACAGTTGAGGGTGTTTTGCCTCAACATTTGCCACCAATGCCGAAACTCGAGTCGGCAGGTGCTTATGTCTTTCCGCATCCTGAAAGGCGGATAAAGCGCCTTTATAAACGAGGGCCGGTAACGCGGGTGTTTTGGCGTTGGACAGTGCGCCCTGAGAACCCTCCATCAGCCTATCTCAAACCAATCCGCCTACCGTATTTCGACACTAAAACACGGGAACACCGTGAAATCGTGATCGCAGCACAACGGATAGCGATGACGGATGAAGCGATGGCAACGTATGTCACGGAAGCGAATTCAGAGTCTGTCGCATTGCTGGATCAAACTCTTGAGAGAGAGGGCGACTCAAATGTATCTCCCCGCTTGGCAGGCATTGTCGCGCCCTTCGGTTTTTTGGGTGGAGTGCTTGGCGGCTTGATCTTTATGATACCGGGGATGCGTTGGCGCAGGTTCAAGCGTTTCAGAGGTCTGTGGAATCGTTTACGCCCCGACCCTGATATCGCCGCCTTGAGAAAAGCAGTTTCGCTTGGCGATGCTATCGCTGCACGGCGCGCCGGTGTAAAACTTTTCGACAAAGGAAAAGGCGATATTGAAGGCTTACGACAGGCCATAATAGATTTTGATCAGCACATATTCGGCATACCGAAAACGGAACCGGATCTCAAAAGATTCAAGGCTTCTATCCTGAGATCTCTCCGTCAAAATTCAAGTTAATGCTGACTGTTTCTTTCAATAAAATCTCCCCTAGGTTGCTAAGAGCTATTTTTGAGCAACAGCAATGGTTTCAGTACACTGACATGTTTCACTGTTCAGCGGCCTAGAGCGATGAAATAAATGCGTTTCTATTCGATACTAATTTTCGAAAATGATGCGTACACGTCAATAAGAACCTCCAGACCGTATGTCGCATTATCTTAGATAATACCTTGACGTGTGCGCCAAGAAGAGCAAGCGTGGTGACGTGCAAATTTGGTTATCTGAACGACACAACCTCGTAAGACGATAATCGCTTTGCTCAAAAATACGCTTACGGAGTCAAATCGGGTTTCGAAAAAAGCGAATTTGAACCTATGGGAGGAATACTATGAAACGACTGCTAATCGGCAGCACAATGACAGCACTGTTGTGCGCCGGAGCGGTGTCGGCAAATGACAGCGTTCTGAGTGACACTTCCAATGTAAACCAATGGGCAATTCAAACGGGTGACTACGCCAACACCCGCTATTCAAAGCTCAACCAGATCAACCGCCATAACGTAAAGCGCCTTCAGGTCGCATGGACGTTCTCGACGGGTGTGCTTCGTGGTCACGAAGGATCGCCACTTGTCATTGGCGACACGATGTATGTTCACACTCCTTTTCCGAACATCGTCTATGCACTCGACCTGAATAACGACGGTGCAATCAAATGGAAGTACGAGCCAAAGCAAGACCCGGATGTGATTCCGGTGATGTGCTGTGACACGGTGAACCGTGGTCTGGCTCATGCAGACGGCACGATCTTCTTGCATCAGGCAGACACGACAATCGTTGCGCTCGATGCTGCATCCGGCGACGTCAAGTGGACTGCTGTAAACGGCGATCCATCAATCGGTGAAACCAACACTGCAACGGTTCTTCCGGTTAAAGATAAGATCATTGTTGGCATCTCCGGTGGTGAATTCGGAATTCAGGGCCACGTTACCGCCTATGATATCGAATCCGGTGAGAGACTCTGGCGTGCGTTCTCGCAAGGCCCAGACGACATGCTGTTGTTTGATGAGAACACCACGTCACTCGGAAAGCCCGTCGGTGAAAACAGCTCGCTTGACACATGGGAAGGCGATCAGTGGAAAATCGGCGGTGGAGCGACTTGGGGTTGGTATTCTTACGATCCTGACTTGAACCTCTTCTATTATGGTTCAGGCAACCCTTCGACATGGAACCCTGCACAGCGTCCTGGTGACAACCGTTGGTCCATGACGATCTTCGCACGTGATGCCGATACAGGTGTCGCGAAATGGGTTTATCAAATGACCCCGCATGACGAGTGGGATTATGATGGCATCAATGAAATGATCCTCACAGATCAGGAAATTGATGGCAAAATGCGCCCACTTCTGACGCACTTTGACCGTAACGGACTCGGCTATACGCTAGACCGTGCAACAGGTGAATTGCTCGTCGCGGAAAAATTCGATCCGGTGGTTAACTGGACCACAGGCGTCGATATGGACCCTGACAGTGAAACATATGGCCGCCCGGCTGTTGTGGCGGAATATTCCACTGAGCAAAACGGCGAAGACGTGAACTCCACGGGTATCTGCCCAGCAGCTCTTGGTTCAAAAGACCAACAGCCTGCCGCATACAGCCCTCGGACTGAACTGTTCTACGTCCCAACCAACCACGTCTGCATGGACTACGAGCCATTCCGTGTTTCGTATACAGCGGGTCAGCCCTACGTTGGCGCAACCCTCGCAATGTATCCTGCCCCGGACTCGCATGGCGGCATGGGTAACTTCATCGCTTGGGACGGCAAAAAAGGTGAGATCGTTTGGTCCCTTCCTGAGAAATTCTCAGTATGGTCCGGTGCGCTTGCAACGGCTGGCGATGTCGTATTCTACGGCACGCTCGAAGGTCACCTGAAAGCTGTTGATGCGCGTTCGGGTGAAGAACTTTATAAGTTCAAAACCCCATC
Organism: uncultured Neomegalonema sp.; assembly: GCA_937990185.1. GTDB lineage: Bacteria > Pseudomonadota > Alphaproteobacteria > Rhodobacterales > Rhodobacteraceae > JAHDDY01. The sequence continues at coordinate 22,772 of CALKBI010000001.1, read as the reverse complement.
GGGTATCATTGGCAACGTGATGACCTATAAGCATGACGGCAAACAATATGTTGGTATCCTATCGGGTATCGGCGGTTGGGCCGGCATCGGTCTTGCGGCTGGTCTGACAAACCCGAATGACGGTCTGGGCGCTGTGGGTGGCTATGCTGCACTCAGCAACTACACCGCACTTGGAGGCCAGCTAACAGTCTTCGCACTGCCTGACTAATTGAAGACACTTTAGGCTAACAAAGAGAGCCCGGCGTCACCCGGCGTCGGGCTTTTGTTTTGAGTGAAAGAGGCCGACAGAGAGCCTCGCACGGAGGAAACCCCACAATGACAAAGTTTATGCGGTTTGCCGCATGTTTGGGATTCATCGTTCCATTCGTTTCGGCACAAATGGCTTTTGCAAATGATAAGATTTCCGAAGCTGAAGGAATGATTGAACGTGCGGCTGAATTACGCGCGGAAGCAGATGCACTCGCCGAAAAAGCTGCGGCTCTGATCGAAGCCGCCGAAGCAGAAGCTGCTGCTGCAAAAGAAGAATCCGAAACGGCTGAAGCTGCAACCGAAGACAGCGCATCCGAGGCGGCCTTAGAGGGTGCTGAAGGCGATAACATCGCCGCTGCCTATGAAGAGGGCGGCAAATATTTTACCGCTGATGATGTCCCAACCTTCAATGTCGCCGCAAATGGCGAAGTCGATTGGAATACATTCTCAGGATTCCGGCGCTATCACTCCGAATGTCACGTATGTCACGGGCCGGATGGAGAAGGGTCAACCTACGCCCCTGCACTGAAAAAATCAGCCCTCGATATGGACTATTACGATTTCGTCGATGTCGTTGTAAACGGCAGGAAGGTCGTTGGTTCTTCCGCAAACAGCGTTATGCCATCTTTCGGTGAGAATAAGAATGTCATGTGTTATCTCGACGACATTTATGTCTACCTGAAAGCACGCGGAACGGAAGATGTTGCACGCGGTCGCCCGGGGAAAAAAGCGAAGAAATCTGCGGAATACAAGGAGCAAGAAAATGCGTGTATGGAAGGCTAGTCTAGCCCTCTGTCTGAGCGTTTTTTTTGGTGGTCAGGCACAGGCACAAACCGCTGATCTTGTTGCAAAGACAGCATTTCGTGTCTGCGCTGACCCTGCAAATATGCCCTTCTCCAACAAAGCCGGAGAAGGGTTTGAGAATAAACTAGCAGAACTATTCGCCGAGAAACTTGAACTACCCTTGCGCTATGAATGGTTTCCACAAGCCACGGGTTTCATACGAAGAACGCTGGGCGAAAAACGGTGCGATGTGGTGATGGCTTACGCCCAAGGCCACGAGTTGGTTCTGAACACAAACCACTATTTCGTTTCATCCTATGTCTTTGTCGCCCTACCGGATAGCCCGCTGGCCGACGTTACAACGCTTTCAGACGAGCGGCTGAAAGGGAAGCGCATTGGCGTGATAGCCGGATCGCCACCAGCAACGCATATGGCGCGGAATGGTCTGATCGGGAAAGCCAAAGGCTATCATCTCGTCGTTGATCGACGTGTTGACTCGCCTGCGGAAAAGATGCTCGCGGATATTAAAGACGGAACCGTTGATGCAGGTGTTCTTTGGGGACCAATCGGCGGTAATTTGGCAAAATCGAGCGACCCTGCACTTACCGTGACGCCGCTGCTGAACGAGGTTGGCGCGCCGCGCATGTTCTATCGGATTACAATGGGTGTAAGGCCGGGTGAGCTGGTGTGGAAACGAAAACTCAATTCGATGATCCGCCGAAACCAGAAAGAAATCGACGAAATCCTCGAAGAGTTTGGAATTCCTCTGCTGAGAGAAATGGGGGATGGAGTGATCGAAAAGGACGCGGAATGAATTTCCGCCCCGCCCTCCTGTCGATGTTGCTTTTCATTCAGCCGGTTTTTGCTGACACAGAGCCTGAGGGCTACAAACTAGATCATTATCGCTCGCCCGTGCCCGACACATTGGAGGGTGTTACGATTGTCGATGACGATGCGGCATTCGCCCTTTGGAAAACGGGAACGGTCGTTTTCGTCGATGTTCTGCCGAAACCGCCGAAGCCCAAACTCCCTAAAGGAACAATCTTTCGGGAAAAGCCGAGACACAGTATTCCAGATTCAATTTGGTTGCCGAATGTTGGGTATGGACGACTTGCCGATATCACCGATGCCTATTTTCGGGAAAACCTTGAGCAAGCATTGCCAAGTTTAGAATCGCCGGTTTTATTCTTTTGCCTGCGCGATTGCTGGATGTCATGGAATGCAGCGAAGCGGGCAACAACCGAATACGGCTACAAGCGCGTCTTTTGGTATCCCGATGGCACAGATGGCTGGGAGTTCTTTGACTATCCTACAGAAAAATCCACCCCTGTCGCCCAGCGTGACCCTTAAGCGGCTGCGTAATGTTTAGTCTAAAGCGCTACGGAGTTGAACAAGTCAGGGAGCAATCAGACGGACGGTCATGAAGAAATCTAGCTTCATACTCGGTGTATTTGCCGCTCTGATAACGTCCACTTTGGTGGCTGGACCAGCGACCGATAAAATAGCGCAACGTGAACCGGAACCGTTCGCTGGCTATTCAAAAAAATGCGGTTTCCCGATTTTATTCGCGAATACAAATTCTATTTCCCTCGCCCGTATTGATGCTCGCCTTGGCAAAATTATTGTGCTCGATCCTGTGTTAAGATACCCCGGACAAGATGCACACCGGCGATTTCTCATCGCCCATGAATGTGCCCACCACCTTCAGGGACATACATCCGTCAAAGGCTTACAAAATCGCCGGAAAGATAAGGGCGTTGAAGATCAGGAATTAAGCGCCGATTGTTGGGCGGCTGAAGCTTTGGCCCTCACTGAGTATGCCGCTAATGTTAAGTTCATGGCAGACGCATTCTATCGCAAGGGTCTGCATTCGCCGGGATCAGGCTATCCATCAGGTGTACAGCGATCCACAATGATCTATCACTGCCTCCAATCGGCCCGGCGACAAAAGGCAGCTAAAGAAAATACAGGTCTTAAAAAGAAATAAGGCTTCAATTTGCTGCACCGCAATATGCAGGTTGTTTGCCTAAATATCCAAATCCGGTTACTATCGGGAGATATAAAGGAATTTTACCCGCTAGGATTTTTTTCATGAAGCGCGCTGCCTTTTTGACGGTTATGTCTTTCGCACTTTTTTCCGGGCCAGCTTTGGCGGGGGAGGCGTGGGATGAAATAAAGGCAGAGCTTTATGGTGAGCGGGTAATTCTTCCTGCAAAAGATATCGTTACTCTGACGACGCCATACCGCGCGAAAGATGATCGGGAAGTTCCGATTGAAACGAGCACGCGCTTCTCTGACGGGCGCACAGTTAAATCGGTTTCGATCATTATCGATGACAACCCAGTGCCTGTTTCGGCTGTTTTCGAGCTTGAAACGCCCGAACAGAGTTTTGATGTCACCGCTAATATGCGCATCAATGGCCCCACGCCCGTCCGCGTCGTCGTTGAGGCCAGCGATGGCGCGCTTTATATGACGGAAGAGTTTGTCAAAACGTCCGGCCTTGGCGCTTGTTCCGCGCCGCCTATAAGCGGGATCAAAGAAGCTCTGGCTACTTTGGGTCAAATGGACCTTATCGCTAAACCACCAAAAGATGTTGAATCGCTGGTGGCGAGCTTGACCGCAAACACGGCTTCTTCAACCCGGCCTGAGCTAAAAAACTTACGTCTGGAAATTAAGCACCCTAGCCATTCGGGGATGCAGATGGATCAGATTTCACTGCTGTATATTCTCGCGCGCTATGTAGAAACCGTCGAAGTTTGGACAGATCAAGACAAGCTGTTTACGATGACCGGCTCGATATCGCTAAGTGAAGATCCTGAGATTGAGTTCACCTATACTACGCCGGATGTGAAAGCCATTCGCGTGCGAATGACCGATACAGATGAAACCGTATCTGAAGAGGTTTTTCCTATCGGGGAAAGCTAACGTCGCCGTTTTCGACATAACTCTCCCGAAAGCCTCGCTCGCCGCCTGAGGTATTTACTGAATGCTCGGCTACAAGACGCGAAAACATACGCGGCGGCAACAGGTTAGTGAGCGACAAAATCAAATAATAGAAATCTCGAGTCGACTCTGTTTTCTGAATGTTCTAGATATTACATGAACATATAGGGATCATAAAATGACTCAAATGCATCCTAAATCCACTATTATACCTGCGCAAACAAGGCGTGGACGTGGAGCGGTTAGCAATGCTTCAGGCCGGTTTGAACCCATGAGTCGCGAAGGATTCGATGACGGATGGGACCTCGAAGAAGAGACCCCACCAATCCAGCGCGAAATCTTAACTGAATCCCCGCGCACAATTATCTCACGGAATAAATCACCCGATATTCCATTCGATCGGTCAGTCAATGCATACCGGGGCTGTGAGCATGGCTGTATCTATTGTTTCGCAAGGCCAACTCACACCTATCTCGGATTTTCTGCCGGTCTTGATTTCGAAACCAAACTAACAGTCAAACCGGATGCCGCGCGGTTGTTGCGCAAAGCCTTTGATAATCCGAATTATGAACCTGCATCCTTGGCTCTCGGTACGAATACGGACCCCTATCAGCCATTGGAAAAGGAATACCGCATCACGCGGTCAATCCTTAAAGTGCTTTTGGAATACCGGCATCCGTTTTCGATCACGACGAAATCGTCGATGGTTGTCCGTGATTTAGATATCTTGAGCGACGCTGCAATGTTGGGCCTTGTGCGCGTGGCTTTGTCGATTACGACACTTAACCACCGACTTGCCCGGTTGATGGAACCACGCGCTTCGACGCCGCAACGTCGTCTTTGGGCGATTGAAAAATTATCTGCGAAAGGTGTGCCGTGCATGGTAATGGCTGCCCCTATGATCCCTGCACTGACCGATCATGAAATGGAGGGGATTATTTCCGCAGCTGTAGATAGAGGCGCTAAACAAGCGCAGTATATCCCGCTGCGAATGCCATTGGAGATCAAAGATTTATTTCGGGAGTGGCTAGACACCCATGCACCTGATCGCAAGGCGCGGATCTTGCGTTATATCCGCGAAACGCATGGTGGAAAAGATTACGATCCACAATGGGGAACTCGCCTGCGCGGAACAGGCCCTTATGCCGCGTTAATGGCCGCACGGTTTGACGTGATCCGCAAAAAACTGGCGTTGAAGAGACTTGCCCCTCAACGCCATGATCTTTTTCAAAGACCACCTAAACAAGGCGATCAACTCAGCTTATTCGATCAAAATTAGCGGCGCTCTGATCGAATAAGAAAAGCGCATTAAATATCGTCATAGAGATCATCGACGCGCACCTTGATGCCGCCGGTAATCGCCGCAACAATATTGTATAAGATCGCAAGGATCAGACCGACGATAAAATAGAACAGAAGCAAGAAACCGAGCGAGATAGCCAATTGAATCAAGCCTTCTTGCGTTTGGGACATTTCGACAAACGGCTGAACCATCGGCTGGAAAATATCGACTACAGGCGAACCTTCGCCAGTTGGAAGCATCGGTAAAACAAAGAACCCCAGCACGCCTATGATAATCACCGTGAGCAAAATCAGGAGCGCGAAAAAAATTCCGAAGGAAATTGGCCCTATCCGGGCAAGTTTTTTATGCATTTGTTAGTGTCCTTTTGGATTTTGCCATCGCGCTGTCTGCGTTCTCTTTAATGTTAATCAATTTTACTGCATAGGAAAAGTCGTTTCGATGGTTACTCTTCCAGACCTTTCTCAAGAAATTGCTTGTGGCTTCAAGCCAGTATGCGGTGTGGATGAAGTGGGCCGTGGCCCATGGGCGGGACCGATTGTGGCCGGAGCTGTGATCTTGCCAGAAGATCATAACATCGAAGGAATTGCAGATTCCAAAGCTCTTTCTAAACCTAAGCGTGAACGCATTGCTGCTTTGCTTCACGAACAAGCTTTCATCGGACTCGGCCTTGTCGAGGTGTCTGAACTAGACGAAATCGGCCTTACCGCCGCGAACGACCTGGCGATGGCCCGGGCTATTCAAAGCCTACAGGAACGCCCTGCCTATGCCCTCGTCGACGGCAGACGCTCGCCTAAGGGCCTAAGCTGTCCGTGCACGGCGATCATTAAGGGCGATGCGATATCGTTGTCGATTGCTGCCGCTTCTATTGTTGCAAAAGTTCATCGTGATCAGATCATGTCGCGCCTCGCAAAGGACTTTCCTCATTACGGCTGGGAGACGAATGCCGGTTACGGCACAGCGGCCCATCGCGCGGGCCTGAAAAGCCACGGCGTGACCCCCCATCATCGCCGATCATTTAAACCGATAGCCGATATTTTACTTAAAGAACAACGTGTAGACTCCTGATTAAATTTAACTATTGACCGATTCGATTTGATGAATCATGTTCGTGCTCAAGATAAATCGAGCAGGACTAAAATTATGACCGCGAAAAAAAGCTGCGAAAAACGCAGCACGCGGTCGACGAAGAAGTGCGCGCTGCCTCTGGACGAAATTCTCGTCGGAGACTGCGTTGAGGCGATGAATCGGCTACCAGCCGGATCAGTCGATCTCGTCTTCGCCGACCCGCCCTATAACCTTCAGCTCCGCGGCGAGCTAAAGCGTCCGAATGAGAGCAAAGTGGACGGTGTGATTGATGCGTGGGATCAGTTTTCCAGCTTCGACGCTTATGACCGCTTTACCCGTGATTGGCTGGCTGCTGCGCGGCGCGTGCTGAAGCCGAATGGCGCGCTATGGGTGATTGGCAGCTATCACAATATCTTCCGTGTAGGATCGGCGCTGCAAGACCTCGATTATTGGGTTCTGAACGACATTATCTGGCGCAAGACCAACCCGATGCCAAATTTTCGGGGCAAGCGCTTCACAAATGCCCATGAGACGCTGATTTGGGCGGCAAAGTCCGACTCCAGTAAAGTCACGTTCAACTATGAGGCTATGAAAGCCTTGAATGATGATCTGCAAATGCGTTCTGATTGGACGCTGCCGATTTGCACAGGGGCAGAACGCCTCAAAGACGAAGATGGTCGCAAGGCACACCCGACACAAAAGCCCGAGGCGCTGTTGTATCGAGTGCTGTTGTCCACAACCAATCCCGGCGATGTGGTGCTTGATCCATTTTTCGGGTCGGGATCAACCGGCGCCGCTGCGAAACGCATGGGTCGCCGTTTCATCGGAATCGAACGTGAGCAAGTCTATGCGGACTTCGCAATGGATCGCATCGAAGATGTGACGCCATTCGAAGAACCGGCCCTCTCAGTTACAAAGCCGAAACGCTCGGAGCCGCGTGTCCCGTTTGGCACATTGGTTGAGCGTCATCTCGTGCGCCCCGGCACGATGCTGTATTCCTACAACCGACGGCATTCAGCGAAAGTTCGCGCCGACGGGACGTTGCTGACCAAAGATGCGACTGGCTCGATTCATAAGATCGGCGCGCATGTCCAAGGTGCGGAAGCCTGCAATGGCTGGACATTCTGGCATGTAGACACCGGCGGCGAGCTGGCCCCCATAGACATCTATCGCCAACAAATCCGTTCGGAGATGGTAGAGGTCGCTTGATTTCAAGTGTCCCCGACATTGTTGGGGACACTCATTTTAGACGTCGAAGATTATCAGGATTGATCGCGAACGGATTTCCGGCCACACACAGGGCAAAATGAAATCCAGCGAAAGTCATTCCTCCCATGTCAAAGAAAACTGTCCTGATCACTTCCGCAACGGGCCGCATCGGTAAAGAGCTGGTGGCCCGCCTTGCGGCGAATGATGCCTTCACTGTGCGCGCTTGCTATTTCAGCGAGACCAAAGCGGACAGCCTGCTCGCGCTTGGCGCGGATGAAGTGGTCAAGTTCGATCTCTCGGACACCGCGACATGGGGACCGGCACTGGAAGGCGTGAGCGTGGTTTACTCTGCCTCACTCGACCCGATGCTCGAAGGGCATCTCGCGTTTTGCAAAGAGCTTGGCAAGCGCAAGGCACAAATCGAGCATGTTGTGCGGGTCAGTTGTATGGGCGCGGACACCAACACGGCCTCGTATGACCCTGAGCAACACGCCTCGCGCGCAGGGGCCGGCATTCCTTTGATGCTGCAACATTACTGGTGGGGCGAGAAAGCCCTGATTGACGAGGGGCTGAACGTCACTGCCTTGCGGAATAACTTTTTCATGAACCATCTGCTCAAGACCGACTGCGAGACAATCGACAAAGAAGGCTGGTTCTCCAATCCTCTCGGCGATATGCGGAATTCTTTCGTAGCAACCCGCGATATTGCAGAGGCAGCGGCGGTTGTCCTCAGCGAAGGACCGGCGCGCCATGGCAATAAGTTCTACGACATCACCGGCCCCGCACCTCAGTCTATGGCAGAAATTGCGGTGGATCTGGGCCGCGCGATGGGCAAAACCCTCGAATACCGTGCGCAAACCATGGTCGATTTTGAAAACGATTTCGGAGCAACCCGCGCCGAGTTCTTCGAGTATCTGACGAACGGATTTTACACGCGCTGTAGCCCGGATTTCTACAATCTGACCGGCCATAAACCGACATCCTATTACGACTATCTGACCACCAAAGGCGCAAGCGGCGAAACCGGCCTCGAAGAATTATGGCAGGGCAATCTTTGGAAAAAAGGCGAAGACGCAATGAAAGACGCAGCGAAAGCCTGACCCACGCATAAACCGCCCCTCAATCGGCGCGGGGCGGTTTTGTCGCCACCGCCGGTGTGTGAATAATCGAGGGACGGTTTTCGCCCGCCGCCAAAGCACCAACCTCGGCATTTTGAAACACTATGATCAAGCCGAGCAAGGCGACCCAACGGGCAATCTTTTTATTTTTGAGGCGCGTCGGGCAATGAACAAACCCCATCAGCGCATAAAGCGCAGCGAGCAGCATGGTGGCAACCGACTTGTCTAGTGGTCCCATTGTTCCCACATAAATAACAGCGATCCCGATATAAAGTATTGCGTGCATGATTAAACTTTCGTCATTTGGTTGCGATGACGGTTATCTCGCCCCGACTTGCGGATTTGCCGGTTACCGGACAATCGCGAAAGTTCGCGAACCTCTGGCTAAGCGGTTGACTAAAAAGGGTTTGAATGAGCTTTGGAATTCATTTTGGCGAGTTGATCGCACGGTGTCGCGGAGAAGAGGGGTTGAGCCAACGCGAGCTGGCAATCAGAGCCTTTGATGATGAAAGCCGCAAGGCCCGCATCTCTGAATTGGAGCGCGGCAAGGTCGCGAATCCGGCGCAGGAAATTGTCGATGCTTTGACCGTGGCGCTGAACCTGTCGCCCGAAGATGTTTCCGCCTGCCGCACAAAGGGGCGACTGCGACCGGAGTGCTGACCTTTGAACAGCACGAAGAAAATGTCTCTCAGCGCGTGGCCGAAGCAGAAGAAAAACTCCGCGCCGCGACCGAGGCTGATCGGGCGGTGCTGGAGCAACAGCTTGCCGAGGCGAAAAAGCGCGCCTCTGACCTCGAGGTTGATTTTGCCCGTAAACAGGCCGAGCTGGATGCCGCCCATGACCGCCTGTCGCGCCTGCATAATAATATGGAGGCCGAAAAGGTCGAGGCCGCGAAACGCGCTTTGGATCGCGGCGATACGCGATTGGCCGATGCACTGTTCGGCGAGGCACAGGAAAAACTTGCCGCACAAGCCGGTGATATTGCGGCAGAGGCGGCAAAACTGGCCTATGAACGTGGCAGGATCGCCGAGGATGACATCCGCTGGCAAGATGCGGATCAGCACTATGCCGAGGCCGCGCGGCTGTCCCCGACTTATGATAATCTGATCATGGCGGGAATGTTTGCGGATAAGTGCGGCGATTACCGGCGTGGAGCGCGGACTAAAGAACAGCTTGTTGATGTTGCCGAGGCCGAGTTCGGTGCCGAGGATGCGAAGACGGCGACGGCGCTGAACAATCTTGCGGAAAGTTACAGGGCGCAAGGCCGGTATGGCGAAGCTGAACCGCTCTATCGCCGTGCGTTGGAGATCGGCGAAAAGACGCTGGGCGCCGAGCATCCTTCTGTTGCAATACGGCTCAACAACCTTGCCTTATTGCTGGAGGCGACGGGCCGCTATGACGAGGCTGAATCGCTCTATCGCCGCGCGTTGGAGATTGGTGAAAAGACGCTGGGCGCGGAGCATCCTTCAGTAGCGATACGGCTCAACAACCTCGCCGGATTACTGGAGGCGACAGGCAGGCATGACGAGGCCGAACCGCTTTACCGTCGCGCTTTGGAAATTGGTGAAAAGACGTTGGGCGCGGACCATCCCGATGTTGGTATTAGTGTTGGAAATCTTGCAGGTTTGCTGTTCGCAACAGATCGCTTGGAGGAAGCGACACCACTTCGATATAAAGAATTAACTATTATGCAGGCCGCTCATGGAGCTAATCATCCTCATGTTGCTACTGCCAGTAACAACCTCGCCTTATTGCTGAAAGCGACAGGCCGGCACGACGACGCCGAACCGCTTTATCGCCGTGCGTTGGAAATTGGTGAAAAGACGTTGGGCGCGGAGCATCCTTCCGTTGCGATACGGCTCAACAATCTCGCCGGATTGCTAGAGGCGACAGGCCGGTACGATGAGGCCGAACCGCTCTATCAGCGGGCCATCAAAATTTTCCGTGCATCGCTTGGGGAGGATCACCCCAATACAAAAAAAGTCATCGCGAATTATGAGACGTTCAAAGCAACACGGGATAAACCGTAATCCCTTTTTACTGTCATGCCCGTGAAAACGGGCATCTGCTGCCTCATAAACGAGATTCCCACTTACGCAACACCCGCCCCGTGCGAAGACACGGGGCCTCGCGCCATTAAGTGTACAAATTAATTTCGGGACCCCGGCTCTAAAGGCCGGTGTGGTGTCTCCCTCTCTAATCATCTTGGGGACAGAAAACGCGCTAAACTGCCTCCACAATATTCTGTCATCCCCGCGAAAGCGGGGATCTCCCTTCCATCCCCGAACCACTTGGCAAAGAGATTCCCGCTGACGCGGGAATGACAGCAACTAACGCCCTTGCTCCCTTTCGCGCACGATGCCACAGTCCCGCAAAAGTCCACTCACCCGGAGACCCGTTATGACTGACCACCCCATCGCCCTGATCACCGGCGGCGCGCAGGGCATTGGCTATGCTTGTGCCGAAGCGATTGCCGAACTTGGCCACCGGATTGTACTCGCTGATATCAATGCCGAAGGGGTCGAGGCAGCGGCGGCGAAGATGGGGAATGGCACGGTCGGCCTTGCCTGCGATATGGGCGACGCGGCGGCAGTGAATGCAATGTTTGATAAGATCGAAACCGATATCGGTCCCGTCTCTGTCTTGGTGAACAATGCCGGTGTCGCGATTCCGGGGGATTTTCTGGAAACCTCGCTGGAAGATTTTCAACGTGTGATCGACATTAATCTGACCGGCACGTTTGTCGCTTTGCAACGCGCCGCTAAAACGATGGTCGCAAAAGGCATCAAGGGCGCGATTGTTAATATGTCCTCCATCAATGCCCAAGTCGCCATCCCGTCGATCCCCGCCTATTGCGCATCAAAAGGCGGTGTGAATCAGTTGACCAAGGCCAGTTCTCTAGCGCTTGCGCCCCATGGCATCCGCGTGAATGCGGTCGGTCCCGGCTCGATTGATACCGCGATGCTGGCCGGGGTGAACGCCAATCCCGACGCAATGAAAATGGTGATGTCGCGCACGCCGCTGCAACGTATTGGATCAGCAAAAGAGATCGGCGATGTCGTGGCATTTTTGGCCAGTGACAAGGCGAGCTACATCACGGGCGAGACGATCTATGTCGATGGCGGACGGCTCGGGATGAACTATACGTGTTGAGTATCACTCAACAAGTAACGGCGAATCCCACAAGCGTAAGACTCTCAGCGAAAGGTGCATCGGCATAGCCGATCATCGAGAGCCTGCACCACCTTCAATCATCTCTTCCAGCGCTTCCACTCTATCCGCTTCATGCACGGGCTTGTCCCAACGGATGCGTTTGATCCTCGGAAAGCGCATCGCGATACCGCTTTTGTGGCGGGTCGAGCGTTGCACGGCATCAAAGCTGACCTCAAAAACCAATCCGCGTTTTACGGCGCGCACAGGTCCAAAGCGTTCAGTGGTGTTATCACGCACCCATTTATCGAGGCGCGCAAGCTCCGCATCGGTAAACCCGGAATAGGCTTTGCCAACCGGCGTAAGCTCTGTGCCCTCCGGCCCCTCGCGCCAACACCCGAAAGTAAAATCCGAATAGTAAGACGAGCGCCGCCCGTGTCCGCGCTGAGCATACATGACCACACAATCGGCGGAAAGCGGATCGCGTTTCCACTTCCACCACGGTCCCGTCGGGCGTCCACCGACATAGGCAGAATCGAGGCGTTTAAGCATCAACCCTTCCTGGCCGGTATCCCGCGATGTCGCCCGGATCGCCGCCAATTCTGCCCATGTCGAGAACGGGACAATCGGGGAAAGATCGACGCCGCCAAGAATAGGCTGCGCCGCGAACCAAGCATCCAACCGTGCCCGCCTATCAGAAAAACTAAGCGGGCGAATATCTTCATCTCCGTCATGCAGCAAATCATAGAGTCGGATATGCGCAGGATTTTCGCGCAAGGTTTTGGCCCCCGGAGATTTACGCCCTAACCGTTTTTGCAAATCGGCAAAAGGCGCAATCGTCAATCCGGTTTCATGAGTCCGCGCGACCAGCAATTCACCATCGACAACGCCTTCGAAATTCATAGCCGCGAGCACATCAGGAAACGAACGGCCAATGTCTTCACCCATGCGCGTATAGAGCCGCCGTTCTCCATCAAGTGAAATGGCTTGCACACGAATGCCATCCCATTTCCATTCTGCACTATGCTCGGCAGGATCAAGTTTCGCGTCCAGCCGTTGCAATGACCAATCGGCAGAGCCATCCTCTTCATGCAATCCGACCTTGCGCTCATCGGCAGAATAAAGTCCGCTATCTAAAGGATGCGCGAGCATCACGGGACGAAAGGCGAGGCGCAGATCGACTTGCGGCATCGGGGCATTGCCATCCAGCCAAGCAAACAACGAGACAAAAGGCGGCTCCAGCCCGTGCCACATCTCTTCAATATCTGATAACGTATTTTCCGGGTCTTCGTGCATTGCGGCGAGCGCTGTTTTTGCAAGCCGTTCCGATACCCCGACTCTCAATCCGCCCGTTGCCAGCTTGATCAGCGCCAACCGTTCTGACGCCCCCAAACAATCGAGCCATCCTTTGATATGGGTGCGCGCCCCTTCCCGCGTCGACCCTTGCAGCGTTTCAACCACATCCGCCAATCGCAAATGTTGGCTTTTACCCTCCGGCCAAATCAGCGCGACTGTCTCAGCCAGATCTCCGACATAATCATAAGACAAGCGAAACAGCGTTGGATCGACACACTCTTCAACCAACGTGCGCAGCCCCGAAGCGGTCGCATTGCGCAGCTCAAGCGATCCCGCAAGACATGCCAAAGCCCACCCGCGATCCGGGTCTGGCGTCCTTTTGAAGTACCCGGTCAACAGCGCCAGCTTCGCATTGCGCGACGGCGTTAGAACAAGGGCCTCCAAAAGATCGGCAAAGGCTTTCATAAGGCAGTTTTTACGTTAAACATGAACGAGAATATGGAGCGCATATGCTGTCTTACCAACATGGTTATCACGCGGGAGGTCCGGCGGACATTCATAAGCATCGCGCGCTGGCCAGTGTCCTCTCGTTATTGACTCAAAAAGACAGGCCCATCACGTATATGGAAACCCATGCCGGGCGCGGCATTTATGATCTCACAGATGAGAAGGCACAAAAAACCGGAGAATGGCGCGCCGGTATCGGCAAAGCAGAGCGCGACGATCATCCGTTCTGGAACGCGTTAGATCTCGTGCGGGATCATTTCGGCCCGGACAGTTATCCCGGCTCACCCCTCGTGGCACAGGCTTTGTTGCGCGAACAAGACCGCTGTATCCTTATGGAATTACACCCTGCTGAATATGCTGCATTAGCCGAAGCCATTGACGCCGAAGTGCATCGCCGCGATGGTTTTGAAGGTGTCTTAGCATTGTCTCCGCCACAACCGCGCCGTGGTTTGGTTTTGGTCGATCCCAGCTATGAAGTGAAATCCGAATACATGGACGTCGTTGATTTTGCGAAAGCCTTGATCGCGAAATGGCCTGAAGTCGTCCTGATGGTCTGGTATCCGCTTTTGCCGGATGGCAGACACAAAGCTATGATTGAGGCTCTTGGTGGCGTGGTCGACGAAGTACGTTTTCCACAACATAAAGGACGCGGGATGGAAGGCTCCGGTTTGGTTATCCTCAACGCACCTTATGGAATAGAAAATCTATTTCAATAGGCTTTTAGCTGCGCGATCAAAGACTTTGTGATCATTCAGACTGGTTGCCAGCATCATCGCCCCTTGAAGCGTCGCGATGCAGTGTTCTGCTTGGCGCTTTCGTTCAGCAGCGGATATGGTTTTAGGCAGTGTCTCTGCAATCCAATCGATATTGGCTTGAAAAAACGCGGCCACTTCGTCGGACAACGTCTTTGGAATACCGCAACCTTCGGCGCCTAGCATCCCACACAGGCAAATTCGGTCCGAGCTGGTCAAAGCATTACGATAAACATCAATGACGGCTTGCAGCGGATTATCCAGCTCTTCAGCCTTCTCTTCGAGGATGTTAAAAAACTGTTCACCATATCGTTTCACAAGGGCGATGCCGAGGTCTTCTTTTTGGCGGAAATAATAATGGACGCTCGCACTTTTTATACCCAGCGACGCTGCAAGGTCGCGAAAGCTGACAGCGTGGTATCCGCGTTCGCGTATCTCGGATTCGGCCTGATCTAATAGTTTTTCGACGGTCGTGCTCACATTGATCTCTTTTATTTTATCGCTACCTATCAATAGATAGATTGACGCAATGGAGCAAGTCGTTTATGGATTACCTATCACTAGATAGGTAATCCATAAACGCCAAGGGGATAAAACCATGGAATTGAATGCAGATTTCTCACAAAAGGCTGTCGTTCACGCGGCAAAGCTGGATTGGGTTGCATCTCCGATGCCGGGAGTAGATCGCCGTATGCTCGACCGCCTTGGAAATGAGGTTGCGAGAGCGACGTCGATTGTTCGTTACGCACCTGAAAGCCATTTTTCCGCACACACCCATACCGGTGGTGAGGAGTTCTTCGTCTTGGAAGGTGTTTTTCAGGACGAACACGGTGACTTCCCAGCCGGAACTTATGTTAGAAACCCGCCGAGATCCAAGCACACACCCGGTTCCGCACCCGGATGTACGATCCTTGTAAAACTATGGCAGTTCGTGCCTGATGATCCCACATTTGCGCGCATTGATACCAATAAAATGGCTTTTGTTGATGTTGCAGGGCGCGACAATGTTGAGGTCATGCCCCTCTTTAATGACGGAAATGAAGACGTATCGTTAGAACGATGGAGTGCCGACAGCACCATCCCGCTTGATGCGCCGAACGGCATGGAAGTCTTCGTACTGGAAGGTGGATTTACAGAGGACGGCGAAGATTTCGCGCCACACTCATGGCTACGTCTGCCCAAAAACGGCTCTGCATCGATAAAGACTGGATCGGCAGGAGCCAAAGTTTGGATCAAACGTGATCATCTTGCAAAACCTCCAGCGCCGCCCGCAGTTTAACGCAGTCAATCAAAGAGCATCAGATTTCGCGTCTTGCCGGACGCGATCTCCTGATGCGCTTGATGGCTTGCGCCTCCTGAAAACCGCAATCGCTAATAAGGCCCAACCCAGCAAACCTTGAGAATGCGCGGATAACGTCGCTTGGCCTTGAAAGCTCAACAGTTTCCACAGAGTTTCCATAGAGGGCGGGCCTTTTATGACCACTTGCCAAGGCAAGCCCTCGAAGAAAGTCATGTAATACGTGTAATACACCTGAGGCGATAACCACACGAACCCAAAGAACAACAAGACCGCAAGAACAACACGCAACGGAAATGGAAGCCATCGCATCACGACCATTGCGAACCAAAGAACAATCGCGGTCAATGCAGCCGATAATAAAACCAACCCGATTTGTCCTATAATGGACAGGGTATGAAAGGAATCGTCTCCGTACATTTCCGAGAACCTGTCCTAATCGTGAGCGCACGTCACCAGATGTCATGATATTCTGGCAGCCTTGTGACCCGTGATAAACACATCCAATATAGCTGAAACAACGCTTAAAGTGCCTGATTTGGGTTTTCGAGCACCGAACGGATGTGTTTTGGAAATAGGAGCCTTGGTATGAACCGATTTTTCGCTGCGTTCGCGCTGTTATTATTGGCCTCTAATCCGTTGCGCGCTGAGACGGTGACATTCCCGGCAAGTGATGGTTTGACAATTACCGCTGATGTGTCGCGGGGCAGTTCAGACACGGTTATTGTCCTATTCCACATGGCCGGTGCAAGTCGGGGTGAGTATCAAGAGATCGCGCCGGTTCTGAACCGGATGGGTTATACAACGCTCGCAGTCGATCAGCGCTCTGGCCGGTCTTTCGGCGGTGTTCGCAATGAAACAGCAGCACGTTCTGGTAAGCGCCCTTTCCTTGCGGCAATCCCTGACCTGAAAGCAGCGGCAGCTTATGCCCGCCAAAACCTAGGCGCACGTAAAGTTGGCGTTGTCGGTTCATCCTATTCAGCGTCATTGGTTCTCGTATTGGCAGGTCAAGATCGCGGGTTTGCTGATGCCGTTATGTCATTCTCTCCCGGTGAATATTTTCCGGACAGATCGCTGGTCCGCACATCTGCTGCAAATATTGCCGTACCGGTTTTCATCACAGCGGCACGCAGTGAAGCAACACAATGGCAACCCATTTCCGAAATCATCGGCGGGCAGGCAACCGGATTTATCCCGCGCGGCGCAGGTAAACACGGCGCAACAGCGCTTTTAACATCAGCTCGTGATGAATATTGGGCGGCACTCCGCAACTTTTTGAAGACAAACCTTCCCGCACAATAGTTTCATTCGCGTGGTTTTCACGCTCCATTACTCCGTGTAGGCTCTGAGCAATAGGTTCGAGAGGAGCAACTATGTCGGCTGCGGCAGCGATGGATGTAACGGGCGTTTTGGATGATGCTGAGGCGAGGCAAGCGCGGGCTTCGGCTTGGTTCAAAGAATTACGCGATGCGATTTGTACGCGAATGGAAGGGATCGAAGACGCCTATTCCAGCGGCCCTTTTTCTGATCTACCCGCCGGACGATTTGAGCGCAGCGAAACCCATCGTGCGGGCGAGGGCGATGAAGATGCAGGTGGCGGCGAAATGGCCGTTATGCGCGATGGCCGCGTTTTCGAGAAAGTCGGCGTCAATATCTCTACCGTCTTCGGCTCACTCGCACCGCGCGCTCAGCAAATGATGGCCTCACGAGGAATCCCCGGTGTCGAAGCAGACCCTAGATTTTGGGCAGCTGGCATTTCTTTGGTTGCCCATATGCGCTCTCCAAAAGTACCCGCCGTTCATATGAATACGCGCATGTTTTGGACTCCAAATGCTTGGTGGTTCGGGGGTGGTGGCGATTTGAACCCGATGGTTCCGGTAGAAGAAGACACCGCGTTCTTCCATGCCGCCTATAAGACG
The DNA here is from genome assembly GCA_937990185.1 of uncultured Neomegalonema sp. Lineage (GTDB taxonomy): Bacteria > Pseudomonadota > Alphaproteobacteria > Rhodobacterales > Rhodobacteraceae > JAHDDY01. The sequence continues at coordinate 5,181 of CALKBI010000001.1, read as the reverse complement.
GAATGCGATAAACACAATTTGGACTACTACCCGCGCTACAAAGCATGGGCGGATGAGTATTTCATGATTAAGCACCGCAATTTTGCACGCGGAGTCGGTGGAATATTTTATGATGATCACAATACCGGCGACTGGGAGGCTGATTTCGCCTTCACCCAAGATGTTGGGCGGTCGTTTCTCGCGGCACATCCGCCGCTGGTTGAGAAACGCATGAACGAGCCGTGGACCGATGAGGACCGCGCGCATCAACTCAAGCGCCGTGGATATTATGCGGAGTTCAATCTTTGCTACGATCGTGGAACAAAGTTCGGGCTGGAAACAGGCCACAATATCGAGGCCGTTCTTATGTCGATGCCGCCTCTTGCGGCATGGCCTTAAGGAAACGCAAGTCTAATCGCACCGAACCAATAGACGGAAAAATGTATATGTCTGGTGCTAATCTCCTACGCGGTGTTCTGACGGGTCTTCTCGTTTGCGTCTCTACACAAGCGGCGGCACTATCATGTATTGAGCCGAACGTAGAGCGCCAGTTCAACCAATGGGTCGACTCCGAAAAAACTTACTACATCGGTGTCGGAACACTGACGCCAACCGATACGCTGCCAAAAATCCCAAATGCAATTGATTTGAATGGCGGCTTTGGAACCAAAGAACCGATCACCGCGCCTTTTTTGTTTTCGGGAAAATTGCTTAATGGGGATGCGGGTGTACCGTTCGAACATGCGATTACCGTAAGTGTCAGCTGTATCGGTCCGTGGTGTGGAGGCTTTCCCAAGACTGGAACGAGCGGCCTAATGGCTCTGCGCGGTGTTGGCCTTCAAAACTTGACGCTTGATATGAATGCCTGTCCGGGCAGTATTTTCCCGGCAGCTACAGAGACAACAATTAGCGCCTGTATCCGCGCAGGGCGTTGTTCCACAGAGTAATCATAGCCAAAGGTCACTGTTCAGAGCGCCAAGAAATGATGCATTCTGCACTGTGCAGAATACATCATTATTCATTCAATTCACCGGTTGCTCTTGAGTTGGTCAAGATCAATATTTTGATCAACCCGCGCTTTTCACCGCTGCAACGACCTTTTCCGCTGCATCTGCGAGCGTATCCGCTGAGATGATCGGCAGGCCACTATCGGCCATGATCTGCTTACCTTGCTCGACATTTGTCCCTTCAAGGCGAACAACGAGCGGCACATCCAACTCAACCTCACGAGCTGCCGAGACCACACCATCCGCGATGATGTCACAGCGCATAATGCCGCCGAAGATGTTGACCAAGATACCTTTCACCTTGTCATCTGACAGGATGATTTTGAACGCCTCGGTAACTTTTTCTTTGGTCGCTCCCCCGCCCACGTCGAGAAAGTTTGCAGGCTCGGACCCGAACAGCTTGATGATATCCATCGTCGCCATAGCAAGGCCCGCACCGTTGACCATGCAGCCAATCTCGCCATCAAGCGCGATGTAATTCAGATCAAACTTCGACGCCGCAAGCTCTTTAGGGTCTTCTTCCGTCTCATCACGCAGGTCTGCTAATTCGGGGTGGCGGTACATCGCGTTACCGTCAAAGCTGACTTTTGCATCGAGCACGCGCACATTGTCTTCACCATCAACGATAAGCGGGTTGATCTCCAGCATCTCGCAATCCTTCTCAATGAAGAATTTATAGAGCGCATTGCACAGCTTAACGGTTTGCTTGATCTGCTGACCTTCCATGCCTAGCGCTTGCGCGACACGCAGGCCGTGAAAGTTACGAATGCCGGTAGCAGGATCAACTGTAAAAGTGAGAATTTTCTCAGGGGTCGACGCCGCGACTTCCTCAATATCCATACCGCCTTCAGTCGATGCAATAAAGGAAACGCGCGACGTTTCACGATCCACCAGCATCGACAGATACAGCTCGGTTTTAATTTCCGCACCATCTTCAATGTAGATCGTGTTGACTTGTTTCCCGACAGGGCCGGTTTGGTGAGTGACAAGAGTCTCGCCCAGCATCTCATTGACGTTGGAGACAACCTCATCAACAGATTTGACGACACGCACACCGCCGCCGCCGTCCTCATTGCCTTTGAACTTACCTTTACCGCGTCCGCCGGCATGAATCTGTGATTTCACTACCCAGATCGGTCCGCCCAATTCTTCAGCCGCAGCTTGCGCTTCGGAAGCGTCCGTTATTGCACGCCCTTCGGAGACCAACGCACCTGCATCGCGCAACAACGCTTTTGCCTGAAATTCATGGATATTCATGGTGTCGTCTCCCGTATCAGAATGATGAGGTTGGCCTAACGCATTGGCGTTCCAGGTTCAACGGTCCGTTGACATAATTGCAAAATTCGCTGCCCATTGACACTCGAAGATCAAGTTATTCTGGATGGTTTAGACAGAACCAAAAACGCTTCGAGCGTTAGCATTACGGATGAAAGCCTTAATCTTTGCCGTGTCTTTAACTCCGGGAGCTGATTCCACACCGGAGGAGACGTCGACATGCTTGGCTCCCGTAAGAGCTATCGCGTCGGCTACATTCTCAGGACTAAGCCCTCCTGCAAGCATCCACGGTTTCGATATGCGCCGCGTGGACAACAAACGCCAATCAAAGCTGATGCCATTTCCACCGGGCAAAACCGCATTTTCAGAAGGCTTTGCATCGAAGAGGATGATCTGCGCGGCTTCAGAGAGCCGAAGTGCTGCATCAACATCTTCAGCATTTGCAACCGGAGCCGCCGCGATAACAGGCAAGCCGGTGCGTACCCCAATCTCAGCTAAGCGCTTAGCATCGGAAACTTTGTGAACCTGTATCATATCCAGCGGCACGATCTGCGCGATCTCATCGAGCAAAGCATCGTCCGGTGCGACGACAAGCCCAACTTTTGCGATGCCACTAGGCACGCGCAGCGCAAGGTGCGCGGCATCTGCCGGTGTAACCGATCGTGGTGAAGGTGGATAAAAGACAAAACCAACATATTGAGCGCCAGCTTCAATTGCCGCATCAACAGTTTCAGGTGTTTTTAATCCACAAATTTTGACGGCACTCAAAACCGGCTATTCCTTGTTTCCAGTTAAGACAAACCGAAAACTTAACGCCGACGCCCAGTCAAGCCGACAACATAATCCGGTTCATCATCATCGGCTGCTGCACTATCGCGACTGTATTCAAAGTCGCGCAATCGCCGTCGGCTTTCCGCGCCGCTGCTCCACATCAACAATACACCAATCGCAATTCCAAGAGCGACGGACCAGAAAATGACCTTCCACATCGCCATCGCCCGCACAGGTTCTTCCAGCCAACTCAAACCATCGGCACCAACCGAGTCGAGACGTACCTGTACGATTTGCGGGTTGAGCAGCATGACCCAACTGAGCATCATACCGAAAAGTACAGCGAGTATGATTGTGAAATAGCGCATTAGCCGTCGTTATAACCCTCATTTAAACGTTCACGGAGTTCCTTGCCGGTCTTGAAAAACGGTACTGATTTTTCTGGAACATTGACAGATTCGCCCGTGCGCGGATTACGTCCGACACGTCCGTCTCTGTGTTTTACAGAAAACGCACCGAACCCTCGAAGTTCAACGCGATCACCACTAGCCAATGCTTCGGAGATTGACTCGAATATCGTAGACACAATCCGCTCAACGTCACGTTGATACAGGTGAGGGTTTTCTTCTGCCAGCTTTGTAATTAGTTCAGATTTTATCATAGTTAAGTACGTCCTTTTTCCACACTCGCCCCGTGCGGCTATGTCCTTAAATTCTCACGCTTTCCCGGAAATGTCCAGTGGGTCATATTCATGTTTTTCACTTAACGATAAATTGCATACAACCCCGGTGATAGAATTGAGCGATCAACCCGTGCGAAACCAGTCAGATCAAGCAGTTTAGCCAGAAGACCGGTTTTGTTTACGCCATAATCAATGACCTTGAGATCTTCCGCAATTTCCCGCTGTATCTCCAGCCAAGAAATTGCAGCATCTTCACCGCCAAGCTCATCAATCAATGCGATGTCTTTTGCCTGCCTTCCAGTGAACACACCACCCGACTCTATCTGTTGAATTGCGGTCGGTGTCAAAATGCGGCGCTCTTTAACAAGATCAAGGAACCAGTCAAAAGACTCAGCGACCATCTTCTGTTTTGCATTAACTGCTATCTGCTCTACCGGTTGGAAAGGGCTGGGTTGCGCCTTTAACGACCCACTTTTTATCTCAAGGACCGAAACACCAAGACGGTCTAACAATCCATGAGCATTCGGTGCTTGGGCAATCACGCCGACAGATCCAGTTATAGTATTACCTCGAGCGATAATATGATCTGCAGCAATCGCTGCCATATACCCCCCCGACGCTGCAACATTGCGCATGATTGCAACAACTGGCTTTTTTTCCGACACTTTGCGAATTGACTCGTAGAGAATTTCCGAACCGACCACCGTACCGCCAGGACTATCAATACTGAGCAACAAAGCTTTGACAGTCTCGTTTTCGGCTATTTTCTTCAGGGTTTTATCCCGTGCCGGATCATCACTGATGACACCATCTATTGTATAGCGTGCGATATGTTCGCCCGTCGTTGGCTTCGTTTTGGGGAATAAAATTGCAACAACTGCCAAGACCGCAAGGATTGCAATAACGCGCCAACGAAAGCGACTGCGGCGAAGGCGTTTGCGTTCTTCGTATTCCTCGATCATATCCATTAGTGAGTTTCGCCTTTTCCAAACAAGGAGTATTTCAATGCCCAAGGGTTACTGGATCATCCATGTGGATGTAACCGACGCAGATAATTATCCAAAGTATTTGGCGCAAGATGCGCTGGCTTTCGAGAAATATGACGCAAAATTTCATGTACGCGGAGGAAGGTGTGAAGGGCCGGAGGGATCAATCCGCTCTCGTCATGTCGTAATCGAATTCGAAAGTTTTGATCAAGCGATGGAATGTTATAACTCGCCTGAATATCAAAAAGCCGTTCCATTGCGGCAGGCATATTCAAACTCCGACGTCGTGATTGTTGAGGGAGTCTGAGTTAGTCCTTCGGGATTATATTTTCCAATGCAGTCGCGATTTTGTTTTGTGCGATGATATTGAACCGTGTGATACAGGGAAAGCGTGACTGATGTGTTTTGTTAGGTTTGGATAGCGACGTGTAATTTATTGCTGTCGGGATCTCGCATGTAAGCGCCGTAGTAGTTTGGGCTG